>DJJW01000040.1 GCA_002434335.1 Lachnoclostridium sp. UBA6558 | reverse complement strand
TCATCCATTATCAGGTGGTCAGAAGACGCGTGTTGCTCTGGGTAAACTGCTCTTAAGTAAACCTGAGTTAATTCTTCTGGATGAGCCTACCAATCATCTTGATATGGAGTCTATTGCCTGGCTTGAAAACTTTCTGGTTAATTATCAGGGTTCTGTAGTTGTAATAGCCCATGATCGTTATTTCCTTGATAAAGTTGTAACAAAGGTCGTAGAGTTAGAACAGGGCAAAGCAGTCTCTTATGATGGTAACTATACAGCTTATGCCGATAAAAAAGCGATGCTGCGGGATGCCATGTTAAAGCATTATCTCAATCAGCAAAGAGAAATCAAACATCAGGAAGAAGTAATTGCCAAGCTTCGTTCCTTTAACCGTGAGANNATCCGCAGGGCAGAAAGCCGTGAAAAGATGTTAGATAAAGTAGAGCGCCTGGATAAACCGGTTACCTATGAACCCCAGATGCATATTAACCTGGAGCCTTCTGTAATCAGTGGAAATGATGTGCTGCGAGTTGAAGGACTTGCGAAATCCTTTGGCAATTTAAAGTTATTTGATAATCTGAACTTTGAGATAAAAAGAAGTGAAAAAGTCTCTATTATCGGAAATAACGGAACCGGTAAGACCACTTTACTGAAAATTGTTAATGAGATCATTCCTGCTGACTCTGGAAAAGTAACCTTAGGCTCCAAGGTAAAAATCGGATATTATGATCAGGAACATCAGGTGCTTGATTCAGACAAGACTCTATTTGATGAATTAAGTGATGCTTATCCTAATATGGATAATACCGCCATCCGTAATATTCTGGCTGCTTTTCTTTTTACCGGAGATGATGTGTTCAAGCGTATTAAAGATATCAGCGGTGGTGAAAAAGGACGAGTTTCCCTTGCGAAACTAATGCTCTCAGAAGCAAATCTTTTGATTCTGGATGAGCCCACCAACCACTTGGATATCACCTCCAAGGAAATCCTTGAAAATGCAATTAATAATTATTCAGGAACCGTACTATATGTATCACATGACCGTTATTTCATCAATAAGACCGCTACCAGGATTATGGATTTAACCGGTAATATGCTGGTTAATTATATCGGTAATTACGATTATTACCTGGAAAAGAAAGATGAACTTACGCCTGGTACTATTGCTAATAACACGTTTTTTTCCCAAAAAGAAAAGGATTCTGAAGAGTCTGAAACGAAACAGGATTGGAAACAGCAGAAGGAAGAACAGGCTAAGATACGTAAACGTCAGAATGATTTAAAGAGAACAGAAGAAGAAATTCAAAAGCTAGAGCTTCGGAACGAAGAAATTGATGAACTATTGACCAATGAGGACATCTATACCAATTCCAGCGAACTTATAAAGCTTACTACGGAGAAAAAGACCCTGGAAGCCAGATTGGAAGAACTCATGGTACTCTGGGAAGAACTGGCAGATTAGAATCGTTACACTATAATACCTGTATTATGAAATAACAATTACTTCCGCTCTGTGAAACAGAGTGTCACTTCACTAGAATTCTAGCAATCCTATAACAAAATCAGCTCCCGGCTTCTATGCTGTACTTCGTAACCTACAACACATATACCGGGAGCGTTCTTATAATATTCATTAATATGATATAACTTTAACTTTTGCTTCCATATGAGTACAGGCTGATTCTAAGAACAGAAAGAATAAGTACACCTGTTAAAGGTATTGGAAATCCTTTCACCGAAACTTATACTCAAATCTTCCTATTAATCTTCCAGTAAGTATGCATCATCCGGAGACAGTCTCCGTTCAGGCGTAAAGATCAGCCAGTCTGTTATATCTTCTATCTTATAGGTTCCTTCACTGCCGGTATGCATATCCTTAACATAATAGGGTTCCTGAGTAAGTGTTCCCCGAACCTGGTCCTCTGTAATTTCAAGAAGTTCAAACCAGATATGCTCCTGGAAGTTATCCTCGGTTTTATGCTCATCATCTACAGTCAGTCCAATTTTTACTAGTATCTGATTCTCTTCTGAGGTTATTGCCACTCTTACATAATCAATTCGCTCCAGTGCCAAGGCTCTCATTCTATTTGTTTCTCTGTTGGAGATCATATAGATTGGATTATCTTTCAGTATCTCATCATAGATAGATACTGGCTTATATTTCTTCTTTTTATAATCCTCTTCTGTAGGATAAACAAAGACAGCACTGGTATTTCTGTTATGACTCTCCTCCCTGTCTCTTCTTCCCCCCAATATATCTGCAGCATAACCTTTCACAGCTTCTTCCCAGGGTATCAGGGTTATAACCAGGTAATCCTCCTCTGATAATCTTGCAAGGTAGAGAGGTTCCTTGTGCTTTAAAGGTTCTTCTGCTTCCAACAGCCGATTGGCAGCGGTTTCTATAATGTTATAGTGATTATTATAGGTATCTCTGGTAGAATTCAGTACCTCCAATTCAGTGATACCACAACGTGATAATCCATGGGAATGAAGCCACACATGGTCTTCATCGGATACTGCCTGAACAGTATAAATATAACGAGGCGCCGGCGGTACATCTGAGCTTGCTGCCATGGCTACCCATCTGCCGGACAGAATCTTCTCAGAGCTGATATCAAGCAGTGCCAGAATATCAGGTATTATTCCATTTGCGATTTTTAACTGTAAGTGATAGGACTCTAAACTGTCATCACCAAAAAGCATTTCTATCATTAATCCGGATTCTGCCCTCTCAAGCTTATGCATGTCAACATCAGGAAAGAGATGCTGCTGTCTGTAGAAATCCGGTAATGCAAAACTATCCGGATAGAAAATCAACGGATACTCATTCTTCTTGTATTCAATGACAACTTCAATCTTATAATCCTGCATTTTTCTGGACAATATATTGATGCCCGGAATCTCACCGAGACGGTTTATGATGATTTCAGGTTCTTTTATATGGTCTTCTTCCTTCGGTATTGCCAGCATCATGCTGAAGTCATCAAATTGCTGCTTTTCTTCTGCCTTTCGGTTAAATAAATTAAACAATCCCATTCGTATCTCCTTATCGGCGGTATTTCCTTAAAGTTACAAAATACACTTAAACCGTCTTTATAAATATTTACAAAGGCGGTTTAAATGCAGCTATATTTAATTACTTACGGTAAAGGTCTGTTTTCAGGAGCTTACTGCCTGTGCTTCTTCTTACAGCCCTCTCTCGCTTATGTTCTTGATGGTATTCATAATATGTTCATGAGCCAGCATTTCTGCCTTATCACCATCTCTTTGACGAATAGCATCCAATATGGCGGTATGTTCCTTATTGGAATTTGCTGCCCGTAAATCCGAGGCCAGGGTTATCTTTCGTATTCTTTGCACATAGTGATGAAAATCAGAAAGTATATGATTTAAAATCTTGCTGTTGGAGGCTTCATAAATTAATTGATGAAACTTATTGTCCAACTCCACAATCTGTTCGTGATGTTCTTTTTTAGCGTGAAATTCAGACAAATATACAACTTCCTCCAGCTCATCTATCTGTTCTTTGGTAATGTATTCACATGCCCATTTGGCACAAAGTCCCTCCAGATAAGACCGGATAATATAAATATCATGGATATCTTTTTCTGAAATGCCATTCACATAAGCACCTTTATTGGGTACTATGTTCACCAGCCCTTCCAGTTCAAGCTGACGTAATGCTTCTCTGACCGGTGTACGGCTGACCCCCAGTTCCTGTCCGATTGTGGTCTCTTTTAATTCGTCATTCTGTTTATATTTTCCTGATAGTATATCTTCCCTGATCTTTGTAAACACTCTGCCTCGAAGGGAATATTTATCCGTATTTTCCTTATGAACATCTTTTTCGTCCACAAAATTCCTCCTAAAGCTTTTCAATGGTCTCCATTAGGTAATCGGCAAATTCAGCACTGGTTGCTCCGGTATTTCTTCCCGTAATGACCAGTTTCTTCTCGGTGATGGTACAGATATCAAGTGCTTTATAAAGCTTATCTGCTTCATTCTGGTATCCTATATGTGATAAAAGCATAGCACCTGCACGGATTACGCTGCAGGGATCTGCATAGATATCTCTTCCTTCATCCACCATTCTGGGTGCTGATCCGTGGATTGCTTCAAACATAGCATACTGTTTACCGATATTAGCACTGCCGGCAGTTCCCACACCGCCTTGAAATTCTGCTGCTTCATCTGTCAGAATGTCTCCGTAGAGATTCGGTAATACCAGTACCTGGAAATCTTTTCTTCTCTTTTCATCTACCAGTTTTGCTGTCATGATATCAATATACCAGTCATCTGCTTCAATCTCCGGATACTCTTTTGCAATTTCTTTAAAGGTATCAAGGAATTTACCATCTGTTGTCTTAATGATATTTGCCTTGGTTACTGCAGTTACTTTGGTTTTATTATTTGCTTTGGCGTATTCAAAGGCAGCTCTGATAATTCTTTCGGTTCCCTGACTGGTAACCACTGTAAAATCAACTGCCAGGTCCTCTGTTACAGGAAAACCCTTGCTGCCTACTGCATATGCACCTTCAGTATTTTCACGGAAAAAGGTCCAGTCAATTCCCTGCTCAGGAATACGTACAGGGCGCATATTAGCAAAGAGATCCAGTTCTTTTCTCATAGCTACATTGGCACTCTCAACATTGGGCCAGGGATCGCCTTTTCTTGGTGTTGTTGTAGGTCCTTTTAGAATTACATTGCATTCTTTCAGCTCTGCAAGCACATCATCAGGAATCGCCTGTAATTTTTCTGCCCTATGCTCAATGGTTAATCCATCAATGGTCTTAAAGGTTACTTTTCCTTTTTTCACTTCATCACTTAACAGGAACTCCAGCACTCTTTGTGCCTGACCTGTTATGGCAGGGCCTATACCATCTCCTCCGCATACGCCGATTGCTATGGTTTCAAGCTCTTTATAGTTCACAAAATCCGCNNTTACCTCAACCCGCGCCAGCTGCTCTTCTAATAATTTTCCGAATTTCTCTTTCGCCGCCTGTATAAACTCTGTCATCTTACACCGTGCCTTTCTTTTGCCATGTTAATAAGTTTCTATTGAAGCATTCGAATGGTAGTACCATACAATGCAGATCTAAATTCCTGTGATAGCTTATCAGTAGGAATTTACAACCGGTTTTCTCTGATGTCTGTAATTACCCCGATTAACTCTTCATCTGTAATTACCGTTACACGTCCGCTGTCATATTCCTCATCAACCCACTCCTTTACTTTAATCACAAGAGGGTCGTTCTTATCAACGATTTCATCTCCCTTTAATTTAAAGTAAGTGTTAATCCAATGAGCGATACCGGCAAGCCCGGAAGTATTGGATACCGCAACCAGGGCAGGCCTGTTTAAAAATTTCTCCGTATCAAATATATTATATATTTCCTCATTTTTCAATAGTCCGTCAGCATGAATTCCAGCTCTTGTAAAATTAAAGTTCTTTCCGACAAAAGGTGTTCTGGGAGGAATCTTGTAGCCGATTTCTTTTGTAAAATAATCCGCCAGCTCAGTAATTACAGTAGTATCCATACCATCTAAGGTACCTTTGAGCTGGGCATACTCAAATACCATGGCCTCCAATGGTGTATTACCGGTACGTTCTCCAATACCGAAAAGGGAACAGTTAATACCACAGGCTCCATACAACCAGGCAGTTGTGGAATTAGTAACAGCCTTATAAAAATCATTGTGTCCATGCCATTCTATCAGGTGTGAAGGTNNCTCCATGGGTCAAGAGACCATAGATGATACCCTGCACAGACCTTGGTATAACAGCACCGGAGAAATTAACTCCATACCCCATGGTATCACAGGCCCTGATCTTAACGGGTATACGGTATCTTTCTCCCAGCTTCATTAATTCCATACAAAAAGGTATAACAAAACCATGGATATCTGAGCGCGTAATATCCTCCAGATGACATCTGGGAGCAACACCGGTCTCAAGACATTCCTGAACAACATTCAGATAGTGGTTCATGGCTTCTCTTCTGGTCATCTTCATCTTATAAAAGATGTGATAATCAGAACAGCTTACCAGTATTCCGGTCTCTTTCATACCGATATCCTTCACCAGCTGGAAATCCTTTTTGCTGGCTCGAATCCAGGAGGTGACTTCCGGAAACTGATATCCCTTCTCCATGCATTTATACACTGCATCCCTGTCCTTCTTACTGTACAGGAAGAATTCACTCTGGCGTATAATTCCTTTGGGGCCTCCAAGTCTATGTAAATAGTCAAATATGGTAACAATCTGTTCGGTGGAATAAGGAGCTCTGGATTGCTGTCCATCACGGAAGGTAGTATCCGTAATCCATATCTCTTCCGGAAAATTATGAGGCACTATTCTGTCATTAAAAGCTATTTTAGGGACCTCATCGTAAGGAAATAAATTCCTGAAAACATTTGGTTCGCCGACATCAACCAGAGTGTATAAGTGTTCCTCCAGCTGAAGCAGGTTATTCTGACGGTTCATAAATACTTTCCTGTTTTCCATTGCTCTGCTCCTCATTCCTATAGTTTTAACTTTTTTTAATTTGTCTTATTGTATACAATTATACCTGTGTTGTCAAGAAGAAAATTTTGCAATGTAAACAGCTAATGAATTATCACGTTACTATAGTAAACTATAAATCATAAGTAGTCCTATGGCAAGCGCATAACCGTTACTTTTTGAAAATATCCGAAGAAATTGTCTTATACTCATCCATTTTGCCGTTTTGAATTCCAAATTCCAATAGAATGCAAACCAGTCCCATCTGCTTATTTATAAGTAATTCCTTTATAAGGCCTTGTACAAAGTCTAATTTATACTTTCCTTTTAGGTCGTATTATTATATAATTTATAATATCTATATAAGTTGATAATTGCTTTATTGGATTGTTCATTTCAGCTTATAATTGCAATTACAGGAATTCTTTCTGTTCACACTGATGGGATTCTTCGTGAAATAACCTATGAAAGAGGTAATAATATGCCTAAAAAAAGAATGGTAGTTGTATTAGGCAGAGATGCGTTTGCCGAAACTTTTCCCGAACAGCAAAAAGCAATTAAGAAAGCGGCCAAAGCAATTGCTGACTTAATTGAAGATAATTATGATATTGTAATAACTCACAGTAATGGTCCCCAGGTCGGAATGCTTCATACTGCAATGACTGAATTTGCAAGACTTGATAACCAGTACACTGCGCCTCCCATGTCAGTCTGCAGTTCCTTAAGCCAGGGTTATATGGGTTATGATCTTCAGAACATACTGCGTACAGAACTGTTAAACCGCGGTTTATATAAACCCGTGGTAACTCTTATCACACAGGTTAAAGTAGACCCCTTTGATGAGGCTTTTGCTAATCCGACGAAAGTCATTGGCAGATATATGACCGAAGAAGAAGCAGAAAAGGAACAGCAGAAAGGTAACCATGTAGTGAAGCAGGAAAAAGGTTACCGCAGAATAATTGCTTCACCAAATCCTCTGGAAATATATGAAATTGATTCCGTGAAAGCACTCTTAGAGGCGAATCATCTGGTTATTGCTTCCGGTGGCGGTGGTATTCCTGTGTTGGAGCAGGGTACTAATTTAAAAGGTGCCAGCGCAGTTATAGAAAAGGATGCAACTGCAAAGTTACTGGCTGAAGGTGTGAAAGCTGATACCCTTCTGTTCCTAACCGGTGTTGATAAAGTATATTATGGTTTTGGTAAGCCTGATGCACGCCCCCTTGATACCATATCCGTTGCAGAAGCCGAAGGTTATATAAAAGAAAATATCTTTGAATCCGGATCAATGCTGCCTAAGATTAAAGCAGCAGTAGAATTCATCACAGGCTCCGATGATAACAGAGAAGCTATTATTGCTCCCATTGAGAAAGCACTGGATGCTGTTCATGGCAGAGCCGGAACCCATATTACCAAATAAGAAAATAGTTTCCCATATAAAATGCACCTCAAAAGGATTAGATGTGACTGACCTTTTGGAGGTGCATTTGCTTTGGATTAGAATTTTTCTTTTGGTATAAAGCTTTAGATGATATAATTACCCAGGTCTTCCTGGAAGTTCTGAATCATGGTATCAAATACTGTAATCTGATCGTTAAGTTTCTTTATCTGTTCAACATAAACTGTAACATTTGAATTGGCTTCCTGTGTGGATGCGGAATTCTCTTCCGCTATCGCCGCAAGATTCTGTATTCCGTCAAACAGGTCTGTAATGTTATCTGCTTCTGATTTCAACTCAGTTGAATTCTTGATTAAAAGCTGGGATACTACCTTTAGTCTCTGATTCATCTGATTTGATTTCGTAACCGCATCCGAGAGCTTGGTATTTTCATTTTCCAGAACCGTGTACTGAGTATCGATTCCTTCAACGACTATTCCTATACTGGAAACAAAGCCCATAAGGCTCTCATTTATCTGCTTAACCGCTTTATTGGTTTCCTCTGACAGCTTTCTTACTTCTTCTGCTACTACAGTAAAACCTTTTCCGGCCTCACCTGCTCTGGCGGCTTCTATGGATGCATTTAATGCCAGCAGGTTAATCTGCTTGGCTATTGAGGCTACAATAAGAACAATCTGCGTAATTGCATCGGCATTATTCTTTAGATCCGTGCTTTCTTTTTTGATATTACTGAAACTATACAGGACATCCGCAATCTGGGAAGCAGTAGCCTGAACATTCTTAAAGCTGTCTTCGATTCCAAGCACTGCTTCTTCAATCTGGGTCTTATTCTGCTGGCCTTCATCAGAGATTGTTGTTACATTCTGTACACTATCATCCAGAACACTGATGGCCTTTGTAGTATCCTCCGCCTGGGTTACTGCTGCCTGAGCTACCTGATCCAGCACTACCGTAATATCATCGGAGGTATTCATCATGGTTCCGGCAATATCAGAAACTGATTTATTAAAGGTATAGAGCTCATCTACGATTGCATTGAAGCCGATAAAGTCTTTCTGAATGTTTCTCTTTATCTCGTTTATATGTTCCATGTAAGTCTCGTATTCATCCTTTGTCTTAAGCTTAATGGTCTCTACGAATTTACGCTCGCTTAAATTCTTTAGCTCCTTCATAATCATCCTGCTGGGACGATTAAGATAAAAAGCTGACAAAATGGAGAAACAGAAAGCAACAAGAGCAAGTATTCCTGTCTTTAGGATACCCTGGGATAATAACAGAGAGGTCACGGTAACAGCAGCGGTATTTACAATAGAGGACTTTACAGCAGTATTCTTAATAAATCCAAAAGACAGAAATCGGTTGACACGATACTTCTTAGTGGACTGAATTTCTCTTTCAAAGGTCAGTTTAAGCTGTGTCTCTTCTTCATTCTGATACAGAATTTCAATTTGGGCATTTTCGTTAAAGTGCTTAATTGCACCATTTGTGAGACCAATAAGATAATCCACCATACCTCTTTTTGACCGGTAANNATGTGAAGATATTGTTTCTACGTCGAGAAGAGGAGGTTTTGCACCTCGGAAGCGTTTCATAACAATGATATGGACATCATTCATAGATTTCAGGAACTGATAAGCAGACTCATGCCGGAAGAAACCAGGGTAGTTCTTACTAAAGGTCTTTATATTCTCCTCTCCCATGGTATTCCATATTTCTTTGGTTGTTTTGCCCAGCTGATTTCCGATGTGGTCTATGATTCCTCTGGCAACTCTGTCTTCCACATCTTCAAAAGGTGTAAAAATATGCTCGCTTGTAAGGTCGAATTCTTTTAATGCTTTATTGACAATATCATTACCATACAGCTTCCTGCATGATTCCACCCATGACGATACTACTGTACCTTTCATAACCTTCCTCCTTAAGTTAATAAATTACCGCATTTATCTTAATAATTCGATTTTTTAACATAATATACTCCATCATTATAAATCATCTGTCATTTAAAAACAAGACAGTGCCATGACTTTTATCCTGCCTTAAGTATCATTGCCTTAAGGCTTGCATAGAATAACTAGCAGATATCTATAAATGTAAGGATGGTGGCAGAATTGTGCGGAATAGCAGGTTTTTGCAGCTTCAAGGAAAATTACTCTAAGGAGTCTGCCAAATGGCAGGAGACTCTGGCTAACATGAAGAACAGTATTAAGCACAGAGGTCCCGATGAGGACGGTTTTATGCTGGAAGAGCATGCGGGCTTTGCTCATGCCAGGCTCTCTATAATCGACCTGGCAAACGGTAAGCAGCCAATGACCAGAAAAATCGGTAATCGCTCCTATACAATTATATATAACGGAGAACTCTATAATACCAGTGAGCTTAGAGAAGACTTAGAAATCAAAGGCTGGCGTTTTAAAACTACCAGTGATACAGAAGTTATTCTGGTGGGAATTATAGAATATGGAAACGAGTTTGTCAAAGAATTAAACGGAATCTTTGCATTTGCAATCTGGGATTCCTATCAGGAAACCTTAAGTATCTTCAGAGACCGTTTGGGTATCAAACCCCTGTTTTATACCAATACAGGCAATGCATTGATTTTCGGCTCTGAGCTCAAGGTTTTGTTTGAATATCCTGGCATCAGACCTATAATAGACAAAGAAGGATTGTGTGAGGTCTTTGGAATCGGCCCTGCAAGAACATATGGAAAAGGTGTATTCAAAGGCTGTAAAGAAGTACTTCCAGGATATTATACTGTTTATACCAGAGACGGGATGAAAGAATACCAGTATTGGAAATTAGTAAGCCGTCCCCATACGGATTCTTATGAAGAAACCGTTGAAAAGACCGCCATTTTGCTAAAGGATTCTATTATCAGACAGATGATATCTGATATTCCTATCTGTACTTTTCTCTCCGGCGGTGTCGACAGCAGTATCGTTACTGCCGTTTGTGCTTCCGAGCTTGCCAAAAGAGGCGAGCAGCTTAATACCTTTTCCTTTGATTTTGCAGGAAATGATCAGTACTTCAAAGCAAATGATTTTCAACCCTCCAGAGACAGACCTTATGTGGATTTGATGGTAAAGCATTTTAATACCAAACATACTTATCTGGAATGTGATAATTTTAAACTTGCAGATGCCTTGTATAAAGCAGTGGATGCAAAAGACCTTCCCGGTATGGCAGACGTGGATTCCTCTCTGCTGTATTTTTGCAGTGAGGTGAAAAAATTCAATAAAGTTACTCTTACAGGCGAATGTGCGGATGAAATTTTTGGCGGATACCCTTGGTTCCACAGCAAAGAAGCCTTTGAAACTGCAGCCTTTCCCTGGTCCAGAAATATCGAACCCAGAAAACAGCTCTTACAGGATGACCTGCTTCAGCTATTGAATCTGGAGGATTATATCAATAAGACCTATGAAGCTTCCGTTGCTGAAACTCCCAGACTCTCTTTAGATAATGCAGAGGAAACCAGACGAAGGGAAATCTCTTATCTCAATATAAAATGGTTTATGGCAACACTGCTGGACCGTATGGACAGAACCAGTATGTTCTCCGGTTTGGAGGCCAGAGTACCTCTTGCGGATCATAGAATACTGGATTATGTGTGGAATGTGCCCTGGGACATTTAGTGCAAAGACGGCGTAGTAAAACATCTGCTGCGAGAAGCCGCCAAAGGACTGCTGCCGGATGAGGTATTATACCGCAGAAAGAGTCCTTATCCCAAAACCTATAATCCGCAATATGAAGCAATTCTTGCAGAAAGGTTAAGGGAAGTACTGAATAATCCCTCCTCTCCGGTTAACCGCCTTATTGATAGAAAGAAAGTGGAGTCTTTTCTTTCCACCCCTTCTGATTATGGCAAGCCCTGGTTTGGTCAGTTAATGGCTGGCCCTCAGATGCTGGCTTACTTACTGCAGATTAATTACTGGCTTGATAAGTATAAAATCGAACTTGAAATCTGAGCTGTATAAGTTTATTTAAGTTTGAAATGTCCCCCCAAAGCCCAAGAATTTTAATTAGCTTTGCAATACAACAACTCAAATACTGCCTTCGTTATCCTTACAGGTATAGTAAAATACCCTGCAGGCCGGACAGTTTTACAGGAACTGTCCCAGCTTACAGGGTATACTTTACCTCAATTTCTATAGATAGCAGGTTATGACCTTATCATTAATTTCCTTATTTAATTTTAAAGAAACCAACATGTTCATTTAATTTTGCTGCACTTTCTTCATTCAGCTTAGCCTGCTGCAGCACCTCAGAAGTCTTCTCTGCTATAGAGGAGGATTTCTCTGCAATATCTGTTGCTCCCCTTGCTCCTTCATTTGTAGCCAAGGTCACTTCATCAATGGCTGTTTTGATATATTGAATGGATTCCTTTAAAATCTGTGTGGAATCTTTAATTTCAGCTACCATAGCCTTTACAGTACCGGCATCAACATCATACTGTTCTCCGATGCGAACAGTGTTTTCATAATCCTTTATTACCTGATTATCAACAAAGGACAGAATATTCTGCGAGTCAACAACCAGTTCATTTACTGCATCAGCAACTAATGTTGTAATATTTTCAATCTTAGAAACAGCTGATTTTGAATCTTCTGCCAATATACGTATCTGTTCGGCAACTACCGCAAACCCTTTTCCGGCCTCGCCTGCTCTTGCTGATTCAATAGAGGCGTTCAATGCCAGCAGGTTCGTCTGTGAAGTTATGGATAATATGGTTTGAGACAATGATTTGATTTCTTCAATCGCTTTTGTTTTTTCGATGGACTGGCGCAGCCTCTTATTAGCACCTTCATAGGCAGTTACNNGACAGGGTTATTCCATTGTCTAACTTTCCTGCAACGTTTGATATCTCCTTCTCTATTTCTGTGGCAGTATAGCCAATTTCCTGAACAGAAGCTGCTGTTTCTTCCATTCCTGCTGAAAGTTCTTCTGTCGTTGCGGAGATATTTTCAATATCCTCATATACATTATTTGAACTTGCCACCATATAGTCAATTGATTCTTTTATCTTACTGCTCTCAGTATGAATACTCTCCATCATTCGGCTGATATTTTTCTGCATTTGCAAAAAGGATCTGTTAATATCACCGGACTCATCCCTTCTAAGAATCTGTTTGCCAGAAAAGATACCGGTCAAATCGCCGTTCTCAATTTTTGCCATGCTCTCTTTGATCTTAACAAAGCCTTTGGATATGATTTCTCCAAGTACATAGGATACGATTAATCCCAGAACCAGCATCACTCCCAGAATAACCAGAATATGAATAGATTTCTTTAATATATGTTCATTGAGATCCTGTGCAAATACACCACTGTACCACATTCCTACTACTTGATAATTTTCATCATATAAGGGTACATAATAAGCATAGGCCTTTTTCTCTAATACAAGGGCTTCCCCTTTATATTCCGTATTTTCTCTTATAACCTTTTGTGCTACATTATCAGAAGCCTTGGTACCTACTACTCTGTTACCATTCTTATCGGTTATGGTAGTGGTCACCCTGGTATCTCCTGCAAAAACAGTGTACATATTATCTGTTTTTCCGGAGATTTCATCCAGTATTTCCGTATTGTCATTCATAAGGGTCTCCCCTTTATAAAGTTCATCTCCCTCCACATGCCAATTGCCTNNAACCCAGAGCAGAGTTACCTGACAGTTTATCATAAATCTCTTCTACTATTACATCTTTTACGGTCATACGAAAAAATACACCGACAAAAATTATAAAACTTAGTAATACTGCTGCAGAAGCAACTGATATTTTATATCGTATCTTCATAGTTATTTTGCGCGTGCTGACAGCGCTTATCCTTTCACAGGTTCGTAGTAACTATTCTCATTATACCTTTTTATTTTTGACAAAACAATCCTAAAAATGATAAAACCAGCCGGAATATTCAGGAAACATTCGGGCTGGTTCTACAAAATATTTATAAAAATGATCTTGCGTTTTAGAATACAGGTACTACAGCACCCTGCCACTGCTCATCAATAAACTTCTTGGTTTCTTCTGACGTAACTGCTTTTATTAACGCTTTGGTCTTATCAGATTCTTCATTGCCTTCTTTTACAACGATTACGTTTGCATAAGTCTTGGCAGCATCTGAGGAAGCATCCTCAACTAATAGTGCATCTTTTGCAGCAGAAAGGCCTTCTGTTAAAGCATAGTTACCATTGATAACGGATAAATCAACATCCTGAAGTACTTTCGCTGTCTGAGCTGCTTCAATTTCATAGAACTGTAAGTTCTTAGGGTTCTCAGTAATATCTTTAACGGTTGCCTCAAGTCCAATATTTTCTTTTAACTTGATTAGACCTGCTTTTTCTAATAATAATAAAGCTCTTGCTTCATTTGTTGTATCATTAGGAACTGCAATCTGTGCTTTATCAGGTAAGGCGTCTAGTGACTTTGTCTTGCCGGGATATAAGCCAAGTGGTTCAAAATGAATGTTGGAAACTGCTACTAAATGTGTTCCGTTTTTGGAATTGAAATCATCCAGATAAGGCACATGCTGAAAAAAGTTCGCATCAAGGCTTCCGTCTTCTGTGGCTGAATTAGGCTGAATATAATCCGTATACTCTACTACTTTAATAGAATATCCCTGCTCTGCTAAAGCATTCTTGACTGCATCAGAATTTAAGATGGTAGCGTGTGGCTCAACAGTTGCCCCTACAATAATTTCTGTTAACTCTGCCGGTGTAGCTTCTGCTTCTGTAGTAGGTTCTGTTGCTTCTGCCTGGGTAGGTTCTGCTGTAGCATTATCAGAAGAGCCGGTAGTATTATTCTTTGTACCGCAGCCTGCTAAAAGAGCTCCCGCTAATAACAGACTTAAAGCAAATGCAGATAGTTTTTTCACTTTTTTCATAAATCAATTCTCTCCTTTTCCTCTTTTATCAATTTTCTTTGATATTGAATGCCCTATGCTCTGGATTATCTGTACCATAATTACCAGTAGTATTATAGTAACAATCATGACATCACGCTGATATCTGTAATAACCATATCGTAATGCGATATCACCAAGTCCTCTGCCGCCTACGACTCCTGCCATGGCTGTATAGCCTACAAGGGTAATAGTGGCAAGTGATGCTCCCATAATCAGGGAAGGTCTTGCTTCCGGCAGCAGCACTTTATAAATAATTTGTCTGGTGTTAGCTCCCATTGCTTTTGCTGCTTCTATCACTCCCCCGTCTACTTCTCTTAAGGAACTTTCAACCATTCTGGCAACAAAAGGTGTTGCTGCTATTATTAATGGAACAGTTGCTGCTTTCGGTCCTATTGTAGTTCCTGCAAGCTGCCTTGTAACCGGCATTACAAAAACCAGTAAAATGATAAAGGGGATGGATCTGCCTATATTAATAATAAAACCTAAAAAACCATTTAAGACCGGAATGGGATAAATACCGCCCTTCCTTGTTACCTCTGTCACTATCCCGATAGGAATCCCCAGTATGTATGCAACTGCAATGGAGGTAAATGTCATGAATAAAGTCTCCAGGACACCTTGCCCTATCATTGTTCCATAATCGGTATATAAGTTTCTTAACGTATTTCCAAATTGTATAATAAAATCCTGAAATTGCATTATTCTTCCCCTCCCCCTAATAACTGTGCAACTATTTTTGAAGAGGTATCGCCAAATACTGCCTGGGTATTACCGATTGCTACAATTTCTGACTTATCCAGTACTGCAACCTTGTTACATATCTTTTGTACCACATTCATCTCATGTGTTATCATAACAATAGTTACACCAGTCTCTTCATTTATTTTCTTCAACAGTTTTAAAATGGATTCTGTTGTTCTGCTGTCCAGTGCGGAGGTTGCTTCATCACACAACAGAATAGACGGGCTGGTGGCCAAAGCTCTGGCTATTGCTACTCTCTGTCTCTGTCCGCCGCTTAATTTAGCAGGATATTCGTATTTCTTTTCCTCTAAGTCTACCAGCTTTAACAGTTCATCTACTCTGCGTTCTATTTCTTTTTTCTTTTGTGTTCTTTTCTTAAAATATCCAAGCTTCTTATAATCCTTTTCAGCCATACCCGGAATCTTAAACTGATTAACACCTGTGATTTCAAGGCCAAAGGCAATATTTCTCGCAACATTTTTCTGCATTAACAGATTAAAGTTCTGAAATATCATTCCGATATTTTTTCGAAGGGAATTTAATTCTCTTCCTTTTTTTCTTGTAATCTCTACCCCATCGATTACTATGGTTCCCTTTGTCGGCCTCTCTAATAAGTTCAGACAACGAATAAATGTACTTTTTCCTGCTCCGCTCATACCAATTATCCCAAATATATCTCCATCTTCAATATCCAGACTGATATTTTTCAGAACGGTCAGCTTCTTATTCTTCGCTATGGAAAATTCTTTTGTGAGCTGTTTTACCTGAATCATACCTTCACCTTTGTAGTCGAAATTCATTTCATACTTATTTGATATGATTTGTATGAATAATTTATACTACCTTTCTATAGATTTGTCAAGCGCTTTTTTTACTAATTAATCAAATATTCATCACATGCTTTAATACTGCAAAAAGTTACAACATATGCAGTTATACTATACCATTATGCCTTCTGTCAAGGTTTCTGGTTTATAATTATTCATTATTTTGAGCACATCTGATTCCATTTTTACATGTGCATAAGCACAATACAGGTAAATACAATATTCATTTAAATGTAAGATTAAATTAGAACATAAATAGTAAATTCCTCCTGTTATTTATAAAAACCGATATTTCCGCTCATGCATTTTGCAATTGCTGAAACATCGGTTTTTATCCTTTATTATATAAGTAGATTTCGTTTTATTGCTTTCTTTCATAAAAGCTTCAAAAACTTAATCCAGCTAGGGTGTGTCTGAAAACTCATTGTACC
>DJJW01000041.1 GCA_002434335.1 Lachnoclostridium sp. UBA6558 | reverse complement strand
TTTGAAAACGATATACTAGTATTCAAGAGTTTTATGACAACTAACTTATGACAATTGCTTTATTGTAGTGTCTAATTATAATTGACTTATTGTAATTAACTTATCGTAATTGCCTTGTTGTAGCGCCTTGCTGTAGTTGCCTTGCTGTGCTGCCTTGTTGTAGCTGCTTTATTGTAGTTGCCTTGTTGTCGCTTCTTTGTTGTAGCTGCTTTGTTGTAGCGCCTTGCTGTAGCTGCCTTGTTGTAGTTGCTTTATTGTAGTTGCCTTGTTGTCGCTGCCTTGTTGCAATTGCAGACTCATCTTCTTCAAATTAGATATTATCATCATAAAAATAAGCAGCCGATTAGAATAAAAGTATTTCTCCTTTATCCTAACCAGCTGCTGCCTGTTCTCTTGTTCTGCCCCTTATTAGTTCTGAAAAGGCAGGAGGTTTCTATTTGTTATACAATAAAATCATGAAACTTTCTACCTAAAGAAATATATGATTTATCACCTTGTATTTCATTTGATTAATATAAGTTACACATACACCTTAACATATACGTGGAAGCCCTTCTCCATAGAGTACATCTACAATACGGCTGCCGTTATAGATAGTGTTCAGTACTACCTTTGTACCACTTCGAATATTGCCTATTAATGCAGTATTCTCACCATATTTCGAATTTCTCATGATCTGTAAAGCCTTCTCTGCATCCTCTTTGGCAATAACTGCAATAAGCTTGCCTTCATTGGCCATATATAATGGGTCAAGTCCCAGTATATCACAAAATCCTTTAACCTTTTGGCTGATAGGAAGTGCTTTTTCCTCAAGGAGTACCTGGCAGGAGGATGCTGCTGCTACTTCATTTAACACGGTAGCCAGTCCTCCCCTTGTTACATCTCTCATACAATGAATATCAATTCCCTCCTGTATAAGCTTCGTAACAAGCTCTTTTAGCGGCGCGCAGTCGCTTCGGATGTCATTCTCAATCTCCATTCGTTGGGACATTATGGCTGCATGATGCTCTCCCAGGTTACCGGAGAGAAGGATAACATCCCCTTCTTTACAGGCAGCTATGCTGATTCCTTCTTTCTCTATCTCACCGATTCCTGAAGTATTAATGTAAATACCGCCATTTCCCTCTATCACCTTCGTATCACCTGCTACGATAACTACGCCTGCTTCCTTCGCTGCTTCTGACATGGAAAAGGCAATTCGCTCAAGGTCTTCAAAAGAGGCTCCTTCTTCAATTATGAATCCTGCCGTTAAGTATTTCGGTATGGCTCCCATCATTAACAAATCATTTACCGTACCGCACACAGCTACTTTACCAATATCACCGCCATGAAAGAACATAGGGGTTACCACAAAAGAATCCGTTGTAAAGGCTATCCTGTTCTTAACCGTCAGCACAGCACTATCCTCCAGCTTGTTTAACACTTCATTATTAAAATGCTTCATAAAGATTTCATTTATCAGGCTGGTGGTCTGTTTACCGCCACTGCCGTAAGACATATCTATCTGCATCTTCTGATTCCTTCCCAACTCTGTCTGATATCTGTTATTCATTATTTTCTTCTTCGTTGAAGGTTTGTACTTCATTTATGTTCCTAATGAATCTATAGTAGTAATTCATCCATTTTATAAGCCAGTTATATTTATAAGCTATCCATTTACATTTATCATATATTTATAATGCATTTAAGTATTAATCAATTTTACTTTCTGATTTCATGAATTCAGGTACTAAATAACCTAATTAAATTATGACATCTTATCTTACACACCTTTGATAAAGCTATATTATCCAGCCTTTTATCTTCAACTGCTTTTATACCAGATTCCACAAGCGCCTTCTGCCGATACCATACAGGGACCTAAGGCATCTATAGGAGTACAGCGTTTTCCAAAGGCAGGGCACTGGGAAGGACTGATCCTGCCAAGAATAACCTCCGTGCAGCGGCAGCCTGACGGGAGGCTCTCTTCCATCTCGGATAATTCACTGCGGATACCATAACCGGCATAATCCGCTTTCAGGGCGAGACCGGAAGATGGTATATTACCGATACCTCTCCACCATGCATCAGAGGGTTCAAAGTATTTCATCACCGCATCCATGGCTTTCCTGTTTCCTTCTTCTTTCACTGCACTGGTATAAAGATTCTTAACCCGGTATTCTCCTGTAGAAACTTGTGCCAGAATCTCATAAACAGCGGCAAGGATATGCTCTCCTTCAAAGCCGGCTACCACAAAAGGTTTATGATATTTTTCCGCCAAGGGTTCGTATACCTTGCTGCCTATAATGACGCTCACATGCCCCGGACATAAGAATCCATCTATGCCTGCTTCTTTCTCACACAGATAGGACAATGCCGGTATCATGGTCTTTATAGCTGTTAAGAGTTTCAGATTCCTGATACCTTCTCGCTCCATTTCTTCTATAAGTATAGCATACAAAGGAGCTGTAGTCTCAAAACCCACCGCTGCAAATATATAGGTAATACCCGGATTCTCTTTAGCCAGCTTAACAGCCTGCAAAGGAGAATAAAGGAATCTTACACGCCCGCCCATGGCTTTAGCCTGGGTCAGGGAATGCTTGCTGCCTCTCACTTTCATCATATCTCCAAAGGATAAGACTTCATAATTTTCTTTGCCGGCATATGCTATCAATTCGTCGATATAACCGGAGGGCGTCACGCATACAGGACAACCCGGACCTGATATGAGCTGTATTCCTTCCGGCAGCAGGGAGCGGATTCCGGCCTTAAAAATACTTGCGGTATGGGTTCCGCAGACCTCCATGATCTTAATCTTTCTGCCTTTATACTTCTTGATTTCTTCTGTTACCTTCTCAAGTGTCAGCATTCATTACCTCATTTAATTCTGAAAAAATACTTATCATTTCTTCCGCCTGGTCTTTTTGCACCACCTCAATGGCAAAGCCTGCATGGATTAAGATATAATCCCCCACCTCCGCCTCCACCAGACTGATATTAGTCTCACATATATTTCCCAGGATATCCGCTTTGGCGGTATCACCTTTTATCTCAGTTATTTTTCCCGGTACTGCTACACACATATTAACCTCCTTCTACTGCTATGTCCGATAAATTCCTATATAAGTCTGACCAAGACTGATGCCTCCATCCCCCGGAGGTACCGTTTCATTACGATATACCTGAAACCCCTGCTCTGATAAACGTTGGGTTACCCTCTCTAACAGCAAGGTATTTGCGAAGACTCCCCCGCTAAGAGCAACCGCAGAAATATTTTCTTTCAAGCTAAGACTTCTACTGATACGTAGTACTGCTTCGGCTATGGCGTAATGAAATCCAAGGGATAAAGCCCCTCTGTCCTCTGTATCTTTAGAAGCTGCAAGCGTACGAATCACACTTCCCGGCTTCATCTGAAATATTCCATTAACCTCTGTTATGTCAAATTCCATGAAGACTGGTGCAATTTCTGCCATCAAAGCTATTCTGCCCTCCTGTTCCAGTAGCACTGCAGCTTCTCCCTCATATCTGTTCTCTGAGCAGATTCCAAGCAGAGCGGAAACCCCATCAAAGAGTCTTCCCATACTTGAAGAAAGTATTGTATTCGTACCATGGGTTAAGGCTGCTTTTATCAGGGCAGTTCTGTCATCCATAATAACCCCTTCAAGCCCTTCTGCCAGAAGATAACAAAGAGCAGTCTTTCCCGCATCCTTCTGAGAAGCATCTCCTCCCATTAAAGGGGTATAACTTAAGTGTCCCACTCTTGTAAATTCTCCACCCTCACAAAGCAGGAATTCCCCGCCCCAAATATTCCCGTCCGTCCCATAACCGGTTCCGTCAAAAGCAACCCCAAGTACCTTCCCCTTAAGACCATGTTCAGCCATAACAGAAGCTATATGGGCATGATGATGCTGAACCTGCAGCACCGGGAGTGCCAATCCCTTCGTAAATTCTGTGGAATGGTAACCCGGATGCATATCACAGACTGCTAACTTTGGAGAAAGGAATAGAAGGGCTTTTAAGTCCTCATATGCTTTTTGGTATTCCTCAAAGATATCATATTCCTCTAAATCACCAAAATATTGAGACAATACTGCTCTTCCATCCTTATAAAGGCTGAAGGACGATTTCAAATCTCCCCCCGCTGCAAATATTTCTGCATCGCTTTCAGGCAATAAGACCGGATAAGGTGCATAACCCCTGCTTCTTCGTATGATCTGGCGTTTCTTATTTACTACTTTCACCACGGAATCATCCACAGAGCGCAGAATCTCACGATCATGATATAATACGCCTTTCAGATAAGGAGAGTTAAGGGATAGGATCTCTCTGTTCTCTCGTATGATTGGTTTTCCCGCTAAGTTGGCGCTGGTCATAATAAGAGGTCCAAGCTCTTTTGTTAACAAAAGCTGAATTGGTGTGTAAGGAAGAAAGGCCCCAAGGTAAATGCTCCCTCCACTGACCTCATCTGTTATCCTTCTCTCCTTCTCATATAAAAGAACAATTGGCCTTGCCTTACTACGAAGCATTTTCTCCTCTTCTGTGCTTACCTGGGCATAAGCTTTTAACATATCCATATCCGGAAAACAGAGCGCGAAGGGTTTCTTCTCCCTTCCTTTTAACAGACGAAGCTGCTGTACAGTTTCCTTTCTAAAGGGAGAACATACATAATGAAAACCCCCGATTCCTTTAACCGCCGCTATACCTCCCGCCCTGATAACCTTTACCGCCTCAGCCAGAGCTGTTTCCCCCTCAGCCCTGAAAGAATTGTCTGATACCTCTCCTGGGCACTCCTCCCATCCAAGAACAGGTCCGCATTCCATACAGGATATGGTTTCAGCATGAAACCGTCTGTCAGAAGCTGCCGTATATTCATGATTACAGACTTCACACATAGCAAATTTCTTCATTACTGTGGTATCCCTGTCATAAGGTGTGTGCTCCAGTATGGTATATCTGGGGCCGCAGGCTGCACAGCTGATAAAGGGATGCCGGTATCTTCTGTTACTCTTGTCCACTAATTCAGACGCACAGCTTTCACATAAACCAATATCCGGAGTAAGAGAAAAGCCTCGCATAGTAATAGCACTGGNNAGCAAGCTGTTCCCTGGTTAGCTGCTCCTTTGTGATCTCTTCTGTTTCAATGGCATGGATTTCATAGTCTTTTCCCTCTTCATTCCTTAGTTCCTCTAGAAATTCCTTATGCACTTCTTCCAAAGCAGCAGCGATAATCTCTACAATACCGCCCAGATTGCAGACGCCTCCAACAATTGAAAGCCTCTCTGCCAGAGAATATACAAAAGGGCGGAAACCCACCCCCTGTACAATACCATATACCAATATCCTTTTTATAACGATTCCTTTTTTTCCTTTATCCACTGAACTACTTCCTCATAGCCTTCTTTGCTTCTGGCAGATACCTTGATTACAGGGGCTGTCTTATTTAAGGCACGTACTCCTTTTAAGAAAAATTCTTCCTCAAAATCCACATAGGGCAAAAGATCACATTTATTCAGCAATATGATGTCTGCTTTCTCATAAGCAAGGGGATATTTATAAGGCTTATCGCTTCCTTCGGTTACAGACCCGATTAACAGTTTTACATGCTCACCAATCTGAAATTCTGCCGGACATACCAGATTTCCGATATTTTCAATAAACAGAACACCGGGTGCCAGGTCAAGTTCTTCTGCTGCCTTTTCTATCAGGGGAGAGTCCAGATGACAGGCTCCTCCTGTATTTATCTGAATAGCTTCCACTCCTAAGGACTGTAACAGCTTGGTATCAAAATCTGCTTCGATGTCCCCTTCTATTACATAGGAGGTGATATCCTCCAACCCTTTGATAATCTGTACCAGGGAAGAAGTCTTTCCTACTCCTGGAGCTCCCATAACATTCACTGCGAATATACCTTTCGTGGTAAAATTCTCTTTGGTCTTAGCCGCTACTTCATCGTTTTTATCATAAACAGACTGCATAATCTCAATTTCTTTTGTCACTTCCATATAAACCTTCTTTCCTGACCTGGTGAACTTTCAGATACTTACATTATAGGCTGATAAACTCTACCTGATTTCAATGGATTTGAGATAGAATTCTTTTCCGATCTCTGTTGGTTCTCCATCTCCCTTACAATATGGGCACTCAAAGGAGAAGGGCTTCCGTTCAAAATACTCCTGACAGGAGGTACATTTAAGCTTCGGCTTAACCCTCTCGATGTTTAATTTCGCCTTCTCACAGGAAGACCCTTCGGCTATGATATCAAAATACAGATTAATGGAATCTGCCACATAACCGGCGTAATCTCCTACTACCAGGTTTATCTGTTCCACAGAGGTTCCCTTATTTTCTTTCAGGTACTCCTCTGCCATTTCAATTATTCTTTGTGTTACCGGATACTCATGCATTGGTGTATTGATCCTTAGACTCACCATAGGATGGCGGTGTATAGTGATTATCCATTGTAAGGCACTTCTTGGGACATACCTCACTGCAATAACCGCATTGTATACATTTTAAGCGGTCGATTTCCCAGGAAGCATCTGCTTTGCTTACCAGAATTGCTCCTGTAGGACAGCGTCTCTGGCACATTCCGCAGTAAATGCACTGGGGCATATCTATTTCTATTTTACCTCTGGTGCGCTCATATTTATCTTTTTCCTTCAATGGATAAAGACAGGTGTAGGGCCCGTGAAACAAGCTCTTAATAAGTGTTTTCGTCATATTTAGTATCGCCATAAATACCTCCGTTCCGATACGTTTTTCTTACCTTGCATTTAGAAATATTTATAGTTAAAGTTATCAGCGTACTATCTTTCGGTACAGCTGATACAGGGATCTATGGTCAATATCAGAATAGGTACGTCTGCCAGAGAACAGCCTTTGAGTGTTTCTAACAGTGCTGGAACATTGGCAAAGGTCGGTGTTCTAACCCTTACTCTGTCAAGGAATTTTGTACCGTTAGCTTTGGTATAATAAATCACCTCTCCTCTTGGCTGTTCTACTCTGGTAAAGTGCTCTCCGTTGGGATTTCCCGTTACCTTAACCTTAATATCTCCTTCTGGTATTAAGCTGATAGCCTGACGGATAAGGTCAATGGACTGAAAGATTTCCTTGATACGGACACTGGTTCTTGCATAAGAATCCCCTTCCGTATCAATCACCGGTGCAAAATTAAGATGCTTATAAGCTGCATAACCCTGGGTTCTCATATCAAAGTTCAAACCACTGGCTTTTCCCATAGGTCCTACTGCTCCAAGTTCAAAAGCCAACTGTTTTGACAAGACCCCCACACCTTTGGTTCGATATTTTACAGAGGAATCTTTAAAGAATACGGTAGTAAGCTCTGTTAATTCCTTCTCAATAACATACATGGTATCATTTATCTTCTTTAAGGACTCAGAACTGATATCTTTCTTAACACCACCGATTTCACAAACTGAAAAAATCACTCGTCCGCCGGTAGTCTCTTCGAAAATATCCAGTACCTGTTCCCTTAAACGCCAGGAATGCATAAACAAGCTTTCAAAGCCAAAAGCATCTGCCAATAATCCCAGCCACAGAAGATGGCTGTGCATTCTGGAAAGCTCTGCCCAAATAGTACGAAGAAAATCTGCTCTGTCCGGAATCTTTACATCCATGATGCTTTCAAGGGACATACAGTAACCCATTCCATGCATAAAGGAACAGATTCCGCAGATTCTTTCCGCTACAAAGGTATACTGCTGAAAATCTTTTTTCTCCACCAGCTTCTCAAGACCTCTGTGGATGTATCCAATCTGAGGAATGGCTTCCACTACGGTCTCATCCTCAAGTACCAGATCCAAATGTATGGGTTCCGGCAACACCGGATGCTGGGGTCCAAAGGGGATTACAGTACGGTCACTCATGCTTTTTCCTCCTTTGCGGCAAATGGTGTAGCTACCGGTATACGGTACAGCTGATTGTTGAAATCGATAGAAATATCTTTTATCTGAACTCCGAATAATTCCTTGATTTCATTCTCATAAAGAAATGCATAGGAATACAGGGAGCTGATACTCTCGATTTCAGTAGTACTGTCGATATTCAGTCTCAGATGTATAAAGTCATACTCTTTATCAAAGGAATAGCTTAGTTCTATTCCGTCTTTTGCAGTTGCGGATATTGCCACCAGGCGGTACCCTTCATGTTTATAATGTACAACGTGGGTAAGCAGTTCCCCCGGTTGTATTTCCTTAATATTCTGCTCCATTCTTTCCTTCTCCTCAATTTTAAGTACCTTGGGACATTGCTGTCAGTGAATAAACCGCACTACTTTGCCAGTGCCTTCTTACCGGATAAAACCTTTTGCTTCTCATCAAGGATAGCAAGAGCTTTCACCACTCCGTCGATGATAGACTCCGGACGGGCTGCACAGCCCGGTACATATACATCAACGGGCAGTACTTTGTCTACACCGCCGACAATGTTATAACATTCAGCAAAGATACCGCCGGAGGTGGCACAGATTCCCACTGCCACCACAACTTTGGGCTCGGGCATCTGCTCATAGAGCTGTTTTACAATCGGTATATTCTGCTCATTTACACTTCCGGTTATCAGAAGGATATCCGCATGCTTGGGATTACCGGTATTGATTACACCAAACCGTTCTACGTCATAAAGTGGCGTAAGACAGGCTAACACTTCAATATCACAGCCGTTACAGCTGGAACCGTCATAATGTAATATCCATGGTGATTTTTTTATAAAATTCATAGGAACCTCTCTTTATATGTCAATTCTGTTATATTAGCCAACTATAAAATTAAATTACTTTTACTAGTACTTCCTAAGTTTTGCTTGCTTAATATCCCTGCTATCTGCGCTGAAACAAGGCGGAGGACTGAGGCGCAGGGCTCCCAACACCAAGTATGCTCTGCCTCCTGTGACGACCAGTATCAGTGTAAATAGCGGCTGTATTAAAATAATATCATGCAATACAGTACCAGTTATTTTATCATAACAACTGTTCAACTATCTGAAATATGACAATACCATTAAATTAACCGACCCCAAAACAGCCGTAACCAGCCAGGCAGACTTTAAAGCGAAGTTCCATTTCATTCTGGCAAAGCCGTTATCAATAAGTATCTCCAGAAAATACACCAGCAGGCACACAATAACGCCAACGATAATACTGGAAATATGGTTGGTAACAAAGAACAGGAACACGAATACCAAAGCAATAATCTGCTCATACCAGTGGGTAATTTCAATTACTGCCAGGTCTTTACCTGAATATTCTGTGGTGATTCCCTGTACGATTTCCTGATGTCCATGATGGGACATACTGAAATCAAAAGGTGATTTACGTAATTTAAACGTGAGTATATATACAAAACCTATAAACATTCCCGGCAGATATACAATTGCCGGAATATTATTATTAATAATGTCAGATATGAAAAAGCTCTTATCCGCCAGATAGAAACCGATTCCGGTAAGCAATACCATAGGCTCGTAAGCCATCATCTGAAGAAGTTCTCTTTCAGAGCCTACCAGACTGTAAGGCGAGTTGGAGGCGTATCCGCCAAGGATAAACAATACCGACCCCAAGGTTAGGGCAAAGACCGCCAGCAGCATATCCCCGCCCAGTAGAAGTATTACTGAAGTCAATATTACAAAGATCAGGGACAGATACACATAAAAGCGGTGCATCAGGTTAACTTCTATGGCTTCTTTCTGAATGAGCTTTAATACATCATAAAAGGGTTGAAGCAGAGGCGGACCCTGTCTTCCCTGCATCCTTGCAGTAATTACCCTGTCCATTCCCGTAAGCAGCCCCCCTGCTATCGGCGTTAAAAGAATGATTGCAATTATTTTAAGTATCAACATTATTTAGCAAGCCCCCCGATTAGAAGTATTACGCCGAGCACCAGTATAAGTATTGCGATAATATCACCGATGAACAGCATTTTCTTACTGTCAAAATATTCAGAAAGATACCAGTTACGCATCTCCGCTTTCCTTTTCTCACCAAGACCGCCGTAGAAGGTCTCATTATCCCCGGTATTTTCCCCGGCCATATAAATGGGAACAATACGCCTTTTATCTCCTTTATAAAGAGGAATAAAGCTAATAGGAATGATAATCAGCATGGCAAGCATCATTATCATAAGGTTGACATCACTTGTACCAATAGGTATTATCGCTTCTTTACCAAAAAGCTCTGTCAAGTAGGGTACAAGAGCATAATCAGAGATTAGCGGAAAAGCAAAACAGGAAACAATCACAATTAAGGCATGTATGATAATAGGCAGTTCTTCAAACAGGGAAAAAGCCTGGTCCTTTTCCTGCTTCCGATTGGAACCGGATACCAGTTTACCCATCCATTTCGTCCAATAGAACAGGGTAATGGCGCTGCCGTAAGCAATTACTATAACAGCCAGTATATGTCTGGAATCGATAAATGCTTTCATTGCCACCCATTTTGAGATAAGCATACCAAAAGGTGCCAGGAACATTCCTGCAATACCAATAAACATAAATAGATTCAGCTTTCTGGATACCTCTGCCAGGTCCCCCATATCCTCTACATTACGGCTGCCCAACTGATGCTCTATGGAACCCACGCACAAAAACATTAGGGATTTTGCCGAGGCATGGAAAATAATTAATAGAATGGCAGCCCAAAGTGCTTCCTGACTTCCGATACTGGCACAGATAACAATCAGTCCCAGATTGGCGACGGTGGAATAAGCGAGAATCTTCTTTCCATCGCTTTGGGTAACTGCTGCCAGTGAGCTTAACAGGAAAGTAGCACAGCCTATTCCCGTCACTGCAATTCCCACCGGTGAATCCCCAAGCATAGGTGCAAGTCTGATAATCAGATATACGCCTGCCTTAACCATAGTTGCAGAATGCAGCAGCGCTGAGGAGGGTGTAGGTGCCACCATGGCTCCAAGGAGCCAGGAGGAAAAGGGAAACTGGGCAGATTTTGTGAGAGCTGCCACAGACAGTAAGAATACCGGCACCATGGCTATGGCTTCAGGTTCAAGAGNNTTGATAACTCAAGGGTATCATAATGTAAACCAATAAATACGATGGCAATGGCAAAAGCAAGCCCGCCACCAAGATTAATCGTTAACGCACGATAGGAATTGTTCTCTGCTTCTTCTGTTCTTGTATACCCGATTAACAGGAAAGAGCATAGAGAAGTTACCTCCCAACAGAAATAGAGCCAGGTCAGATTGTTACTCAGTACCAGTCCAAACATAGCGGATAGAAATAAAAACAGGATGGACAGGAAAAAGGATTTTCGCTCTGCATATTCCTTATGGTGATGGTGGTAATCCTTCATATAACCCACTGCATAGATACAGATAAGGCTGCCGATGATACCAATAATAAGTACCATGATACCTGACAGCTTATCATATACAATCTGGTTCACTATCCGGATGTGATGTCCTGCGGATAGTTCAAACCACAGGACCAAAGGTGTCTGTACCGCCGCAAATACAGTCACTAAGTACTTTTTGTCCCTGATGCTCTTCACAAGAATATAACCTGCGATTATAATCTCAAGACACATTATCAGGTATGAAATTCCCTCTTCTTGATGATAAGAATAAGTAATACCGTCTCCGAAATATCTCACGGTTACCAGAACGGTCAGAAGGGCGATACTTACAGCCCCTAAAGTTACAATAGCATTTCTTATTTTCTCCTGTCTTATAACAAAAGAGAGGATTGCTATTGCCATTGGAAATAGAATGAGTGTTGTTATTAAGTTCATATTCGTCACCTTGCCGTCAATTGATATAAAGCCGGTAATAATAAAAAGGAGTCTTCAGACTGCAAGTCGTCGTATGGCTGCCATCTGTTTAGGCTTGATTTTATAATATCTGCTTATTTTCCAATCACTTTTTACGTGATTCTGTCTAATTATACACCCAAAAATTAAACAACGCAAAACTATTATTTGTATTTTGCCTAAATTTTTATTATTATTTATAGTATTTTTAGTATATTTGTTTATATTTTAACAATAAGTTTCGACACAATGTCACACCATTACATTTTTTATGACGAATTTCTATTAAAGTAATTCGTTTAATATGGAAAATGCTTCTATCATCTGTAAAGTAATATTTTGTGACATTAGCAATTTTTTAACAATCTTTTCCATGTAAAATCCATTTAATTACTGCTCCTGAAGCAAAAAAGCATCAGCTTATATTTAAATGAGAGCTGATGCTTCAAAACGACACGATATTATTTTTCTTCCATATTTATGGTTATTACAGAGGAGATTTCCTTGATGAGCGGCACTTCCCACTGTACCAGATATACTTCTTGCTGTACTCCTTCATGGTCACTGTGCAGTACAGATTTGACTTCAATACTTACATCCTTGTCTTCTACTGTAATCCTGCAGTTGGAAGAGCCTTTCTTTAATAATATATTATTCTTCTCTATTTCCGGTTTAATACCGGTTATCAGATTTTCCCTGATTGAAGTAGTACTCTCAGTACATTGAAAGTCATCTCTCAGCCACACTGAACCATCCTCTGGATTAAAAGTTACCGATCTTTTGATACTTTCTATATTATTCTCCTCATAAGCCTTTTCCAAATTTATTACAGTTTCAAACGCCTTATCTGTATTAAAGTAAGTACAGGCATGTTCTCTGCCACTTAACTGTCCTTTGCCATTTATAATAGGAACACTGTGACCTAAGGAACTGTTACATAAAATGTCATATCTGCCATTTCCAAAATAATCCTTGGTATATTCTCCAGCGCCGAGCTCCGCCAGGAACATATCTTTCTTATAGACGTAGAGGAAGCTTCCTATATCATTATGATTATGGGGTTCATCATTATGCCCCCCCTTAATAGCAAGGCCTGCTTTATTCTTACTGCGCATGACATTCCACTGGGCATCCTTTAGTGTATCCTGGGCATTCAGGTGCAGGTTCCGTTCTTTTATCACACCCGCCTTAAGAGCTTCGATATATTCTTTGGTCCATAGGTAGTCTCTGTAAATAGCTGCCCACCTGAAACAGGGGTCTGTGTCATAAGCTCCGGCAAGTCCAAGGGGCGGGAGGTTAACCGTATCATATTGCAGGGCAAGCTTTAAGGTAAGCCCCATTTTGTATTTGGTATGGCTGTCGCTATCAGAGAAATTAACGGAAAGTCCTTCCTCAAAGTAACATTTCTGCTGAAACTCAGCAATACGTCTGACCTTATCGTTCTTGAACAGGTTAAGCTTACCATTGCTATATTCCGCCAATTGCCCTGCAAAGGTTGTAAAGTAGGTCATACCATAGGTGAAATAACCGATACCTTCCATACAGGTTCCGTCCTCCGGAAAACCTTTCAGATAATACGCAAGGGAATCTGTAATACGTGCTATTACTGGTTCTAATTCTTCCGGTTTATTTTTAAGCATATAAAGGGAGGCGCTGCCCAGAGAACCGCTACAGACAGCACACCAGTTATGAGTAGAATACTCCCAGCTGCTATAAGGTGCGGTACTGTGATAGAAAGGTGTTAACACTCTAGTGAAAACATTGTCTCTCACACTTTCATAAACTGCTATGTTTATTTCATCTTTTAACAGGTAAATGATTTCTGATAAGGCTTGCGCAGTTTCTGCCGCAAATAAATCAATGGTCTTTCTCCATACAGGATTATTCGTTCTATCCACATGAGGCGGCAGTGCCCAGCATTCCTCCAGGCAGATATCAAGCATAATCTCTTCCAGCTTCCTGATATCCTTTACTCTTCTTTTGATTACAGCAAGCATACCAAATACTGCAAGATATTTTCTGCGTTCAAAATATACTGCTTCAAATTCCAGACGATTGCCCGTTCTTTCATATAAGGAATATAAATCCTCTGAAATCCATGGCATTTCTCTTTCTCTTAGTTCTCCCCCTGCCATTTCAAGCTTGTTTATATATGCTTCTAAGAATTGTTCCAACTCTGTAACCATATGTGCCTCTCCCCCAAACAAGTTCTCTTTATGCAATATATGTAATTTCTACTGCCTCACGAAAACCCGTTTCCTTCACGTCAATATTATTTTTATAACGTTTCCTCTTCTGTATTGGACTTATGATCCTTGAAGATTTCTGGATAGTTTTCTGCTATTGTGCTTTCCAAATCTTCCAGTACTTTAAATTGTTTTGTAATTTTATAAAGACAGATAGTCTGATCGTAAAATTCTTTTGCTTTATCATACTGCTCCTGCTTATAAAGAAGCTTAAATTTCATAAACATCAAACCAGGTAGAAATCGCATATAGTTTTCTTGTATAGAATAATCTATACCTTTTTCTATATATTTTTCTGCATTTTCATAGTCTGCAATATTAAACAACAGATAACTAAAATTAAATAATATACCTTGATAAAACATCTTAGCAAACTGGGATGCCTGGTACATTGGATATGGTGCGGGTAATATGTTAGTTTCCAATACATATAACAAATCCATTAGTATTTTATTCGCTATATCTTCTCTTTTTAGAGACATGTAATTATTACTCATATAATTAATAATAGACAATCCCACATTAGAATATGTATTTTTTCTTATTGAGTCTAATGTAAACGATGGATCTTCTATCATTATACCTTTAAGACAATAGTTCAAAGAATTTGTATAATTTTTTTCATAAGCAGCACAAATTGCCTTGCCATACAAAATATGTTGAAGATTCTCCCCTTTAGAAAAGTCCTTATGCTTTTCATATTTTTCAACCAGACTTTTTAGTAGTTCCATATCTCCTAAAGCTATTGCATTGTTTAGAGACTGAATACCCTCATATCCAATAACAGTATTTACTGAAAAATACATTTTAAAGTATTCATTAAGATCCATGTTGAACTTAATGGATAACTGATTCAATAAATATAGTGAGGGTTCAAACTCCCCCTTCTCAATACGGTAAATTTGCTTCGGTGTACAGATGCCTTTTGCCAATTGCTCTCTTGTCAGGCTTCTTGATTCTCTCAGTTCCCTCAGGAATATGCCAAAATGCTCATAACTCATATAGTAATCCGCCTTTTTAGATGGACATAAGTGTCCATTTATAAAAAAAAAACACAATGGTATAATTTATCCAAGAATAAATAATTATTCACCCGGAGGTAAATTTTATGAAATTATTTTCTAAAGTACGTTACTTTTTTGCTGTTTTACTAGTTCTTATCTCTGTATCTGGTATAACATCACCTTGCAGAGGTACTGGTATAATAACTACTTTATCTGAACCCCAACCTATTACTTTTACGACCAGATAATATTTTACTATCAATTATAGCATATTTTTACAAAGTTATCAAATCTTTTAACTCTTATGGTATAAAACATGCTATTGGTATATTTTATGTTTAGTATACATTTTATGTATATCACCACTAAGATAGTTAATTCAAATAGAAAAAATTTAATATCACCATTTATTTCCCGAAAGAAAGGCATAACTGTCTAAAGGCAGTGACGCAAAGCTATAGGGCCTAAACCTGACAGGTATGGCAGCCAGTTGCAATTATTTCCTACGAAATAAAATCAAAAATGTACAAAGAGGCTGATCTACTATGTGATTTGAAAAGCGAGGGATTTTAATGAACAAAAGAGGCAGCAATATCAACATGTTATCTACAGATACCAATTTTGAGGAAATGTGTGAACGGTATGATGTAATTGCTGAGCAAACAAACTTAGTCATTTTTGACATCAATTTCGAGGACGATACATTCTATGTATCTGAAAATTTTATGGAGTTAACAGGGATATCCTTATATAACCAGAAGAATTCCTTTAAGCATCTTCTTGGATTAAAGTACATACATCCCAGTGATTTATTGCGATTCAAAGAATTTATAAGAACTGCAAGTCCCGAACAGGCTTCCACCTCCATTACGTTCCGCAGAAGAAATGAGAACAATGAACTGATGTGGGTGCGTTGTAAGCGTAAATGCTACTTTAACGCAGATGGCCGGTTAACAAGAGTCCTTGGCACTGCCCAGGAAGTTAGTAAAGAAATGGTTGCCTATACAGTAAACGGAAATGATCTTTTGATGGGTGTCAATATTCCTACTTTTAGTCGGTTTGAATACAAAACCAGACGTATAAGAAGAACTAACCCTGACAAAAAATTTGCCGTTATTGTATTTGATATTAAACGTTTTAGTGTTATTAATGACTTATATGGTAACAAAGAGGGAGACGGAGTATTAAAATATATCGGCACAGTCCTGTCCTCCAATACAGCAGGCTGTTATGCTTATTGCAGGCTGTATTCGGATAATTTCGCAGTATTTACTGAGTATAGAAATGAATCCGAAATTTATGATTTTGCTTTATTTCTAAAAAAACAGATGAAAGAGTATCCTCTAAAGATGGAAATCTCCTTTTCTATCGGTGTCTGCCTTGTTGAGAGCAAAGACCTTTCCATGAATGTGCTGTGTGAACGTGCTACTCTCACCAAAAAGACAATCAAGAATGATGTTATGAAGACTCTTGCTTTTTATGAAGATTCTTTACGCAAACGAACTCTTGAAGACAGTGATATTGAAAATGAAATGATTTCCGCACTATCAAACAATCATTTTGAAATGTATCTGCAGCCTAAAATGTCCATCCCTACCACGGAGGTAGTGGGAGCTGAAGCCTTAGCACGCTGGAATCACCCGGAAAAAGGTATCATTCCCCCGGAAAGGTTTATACAGCTTTTTGAGAAGAACGGATTTATAATCTCACTGGACTATTTTATTTGGGAGAAGGCTTTTCAAACGATTGCAAAATGGATGAAAGAAGACTATCCTGTTATACCTATATCAATTAATGTATCCCGTATCCATTTCAGCAACTCCGACTTTGTAGACAAGCTCATGTATATATCTGAGAAATATCAGGTACCTCCTACCTACATAGAGCTTGAAATAACAGAATCAGCATTCTTTAACTACAAAACGGATTTGCAAAGTAAACTGTATACGCTAAAAGAGAAAGGATTCCGACTTTCTTTGGATGATTTCGGTACCGGATATTCAACTTTGAATTTTTTGAAAGACATTCCATTAGATATTCTTAAGATGGATAAGGCATTTCTTGACGGGACTGGGGAGAACCGTAAGGAAGAAACCGTTCTGGAATATACCATAGCACTTGCCAGAAGTCTTGGTATAGAAGTGGTTGCTGAGGGGGTTGAAAATTTCAGCCAGGCAGAATTTTTATATCGTTCCGGTTGTGAAATCGCGCAAGGATATTTCTATTCGCCGCCACTTCCGGTTGCTTCCTTTGAAAGATATGCCGGATTAACCAAATGAGAACAAATAAAACCTGCTATTAAATAAGGACTGTGTTAATAAAGTCTGCTGGTATACAGATAATGATAATACAGTCCTTTGAAACCTTTCCATTCTTATAATTCTTTCTAATAATCTTCTTGTCTCACTATATCAACAACTTTATACCATTTTACACTTTTTGCTGCTAGAACGTATTTTTATCTAATTTGGTATCTTATCTTAGTACAGCATCCCATTTATCTAAATATTTTAATATTTCTGGATATTCTACTCTTGCATACTCTTCAATTTCTATACATGTATTCATTTGATTAACAAGTTTGAATAAACCTTTTGCCTGTACAAAGTATTCTGCCGCTTCCTTAAAATCACCTCTTTTATAGAGAAGTTTAAATTTAATGTAAATTAGATTTGGAATAAATCTTAAATTGCACTCTTTAATCGAAAACTCTATCCCTTTATTAATCATTTCTTCTGCTTTATCTAATTCATTATCAGACAGATATATATGTCCTAAATTACCTAGAATGCCTATATAAATTTTTTTAGAAAACTGTCCTGCCTGATACATTTTATATGACGAATTTATATAGTATTTTTCTATAAGAAACAATAAGTCGGATAGAATTTTATAGGCTACTTCACTTTTTTTCAAACTGATATAATTTGTACTTATACAATTTATAATAGCAAGTCCTACATTTGAATACACAAACTCCGTTATGGTATCAATTGTAAATAATGCATTTTCTATTAAAATACCTTTCATACAATATTCTAATGATTCTTTATAATTTCCTATATTACTTTCACAAATTGCTTTAGCATAATATATATGTTGTAGATTCTCTCCTTGTCTAAAATCATCATTATTTTCATACTTTTTTATCACTTCTCTCAAACAAGTAATATCTGCTAAACTTATTGCATCATTTATTTCCTGTATTCCAATTAATCCAACCGCTGTCTTAACAGTATAATACATCTTAAAATATTCATTTAAATCAACATTTAATTTAATCGACAGTTTATTCAATAAATACAAAGACGGTTGATACTCTCCTTTTTCAATCCTATAAATCTCCTTTCGTGTACAAACACCAGAAGCAAGTTGCTCTTTCGTTAAATTTCTTGCCTCTCTGAGTTCTTTTAAAAAAGTACCAAAATGTTCATAATTCATCATTCAATCCTCACCTCATTCGTAACAGAGACATAACTGTCCCCTTATTTTTCTTTATTTCTCAAATTATCAATGTTATAATTATGTCAAATAAGGGTAGTTATTTTTACATTTGTCATTATCACTTATATTAAATAGTGTATATTTGTAATAAGGCAAAAATAGCTGTTATCTTTTATTCCCCCTCAATAAAGTTGCTTCTATTTTATGCCTTATTACACATATATAGTATTTTATTCACCATATTTTGTCAAGTTTTTACTATTTTACAATAGCACTTTAACTTTTCATTGTAAGGAAGCGAATGATTTTTTATGAACTTAGATTAAATTGCTTATTTTTCAATACCCAGAATGTACAAAAGATTCTGTATTTCACTCACGGTGCCAGAAAAGCTCTTGATGTCTGAGCCTGCTAACTTTCCGGCTTCTGCTGTTGTAATTGACTGAATAATTGCTGTTTCACCTTTTCCGGTCTTTGCTGTGTATTTCCACGTTACTTCACTTAAATTATCAATCATGGCTAGCATAATACAGGCATAGGATTTCATGGTACTGTTAAATTCATCGATTTCTTGCTCCTGTACCCTATCTTCAAATAGTAAGGTATAGCCATAAGGCTCTGCTCTTGTCTGCAATTCATTTTTAAAATTACCTAAGACCTTTGCCACCTTAAGATCATTTAAAATCCTGCCATTGGCAGACATATCTCCCACATAGGGATTGCGATGTTTATAGAGATTTTTTGCTAAGAGTCCCGGTTCTACATTTCCCCAGGAGGAATAGGTTTTAATCCATGTCTCTGCTTCTGTTCCTGCCTCCTTAAGCTCTGTTTCATTACTCCAGATTAGAGTTTTTCCGTCTTTTCCATTATCGTAAGTATCAAGGCTGTCATATAGATAGATGTTTTTGATGCCACTCATACGAGTATTGAATTCCCACCTGCTGTAATTAGCAGTATTCTCCTCAAAACTTTGTGATACCTTCTTCTTTTTTAACTGCACCTGGTCTGTCTTTAATGTAATATATACATTTCCGTTCTGCTCAAACCAAGTCATCCCGTCTGCATTGACCTTCTCTGAAACCCTCAGAGTAAAGTAGATGTTCGTATTCTTAAGTATACTTAATTCCTCCACTGCCACTTCCTGCGGTTTTACCGGACGTTCAGAAAAGGAATAGAGTAAAGCGGATATGCCTGCAACAATAAGCACAGCCATAAAAAGTATACCGGTTAGTAGTGACGTCCTTTTAGTCTTCTTCCAATGGCTGGATAACTTTTTGATTACTTCTTCCCCTTCGTTATCTGCTGCTGTAATATCCGATCTATATGCTTCTAATTCCCTTCTGCAATTCTCACAGGTTGCAATATGCTCCTCCACAGCCTTTCTGCTGTCTTCGCTGCATACATTGTCCAGATATAACGGCAGTAAGTCTTTTATAATATCACAGGTCTTTTCCATTATTTTTTTCCTCCATAAATGCTCTGATCATCTTCTTGCTGCGATAAAAAGTGACTCTTGCCCAGCTTTCGGTCTTATGGAATATTTCAGCTATCTGAAGATAAGACAGCTCTCCGAATATTCTCAGCGTAAAGACCTCTTTATAAGGCTCCTCCATGTTATGAAGATGCTTGTGTATCTCCAGTACTGTTTCTTTATCCTCTAACCGTATAAATAAATCCGGGCTGTCATACTCCTTGTCATAGTCCCACTGTGACTCCTTCTTATGCTTCCTGCCATGAGTAAAATAACAGTTCTTTGCAATCTGACATAACCAGGTGCTGATTTTCGCCTCTCCTTTAAACTTGTCTATGTTTTTCAGTGCCTTATAAAAGGTTTCCTGTGTTAGCTCTTCTGCTAATGCAGGATTGGCACATAACCCCAGGACATAGGCATAAACTTGTTTAAAGTATTCTTTGTATATACGGTCAAAGTCAATTTTCTCCACTCTTTATCACCTCATTTCTTGTTGTTACTTAAGTTAGACCCGCGAAAAGAATATTCGTTACAAGATATTAGAGATTTTTTTACTTTTAATCTTCATTCATTAGTATCGTATTATGTATAGCTTGAAAAAAGGAGCTTTCATCTATATTTAATCATTTTTGATATGACTTTTTATGTTCATACCTTTTATACTCATACTTTTTATGCTCATGCCTTTTATATATTGACACTAGTATTACCTTCCAGTTACCTTTTAGCCCAATTACCTCTGTATATTCTTCCAGCTTAAGCGCGAACAAGCACCTCCTACCCATATCCTTCACACAGGTCGGTGGTGCTTATTTTACTAATCTTAGTTATTTCATATATGTTAAGACAATGTGTTTAAATCTCTATAACCATCAATCCCAAAGTACCTTGATAAGCTCATTCCCTATAAAGGGGCGAATGCGGCTCATATATAACTCTCGTTTTATCATAAAGGCGTTTCCTCCTTTGCTTTCACTGCTTTAAGTATATCACAAGTATATTTGATATATAACACCGATATTTTATTTTTATAAGTTATAACTTATAAAACTGTGTTTTTTGCGTATAGTGCGGGTTTAAACGCAGGATTTTTCATACGGAAGGCTGCCTCAGAATTCTATTGTTCAAAGCTTTAGAAGGATTTCATGGTGATTATTCAAACTATGGCGGCATTTTCTAATGATTTTCATTATATATACCCATAAATATGAATCTTTCATTTGGTTCAAAAGTATGTTCATAGTCACAAATATACCCTCTCAGCCAATAGTCGTTATCAATTTTTCGAAGATAAAATCCTTTTGGAAAATGCACATCTTCATCCAATATTTCAGATACTACGGTTACAGCACCATCAGGAGTTTTATGTTTCTTTTCCATACCTTTACTATTTTTATCATCAAAATAGACTAATCTTAGAAATGGTGCCACATCAGGAGAGCAAATATTCAAACCAACCTTTTGCGCTTGACCGATGACCTCCAGAAGTCCAGCCTTTCCATCCGTTAAGCCTAATTCAATCAATGATATTTCCGTTAAATCAATTTGTTGTCTCTCTTTCGTTACTTGAAACAAATCACTTTCCAGTAGGCTTTCCCCTAAAGGATTGATTAATATATTCTTTTCTTTCAATAAGCTAATCAGTTCTTCTTTTGAAATACCGCCTATTGATATATTAATTCTTTTCATAACTTCGCTCCCTTTCTAATCAAATTCATAATCCAATGCGGAATTACTCTTTACATTGTACAGCAGCGAAGGATTATTTTCTATAAAACCATCTAGTTAAAATATAAAAGGTAAATATTTAGGATAGTTCCTTGGCAAAATCCATCAGTCTTTTTTACAGATATAATAAACAGAAGCTAACCTAATATGAATTTCCTTACTTTTTTGGGTACTGCCGCAGGATTTAAGGTAAATATCCTTTGATATATTTTATCATAAGCAGTGTCGACCGCTATTTCGGAAACCTTCTCCAGGACATCCTCTGAGAAGAAATCCTCTGTTAAGCAAAACACTCCTGCCGACCAGCCATATTCTTCACCTGCTCTTGATATTTTTCTTGCCCTGCCGCACATGGTTATATAGAATTTCATCTGTAATTCCGTTATTGCAGCATCGAATCTGCTTTTATCTTCTGATGAGAAACCTCCGTATTGCTTCAGCAGATGAATGGGCAGCTCTTTATATTCTGTGATAAGCTCGTATATCTTCTTTGCAAACAGGCTGATGTTTCCTGCTTCGTATTCCTCAAAAAGCTCCCTGTCTCCTCTTCGGACTGCATAAAAATATGGATACCACTCTTTTGTAATAAATCCGCTTTTCTTAAAGAAGAACTTGCCATATGCTATGTCCATTTCTTCACGAAGCACTCGCATTCTCCATTCCCAGGGGTCTGTATCAGGGTTCTCCGTATGCCAGATTATATTCTCACCATAGTAATCACAAAGAGAAAAAACTCCCTCGTTATTTCCCCCTCCTACGCTCATACCTGCCTGATACAGGTTGTCCTTAAATTCCTCATAATTATTTATTATATCTATCATCTTTACAGCCTCTCCCTCTAGCTTATATCTTTAGCTTTTATTCTTAGCTTTTATCCTTAGTTGTTATTCTTAACTTTTATTCTTAGCTTTTGCTTTTTAAAGATAACTTATCTCTTTAGTTTACCACCTGAAATTTATTTTTTATTTTACCTCTTTAA
>DJJW01000084.1:23057-33890 GCA_002434335.1 Lachnoclostridium sp. UBA6558 | reverse complement strand
TTCAATTCACCTACTCCCGTCTTCTTTCGATTTTATATCTATCTCAAATAATTCCTTTGCATTAGACTTATAATCTTTTCTAAGCCAAAAATACAAAACCCAATTAAGCGTTAATAAAGGCAGGGTGATTCCTATTGCTATTCCAATTTTAATCAGTTCCTTATAATTCTTATTGAGTACAATCAAGAAATAATTTACATAAGGCCCAAGCAATATAAGGCTCTGTAATATAAAAATAAATAATTTTGGTTTAAACTTTTTTTCTATATCTTTTAGAGCTCTCTCTTTCGATGTTTTTTCCCTCATATACAATTACATAACCTTTCCATGCCCTATCATCACCATTATTATAGGTTAATATAAACAGACGTAATCATGGAATTATAACCAAAAAAATCGAGCATCAGAAGCCTTGTTTCCATCCAATTTCAGGCGAATTGTACAATACAAAAGAAACGATGTGCCTTGGAATCGAAACATGAGTTCTTTTTGTATTGTGCAATTTGCCGTCCCCTCTGTAAAAAACTATCCATCTTATGCTCACATCATAATGTGTAAAAAAGGTTCCTGCAGCCAGTAAGACAAAGCCTGATAGGCTGGTCTTACAAAAGCTTCAAGAACCTTATTATTATATATTATGAACCAGAGGATGAAGCTTACATCTCTTATTCTACTGACAGTACATAGTAATAAATAGGCTGACCTCCAAAATGAACTTCAACATCAGCTTGAGGGAAGGCTTCTCTTATACGCTCTGCTAAAGCTTCAGCAGTCTCCTCCGTTATTTCTTCACCATAATAGAGGCTAATCAATTCAGAATCGTCATCTGTCAGGCCGCTTACCAGTCCGAAGGTAGTTTCTTCAATGTCAGTACCTACGGCAAGAATCGTCTTCTCATCAAGACCCATGATATTTCCCTGTTTGATTTCTTTTCCATCCAGATTCGTATCCCTTACCGCATAAGTTACCTGTCCACTCTTAACCTTCTGCATTTCTGCAGTCATACGGTTTTCATTTTCCTCAGCTGTCTTATCATGGACATAATTTATGATTGCTGTAATACCCTGAGGCACTGTTTTTGTAGGAATTACAATAATATTCTTATCCTGCGTAAGCTCTTTTGCCTGCTGCGCTGCCAGGATAATGTTGCTGTTATTGGGAAGGATAAAGATATTCTTGGCATTAACAGCTTCAATTGCATTTAGCATATCTTCGGTGCTGGGATTCATTGTCTGTCCGCCTGCTATAATATAGTCAACTCCCAGACCTTTAAAGATTTCATTGATTCCTTCTCCGATGGAAACTGTGATAAAACCAACTTCCTTGGCAGGCTGCTGNNCTGTTCTTTTGCTTTCTTTTCCTCAGCCTGCTTCTTAGCAAGATTTTCGGCATCTTTTATCAGTCTTTCATGGTGTTCTTCCCTCATGTTATCGATCTTCATACGGGAAAGTGACCCAAAGGTTAACGCTTTCTGAATGGCAAGTCCAGGATCATTGGTATGTACATGAACCTTGACAATCTCATCATCTGATACAACTACCAGAGAATCACCAATAGACTCAAGATATGACTTAAATTCCAAGTCAGTTTTCTCGTTATATTCTTTTTCAAGCATAATAATAAATTCAGTACAATAACCGAATTTAATATCGGCAGTATCGATATTTTCTCTGTTAACAGCTGTTTCTGAGCTGCTGGCGGCATTCCCATGCTCGTTGCTTGGAGCCTGGTCAAAATCTATCTCTTTACCAAGAAGAGCATCATATGCACCTTTTATTATTTCAAGAAGACCCTGACCGCCGGAGTCTACAACTCCTGCTTCTTTTAATACAGGCAGCAGATCAGGTGTATGTGCAAGTACTTCTTCCATATGTTTTATGATTTCACTGCAAAAATATTCAATATCATCAGTTTCTGCCGCAAGAGCTGCTGCTTTCTCAGCACCGCCTCTGGCCACTGTTAGTATAGTTCCTTCCTTAGGCTTCATAACAGCCTTATACGCAGTCTCAACCGCTTTAGAAGCAGCTGTTGCCAGCGTCTGTGTGTTAAGCTCCTGGTAATCTTTGATCTCTTTGCAAAAACCTCTGCATAACTGAGACAGGATAACGCCCGAATTACCTCTGGCACCTCTTAGGGATCCGCTTGAAATAGCTTTGGACAGACCTTCCATCGTAGGGTTCTCCATTTGGCTTACATCACGTGCCGCTGACATAATGGTTAATGTCATGTTGGTACCAGTATCACCATCCGGTACAGGAAATACATTCAGTTCGTTGATATATTCTTTCTTTGCTTCAATGCTTTTTGCCCCCGATAAAAACATCTTCCGGAGCATATTGGCATCTATATTATTAATGGCCACAAATTTATTCCTCCTTAACAGTAATTCTCCGCTAGTCTATGACTCTTACGCCTTCGACAAAAATATTTATTTTAATGACTTCCATACCGGTAAATTCTTCTACCTTGTATTTAACATTACTGATTAAGTTCTCAGCTACAGCCGAAATACTTACTCCATAAGATACAATGATATGCAAATCAATAATTATTTTATTATCTTCCAGCAAAATGTTTACACCATGCTTCAAACTTTCCCGCATCAGAAGTTTTACAAGTCCATCCTTCATGTTGACAGATGCCATGCCTACTACACCAAAACACTCAACTGCTGATGAACCCGCATACTTAGCAAGCACATCGTTATCTATTGATACTTCACCGATTTTTGTATTCATGTGTCCCTTCATTGAAATCCTCCATTCTATTAATTTTAACCATGACAAATACTTACAAAGCAAAAGCCAAAGGTAAGTTATCTATTCAATCTTCCATTCCTTTCTATTATAACCTTTTTTTAAGTAAAATGGAATACTAATTTTATTCATAAGGCTCTATGTACGCTATTTTTTATATAATGCTCTTATGCACCAAAAGCCCTCCGAAAGCACAATCATAATTCACTTTGTTATTAGGGTGTGTCTGAAAACTNNAATTTTGGGAACGTAGCACCAACTACGCACCCAAAATCACGCCTTGTCTCCCACAAAGTGGAACATCCAGCCCGGCACAAGCAGTTTTCAGACACACCCTAGTTAGTTATATTATGCCATAATTTTTTCTAATTATAATATAAAGCAAAAATTATATGCATATATTGGCTAATATAAGCTACAAATTCCTATTCACAGTACTTTGCCGTACTTCTTTTTGTAAATGAGGTTAGCCTATGAAGAGAATGATTGGTTTTATCCTTTTCTGGATAGCTGTAGGTATGACTATTATGTTGTTTATCACAAATGGTATCATAGCCGTATGCATTATTATCCTGCTTCTTATACTTGGATACAATTTATTTGCCTGTTAAAGACAAGTCAGGTATTACTAAATTCATCTGATATAGACAGAAAATAAGCCTGCTGTTGCCAGCAGGCTTATTTTCTTATGCATTTGATACAAAGTGATAAAAATCGGGACCAACGGTTGTCCGGAGGTCCTAATTAATAAGTACTATGCACGTTCCACTTTACCAGATCTCAGACATGAAGTACACACATAAGTTTTCTTTGCTGCACCGTTAACCAGAATCTTAACAGACTTAACATTAGCCTTCCACATCTTATTTGATCTTCTATGAGAATGACTCACAGCATTTCCAAAGTGAGCACTTTTTTCACAAATTGCACATTTAGCCATTAAAAGCACCTCCCTAGGTATATTCTAAGTCTTCAGGCAACGCCTGATGGACCTGCAAACAAAAACTATTTTAACAGATGAAAAGCTATAATGCAAGCAGAATTTTTACTCATTTAAATTTGATTGCTTTTTTAGTGCTTCATTTACCTTATCGGTTACATCTTCCACGGGTTTTTCTTTTTTGAACTTATTAAGAACATCCGGCACTAAATCAAGAATTTTGGTTACGCTGTCCTGATTCTTAACATTGACAAGTCTTGTGGAACCGTTTTGAATTACCAAAACCGCACTGGGAGTTATCTTACCACCCATACCACCGCCGGCATTGCTTTTACCGGAGTCTTTTGAAAAAGCACCTGCGCCTACTCCGAAGCTAACATCTACCAGAGGCAGGATAATCGTGCCGTCGTCAAATTTTACCGCATCCCCAACTACGGTCTTCGTTGTTATAAAACTATCCATTCCTTTAAATAGAGATTCAACTGTGTTATTAAAATTGTTATCTGCCATTAAAATTCCTCCTTCAATGTTTGAAAGTTTTTGATCAGTGTTTTGATATTGCGATTACGTATAACCTTAATGCCTATTATCAGCAGAACCAAAGATTGTATTCTTCCTCTGCAGTAAAAGTCTCCTATTATCACTTCATTTTCAAAGTCCGGAATAATCTTTACGGAGTTACCGTAGATGCCCATAAATACAGCTGCCACTCCCAGTATCTGGCCGGTGGAACTTGGATCTCCTGTACCAAATTCTATATTGGCAATGACCTTTCTTGGTTTGATATGTCTTAAAAGTCCCTTTAAATTGTTGTATCCATATTTTAATCCAAGCTTATTATTCTCATCCTGGAAGAATACTTTCACCAGACTGTATTTGTCATATAATTTCTTGAGTTTATCAGTTATATTTTCCGATTTAAGTTTTATGCCGGTAAAAAAATCTTTTATTTTGATAATTATACTTTTTAACTTATGAAAGAACCTTTTGAAAGCGTTTAAAATCCCTTTTTCTTTCACTGGCTCCTGCGAGTTTTCTATACCGTTTTGTTTTTCTTTTGGCACTGTTTCATTTTGCTGTATACCTTTTTGCTTTATATCTAATTGTTTTATATCTATTTGTTCTATATTTATTTGTTTTATATCTATTTGTTCATTTTCACTTTCCTGTATTCCATTTTTCTGATTTTGAATTTTTTGAGAAATTGCACTTGTATCAGTATTCTGCCCCTGCTTTTCTTCAGCTGCTGCCTGGTCCATCGGATTATTAATACCTAACCGGTTTGTTTCTGAACTATGGTTAGCATCTTCATCCTCAACCGATCCGGTAACCGCCTCGGCTTCAGCGCGGGATATCCTTGTCAATTCAGCTCTGGTAGCTTTATCCTGTAAATCCCTTGACACATTATCAGCCATCAAGGATGGCTGGGGCTTCTTTAAGCTGTTACCATCATTAACTTTATCATCCTGAGAATGAACTTCTTCTTTTATTGTACGAGTTCTTCTTTTGAAGGAAAAACGTACCTTCTTATCTTTCTCCGGTATGTCTTCTTTCTTACGATTACTGTCAAATATTATTCTTCCAAAAATCCTTAATCTCATTCGCAGATTGATTTCTGCTTCTTCCGTATTTACCAAGCTGTCCGTTAATGCAAAGTCTTTTGTATTATATTCAGCTGAAAAAGATATTATCCTTAACAGCCAGGAAACTCTTGCTGCTGCTTTCAGCTGATCATGGTACTCTGCTTTTAATTTATATCGGATAGGTACAAGCAAAACAATCAAAACCAGAGCAATCAGTAAGCCTAAAACGGAGGCAAGAATTATACCTATTATTTTTAACACCAGTAAAACAACGTGGAGCATATATTCTCGGTTCCTCCTATAATCAAGCTGTTATTGGAAATATTCCCTTACCTTAAAATCTCCGGTATTACGGTATATTTCTTCAATCATGTCCGTTACCAATCCCTTTGCCTCACTTGCTGAACCGGCAAGGCCGATAACCACACATTCTTTCTTTTGGTAGTAAGGAAAGCTTAGTTCATTGGCATTTATGATATCCAAGAGATTATCTCTGTTGGAGGCATGGGTTATCAGATAAACAGCAAAGGTAATCTTGCCGTTTTCCAACGACCTCATGACCTTTTCCTTTCGTGAATGGATACTCTCACCAAGATAAAGCTTGTCCGCCCATTTAATCATATATATAACCATGCCTTTCTACTTATGAATCCTGGTTTTTTCTGGAATAACCCGTCTAACGTGTACATTATACCACAGTTATATTGGAAAAATACAGTTTAATTCTCAAAAAATGACTGTATAATACGCATACAGGCTGTTTTCTCAGCCTTATCCTGACACTGTTCCAGGCTGTTTTCAATAAATTCCTTAATCTCTGCCTGATTCTTAAAAAACACCGGAAGTTTAGAAAGCGTATTTGCCATAACAGCCCTAACGACTGAACGTTCACTTCCCGCAAATAAATCACCAAGCTCTTTTAAGACCTCATCCTGCGTTTTATTTATCAGTGCGTCATCCACTTTATCTTTGCTCTCTGCTTTATTAAGGTCAATAAACAGACTGCTGGAGAGGAGCTTCTCGGACAGCAGTAAACAGGAAAATACTCTGCCTAACATCATACTTTCCAGAAGTTCTCCATACCTGCTGCTAATTTCCGGAAGATAAGCCTCTAACTGACTTACCTCATCTATTAAGATTTCTTGTTTCCCTTCTGTATATGAGAGCTTCTCCTCCAATTCTCCGTCTAATGCTGTTAATTTTTCTTCCAGGAATTTCGTATTAATCCCAACGATAATATTCCTTAATTTATCTCTGTCCTGAGGCAGAATGAGGTATTTCATCTCACCTTTTAAATTCTCAAGTTTATATCCGCCTTCCATATAAATATAGGGTGAGGACAAAAGCATAACATACAGATTATTGATACATTCCTGAAGACCAAAATAATAATCTACTCTTTTGTTGATATATTCTGCTGATTCTTCCAGTAATTTTGTCAGTTCCTCATAACGTTCTTTCGTAATATCCTTGTAATTTTCATCAATAAATTCTTTTCTCAAATTCATGAGATAAGGATATTCTTTCATTTCCTCTGTATTATACAGCATGGAACAGGTTCTTATCATATACAGAAAGCTCTCCAGAGAACTGATATCACCATCTTTATAAACCGAAATACTGTTCTTTAAAAGTTCAAAGTATTTTTGCTTGGTCATTCTGATAGGAAGCTGCCCAAGGACTTCTTTGATTTTACTATTAACTATAACATTATCCTGGGTATCAAATATATATGAAATGGCTTTACTTGAGAAATCTTCATCTGAAATATCATCAGTTATCTCCTTAAAACGGTATTCGATTCGATTCAATACATATTCAAATACCTGAAAGATGTCAGTATAAGCAGTTAACACCTGCATCTTCTTAATGCAGCTGTTTCTGAGGCTGTTCAGCTTCTCAATTCCTTCCTCCGTCTTAAGACCTGCTTCACCTTTTAAGTAATATTCATTCAACAGGGTGTTAAACTCTTTTAACAGTCCTTCTTCTTCCCATCCCTCCGGATAACTTTCAGCGTAATATTCATAGAATGTATAGTAATGTATGGTGAATTTCACTTCTGCATACTGATTGTAAATATTAATAAGTTGATTTGTGAATACAGGCAGATTTCTGTCAAGCTCTTTTCCTCTCTCAATATCTTTGCATACTGCCCTTAAATGCTTATTCATTCTCGCAATTTCCTCCTGGTTCTTTCCTAAAGCTTTTTTGCCTTTCTACATTATACCAATTATTCCGTAATTAAACCAGTCCTCTGCAAATAAATTAGAGGAAAGGGGCTTCAACTGCTTAAGCCCCTGATGGTTATTCGTTATTTCGCCTGTTCTCCATAAGCCATTTCAAAACATTCTGGATGTTTTCATCCCAGTATTTCCATTGGTGATCCCCTGGTCCTTCTTCATACTTCAAATCATAACCCAATTTCGTAAGATGAGCTTTCATGTTCACATTATGCTCATAAAGAAAATCCTCCGTCCCACACCACATGTAGAGTTTTGGCAGGGGTTTACCGGATTCCTTTAGTCTGACTGCTTCAGCAAACAGGTCGTTGGTGCCGTTTTCTATCTGGTCTAAGGGACCAAAGATTCCCTGCCAGAAATGCTTTTCTTCTTCTGTTTCTAATTTACTGCATAGCTGCACCACGTCCAATCCACCAGATAAGGAGGCCGCATAACCAAAGCTCTCAGAAGCAGCCAAACCAAGCTTCAAGGCTCCGTACCCGCCCATTGACAATCCTGCCGCAAAATTATCTTCTCTTTTCTCCGACAGATTATTAAAAAAAGAACGGCATATTTCAGGCAGCTCTTTTGATATGTATGTCCAATACCTGTTCCCCCAGGCCATATTCGTATACCAGCCCAGATGTGTGGTGGGCATCACAACTGCAATTCCCAGTTCACTTACATAACGTTCAATGGAAGTCCTTCTCTGCCATATTGTATGATCATCACTCATACCATGAAGAAGATACAAGGTAGGTATTTTCTCTCCGCTTTTTCTTCCTTCCATTCCAATCTGCCCCCTGGTCTGCTGAGGCAGGATTACATCCATTTGCATACACATCCCTAAAACATCCGAAAAGTAATCAACATGTAATAAAGCCATATTTCCTCCTATAATATAAATTTCTAATTATAAAAACAGACAGATAATTAGTCGTTAACTTCTATCTGCCTGTGTGAATCGTATTTATGCTATTTAGTTACTGCCGCCATCCGGCTTTTTAACATGTTCATGTGTGAACAGATGATCCATACAATATTCGTAATTGCCATCACACTTGGAGCAGAAACGGAACTCAAGATTTTCATCATCTAATTCTGTTCTTCCGCATACAGCGCATTTATGCCTGGTGATTTTCTTTCTTCCATTAAAGTCAACTACATTGCTGCCCTGCTGTCCGCTTCTCACCTGACTCTTAAAATTACGTTTTCTCTTGACTTCTCCTGGAGAAAACCTCTTGTAATTCCTGCTAGTCATGAAGAAAAAGATAAAATTACCAAGTGCTAGCAGAATAGCAAGACACATAAAATAATTACCGGCTGCAAAATACTGTATCAAGCTTATTGCAATAAATACTGCATCAAGGTATGCAATGTATTTTATTTTTATTGGAATAATAAAAAACAATAATATCTGAACATCGGGAAACAACACCGCAAAAGCCAGGAACATAGCGTAATTGATGTACTGCATTCCAAGGAATTCACTGTTGCCGGTTACAAGGAATATAACAACAACCGCTAAAACATTCAATAACATACCGCTTAAATAGTNNAAATACCAATTACAGCATACAGAATATTATTAAACTGCGGCTGTATCAGGAAGGTAACAATACGCCATACTTCTCCGTGAAGTATCTTCTCAATATCTAACATCAGATACTGCATATAAAAATAAGGGTTAATCTGATTAATAACAAATCCGGTACCATATAATATGGATATATACAGCATCAGATTATGAATAGCATATCTCCCATATTTACGCTCCAGTTTATTCAGAAAATTCATCCATTCACATCCTTTGATTTTTATCTAGAATAAATCCTTCTTACGAAATACCATTGCTATAATAAAAGTTACCAACAAGGTAAATACAATAATCAGAACAAATCCAAAACCCGAATTCTCACCGGGTATTCCGCCTACATTCATACCAAAAAAGCTGGCAATCATCGTAGGAATTGACATAACAATTGTTACAGTTGCAAGGAATTTCATTACAATATTCAGATTATTTGATATGACAGAAGCAAAGGCATCCATAGTTCCGCTTAAGATTCCGCTGTATATGTTCGCCATCTCAATAGCCTGTTTATTCTCAATAATAACATCTTCTAACAGTTCCGTATCCTCGGGATACTGTTTGATCGCGTCTATCTTTAACATCTTCTCAAGGACAACTTCATTAGATCTTAGGGACGTTGTGAAATATACAAGACTCTTTTCCAATTCGAGAAGATCTATCAATTCACTGTTCTTAGTGGAAATATGCAACTTATGTTCAATTTGTTCACTTTTTCTATCTATGATTCTTAAGTACTGTAAGAATACGGAGGCATTCTTGTACAAAATCTGGAGAATAAATCTTGTCTTCTTAAAAGTGTAGAAATCCCTTACCCTGCCATCCATAAAACCTTTTAATACTTTTGTCTCTTCCAGGCAGACGGTAACTATTAAATCTTTCGCAACAATAATAGCAAGAGGTATGGTTACATACCTGTCCTTATTATTTCTTTCTTCCATTGTGGGGATGTCTACGAGAATTAAGGTATACTCATCCTCCACTTCAATTCTTGAACGTTCCTCTTCATCCAGAGGAGCTCTTAAATGATCGATATCTATATGACAGGTTTCTGATATTTCAAGTAATTCAGTTGCTGATGGGTCTGTCATAACCACCCAGCAGCCTGGTTCGGTAGCGTCAAGATAGCGTGTGCCGTCTTCAAATGTCTTCAATATTTCAATCATGATACACTCCTTCTACTGCACGGCAAAGCAGAAGAAGTTTAAGAACTGCTAAACTGCCCCGTACAGTGGGTTATTTGGTTTTAATCGTCGATACTCACAACTGGGTCCCGCTTCCATACGGTGTTTACGTCCTTTCTTATTGTTTCGATACCAAAAGCATCTTTGTATAGTTGTTATCTGGTGTCCACTACATTATATGTTTTCTCATATTTAATGTCAAATAAAAAACATGAAAAGAAAGATGAAAATTCTTAAAATTTCATGAACCTCAGTGCAGAGGAAGTCGAACGAACAATTGCTACAGGAGTCAGTAGTACCTTATTTGAGTTTTGATGAATTTAAGGCAATGTTATTCATTAAGACTTATTCAAAGCAGTACTGGTAATATGATTTGTAATTTTTCTGAAAATTATCAGGATTTTTTCCTCAAAGTAAAAAAGGGCTGTTGCATTTTAAACAATGTTGCGGCAAGAAGCCCCTTGACTTTCCTCGATACACCGGCAGAAAGACACCTTACCAATTTCATGTGCTATAATCGTACAATATTCTTCGCTTTTAGCACACAAAATCGGCAACAT
>DJJW01000084.1:0-22981 GCA_002434335.1 Lachnoclostridium sp. UBA6558 | reverse complement strand
CTGGAGATTATATATATCAACAAAAGGATTCAGTCTTAAGATAAGAGGCAGCGGAACATTATATTCTCTAGTGATACTATAAAGGGTATCCCCTTGACCAATTACATAATTCAAGCAACTGTATTCTCTGAAATTCATAATCCTTCCTTCCACACCAATCTCAGTAATCATTATTACTTAGGGAGTGGTTTCTTAACGTTTCGTTTCCTTATATTATATTAAAAAACTATGGGAGTTGTTACGGTAAATCCGCACTTGTTTTGTTATTATTTAACACACATTACCATTATTAGTAATTAAGACAAATTCGGGTGTTGAACTTCACATTTTTGTGTCGTATAATATAGCTTATCGGAATTACGCTATATGAGGTTGTAATCATTTTTCATTCCTCTCATATATTATAGTGTTACAATTCTTGTAAGGAGGTAAACCGTTTGAGCGATTACAAAAAACCATACACTTTAGGAATCGATATAGGCTCCACTACCGTAAAAGTGGCGGTATTAAATACAGAAAATAAGCTCCTGTTTTCTGAGTATGCAAGGCATTATGCCAATATTCAGGACGTTTTGGCAAAGCTGCTAAGGAATGCAACCGAACAGCTTGGCGACATGAAAGTAGCACCAGTGATAACCGGTTCCGGTGGTCTCACCATATCGAAACATCTTGGAATTCCATTTGTTCAAGAGGTTGTTGCCGTATCTACTTCCCTGCAGGATTTCGCACCACAAACTGATGTTGCAATAGAACTTGGCGGTGAAGACGCTAAAATCATATATTTTACAGGTGGCATAGAACAGCGAATGAACGGTATCTGCGCAGGCGGTACCGGTTCTTTTATAGACCAGATGGCTACCTTATTGAATACGGATGCTTCCGGACTCAATGAGTATGCGAAAGAATATAAATCTATTTATCCAATTGCTGCAAGATGCGGAGTTTTTGCAAAGTCCGATATTCAGCCCTTAATTAACGACGGTGCAACCAAGCCGGATTTATCCGCTTCTATCTTTCAGGCAGTTGTTAACCAGACAATCAGTGGTCTTGCCTGCGGAAAACCCATCAGAGGTAATGTTGCTTTCCTGGGCGGCCCTCTCCATTTCTTAACAGAACTAAAGAATGCTTTTATCCGAACCTTAGATCTTTCCGAGGAAAACATAATAGCACCTGAGCACTCCCATCTTTTTGCGGCAACCGGCGCAGCCATGAGCAGCAAATACGAAACAATAGAGAACTTAAGCAATCTTATCGAGAAATTATCTAAGGGTATTACTATGGATTTTGAAGTAAACCGTATGGCCCCTCTCTTTGCAGATGAAGCTGCCTATGATGAATTTAAAGAACGTCATTCCAGACAAGCCGTTAAGAAAGGTGACTTAAGTACTTACCAGGGTAATTGCTTTCTAGGAATTGATGCCGGCTCTACTACAACAAAGGTTGCATTAGTCGGAGACGACGGTTCTCTTCTTNNCTTCTTTATTCCTTTTACAGCAACAACAACGGAAGCCCCTTAAAAACTGCGATAAAGTCCATAAAAGAGATTTATTCCCTTCTTCCGGAAGGTGCCAAGATTATACGTTCCTGTTCTACCGGTTATGGAGAAGCCCTGATAAAGTCAGCACTTATGTTGGATGAGGGAGAAGTTGAAACAGTTGCCCACTATCACGCTGCTGCTTTCTTTGACCCTAAGGTTGACTGTATCCTGGACATCGGCGGTCAGGATATGAAATGCATTAAGATAAAGAATAGCACGGTTGACAGTATCATGCTAAACGAAGCTTGTTCCTCCGGTTGCGGTTCCTTTATTGAAACCTTTGCCAAATCCTTAAATTATGAAGTAGCTGATTTTGCAAAAGTAGCCCTTTTTGCGAAGAATCCGGTTGACTTAGGTTCCAGATGTACGGTATTTATGAATTCCAAGGTTAAGCAGGCACAGAAGGAAGGCGCACAGGTAGCTGACATTTCCTCCGGTCTTGCCTATTCCGTAATTAAGAACGCTATCTTTAAGGTTATTAAAATTACCGATCCTAAGGATTTAGGAGAACATGTAGTAGTCCAGGGCGGTACTTTCTATAATGAAGCGGTTCTTCGAAGCTTCGAGTTATTAACCGGCTGTGAACCGGTTAGACCTGATATTTCCGGAATTATGGGTGCCTTTGGTGCAGCTCTTATTGCGAGAGAACATTATGAAGGTCAGGAAACTTCACTCCTTAACCTGGACCAAATCAATGATTTAAAAATAGAATCCTCCATGACCAGATGCCGTGCCTGTACCAACAACTGCCAGCTGACCATCAACCGTTTTACCGGCGGAAGACAGTTTATCAGCGGTAACCGCTGCGAAAAGGGACTTGGTAAGGTTAAGAATAAAGATAACATTCCGAATCTTTTTGAATATAAGTTAAAGACCCTTTTCTCCTACGAACCCCTTCCCCTTGAGAAAGCTCCAAGAGGTGTTGTAGGTATACCAAGAGTTTTAAATATGTATGAAAATTATCCCTTCTGGTATACATTATTTACGGAGTTAGGTTACCGTGTAATCCTCTCTCCCGAATCTACCAGAAAGATTTATGAAATGGGTATCGAATCCATACCCAGCGAATCAGAATGCTATCCCGCCAAACTGGCTCACGGTCACATTATGTGGCTCATCAAACAGGGTGTGGATTTTATTTTCTATCCAAGTGTTCCTTATGAACGTTGTGAGGTACCAGGTGCAAATAATCATTATAACTGCCCTATTGTTGCCTCCTACAGTGAAAACATTAAGAACAATGTAGAAGAATTAAAGAATGGAAATATACGTTACGAGAATCCTTTCATGTCCTTTGAGAGTGAAGAAATCTTAAAGAAGCGTCTGCTTAAGGTTATGAAAGAAATCGCAGGTGCAACGGATAGGGAAATCAAGGCTGCTGTTACCAAAGCCTGGGCTGAGCTTGAGGCTAAAAGAGAAGATATTAAGAGAAAAGGCGAAGAGACAATCGCTTATCTTGTTGAAAACGGTAAAAAAGGTATTGTCCTGGCCGGACGTCCTTACCACATTGATCCGGAAATCAACCATGGTATTCCTGAGTTGATTAATTCCTATGGTGTCGCAGTTTTAACAGAGGATTCCATTTCCCATTTAGGTAAAGTTGACAGACCTCTGGTTGCAGTAGATCAGTGGATGTACCATTCAAGGCTTTATGCTGCTGCCTCCTATGCGAAAACCATGCCGAATCTTGAGCTTATACAGCTGAATTCCTTTGGTTGTGGTCTGGATGCTGTTACTACAGATATGGTTAATGATATTCTAACCAAATCCGGCAAGGTTTATACCGTTTTAAAGATTGATGAAGTAAATAATTTAGGTGCTGCCAGAATCAGAGTCCGCTCTCTTCTCTCCGCTGTAAATGACAGGGACAGAAAGAAGACCTCCTGTGAGATTCCTATTGTCTCCGATGCCTTTAAAAGAGTCGTATTTACAGAAGAAATGCGTAAGGATTATACTCTGCTCTGCCCTCAGATGTCACCTATACATTTTGACATTTTACAGAGTGCCCTAAAGGCAGGTGGTTACAATGTGGAGATACTTCCCAATGATAACCGTACTGCCGTTGATGTGGGATTAAAATATGTTAATAACGATGCCTGCTATCCTTCCCTTATGGTTGTAGGACAGATAATGGATGCACTCCTCTCCGGTAAGTATGATGTGAACAAAGTCGGTGTCATGATTACCCAGACCGGCGGCGGCTGCCGAGCAACCAATTATATCAACTTTATCAGAAGAGCTCTTGAAAAAGCAGGTATGTCACAGATTCCGGTAATCTCTTTAAGTGTATCCGGACTTGAGAAAAATCCCGGTATGAAGTATACTCCCAAACTGCTTATGAGTGCCGTGCAGGCTTTGGTTTACGGAGATGTATTCCTTAGAGTTTTATACCGCACAAGACCATACGAAGCAGTACCCGGTTCCGCAAACGCACTGCATGAAAAATGGAACGAAAGATGTAAAATATCCGTTGCCAATGGTAAATGGGGAGAATTTAAAAAGAACATTCGCGGTATCATCGAAGATTTCGATAATCTGCCTCTGAAAGATATCCGTAAGCCAAGAGTTGGTATTGTTGGCGAAATCCTCGTTAAGTTCTTACCTGCTGCCAATAACTATCTGGTGGATTTACTGGAAGCGGAAGGAGCGGAAGCTGTGGTTCCGGATTTAATCGATTTCTTTATGTACTCCTTCCACAATTCCAGCTTTAAGGCAGAATACCTGGGCTTTAAGAAATCCTCTGCTACCATAAGCAATATTCTTATTCAGGCGGTTGAGCTCTGCCGTAAGGAAGCTAAGATATGCTTCGAAAAGAGTAAGCGCTTTACACCACCGGTTCCTATCAAGACACTGGCAGAATATGCTTCTCCCATTGTTTCTGTGGGTAATCAGACTGGTGAAGGCTGGTTCTTAACAGGTGAAATGGTAGAACTGATTCACTCCGGTGTAAACAATATTGTATGTACACAGCCCTTTGCCTGCCTGCCTAATCACATCGTAGGAAAAGGAGTAATCAAAGAGTTAAGACAAAGATATCCTGACTCCAACATTGTTGCCGTTGATTATGATCCCGGAGCCAGTGAAGTAAATCAGCTTAACCGAATTAAATTAATGCTCTCAACAGCAGTTAAAAACATGGAGAAGCCAACGCTCCATCAGACAGAAGTTCAGAGTAATCACAAACAGATTCCAGTATCTGCAAAGACCAGTCTTGATACCGGAATGTAATTTAAGACGTTGTGAAAATAAAAATTAACTGCCGGTATAATATCAGTAGATAAGCTTTCATTTACTGATTATACCGGCAGCTTTTATTTTAAAGAGGTAAAAACGATTTGCTCCTACTCAAATCATACAACTCTTCCTTTTATGGCTGAATAATTTCCCTTTAGAAAGTTTATCAAATTCATACAGGTAATATTTTTAAGTGCCATTATAGACGCCTCTGAATAAAAAGCACTGTGGGGAGTAAGGATTACATTCTCCCTGTATAACAGCGGATTATGCTCAAGTACAGGAGATTCTTCCTTTAGTACATCAAGGCCTGCACCACTTAAATACCCTATATCCAAAGCCTTCGTCAAAGCTTCCTCATCAACAGACTCTCCTCTTCCTAGATTTAAGAAGATTGGCTGCTGCTGCAACTCCTTGAAATAATTCAAATTAAAATAATTTTTATTTTCATTAGTAGGAGCCATATGATTACTTATTATATGCGCATGTTCTTTTATATAAGTATCCTCTGCAAGAATGACCCCATGTGCTTTTGCAGTCTCTGCTGAGATATAAGGATCCTTTACCAAGACTTTAACGCCAAAGGCAAGGGCTCTCTGGGCCACGGCTTTGCCTATCTTCCCAAATCCGTAAATGGCCAGAACACTATCCGCAAGCCTTAATCCTCCCGGAGCAGTCCCATAATTCCATATCTTTTTCTCCTCAATATCCTTTTCATAATGCTTTAGATTTCTAATCAACGCCAAAAGCAGTGCCATGGTATGGTCTGCTACCTCCTGTGTACAGTAGTCTGCTGCCGGACATACAGCAATTCTACGCCTTTTTGCTTCTTCAACATCAATATTATTATAGCCGGAAGCCATTATACAGATAACTTTAAGATTAGCAGCTTTTCTAAGCACTTCAGCGTCCACAGGCAGAAATGCTGTCAAGAGTGCCTCTGCCGCCTCTATCTTTTCAAGAAATTCCTTCTTATTAACATAAGGATACAGCTCCACCTTACAATCCGGCAGGTTCTCTCGTATCATATTTATATCTGACTGCTCCAACAGACTCAGTTCTTCTTTGCTGTCACAAATGAGAATATTCATATCCATCCTCCTGACTGTATCTATGGTTAATTTCTTTCTTGTAATACTGCCTCGGTGTGAGTTGTCAAATGTTTTTCTTAATAACCTGCTAAGATTTTCTCCGTAGCTCTTATTACTTCATCCATTTCCGCTTTGGTTCCCACTGTAATTCTAAGAAAGTCTTTTATTCTTTCACTATTGAAATATCTGGTCAGTATACCTTCTTCCTTCAACCTGACATAATAATCCGAAGCATGGATTTTATCATGCTTAACAAACAGAAAATTTGTATGGGTTTTCATCACAAAGAAGCCTCTTGCCCGAAGGTTTTCTGCTGATTCTTCTCTTATTCTGATGGTCTCTTCTATACAGTTCTTATAATACCCCGTGTCAAGAATTGCAGCTGTTCCTGCTGCTAATGTCAGAGCACTTAAATTATAAGGGTTAAAGGTAAATTTAATCTTATTCAAGTCTTCTATAATTTCCTTTGAGGCTACTGCAAAACCCAGTCTCAATCCGGCAAGATTCCTGGATTTTGAAAAGGTCTGAATAACAATAAGATTAGGAAAATCTTTTATGAGCTCTACACAGGATTCATTTCCATAGTCCACATAAGCTTCATCAACAATCACAAGTCGTTCTTTCTTAGATGAAATTATCTCTCTTAATTCACTTCTTGTAAGACGGTATCCCGTTGGCGCATTGGGGTTTGCAATAATTACATGTCTGTCAGTATTGATATAATCCTTGATATCTATGGTAAAATCCTCTCTTAAAGGTATCTCAAGGGCATCAAGACCAAAGGTTTTAGAATAAGTGTGGTAGAAATAATAAGTGATATCCGGAAAACAGATTTTGCTGGATTCTNNTAGCTAAGTACTTCATCGGAGCCATTGCCCACAAATACCTGATCAGCCCCCACGCTATACACACTGGCAATAGCCTCTCTTAGCTTAGTACAATAAGGGTCTGAGTACAAACCCATACCAAGGATTTCTTCTGAGTTTACTGCTTCTACTACCTTTGGTGATGGCGGCATTGACGTTTCATTGGCATTTAGCTTTATATATTTACGATCTGCAGGCTGTTCTCCGGGGACATATGCCTCCATTTCTGCGTATCTGCCGTCAAAAAAATTACTCATAGCAATTCCTCCTCTAAATTCTGCTTAAGGGAAAGGTCATACAGTGAGGTCCTCCTCCTGCCTTCAGAATTTCAGTAATATCAAGTTCAATTACCGTCATGCCTTTGGCAGCCAATGCCTCATTCACCTTACCATTCTGCTTTAACGAGAATACCTTTTTATCCCCCAGACTTTGCAGATTGCATCCGTGGACAAAGATGGACTCTTCAGAGACTTCAATAATATTTATTGACAGCTCATTAAGCTTCTTTAAAAATTCCTCGGGCAGCACCGAAGTACAGGCAACCGCTAAATTCTCATCAACAAGGTTAAAACACATATCCAAATGCAGATACTTCTCTTTTAAAGGTACTGTTAGGATACGGTATCCATATTCTCTAAGCCCTTCACTGATTTCTGAAGCACCTTTCCTATCCGTTCTGGCAGCCATCCCCAAGGCAAGCAGATCTTCTCTCAGAAATGCAAAATCTCCGCCTTCGAAGTATCCCTCCTTCACCTCGGCAATTAATGGTACTCCCAATTCCTCCATTTTCTGTTTATAACTTTCATACTCCTGATAACGAATAGGTTCTTTGAATCTACCAAGGATATATCCTTCTCTGACACAACCACCGAAATCTCTTGAAAACACCGCATTGGGTCTGCTTTCCTCTGCTTTTAACAGTTCAACCTCAATTCCATTTTCTCTATAAGCTTTGACAAACAATTGATGTTCTTCCTCCATCAGATCTCTATCAAGCTGGCTCTTCTCCCATTTCTTTGCAATCTCATTAATTGGTGCAGGTTTTAAATAGGTGGGTTTTGATAAAAGAACTTTTTTCAGTAGCCCTGTTCCGTTCTTAACAAACATTACTGCCTCCTTTTGGTACAGGAATTGATTCCCTGTTCCTGTATATGATTTCATTTAATGGATTTCCTATCTGCCAAAAGCTATGCCATCACATCAGATAATGCTTAATAGTCTCCCCTATGAGTTGCGGCAGAACCCCAAAAGAATAGGGCATGAATACTCTTTCCGTCCACTTATGAGCATCCTTTCCGTAACACCCAAAATTAACACAGGGGATATTCAGCTCCCTTATGCGTTCTACCGGAAGTGGGTATAATTGTTCGAATTGAGGAAAATTTCCAATGAGATGTTGTAAAGATTCCAGAGAATCATCTGATTTTAAATAACTGCTGTCTGAGAGACTGGGAAAAAATTTTAGCAGTTTATAGTCCTCCTTATATTCCGCTCCAATTCTTTTTGCAATTTCTCCAATTTCCTGAACCAGCCTACCTTCTGCCCCCTCTTCTTTAAGAAGATTATGAGGGCAGTAAGGAGCTGCAAAAAAAAGAACCATAGCTGGATTTTTCTTTTTAGCAATCATCATTAGCTCCCTGGTAAGGCGAAGAGGGATATCCCGCTTATCGGTCCCCTCCAAAAGTTCCGAATCAGTAATTATTCTCAGATACTCCTCCAGGTCTCCCGGGAATTCCATTTGGGCCAGTCCGTAGAGTTCCTGATACTCCAATACCTCCCAGTCATAAGCTATCTCTTTATACTCCATTCCGGATATCTTACAATACTTCTTATACTCCAGGTTATACTTACTGACTAATTCCGCAAGTACCCTTCCTGCAGCACCTTTAAGTTTTTTGATGATTTCTTCCACTGTACTGTTGTGGACAAAATAATTAAAGTACACAAAAGCACCATCTGCTGTTTGAACATTATACCAGGTCTTAAGATCTTTTATTTTCAAAACGGAAGGCGGTAAGGTATATTCACCGTCATATCCGTCACAATACTCTGTATTAAGATTTATTTCACTTACCAGCATGGAAGCTGCCATGGAAGCGTCAAACCCTTCGAAGCATTGCCCTACATGTGTTTCCTTACCCTGTATATAGAAACAGGGAAGAAGCTTGCCGACTGTTCCGGTATAGATGTATCTTCTGTTGTCTCCCGGAAACAAAGGACAGATAAAATCATTGTTAATAGCCAGCTTATATTCAAAGCCCTCCTTCTCCTTCAAATCCTTTAATACCTTAAGGGCTTCGATAATACCTGTATGGAGATTCTCCTCCACAGGATTCAAGGATAATAAAATATTCCCTTTTAATTTCTCAGGATGTTCGCTTAGATTCTTTATGAGTACAAGAAATACCGCATCACCGCTTTTCATGTCACAGGCTCCCCTGCCAAACATATAATCTCCCGAGTGCAGATCCTGCAATACTTCTTCTGGCAGCTCCATTTCTGTAAGCTTCTCTGCCAGTTTCACGGAGTCAAAAGCATAATCCTTCAGCCCCTTGTAATCCTCTATGCCAACTGTATCGATATGCCCATGCAGAAGTATCGTATCCTTAGATTCTGTTTTCTCACCTTTAATGTAAGCAAAGACATTCAATCGGTCATAATAATCCTTCTCTAATTCCTGTAGTATGATATAATCCGGATGTTTCTGAAAATATGGGATTTCGCTCAAATAATCTTTGATATACAGTGCAATTTCTCTTTCACCAACAGTAGTATTGATACTTGGTATAGCTACCAGCTTTTTTGTTAACTCCCTGATTTCATCGAACATGAATTTCCTCCCTGAATTTTTCTTTAACAGCCACTCAGAAATAATCTACTCTGCAGAACAAGTTTTTGTGAACAAAAAAAGGACGCTTATATATTAAGCATCCTCGCTATTTTATAAATCTATATAAGATGACTTCTTCTCGGACTTCGATAAATGAAATACTACCAGAAATAGGATTTATGCATTTACCAAAGATTAAGAGCCTTTCTCCAACTTATATATGGTGTTTATATAATTTCTGATATAGATATTATATAATTACGAACCGGTCACTGCCACTGTTCATCTTATGAAAATACTTCTGCGTCCTTGTAATTTTTACAAAGAGTTACTTATTGACATAGTAAAAATTACTTAGCATCGTAGAACTCAAGGAATTATTATATATATGGTTTTGGTCATTACCGCCTCCTGATAGATAACCCCACAGCGCAGGTAATTATCAAACACTCCCTAGAAAGGTTATGAGTATGATACAATTATCTGAATTACTTCACCTTAATATATTTGACAGATTTAACCTTATTGCAGGGGAAGAAGGACTGACTAAGACAATATCCAATGTAGTTATATTGGAATATGAAAGTATCGAAAACAACTATACTGATTTTAACAAAGGCGATTTTGTACTAACCTCTCTGTTTTTTGCAAAAGACCATATTGAGTATATTTATGATGCTTTTCAACATCTGATGGAACGTGATGTATCCGGAATTGGTGTAAAGACTGTCTATTTTAAGGAATTGCCTCCTGCCTGTATCCGTCTTGCAGAAGAAAGAAATATACCAATTTTTTTATTTTCCGATGTGTACATGGAGGATATTGTTATTAATGTATACGACTACATAAAGTCAAAGCAAAGGTATTATTATCATGAAGAAAAAATACAAAAGCTTCTCAGCTCCTCTTTAACTCCCACTGAAGTCCTCTCCCATGCCAAAGAGCTGAGCACTGATCTCGGCGCAAATACGGCCACTTTATATTTGCTTCGAACAGAATCGGAAGGAGAGAATCAAATATTTCGTACCTTTAATCAACTTCAGTATCAAAGAGGGAAGAATCCCACCCTGCCGCCTTTTTTCTTAGCAAAATACAAAAAAGGGTTTCTGCTCATTTACTATTATGACAAAGCACCTATCTATCCTCAGGCTGAGAAAGCCTTGTCCTATCTGCTTAACTCCCTGTGTATTGACAGGGAGCAATATTATACCGGTATCTGCGACACTTANNGCCATCTACTCTGCTCTTACCGCCCGTTTCACAGGGGTGCCAGAGATGTTAAGCTCAGCCTTGGGATTGTACCATTTCCTGCTGCCTCTGACAGAGAATAAATCTGCCATGGAATTCTATCATACACTAATGGATAAGCTAATCCGCTATGACACCGAAAACCATTCTGACCTTACAGGAACCTTAAGGACCTTAAACAAATGTAACTGGGATATAAAAGCTGCTTCAGTGGAAATGTTCCAGCATCAGAATACCATCCGGTATCGTCTTTCAAAGGCTAAAGCCGTACTTAGCACCCCGTCAGACACCTTATTTACACAACTGATTAACACTCTTTTATTTCTGGAAGAATGGCAGTTTGTTATTTAACGATCCGAAGAAATTTCTTTTTACCTATTTTTAAAACATCCTGACAAGCCAGAACCCTATCAAGTTCCTGGGTGTTAAGAAGCTCACCGTTTATTGAAATGCCTCCCTGCGATAATAGTCTTCTGAATTCACTNNGTAGGGGGATGACACCTGCAAGGGTATCTTTATCAAGCTCAATGGTCAGTTCAGGGATCTGATCCGGTATGCCTTTTCTATGAAAGGCTTCCAGATAATAGGTTTCGGCCTCTGCAGCCTTATCTCTGTGATAGAGGGTTGTAATTACCCTTGCAAGCTCGTATTTGATATCTCTTGGATTAGCCCCTTTCTCCAATTCTTCCTGCAATGCTGTTATCCTGTCCGGATGTTCATCTGTAACAAGTTCAAAGTATCTGATAATCAAATCATCCGGCACTTCCATAACTTTCTTAAACATAACTCTGGCATCTTCATGAATGCCGATGTAGTTGCCGAGACTCTTACTCATCTTCTCCACACCATCAAGTCCTTCCAGAATAGGAAGAAAGACAGCAGCCTGAGGTTCCTTGCCCATCCACTTTAAAAGACTTCGTCCCATAAGTATGTTGAAGGTCTGATCGGTTCCTCCTATTTCAATATCCGCATTCAGAGCAACAGAATCATATGCCTGCATGAGGGGATAGAAGAATTCATGAAGCCCGATTGGAATATTATTCTTATATCTTTCTGTAAAATCATCCCGCTCCAATATCCTTGCAACTGTTACAGAGGAAGCCAGACGTATGACTTCTTCAAAATTAAGTTCTTTCAGCCAGCTGCTGTTAAATACCACTTCGGTCTTTTCTCTGTCCATGATTTCAAATATCTGATCCGTATAGGTTCTGGCATTCTCTTTAACTTCATCTTCACTTAGTGCCGTTCTGCCTTTGGATTTGCCAGTAGGGTCTCCGATTCTTCCGGTAAAATCACCAATAACGATAACTGCTTTATGTCCCATATCCTGCATCTGCCTGATCTTACGCAGTACTACACTATGTCCCAGGTGAATGTCCGGAGCACTCGGGTCCAGTCCAAGTTTAATTGTAAGTCCTTTATTCTGCTCTACGGCTCTCTTTAGCTTATTCCTTAAATCCTCCTCTCCTACGATTTCTTTAGCCCCTTTGGCTATGATCTTCATTTGCTCTTCAACGGATATCATTTTTTTGTCCTTTCTCATTTAATATTTATGAGATAAGCACTGTTTATAAAAAACTTTCCCAGAACGTAAAAAAAGCCCACATCCTTCTAAAAAGGACGAGAGCATATATCCCGTGTTACCACCTTTAATTTATAAACAATTCACATTGCTTACCTCTTCGAGTACTCCATTCATGATGGGTTATACTCTAGCACGATAACGTGTGCAGGTTACGTCGCAGCCTACTTTCATTGTTCGGTGCGCAGCTCAAAGATGTATTCATATTCAGATTGCCATGCACCTCTCATCAACCGGTTGCTTTCTGTATGGATTACTGATTACTACTTCTTCTTATCATAGCTTTTTGTTTGTATGAAATTAAGGCTATTATAGGGAGCATTTTCTGTTTTGTCAAGTACAAAATTTATAAAATATCTGATTTTCCCTATTGACCGAATCGGTTTATGGAATTATAATAACATTAACCGAATCGGTCGAACATACTCAATAATTATTTTATAATACAGAGATAACGAGGTTAACGATGGAGAATTTCACAAATCTGCCTGAGGAAAAGAAACAGAAAATCATAGCGGCTGCTTTAAAGGTATTTGGCACCCACACCTATAAAAAAGCATCTGTAAGCGATATTGCCGCTGAAGCTGGTATTTCAAAGGCAATGGTATTTCACTACTTTGGGACAAAAAAAGATATGTATCTTTACCTGGTTCGATTTTGCAGTGATATTATGATAAATGAAATCAAATCTAATTTTGATGAGAGCGTTACAGATTTTTTTGACCGTATAATTTTAGCTTCTGATATTAAGATTGCGGTAATGAAACAATACGCAGCCATTCCTGCTTTTTTAACAAATATTTATTTCGAAGAAGACCCTGCAGTTAGAAATGACATAAAAGTAATTCTGGCTGAAGGGGAGGTTTACCGTAACCATATAGCTTTTGAGGGTATGGATGTTTCAAAATTCAAAGAAGATGTTGATGTCAACCTAGTTATGAAAATGCTTATCTGGATGGCTGAGGGTTTTGCAAAAGAGTTCTCAACGAATAATTATGCAGATTTAGAAGCCCGCTGCCAGGAGTATTACAGATGTATGGATATGCTGAAAGCAAATTTATATAAGTAGAATTACATTCGTTATCTGTTCCGAATGTATTATTCCAGATATTTCATCATTTTATTCCTGTTTAGGTGACGATCTCTTTCTGTCATTATTTTTCTAGTTAGCCCTTTCGGCTTCTAATATTAGATTTCTGCCGTTATAACGGAGAAAGAGGAGGTAATTATGAATGTTATAGAAATTAACAATTTAACAAAAAGCTATGGCAATTCCAGAGGGATCACGGATGTATCCTTCCAGGTTACAGAGGGCGAGATATTCGGCTTTATCGGACCAAACGGAGCCGGCAAATCAACTACCATCCGGACCCTTTTAGGTCTAATTTATCCTGATTCAGGAACCGCAGCTATTTTCGGAAAGAACTGCACTGCGCATCCGGAAGTTAGAAAAGAACTGGGTTATCTGCCTTCTGAGGTATTCTATTACGATAATATGAAAGTCCTCGATTTGCTTGAATATTCTGCCAGCTTTTATAAAAAGGACTGCAGCAAAAGAATTCAGGAACTTGCCAGGATTATGGATTTGGATCTAAAGAAGAAAATAGATGATCTTTCCTTTGGTAATAAGAAAAAAGTCGGAATCGTACAGGGACTACTCCACGAACCAAAGCTGATTATTCTGGATGAACCAACCAGTGGCCTTGACCCGCTGATGCAGCAGAAATTCTTTGAACTGATGGAAGAAGAAAATAAAACGGGAGCTACCATCTTCTTTTCTTCCCATATATTAAGTGAAGTTCAGAGATTGTGCAGTCGTGTAGCTTTTATTAAAGACGGTAAGCTTATTAAACTCGAAAAGATGAGCAGTCTTTCGGAAAACAGCTATAAGAGAGTTCACCTGGAGGCCAGAACGACAATGGATCTGGATGACTTCAAAGTACCCGGTATCAATGACCTCAAACTGATAGAAAATACTGCGGATTTTATATTTAAGGGAAATCTAAATGATATTTTAAGAAAAATTGCGGAACTGGATCTTAGAAACATATCCATTACTGAACCGGATCTGGAAGAAATCTTTCTGCATTATTATGCAAAGGAGGATTAATTTATGAATATTATAGGTTTCGAGTTGAAAAGCCAGCGAAAGAGTACAATTATCTGGATTCTTTCACTGATTGCCCTGGCTGCTCTTTACTTGTCCATGTTTCCACTAATCGCACAGGACGGCGAGGAATTCAAAAATCTCCTTGCAAATTATTCACCTACGATACGTGAAATGCTGGGAATCCAAATTGATTATTTAACATCCCTATTTGGTTATTATTCCATGATTTTTTCCTTTGTTTTATTAGGTGGGGCTATTCAGGCTATGAATCTGGGACTATCTCTGCTTACAAAGGAATCAAGAGAAAGAACTGCTGATTTTCTCTTCGTGAAGCCAATATCCAGGACCACTGTCATGACCGCTAAGCTAATTGCCGCCTTTCTGCTGCTGATAATAACAAATACAGTATTTTTTGGTGGTTCTTTTCTCCTGGCTACATTAGTAAAACAAGAAGATTTTGAATTCGGAACATTTCTTTTGATTAATTTAACACTACTGTCCGTTCAGATAATTTTCTTTTCCCTGGGACTTGTTATTTCTGTTTTCTTTCGAAAACTCAAAGCAGTATTACCCTTGTCTTTAGGTATCGTATTTGGCTTATACCTGGCAGGTTCCTTACTTACAACCGGTGAACATGGAAATATCGTGCGTTACTTTACCCCTTTTAAGTACTTCGATATTTTATATATCATCCAGAACAGAAGTTACGAATTCTCTTATTTCTTAACAGGTTTAGCGGTAACAGTAATATCCATTGCCGTCAGTTATATTATATTTGTAAGAAAGGATATCCATGCTGTCAGCTGATAGAATGGTGAAAGGAGCAGATATGAATCTATTGAAACACGAAATGAAATCCAATCGTAAATCACTGCTTATCTGGAGTATATCCATGGCATTATTGGTAATAAGCGGCATGGGTAAGTATACAGCTTACACAGCTGGCGGTGACAGCAGTGACATTTTTGACAAGATGCCACATACTTTGAAAGCTTTGTTTGGGTTTGCTTCCTTTGATGTAAAGACCCTGGGCGGTTTCTATGCCTTTCTTTTTACTTATATCGCAATGGCTCTGGCTATTCATGCCGTTTTACTTGGAAGCAATATCGTTGCAAAAGAAGAAAGAGACAAAACAACTGAATTTTTAATGACTAAACCGGTGTCAAGAAAAGATATCCTTACAGCAAAGTTTCTAAGTGCAGCTATTAATTTACTAGTTTTAAATGCAGTAACCCTTATTTCTTCTCTGCTTATTGTCGCTTCCTTTGATGACGGAAGTGAGATTACATCCGTTATTATATGGCTGTCAATCAGTATGCTGATACTCCAGGTCCTGTTCTTATCCTTTGGTACTCTTTTAGCCGCAATAAAAAAGAAAACGAAGACAACCGGTTCCATTGCCTCCGGCATCGTAATAACCGCATATTTCATTGCTAAAATTACTGATCTGACGGACAGGTTGAACTTTCTAAATATTTTCTCTCCCTTTAAATATTTCAGCTACCCGGAAATAATTAATGGGAATGGGTTAAATATTATTATTGTTCTACTAACGCTATTTCTTTCGGTTTTACTGATTTTGGGTACTTATAAATTTTATGAAAAGAGAGATCTGGCGGTTTAATTGTCTTTTATGTGTATAAACCTTCCTCATTTATACAAGAAGGCTCTCCAATGGTATTACTGACATTGGAAAGCCTTTGTATAAATAGATCGTTTACCTTATGTACTTTGTGTAGTATCGTTTATATAGAGCGAACAGTTCTCTTATTGTAGCCTGATACCTTTATATAATTTAGCTTGTAATTATACATCTTCAATCTGCCAGTCAATTGCTGCAAGCCCATTCGCCTTTAAGAAGTCATTGGTCTTACTAAAATGCTTGCAGCCAAAGAAACCTCTGTAGGCAGAAAGGGGACTTGGATGGGGTGCTTCTAATATTAGATGTTTCGGGTTAGTCAGCATGGATTTCTTTAGTCCGGCCGGCCGGCCCCAAAGAAGGAAGACAATAGGCCTGTCCTCTGCGTTTACAGCATGAATTACAGCATCCGTAAATTCCTCCCATCCCCTGCCCTGATGTGAGTTCGCCTGATGTGCCCTTACAGTAAGAACAGTGTTCAGCAGCAGCACACCCTGGCTTGCCCATTTCACTAAATATCCGTTATTAGGAATTTTTAGTCCCATATCATCCTGAAGTTCCTTATAGATGTTAAGTAGCGAAGGCGGTATATCAACTTCCGGCTTAACAGAAAAACACAGTCCATGAGCCTGATTGACATTATGGTAGGGATCCTGTCCCAGTATAACCACCTTTACTTCACTTAACGGAGTAAGATGAAATGCATTAAATATATCCTCTGACTTGGGAAATATTTCGTAACAACCATATTCTTCTTTCACAAATCGGTATAGCTTAGAATAATAAGGTTTCTGAAATTCTCCGCCAATAGCCCTAAGCCAGTCATTTGTAATTCCACTCATATCTTTAGTCCCTTCTTACACTTATCTCATTTTCTGCCAGATAATCTTTTAAATCTCTGATTTCCAGCTCTTTATAATGAAACAGTGATGCTGCTAATACTGCATCTGCTTTTCCCTTTGTTAATGCTTCCAGAAAATGTTCTTTCTTTCCTGCTCCACCAGACGCTATAACCGGAATAGATACATTATCAGAGATAATTCTGGTAAGCTCTAAATCATAACCATCTTTTGTTCCGTCACAATCCATACTAGTTAACAGAAGCTCTCCTGCTCCAAGCTTATCTGCCTGCATAGCCCACTCAACCGCATCAATTCCCATATCAACTCTGCCACCGTTTTTATAGATATTCCAGCCTGAGCCATCCGGCCTTCTTTTGGCATCCATTGCGACTACCACACACTGACGCCCGAACTTTTCTGCAGCTTCTGAAATAAGATTAGGGTTTAGGATGGCTGCTGTGTTTACTGCTATTTTATCAGCACCTTCTCTTAGAATCGCTTTAAAATCTTCTATACTTCTGATTCCACCACCTACAGTAAAAGGAATAAATACAGTCTCAGCCACTCTTCTTACCATATCAAGCTTTATATCTCTTGCATCAGAAGATGCCGTTATATCCAAAAACACCAGCTCGTCAGCACCTGCTTTATCATATGCCTTTCCGATTTCCACCGGGTCACCAGCATCTCTTAAATTAACAAAATTAATACCCTTTACAACTCGTCCGTTATGTACGTCCAGACATGGGATTATTCGCTTCGTATACATTCTGGCCTCCTATATTCCTGCAAAATTTTTCAGTATCATAAGTCCGACTTCACCGCTTTTTTCCGGATGGAATTGGCAAGCAAAGATATTTCCCTTTTCCACTGCTGCATGAATATGAACGCCGTATTCAGTAGCTGCAGCCACTTCCGCTTCTACTTCTGCTTTCAGATAATAAGAATGCACAAAATATACATAGGATTGCTGTTCGATGCCCTTAAACAATCTTGTGTTAGTATTTAACTCAAGAGAATTCCATCCCATATGAGGAATCTTAAGACCAGGGGTGTCAGGAATCAGTACTATCTTCCCTTTTAGAATACCTAAACCTTCAACTCCCGGTGCTTCTTCACTGGACTCAAACATCAGCTGAAGTGAACGACAGATACCAAGGAAAGGTTTACCGCTGGCTGCTGCCTCTTTGATAACATCCACCAGATGATAATTATGAAGTTTTTTCATGGCATCGCCAAAAGCTCCTACACCAGGTAAGATAACTTTGTCCGCTGCCAATATTACCTCTTTTTCCCTTGTTACTACTGTCTCTTCTCCCAGGTATTGCAGAGCCTTTTCCACACTCTTTAAATTACCTGCATCATAATCAATGATAGCTATCATGTCTTTGTCCTTTCCGTGAATGTTCTTCTGATCAGCTCTTTTATTAATTAACTGATATAGTCATAATTCTATAATAGCATATTCATAAATACAAGTCCAAAAGAAATTTTATGCATACTAAGGTATAGGCTCACTTTAAGCTTTTTGAGGACATTCTTATATTAAAGTAGATATCAGTCTATGTCAACCCAATTATCACTTGTCAGTCTCCGCTTCCTGCAGATATACTCAGCCATATCTCTTACTTTTTCATATTCACTATTACAGGCTTTTATAATCAGCTCCCTAAACCTTCCTTATACTGGTTATTCATGAAGTTCAATGCATTTATTACCTTCCATTTCCATAGTTCCTCAGCGCTCAGGTAGAAAAATTTAGGTTGAATCCTCTTCCTGTAAAAACCTTCCTTTATATTCATAATACCTTCTGCAGTGAGTGACGGGACTATTTCATCCAAACCCTTGAAGCTTTTCCCTCCCCTCTATTTCTTGTGGTTCATAGGGCACACCTCCTGACACTATGATGTTTTGCTTGTACTTTGGGGCGGGAAAGGAAGCTATTGTTCAAAAAATTTATGCTTCAATAAAAATTGGAGCAAATATTCTTTATCCGTTGAGCAAATACGATTATAGTCCGCTTGTGGCAGATATAATTGATAAATATGGAGTTCGCTGGTGCATATTTGTACAAGGATCTATTCTGTAATTTAATAATTATTAACAAATGCCATGTGCTACAACATTTAAGCAGCACATGGCAATTACTAATAAATAAAGAATATATTCTATTACTATGTTATTTTTTATCACTTGCTAAATTGATTACTTCCAGACTATACTCTGTATGATCAGAAATAGCATTTAAAGACTTTGCTTGTTTTTCTGTCATTCCATAATTCTCCTTTAGTTCCTTTAGAATCAGCTTTTTAATAGAACCCAGGTTCTTTTCTATTCCAAGCTCCGTTGCATGCTCAATATGTGTATCATATCTGTTAAGTCCTTTAAGCAAGGAATCCAATGCTTCCGGTTTTTTCTGAAGTTCTGTGTAATTGTAATAGGAATTCAATTGTTTATATACATACATTGTTGTTATGATTTTATCATACGTTGCAGCATCTTTCTCTTTGACATTAAGGCCATAGATACTATTATAAGCTTCCATATATCTGCCTCTGGAGTAGCTGGTACTGGCATTCTTTATTCCCAGATTATAAGAGTACGTATTCGTTCCAATTATAACAACTCCTGCAATGAGTATAAAGAAAGTCATTATAAACACAATACCGAGAGGATTTAGTTTAATATTGTCCTCTGGATCAGGGGGATTAAGTTCGGCTTGGGCTTTCTTCTTCTCTGCTTTTAAAGCTGCTTTATCAGTAGCTGCCTTTTTCTTCTCAACTTTTTTTGCATCTGCCGCTTTTTTCTTTTCAGCTTTAGCAGCTGCCTTTTTTGCTTTTGCTTCTTTTGCTTTTTCCTGCTTTGCCTTCTCTTCTGCAGATAAGGGTTCCGGTTTCTTAGCCTGAGCTTGTGCAGCTTTGGCTTTCTCTGCCTTTTCCTGCGCTGCTTTCTTTTTTGCAGTTTCCTTTTCTTTTGCTATAGCCTTCTGCTTATCCTCTTTTGATAGTTTTGAATCGTCTTTTAGAATTGAATTGTCTTTATTACCTGTTTTTCCAAAAAGTCTTTGAAAGAAACCAGGTTTCTTCTCTGTCTCAGCAGTCTCTGTAACAGGAAGCTCTTCATCCTCCAAACGATCCATGGCACTTAATGCATCAGAAAATACCTCTCCCATATTATCAAGGCTTTTTTCTTTATTTTCTGATTTTAGGTCTTGGGCTGTAAGAATCTTATCTGCTTCAAAGCTATCGACTGTCTCATCCGGCTCAGCATCAAAAGTATCCATATCAGCCATATCCAAACTGCTTGTTTCCAAATCAAAATCATCTAATGAAAAGATAGGTTCTTCTTCTTGCACTGGCTTTTTAGGAGTCTCCTTGGAAGAGGCATAGTCACTATTACCACCTTTTTGCATCTCATCCTGAGCAGATATCATGTCCAGTAAAGCCAGAAGATCATCATCCGCATCTTCCATCTCAGAATTGTCATCTAATCGGCTGAAGATATCTTCATTATTTAATTCATCTTTATTTGTATCCCCATTATTGTTAAATATATCTTTCTCATCCTTCATGTATATTTAGGCCTTTCTCATGCTACAATATTCTCTGATTCATCAGGCTGTACCTTGCGTAAAGGTTCTCATAACATTAATATCGGCAAGAAACTTAAATTTCTAAACCCCTACTATTTACTCACTAAACCATCGATTACTTCAATAAGTGTCCCTATCTCTGGTTTGGTAATCTGCGCATCTGCTCCCACTGAACTGCCTTTTACTCTCATCTCATCATTGATCAGGGATGAAAATATAATGACAGGCAGATGTTTTAATTCTTTATCTGATTTTATCAGTTTCGTAAGGTGATGCCCGTCCATTTGGGGCATTTCTATATCTGTAATGATACACCTGGCCTTGTCCTTTAGTACTCCATCATTTTTAAAATTTTGAATTGCTTCCCAGGCTTCTGCACCATTTTCCTTCATTAAGATATTGGAATAGCCAGCCTTAACAAGAAACTCACCAATTAACTTGCCTAATAAAGGTGAATCTTCCACCACCATAATGGGTATATCATTTCTTTCACGTTTATCAAGGTGCGTAATATCAGACATTTTCAAACCTGTTTCAGGGTTAATATCTGTTATGATTCTTTCAAAATCCAGTATAACAATCAATTTATTATTCCATTTTAAAATACCGGTTGCAGAAGCATTTATAGTCTGATCCGGTTTATTAATATCCTCCCAGGAAACGCGGTGAATACCGACAACACCGTGAACATGAAAAGCTATATTTAATTTATTGAAATTTGTAATAATATTCATATGCCCTTCAATATCATTCGTCTCAGGGGTATGAAGAGCTTTCGATAGATCAATCAGAGTAATAATATCTTCTCTTGGCATAAAGATACCTTCCAGATAGGGGTGGGCATTGGGGATTGGTGTGGGTTTTTGGTATGGTAATATTTCTCTAACCTTTGCCACATTTATTCCATAAAAGTTATCACCGATTTTAAACTCTAGTATTTCCAACTCGTTAGTTCCGCTTTCCAACAAAACTCCAGTTTCCATTATTATTCCTCCCTTAAGCTCTTTCCCTTACATTGTATTAAACTTTCTCCGATATGGATAATCATATTATAGTATAAATTTCTACAAAATTCAAACTTATTATACAAATAGTGTTAATTACCTATATAGTGGAAATACTATTACTTATAATCATTTTATAGATATTTAAATCCAAGAAGAGCCTGTACACAGAAAACTAAACTGTTTACAGGCCCTATTTCCTTCTAATTATTTCTTTTTTAACCAATCCACTAAATTAATTTACAGTTACTCAACTAATTTTCCATTATAGTAAACCTTTAATACCGGATTTGTGATTGTATCATAGGTTGACCAATCCGTCTTGGCAAAGCGTATTTCAATAGATAGATTTCCAGTACCTGCAGTCAATTCTTCACTCTTACTGATACTTAAGGTCAATACCTTATTACTAATATTACCCGTCACGTAACCATTCAAAGACTTATAGAAAGGTGAAACAGATAATTTTAGTGCAGCATGATCACACCAAAAATTTTGCTCCTTGTCACTCATGCCTGTTCCAGTAAAAGTTATTGATACTTTTGAAACATCAATGGTACCTTGGGTAGCGGATACCGTATATTTCTGGCTTATATAATTCCCATTATTAGCTGTGCTCACCTCAACTACGGGAATTCCCACTACTGGTTCACCTGTTGGTGTAACCGTCGGCGTACTGGTTGGGGTAATGGTAGGCGTTACTGTCGGAGTGACTNNTGTTGGTGTTACTGTCGGGGTAACTGTTGGCGTAGCTGTTACCCCTGTATCCCAATCCTTAATTATAGAATAAAAAGCAGGTTTAGCCTTATATGTCGCATCAAACAATAAAGGATAACCGCCGAGCCAGCTGGTTGCATCAGTAATTCCCCAGAAAATTACTGCTGTTATATTTACCCCTTCTTTCTTAAGATTAACAACTTTATCGATCAAAAGTTTATAACGGGCCGCCTGATTTGTCAAAGCCGTACTACTTCCGTCCGGTTGTTTGATGTCAAGTTCGGTAAGTTGTAATTCAATACCTAAGGTGTTATATTTTCTTGCAGCGGTTTCAAACATGCTAAGACTTGGATAATCCATTGTCCAGTGAGATTGCATTCCCATACCGTCAACCAGGTTTTTTTCTTTCAAGCCTTTTAAGATATCAAATATAAAGCTGCTCTTCTTTGTTTCATATTCGTTATAATCATTGTAAAATAGTTTGCAGCCTGCGGGAGCATATTTCCTTGCATATTCAAAAGCTTTTACAATGAAATCAGACCCAACTGTTTGCATCCATGGAGAATTACCTGAAGTTGTATTATTGGAACCAGGATTTCTCATACCGGTAGCAGTATTAGGATCTACTGCCTCATTTACAACATCCCAGGCATAAAATTCTACTGTAGGATAGGTTGCTTTAATCAGGT
>DJJW01000026.1 GCA_002434335.1 Lachnoclostridium sp. UBA6558 | reverse complement strand
TGGATGAGACAGATTCACCGGGTATATTCTGCGGATATATCTGACCTTGTCCCTGATAACAATTTCTGACTTGCTGATGGACAGGTTGTCATAGACTACAGACTGTAATACGGTTTCCTTTTCCGGGGATAAGATACCTTCTCCGTGGAAATCGATATCGAACCCGCTGACCTGCCAGTCAGGAAATTCTTTCTCTGCTGATTTCATGAAACCAAATGCACCGGCTGCATAAGGAAGACAGATATCTTCCGGTAATATTTTATGTACATTATTCGTAACCAGTTTAAAGGTGATATTGCGGGATCCATAACCACAATTTACCATAGCCTTGATAAGCCGGTACAAGGACATTACACTTTGCTCCTGAACAAGATCTAAATAATCCAAAGCCCGGGTATCGATACCTCCGGCTATCATTCCGCCAAAATAGAGAAAGGTATCTATTTCCTTAACTTCCGTCAATAATTTTTCAAAGGAAGCCTGGGAACTATAATCTAACCTGTACTCTGTTGGAGAAATTCTTTCCTCCCAGGTATCCAGTTTTGCTTTTATTACTTCCTGGTCTTCATACAGTTTTTCCATTTCCTTACACACAGCCTCAGATGCCTCATTTAAGATAAGAAGAACTTTCTGGGGCTTAATGGTTCTGCCGGTATTTTGCTCCGATGCTTTCATACGTTCCCACCTGGGACTATAAAAAAAGTTATCAGCTTCTGCCTCTGAATCGACGGATTCGTTTTTGTCTTGCTTCTTTTCATAACCTACTACCGCTTTCGCCAGGGAATACTCGCCCCTTGCAAAGGGATAGGTGGGAATGGAAATAAGCTGCGGTAAGCTATCCTCTGCATATAACCAGTGCCAGTCAATGGCTACACCTGATACCCATAGTTCGGCAAGTTTATCAAACTCTCTGTTCTTCATTAACGCTTTTACGAATTCTTCACTTGCTGCTCCTTCAAAAACCTCCCTGAAGGTAAGGGCTTTGGTATTCCCCTGGTAAAGATTTGGTATATATTCTTCCCCGTTGCTATAGTCCTGCAATTTCTTCTTTACTTCTTCAAGGTCAGCTGCTACAATTGCAATTCTTTCCTGCATAGCCTCACGGCCAACCTGAAGGGTATAAGCCATATTCTGAAACAGACTGTCCTTATCCCCGTCTGCCTTGTCATTGCAGCCGGCTATATAACTCTGGTGTTTCAAGGCATAGTCCTTTAATCTTTTCTCATCTCTGGCTGAGAAAAGATATATTTGCCGGGATAGCTTTCCGGTACTTTTAGCAAGGGATGGTTTTATATACTCTTCTATAACAATATGTGCATTGGAGCCGCCTGCACCAAAGGATGAGATTCCGGCCATCAGAGGGTATTCTTTTGCCTCACCGTTCAGGCTTAAAGTACAGCGTGTCCAGGGCTCCAAATCCTGCTGCACCTTAAAGGGACTGCTGTTAAAGTCTATTCCTGGATTTAATCGCTTAGAATGAAGGGAAGGGACCAGATACCCATATTTCATCTGTAACAGGATTTTTGTAATTCCTGCAATCCCCGCCGCACTTTCACAATGACCGATATTGGATTTTACCGATCCGATTCTGCAGAACTGCCTGTCCTTTGTATATTCGCTGAATACCTTATTTAATCCACTGATTTCTATGGGGTCACCAAGAGCCGTGCCGGTACCATGAGCTTCTATATATCCCATTGCTCTGGGATTGATATTGGCCTTTTTGTAAGCCCTGCGTATAACCTCTGCCTGGGCATTGGGATTGGGTACAGTATAGCCATTGGTTTTCCCGCCATGATTGATAGCAGTGCTTTTAATAACTCCATAGATATGATCCCCCTCAGCTACTGCCTTGTCGAAGGGTNNGGGTTTCAGCAAAAGGGCTCCTACTCCTTCTCCTGGAACATAACCGTCTCCGCCTTCTCCAAAGCTCTCACAAAGACCTTTGCTGGAAAGGAAATTATTTTGTCCTAACAGTACATATTTATTGGGATGAAGTGTTACATTGACACCTCCGGCAACGGCCATCTCACAATCACCTTTTTGAAGACTCTGGCAGGCCAGATGTATAGCCGTTAAGGAAGAAGAGCATAAGGTATCCACAGCCATGCTGGGTCCGTGAAAATTAAAGTAATAGGATACTCTGTTTGCAATAGAAGACAGACTTCCGTTCAAGGCAATCATATTCCCCAGTTCCTGCTCCCTGGCACCGTAAAACTGGTATTCCTCAAACAAAGCCCCTACAAAAACACCTATATTCCCCTCCATCCCGTTTTCTCTGTAACGACTGCAGGCTTCCTTTGTATAACCTGCATCCTCCAGCGTTTCGTGGACACAGGTAAGGAAGAGTCTCTCCTGTGGGTCAATTATCTCAGCTTCATGGGGAGAGATATTAAAGAACAAGGGATCGAACTGATAAACACTCTCTAAAAATCCACCCCACTTGGAATTTACCTTTCCCCCTTTCTGTTTATCCCGGTCATAATATGCCCTGTAATCCCACCGCTCCTCCGGAATTTCTGTAATGCAGTTCCTGCCTGCCTTCAGGTTTTCCCAAAATTCATTCAGATCCTCTGCCTGAGGGTATTTGCCCCCCAGACCTATGATGGCAATTTCCCTGTTATTATTTTTTTCTTCCTGTATTTCCTTTTCTTCCTGCTTAACAGAAGCATATCGGCTCTTCTGCTTCCTATCAAGCCCTGGTGTTAGGAACGGTATATATTCTTCTTCGTAAGCAAACGCTTTACCCAGGTCTTTGCTTCTATTTCTATCCTTGTTTCTTTTCATATCATCCTGAATAATGTCTCTTTCAAGATTCTGCACCCGTTCCTGGGCCGGTTCTTGCTTCCGTTCGTATTTTGGTTCTTGCTTCACTTCCTGGTTTGGTTCTTGCTTCCGTTCATGCTTTGGTTCTTGACTCCGTTCTTTATATAAGACATTATTGAAATGCGTATCCAAATCCATCGTATTGTCCCGGTTTTCAAGTCCTGGTTCTTCATTATGGGCCGAACTTAAAATCTCCTGCAGTTTCGGAAGATGTTCTGCCATGAAATACTCCGTAAGCTCCTCAATGGTCCTGTATTCAAAAAACAGAGTCTTTGGAAGTACGCCAAAGGCCTCCTCCAGCTTATCGGTCATCTGCATAATCATAACCGAATCTATACCATACTCCTCCATAGGCACATCGTCCTCAATTTTATGCTTGGGGACCTTTAATTCTTCTGATAACAGCTCTTTAAAATATAAGGTAACCCTTTCTTTGGAAACAGCTGCCCCTGCAGGACTGTCTGTTTTCTGGATACCCAAAATATTACTTAATTTCTGCTGATGCTCGGACACAAAATATTCCGTCAGTTCCCCAATGGTCTGATATTCAAAAAATAAAGTTTTAGGCAGGTTCCCAAAGGTTTCTTCCAGTTTATCGGTCATTTGCATGACCATTACGGAATCTATTCCATATTCCTCCATGGGCACATCTTCTTCTATTTTATGTACCGGAACTTTAAGTTCCTCTGACAGCAATTCTTTAAAATATGGCATTGCCCTCTCTTTTCTATTTTCTTTCATATCCAATTTTCCTTTTCCCTTGATAAAATTGTTAAGTGACGTATCTATTTCTGAATAAATTCACGGATCTTCCTGCCATCTCCCATTGCAACCATGACTTGTTCCTGCTCCTGTCCATATATTTTATAAAAAGCCTCCAGACCTTTCTCTGTCTGTAAGGCTTCCATTCCGGTCTTTGCCTTATGAAGTTTCTCCGCTTCTTCCGTCATATGCATTCCTCCGTTCTGCCACAGAGGCCAGTTGATGGATACTGTTCTGCCATAACGCCTGCCGTTCTTTACCAGCTCATTTCTGTACCCTGCATACTCATCCATAAATGCGTTGGCAGCAGCATAATCCGCTTGTCCGGGATTACCAAGAGAACCCGCAATGGAAGAGAATAAAATAAAAAAGTCCAGGGGAATATCCCTGGCTGTTTTATCAAGATTTATCAGACCGCTTACCTTTGGTTCCAGTACCGTCTGAAATTCTTCCTTTGTTTTTCTGTAAATATAGTTATCACGGTTTATACCCGCGCAGTAGAGGATTCCATTTATGGCTCCATACTCTTTGATGATTTCTTCAAAAAGCTCCTGTACGCTCTGGACATCCGTAACATCCGCCTGCCTGTACACAATCGATGCTCCAAGCTTTTGAAGTTCTCTAAGAACTTCCTGGTTATCTTCCTTAAGCTTTCCCCTGCCGGTTAATATAATCGTCGGATTTTTGGATTTTTCTGCTATCTCTCTTGCAAATATTAATCCCAGTTCTCCTCTTCCTCCGGTTATCAGGTATCTTCCGTTATCTCTCCAGGGTTGCTTCTCCCCCAAAACTCCCGTTAATTCCTTCCAGGATTTCACATAGCGTCTTCCCTCCCGATAACTGACCTGCTTCTCTGCGGGACTTTTACTATTAGCAATGATTTTATCTGCCAGGTCTGCTGTTGTTTCTCCCTGTTCAATTTCAATAATCTGACCATTTATCCCGGGATTTTCCTGTTCTGCGGTCTTTAACAGACCGCTTAAGGCTCCATATAACTTTTCCTCAGGGTTATTATGTATAATAAGCTGTACCAGATTTTTCTTACTGCTCTTTTCTGAAAGGACTTTCTTTATTTCCTCAAATATTTGGCCGGTATAGCTTTTATACTTTAAGCCTACATCACTGTTGGCATCCTCAAGTTCCATAAAGTTTAAATTTACAGTGTTCCCAGCCAAAGCTTCCGCTAATTGTCCAACGTTGATTTCCGGCACTTCACACAGAATTATCAGGTGGTTATCATATTGTACTGCCCCCTTCTTTCTTACAGCTGCTTCCTTCCATTCCGGTGCCAGTAGCAGCAGCTCCCCCGGATTCTGACTGACCACTGCCTTTTCAAATTTCTTTAAGGTTAATCCTTGCATCTGAATACCTACTTTACCGGAATCGCTGCATAGATCAATATCAAACTTTCTAAGATTATTTCTGCTGTTATCCGGGTTAATAGCTCTGATAGAAGCCCATTTAATCTCCGTATTCTGATCAAGTATCCTAAGGGTCTGCAAGGCAAAAGGGACATAAGCACCCAGGGTTCCATTTTCCATCATAAGTCCCATGGTCGCCTGGATAGCAGAATCCAGGGTACTTGGATGGAGGGTATAGTCCTTTCTTGTACTTTTAATCTCTTCCGGAAGCTCCAGGCTTGCCAGGATTTCATCTTTTCCCAGATAGAGTCTCTCAATTCCCCTTTGTTCCCTGCCATACTGAAAACCAATCTGTTCAAAAGCTTTATAACACTCCTCTTGTGAGATTTCACTGTTGTTGCACTCCAGCTGTTTGAGTCTGATATCTATTTCATATGTTTTTTCGGTAAGTCTTAAGCTTGCCGAACCTTCACTATGGATACCGGAGTTATCCCCGGTTATCTGGTAGCTGATCTGTTCCTCATTTTCCAGATACAAGGATATCCTAAGGGGAACCGGCTTCTCATTTACTATAACGGCCTTAGCCCAAATAATATTATTCAACTGGAATATGATATCCTCTTCCTTACGATCTATTGAGGCTTTTATGGCTGCAATAGCCATTTCCAGATAGGCAACCCCCGGTAAGATTTTCTGACCATGAATTACATGGGCTTTTAAAAAGAATTCCTGTCCGGTTAATATTGTACGGTATTTTTGTTCCATAAAATCAGATAGGTTCTCATGAAGGAGCGGGTGAAGAATTGATATCTTACCGGTCTCTGTATCGGATTTTTCCTTATGAGTCCCGGGAATCCAATAAGATTCTTTTTTAAAGGGGTAGGTAGGTAAGCTTACAATTTTAGGTTTCACCTTCCCATAAAGAAGCTTCCAGTCAAAAGACAATCCCTTTGTCCACAAATCAAGAATCTTCTCATATTTTCCTTTATAGGCCCAGTTGAACAAGGTCTCACTGAATTCCTGGTCATCCTCTAGTATTGCTATGGTTTTCTTATGGGTCTTAGCATTACCGCAAAAGACTTCTTTTTGTTCTCTTCCTTTTAGGAAGACATCCAGTTTCTCTGTAAGGTCCTGTATGGAATCCGTCAGAATGGCGACTCTTTCCTGCATGGCTTCACGTCCGCATTGCAAGGTATAGGCTATATCTATAAGTTTGTGGCTGGCTGTGTCCTCCCTTCTCAGAAACCTTAAGAAATTTTCTGCATAGACTTTCAGCCGTTCTTCCGTTTTTGCTGATAGTAGTATGATATGTTCAGGAAAAGTGCCAGCCCTGTCTGCAGCTCCTGCCTTCTCCTGATATTCTTCCATTACAATATGGGCATTGGCACCGCCAAAACCAAAGGAACTGATACCTGCCCTTCTGGGTAATGGAACACCGTTTACATCCACAAGGGCTTCCCATGGCTTATTGGAGTCTACAACATAAAAAGGGCTTCCCTCTAAACGAATCTTATCGTTAAGTTTTTGAAAATGAAGATTTCCGGGAATCATTTTATGTTTCATGGACAGCAGCACTTTAAAAACACCGGCAATTCCCGAAGCAACTTCCAGATGTCCTATATTGGATTTAACAGAACCGATTCCGCAATAGTTATCTTTTAAANNAAACAATGCCTTTTGCTTTTGCCGCTTCTTCAAAGGCCTTTTTTAATCCATTTACTTCAATGGGATCTCCCAGACTGGTACCGGTTCCATGAGCTTCTATGTAGGATATGGTATCAGGTGTTATATTACCTTTTTCCAAAGCAGTAAGCACTGCTTCCGCCTGTGCATTCGGACTTGGAGCCGTTAGGGAGTTGGTAAGACCGCAATGATTTACGGCAGTTCCTTTTATTACTCCATGTATTTGATTGCCCTCCTCAATTGCTTTGCTAAGAGGTTTTAATAGGATCGCTCCCACTCCTTCCGCTCTGACATATCCATTGGCGGATATATCAAAGGTCTTGCACCTGCCATCTTTGGAGAGCATCCCTGCATGACTGAAGGATAAATAAGGACGGGGGGTGCACATAAGATTAACACCGCCGGCAACCGCCATTGCACATTCTCCGTTTTGTAATGCCTTCACTGCCTGGTGGATTGCCACAAGGGAGCTGGAACACGCAGTGTCTACTACACTGCTTGGTCCATGGAGATTAAGAAGATAAGAAATCCGGTTTGCAATAATGCAAAAATACGACCCTGTGGCCGCATATATATCCAAGCTTATATCACTTTCTGCAATCAGCTGATTATAATCATCATTCCCAACGCCAACAAAAATCCCGGTATTTGAACCGGCTACCGCCGAAGCTTTATAACCTGCATCCTCAAATACTCTCCATACCTCCTCCAGTAAAATACGCTGCTGGGGATCCATTAATTCAGCTTCTCTGGGAGAAATATTGAAGAACTGTGCATCGAAACCTTTTATATCCTTTAAGAAACCACCGCATTTATTATTTGCTTTATTGCCTTTATGGGGGTCTCCGTAATATTCCTCTTTGTCCCACCGATCCTTCGGAATTTCTGTTACCAGATCCTCCCGGTTTACTAAATGCTCCCAGAATTCAGATAAATTCTCTGATTGGGGCAAGCGTCCGCTCATTCCTATTATCGCCATATCTTCTGCAGCCACTGGCGTTGTGACTGTACTTTCTGAAAATAAATCAGATAACTCCCTAATGGATCTCTGGCTTTTTGCTACCTGCTCCCACTCGCTTTCCATTATCTTGGACTGATATTTCATTTGCTCTGTCTGGTTTTCAGTTTGCTCTGCTTTATTTGCTATCTGTTCTGTCAGACTTTCAGCTTCCTTCAAGTCGTTTTTTATTTCCACCGGATTATATTCAATTTGTTCTGGTCGGCTTTCTGTTTTCTTTAACTGGCTTTCAAGGGAGGAATCTGAAAAATCAAGGGCCGGTTCCTGATATTGCATCACAGAGTGTATATATTTTTCCGTTAAGTAATTTCCAATTTCCTTCATATTGGAATATTCAAACAGTAATGTTGAGTCAATGTCAGTATCCAGACGGGTATTAATCATATCGGTGAATTCATTGAGTGCAACGGAATCCAGTCCGAATTCACGTAAATCCGTGTTCTCATCTATTTCCTTTTCCTCTATACATAATAACTCTGCAAGCATGGCAACAAGCAGTTTTACCACATTCTTTTCACCCTCTGTCAGAGTATTCCCAGAAATTTCTGTGTTCCCTTTCCCTCTCATATTGCCTCCCTTTTATTCTTATGATTTACATCTGTTCCATATTGCTTGTATAACAGTTGATATGATTCTTAGACAGGAAGCTTTCGAATTTTTCCTTATCAGCCACTACGATTACCTGATTTACTTCACTTGTTAAGATATTTAAGAAATCCTTGGTACCAGCCTCTGGTGAAATCATACCTGTCTTGTTTACAAAATTTTGAATGGCAGCGCTGTCTTTACCCATTCCGGTATTCTCCCATAATGTCCAATTAATACCGATACTCCTGCCTGGGCAGGGATTTTGCCTGCGGTAATCCATAAAAGCATCAAGGACTCCATTGGCATAGGCGTAATCGGACTGTCCCACATTTCCGGTAATGGAAACGACAGAAGAGAATGCCGCAAAAAACTTTAAAGGTTCCTTCGCCGTAACTTCATTCAGGATAGAGGTCCCTATGGTCTTTGGCCTTAATACTTCTTTAAACTCCTCCCACTCTTTGCTGATCAGAAGTTTGTCATGATTTATTCCTCCACAATGGATAACGCCCTGGATATTTTTATATTTATCTTTTATTTTATTTATCAGTACTTCGGCTTCCCTTTTGTTTGTAATATTACACTGATAATAGTCAACGCAGGCCCTTGTCTTATTTTGGTTTAAGGCGATTAGCTGTTCCTTTTTTACAGAATCAAGGGAGGAGGTACCGACAATCAGAATATTGGCTTTTACCAGCTCACAGATCTGCTGAACCAGCTTTCTGCCTATTCCCCCCAATCCTCCGATTACCAGATAGGTATCCCCGTCTTCCAAAAGAGGAAGGTTTGAGTTATTTATATCAGCTGCTTCTGCGAGGCCTCTTACATATCTGTCATTCCCCCGATAGGCCACCATACTGTCTTTTTGTTTGTTTTTCAGTTCCATGAACATATCTGAAATCATATCGGGTTCTGTTTTTTGGTATTTTGCTCCCGCCTCAAAATCAATGATGGTAACAGATACTCTTGGCGTTTCCTGCCTTATTGATCGTACTAGAGCTTCAAGACCGCCGTAGATAAAATTATTTCCTTTGTCCTTGTCAACTACAATTCTGCTATCTGTTACTCCAATTATTAGGTTGGTCACTTTACCGATTTTTATTTTTACCATGGTATGGAGCAAGTGAAATATTGCTTGCACCTGCTCTTCTTCTATTTCCTCTAACTTATTGGAAGATGTATTATACTCCGTAATTCCTTCCGTTTGGTTTGCCCATAAATAGTACATATCGTATTGCATATTATCATTAGAATGATTTTTTAGGGATTCCAATAAAGCGATATAATCACTCTGCAGCTTGACATTCATGCTATAAACCTTATCCTGTTCCTTAAAGCAACTACCTTTTAGAACGATATACACCTTTTCATAACTTTTCTCTAATATTCCTGCTATTACGTCAGTTCCCTTTCCATTCTTTCGCCCATTATCAGAAACCAATCCATTAACACTGCTTCCAGCCTTCCCCCTGCTTAGTCCTTCAATAGCTTCATAAATCATCTCGTCCTTAGCGAAGACTACGGCACACTTGCTATTAATGCCAGAATCTCCATCATCAATTTTCAGCTTATCTTTTACCCAGAATGGTTTATAATGATATAAGAATGCTTCATTTTTCTTATTCAAATTGACTGCTTTTTGCAAAAAATCTTTGGGACAGGCTTTTAAGCAGAGACCCTCCATCGAAATTACTGGAATTCCCTCCTCATTAAATACTTCAAAAGAAGCGATGATATTTCCGTCTTGTTTCTGTATATTGGCTTTATCAATTGCAGCGTAACAGGTTCCTTTCAGCTCTCCCATAATGGTTATTTCTGATATTTTAAAAGGAATCCAGATAGTATTTTTTAGGTTTAAATTTCCTTCCACATATTCTGCTGCCAATATAGATTGTATTGCTCCATCTAAAAGTTCTGCACTTAGCTGCCTGCTTTTCCTCCCTTTCTGTTCCATTAACCTTATGAAATAACCATTGTTTATCCTCCAAATCTTTTGAATAACTTGTAAGCTCTCTCCGTATTGGTACCCCATGGAGAATAAACAACGGTAAAGTCCCTCAAAATTTATTTGTGGATAGGAATTAATAGATGCCATATTAACCGGTATCTGAGGTACATCTTCTATCTCACAATATTCTCCTTTGGACAATATTTCCTCCTCTGCTGCAAGCCGAAACCGGTTATTCTCTAGCTGGGGGATTACTGACGTCTTATTCATAACAATGCCAGGTTTCATAAAATATACATTTCGAAAGGTTATGACAGATTTTTGATTTACGGGGATAAGCTTATCTGCCAGGAGTTTGAGCATAAAAGCTCCGGGTATAAGATTTACGCCGGTTATTATGTGATCTCTGATTATGGTATCTTCTGTAGTGAAATAGACAGGTGCCTTATCCTGCTTTTCTGTTTGTTCTTCTGCTTTTGCTTCCGTTTGCACTTTCCTTTGTAATAATACTTCTACCTTTGCTTGGTCTTTTGCTTCCTCTTCAGTTGCCATTTGTAAATCTGATATTTTTAGTTCATTAACTGCAGCTGCTGACATCTCTGAGGTTTTAATTTCCGGTACTCTCCTGTCTTTCATTTCAAATTCTGGAGCTTTCACTCTTAAAGGCTCTGATTTTTCAAGCTTAAGCTTTTTCCCATTTAAGGGTAATAAAAATGGACTCTGATCAAATTCATATACTGGTAATGGAACTTTATCATACAATTCTTCCGGAACTACTTTCTCCCAATTAATAGAAGCTCCCATAAGCCAGGCTTTCAGTACCAGGTCTGTAAGAATCCCACTCAGTTCTTCTGGTTCTTTTATTGTTTTCTGATTCAATTCCTTTGTGGCATTACGTCTAACAAGAATCGTTTCCACATTCGCTTCCGGTTCTTTCTCATAGGTAGTTTCAGAGGTATCTAAAAGATTCAGCCATGTTTCATAATCCTTAATTTCAGTCAGTCCATGATTGGTCACTTCTGTTAATTTATACTTTTTCCCCATACCTTGAAGTCTCTCGCTGATATTATTTGCAATGGCTTCAAAATCCGGTGCTTCGCTTCCAAACAACTGAACAAGTTCCTCTTTTCTAATAAGATTATCTTCAACGAAAGTAAGAAGCTCTGTGAATTGGGAGGTGCAATTAAGCTCTTCCATCCTTAAATCCCATTTCTGGTTTAATCTTCTGAGAGAGCTGCTAAGAAGAACAATCATCAGTAATTGCTCTTTTGAACCTTGAAAATCGGTATACTCTGAAAATAAAAGTTCTTTTATACTCATACCGGCTTGTGCTAACGGATTATTCCATTCCTCTAACAGCTTGCGAAAAGAAGGAACACTATGATACAGGATTCCTGCTTTTTGCTGATATTCTATAAAGTCGTTAAATTCTAGCTGTATAACATCCAACAATTTTTTTAGATTTATTCCTGTAATCTGATACGGCATAATCCTATTTACCTTATTACCAATAACCCCTGTGTAATCAAGAAAAGTGATATTGGGTCTGTGAAAGCATAAGCTGTTACTTTCCCTTTTCCCCATAAGATAATGGAGGATATCTTCCGGTTCTAAGATTCCGCTTATTCCAAGAGCAGCCCAAAAGCCCATGCCGCTAGAAGCAATGGAAGTAAAAGGAATCCCCAGCTCTTGCAAAGTAACTGCAAAGGAATAGGTTACCATAAAGGAATACAGCTTTTTATCAGCCTCTTTCCATTTTCTCTTAAGCAGGCCATTCCACTCACCGGCTTTCATCCACTTTCGAAAGCCTTCCAGGCAAACGCGAAAAATTGGTTGCGCTTCATATAGCTTTTTAAAATCACAAAACCCTGTCAGCTTCAGATCACAGAGGATCAATAACCACCTATCATAGCTTGCTTTCTTTGGAAGTATGACTGCATCCTTTAAGCTTTTTATAAGTTCTTCTTTATTCTCAGCCTTAATCCCATATCGAAACCGGAAACCAGAGCGGCTTGCCATTGCCGTTCCAAGAATATCATGAAAGCTTAAAGCCTGAAATTCCCGGGTGGTAACAAAGTTTCTCCAGCTGTCTATAAGCATTGCAAGGCTTTTTGAACTTTTTGCCGATAATAAAAATACCTTGTTATTTCCAGAAGCTTCTGCCTTTTTCTCCGGCTGATATTCCTCCAGCAGAACGTGACAGCCGGCACCGCCCAAGCCATAGGAGCTTATTCCTGCCCGTAGAGGTATGGTTTCCTCTAAACGCTGCCAGTCACTTAAGTTATCCGCCGGGATAAAAGGTGTTGCCTTAAAATTGATAATAGGATTCAGTTGTTTGATATTTAAGGTCTTAGCTATTTTATGATTCTTCATCATAAGAACCGTCTTGATCAAACCGGCAAGCCCTGATGTCCCTTCCAAGTGACCGATGTTGGTTTTAACAGAGCCGATTTTACAATACCCCGAGGCCTTTGTGTATTCCCTGAAAGCTCTGGTCAGCCCCTCCACCTCAATGGGGTCTCCCAGGGGGGTTCCGGTACCGTGAGCTTCCACATAACCTACTGTCTCCGGAGTAAATCCGGCTTCTGCGTATGCCGATAAAATCAATTTCTCCTGTTCGCTTACCTTAGGGGCAGTGATGGAAATATGCTCTCCGATATGACTTGCTTTGGCAGCCTTGATTACAGCATGGATATGGTTTCTCTGCGCAACGGCATCTTCCAAACGCTGCAAAAGTAAGACGCCTGCTCCCTCTCCCGGAACATAGCCGTCCGCATTGGCATCAAAGGTCTTACATTGTCCCTCCGGACTTAGCATCCTTGCTTTTGAATAAGAAATATAGCGTCCCTGGTGAAGAATATAATTGGCACTTCCTACCAGAACATAATCACATTCACGGCTCCTTAATGCTCTTACCCCTTCGTTAACGGCTACTAAAGAAGCCGCACAGGCAGCCTCTACCGACAGACTTTGCCCTGTCAGTCCAAAGGCATAAGAGATTCTATTTGCTGAAATACATTGGTAATTTCCTAAATTCGTATAGCTGTCAACTTCTCTGTCAACCGCATAGGCCCTAAGTCCATAATCATTATGGGAAGCATTCATATAAACAGCGGTCTTACCTCTTTGCAGTTGCTTTATATTCAAACCGGCATCTTCTATACATTGCCAGGCTATTTCTAACAGTTGTCTCTGATGGGGGTCCATCACAAGGGCTTCACGGGGTGATATTTTAAAAAAATGATTATCAAAATATTCCATCCGATCCACTCTTCCGCACCATTTACTGATGCTTTTATCCGCCTCTAAAATAGGAGAGTAATACTGATTGGTATCCCACCTCATATCATCAATTTCTTTAATTAAGTTATCACCTTTTTCCAGGTGACTCCAAAATTCATTGTAATTATCAGACTCCGGAAAGCGGCAAGCCATACCTATAATTGCAATATCTGAAGTTCTAACCCCTAGATTATTCCTGTTATCTGATTGATTTTCTATCATGACTTCCCTCCTCCTTACCGATATATCTTAAAACTCTATGCATTAAAACAGCTACCATGAGTATCCGACAAACCTTTGAATTAATTTGAAAAATGCTTGTCCGTTCCAACCACCCACATTTCGGTGCGAAAAACTACCTTTTTATGTCGGTTCATTCATCTCATACCCTTTATTAAGATACTCGTATTAATCCCCCCAAAGCCAAAGGAATTGCTCATGGCCAACCTTACAGAAGCTGGCACCGCCTGTTTTCCTGCAAATAAGAACTCGTGACGGCTGGGTTTCTCCAAATTAGCATTTGGGTGAATAAAACCGGAGTTCATTTGAAGGATAACAGCAATAGCTTCCACAACTCCGGCTGAAAATAAACAGTGACCGGTTAACCCTTTTGTAGAGTTGATTATTATCCTGGAAATATTCTCTTTATAAACTCCTTTTATCGCCTCTAATTCCGTATCATCCCCCAGAGGGGAGGAGCTTCCGTGTGCATTGATATAATCCACCTCCTCCGGCTTTATTCCCGCTGTCTCCAGGGTCCTTGCCATTGCTTTTATTTCACCGGCTAGACTTGGATTGCTGGACCTGTTACCATCAAGGTTTATCACGCCTCCAATAACTTCGGCAAGAGGTCTTACAGCTCTTTGAGCTGCCGACCTTCCTGATTCTAAAATCAAACAGCCGGAAGCCTGCCCATAGAGAAATCCTTCATGTTCTTCATCAAATGGACGGCAGGCCTTATCAGGTTCGCCGTAATACTTTCGTCCGCCCATGGCTCCTATATTATAAAAGCCTTGAAGCTCCATATTGGTCAGCTCCGTTAATGCCCCCACTACCACACAAGCATCAGCAAGTCCCAGCTGCAGCAACTGCCAGGCCTTAATAATACCTGCATTCCCGCTGGCTGAGGCACCTCCTACCGTAAGACCCTCACCCCAGATTCCGAATATCTCACTTAAGGTGCCGATATGGTCCGTATCCATAAACTGCAGGGCATATTGGGGTGTCAGATATTCCGGATCCTTTTGAAACTTATCGAAATACCCCTCTCTGATACCGCTTGTAAGATTACTGCCCGTCACCATAATTGCAATTCTGTCACCGGAAATAGTTCTATTAAAAAGGTCTGCCTGACAATAAGCCTCCAAAACGCAGGATAATGCGGCTTTCACGGTAATCGGAGCTCTGCGGGCAGTTTTTCTGGCTCTGTCAATGAAAGCTTTTGGTACCCTGGGAGAAGCCTTATAATAATCCATTCTGTTGTCAAAGGAAAAGGAAGTAATATCAGCTCCTATGACACTTGCATTATTAACCTTTTTACCCTCAAGATACCGAAAGCCCTGGCACCCGTTTCTTAAGCCCTGTTCAAATTCAGAAATTGAGTCTGCAATCGCATTCACTACTCCCATACCGGTTACATAGACAGTTTTATCCCCTCCCGGCATCATGATACTTTTTTTGAATATAACAGATCAACAATCCCTTGGATATTTTTAAGCTGTCCGAATTCCACAAGTGGAATTTTTACCCCCAGCCTTTCCATAAGCTCGATAATAATATCCATCCGGTCTACCGAATTTGCTCCAAGCTCCCTTAAACTGTCTTCCGGGGTAATTTGACCGGGGTAAACCTCCGGCAATATTTCAGCTATTATTTCTTTCATTATTGTAAAGATTTCGCTCTTATCCATTAGATTCTCCCTTTATTTTATGCTTTCAATAATCGAAAGCGGTGGTTTAAGAATGCAGCAGTTTCTCCCAGCATCAGTAAAGCTATTTCGTCCACATGCCGGTTCTTCCAGGGCTCGTATTTGGTTCCCTTTATCCATTGATTAAAAGCTCCCAGGGCGGGTCCGCAGTGTACCTGGTAATCTACTTTCGAATCAGCATCTCCGGCCAGGGCACTTTTTGTGCTGTAATGAAAATACCATTTAAAAATCATTGCCATTTTATTCTTGGGATTTTTTTCTGCTTTCTTTATTTCTTCCGGTGAATAATAGTTTTTCAATTCCTCATAGATGCTGTCAAAGCTGCGCTTAAAATATCTATCCTGTATCTGGTCCTTGGTTTTACTATCAATTTCATCAATGGAATTGAACTGACGGTATAAATCATAGAGCTTATTGGCTCTTGCAGGGAAAAAAAGGCCTTTTTTCAGTACCTGCACTTTCGCTCCGAATTCAAACATATCTCCCGCGGGAGCATAGTCCGTATCCTGCACATTCATCTGCTGCAACAACTCCTTTACCGCATCACTGGTGCCTGCTTCCACCGTGCATTGATTAATGGAGCCGGTAACAATAAAATCTGCACCCAGGATAAAGGAAGCACCGGCGGCCTCCGGGGTTCCGATACCGCCGGCGGCTCCAATGTGGATTTTTCTTTTATAACGGAATTTCTCCATCATTTCATTTCTGAGCTTAATAATGGCAGGAAGGAGGGTATAGGTTACTCCGCAGTCCGTATGCCCCCCTGAATCCGCTTCCACACACAGGTCATTGGCAACAGGTACACTTTGAAGCATTTCAGCCTCTGAAGCACTTATCTTTCCTTCGCTTAATAACCGATCGACAATTCTGGCCGGGGCCGGGCTCATAAAAGCCTCTGCCACTTCTGGCCTTGATATCTTTGCAATGATCTTATTGGTACTTTCGATATCTCCCTTTTCATTCCTTAACAGGCCTTTTGCTTTGTATCGTACAAGAGCAGGGGTAATTCCCATAAAGGCTGAAGCTTCAATTACCTTCACCTGATATTTAAAATATAAATCGATAATTCTTTCTTCTTTTTCCGGATTATTGGGATCATAGAGAAAGTTCATGCCATAAGCCTGTCCCTGATTTAATTTTTCCTGGATGTACTTTATGGAAGACTCAACCTCCTCCAGAGATAAACCACCGGTACCCAAGAATCCTAACATGCCGGCTTTTCCCATTCTTACCACCATATCTTTTGAGGAAACACCTCGATACATAGCACCGGTAATATATGCATAACGAAGATTGTAGTCTTTCTTAAACTCTTCGCTGCCCAGAGAATCATAGGTAATGTCTGTTACATACATGTTTTCACCGTTATCCTTGTCTGTATCAGACTTTTCCTTGCTGTTTTCCCCGTTTGTATCTCCTGTCCCCTGCATAAAATATTCCTTGTACTCATCCCGATCAATCTTAAGAGGTTCCGCCTCTGTCTTTATATGCCTTATAAGTCCGGTAAGGGTTCTGCCGATTCCGATTTCTTCAAAAGCTATCTCACCTAACCCCAGCAGCAACCGGATTGTATCTGTCCACCGAACGGAATGGGTTATCTGCATAATTAAATTATCTTTCATTTCTTTTTGCTTATAAGGTCTGGCAGATACATTGGATATTACCGGTATTTTCAATTCTTTGAAGCTAAACGCTGCCAGGAACTGTTCAAACAGTTCACTTGACCCTTTCATATACCTGGAATGAAAAGCTCCGCTGACATTTAGTATCGAGAATAATTTAACCCCTGTGTTATTCTCAAAAACAGTTTTTGCCTGAAGAATAGCTTCTTTTGGACCTGAAATCACGATTTGGGAAGGACAATTGTAATTTGCAATATCTATCTGGCTTAAACCTTCGCTTTGTAATATATGGGATATTTCTTTTTCTTTCAGACCGATAATGGCTGCCATTCCTCCGCCACTTGCCTGTCCCATTAATTCCCCTCTTTTTTTCACGAGTTTTAAGCCGGTTTCAAAATCAAAAGCTCCTGCTGCATGGAGGGCATTGTATTCCCCCAAGCTATGCCCGGCTGCAAAATCAGGGTTTTCCTGCGTCTCCTTGCATTTCTTAAGATAGGTTAGAGCATTTACCGTATACAAAGCCGGCTGTGTATATTCTGTAAAACCTAATTTTGACTCAGGGTCCTCCAAGCACAGCTCCTTTATGGAATAACCTAATATTTCATCCGCACCGGATACAAGTTCCGGGAATTCTTCAAATAACTCTTTTCCCATTCCCTTATACTGGGCGCCTTGACCTGGAAATACATATGCCTTCATAGTTTACCTTCTTTCTTATCTTATATATTTGCAATATCTAACGATAGCTCAATTAACTTTGGATAGGTTATGGAACAGACGTAGGTATCAAAAACAAAGGTGAAAGCCGAATATTGCATAAAATGGGTAAAGGTAAGCTTAAAATACTTATCCTGATTCTCTATCTTCTCCACTTCATATAATTCCAACGGAACCGTTAACCCGGTCTTTAGGCATTTAGCCAGGGCTTCCTTGGCAGTCCATAAGATAACAAAGGCTAAAGCTTCCTGCATTGTCTGATTTTTTATCAGGGAAGCTTCATGGGCTGTAATATTATTTTCCAATGCTTTTTTTACATTCCTATTTACTTCCTCTATGTCAATTCCCATAATAAGCGTTTCATCATACACCAGGGAGGCCGCACAGGTTTCACAATGAGAAAGGCTTCCCCCCGGACTTCTGAAAGCTTCCAGTTCAATTACCGGCTGCCCGAAAATACCATTCTTAATATTAATATTTTTTAGTTGTACCTCTTTGCTGTACTCAGAAACTGCTTTTTTTAATGAATACCTTCCATACAGATAACTTTTAAGCCTTTTATCACTTTTGATGAATTTTATATAATCCTGTTCTTCGGAAGTTAAAAATGGAATAAGCTGATGGCTTTCGTTTTCGGCCATATATGTAAGATTCAGTATGACCTCATAGCTGCGTTCCTGATCTTTTCCTTCCAAAAAATAATTTACAGAAAAGTCCTTCTTCCCATTGATTGTTTTCACCTCCCAGGCCAAAATAAAAACAACCCTACTTTCAAGGATTGCTTCCCAATTGTTTTATTTAGCTCCCTGGCAGCTTAACGCCTTTTGGTTAAAGGCATAGCTTCGCCATGGATATTTTCAAATATCCGCATTCTTCTTATACAAAGATTAAAGTATCAACTAGCCGAAACATAGATTGATATTTTTTATCTCTTTTTGAGCATTCTATAACAATAAACAGAAATTACCTCTGATTCTAATAGAAGGCGGTGTCTTTTGCTGCTGTAACCGATTATAGTTCGATTGATATTTCTATAATTATAATAGCACTTTTATAACTCCAAATAGGGTATGGCCTTTCTTGGTAAGAAATCCGGCTTAAATTGCAGAATTCATACGGGCATACTGATATTCCTCCAGTATTTTACTCATAAACCCTTCTGTGTAATTACCTTCTATAAATTCAGGTTTGCCGAGAAGGAACTTTAAGAAATCTACATTGGTATTTATTCCTTCTATGTTCATTTCCTCCAGACATATGTACATTTTCTTGACAGCCTGCTCTTTATCCGCAGCTTTACAGCATAATTTTGCAATGAGGGAATCATAATAAGGAGACACTGTACTTCCGCAGCCATATCCGCTTTCCACCCGGACATTTAAACCACCGGGCATATTCCATTTCGTAATCTTCCCAATGGAGGGCATTCCTCCTTTTAGTGTATCTTCAGCCAGGATTCTGCATTGCAGGGCATATCCGTCAAACTTTATATCCTCCTGGGTTACACTTAAGCTTTCTCCTTCAAATACCCGTATCTGTTCTTTTACAATATCAATTCCCGTAACCATTTCCGTAATGGTATGCTCCACCTGAAGTCTGGTATTCATCTCCAGAAAATAATAAGCTCCGTTGGAAAGTACTAAGAATTCTATTGTACCAGGTCCTGCATACTTAATGTGTTTTGCAATCTTTAACGCGTCCTCATAGATTTTCTGCCGTACCTCTTCCTTAATGTTTACACACCTTGCTTCTTCAATTACTTTCTGATTTGCCCTTTGAATCGTACATTCCCTGTCACCTAAATGAATAACATTCCCATAGGTGTCCCCCAATATCTGTACTTCAAAATGCTTGAAGCCCTGGATGGCTTTCTCTATGAGCAGCTCATTGTTATTAAAGGCAGCCTTTGCCTCTATTCGGCAAAGATTATAATTATCTTTTAGCTTTTCCTTCTCCTTAACGATACGGATACCTTTTCCTCCGCCTCCGTGAGTTGCTTTTAACAATACCGGAAAGCCTATAAGTTCTCCTAATTCTTCGCATTCATCATAACTGTTAACAGGAGCAGTGGCACCTTCTATAACAGGAACCTGGCACTCTTTGGCAATAAATTTTGCATTACTCTTATTCCCAATAGCATCTATCAATTCACTGGCAGGTCCAATAAATCCGATATTATATTGTTCACACAGTCTGGCAAATTCACCGGATTCAGCCATAAATCCAATTCCCGGATGTATTGCATCCACATTATATTTTGTTGCTACAGAAAGAATTTTATATACATTCAGATAAGAGTCCCTGGCATCGCCGATACAGACCTTTTCATCTGCGATTCTTAAGTGCGGGGAATCCTTATCAACATTGGAATATACAGCCACCGTGCTTATTCCAAGTTCTCTGAGGGCCTTTATTATTCTTACCGCAATTTCTCCTCTGTTTGCAACCAACACCTTATTATATTTCCCCATCATCCACTCACCTTAATAGAAAGCAATTCCTGATCGCATTCAACCAGACTCCCATCGGCAGCTAAGATTTTCTCAACGATACCGTCAACCGGTGCCACAACATCGTTATATACTTTCATTGCCTCTATAACCCCTAATACACTGCCTTTCTTTACTTCCATTTTCCCACCTTTAAGACTGTCCGATACGGAAAATGCTCCAACAAAATTTGATGTAACGATAACGTATTCTTTTTCTTCCAGGCTACCTGTTTTAGCGGCTGTATTAATATCAGGCATTTTGTCCAGAGCAAGGATATCTGTGTTTTCCTGTACCAGCTTTTCTAAGTCGATACCTTCTTTGGTTGCGACACTTTGATATTCATATTTAACATCGCTTTCATTTAAGATGCCTTTTTGAAAGGATAATTCTTCCCCCTTCATGGAGTACTTAAAATAGTTCAGTTCTGACTTTTCGCAGATTTCCAGGATACTTATTAATTTTTCACCATTCATACAGTATACATAATACGTTAATATTATTTTCCCCTTCCTTTATTTTATCTGTTATGCATCAAAGCGTCTGAGGACATCCTCTTTCTGTTTTCTTACATTGCCAATTTCACGGAATTTATTTCTGCGGGCTTCCTTCAGCTCCATTCCCGAGAGTTTTTGTAATTGTATGATTTCTTTATGTACGATGCTTCTAAGTCTTTCACACAGCTGCTCAAAGGTTCCTTTTTCGCTGATTACACGGTCAACTATTCCTGCCTCATAGATATCACTGGCTGTCAGTTTCAGATGTTCAGAGGCCAGACTTGCCTTCTTGGAATCTCTCCATAAAATGCTTGCACAACCTTCCGGCGATACTACCGAGTAGATTGCTTTCTCCAGCATAAATACTTTATTAGCCACTCCAAGGGCCAAGGCTCCCCCGCTACCTCCTTCACTAATGACAACGGATATTACCGGAACCCCAAGCGCTGACATTTCGAATAAGTTTCTTGCAATTGCTTCTGCCTGTCCTCTTTCTTCTGCGTTTACACCTGGAAATGCACCCGGTGTATCGATAAAGCAAATGATGGGCCGTTTAAATTTTTCCGCTTGTTTCATAAGCCTTAGTGCCTTTCGATACCCTTCCGGCAGCGGCATGCCATATTGCCGTAATTTACTGTCTGCCAAGTCTTTTCCTTTGTACTGGCAAATAACAGTAACCGGGATATTGCTTAAATATGCCAGACCACCGATAATCGCCCTGTCATCTCCATAATATCTGTCACCGTGCAGTTCAATAAAATCCGTGAATACATTATTCGCTAAGTCCATGCTCTTAAACCGTTTCTCACTTCTTATGCTGAGGATATTATTCCAGGTACTGTTTTCCTGTCTGTCCATTTCTGTCTTTTCGCTGTCCAGATTATGAATTTCATTACTCACCGTGTTCCCCCCTTAATCTCATATTAATAAGCACAAGCATCCGTCTTTGGTGTTGCATGATACTTTAACAGCCGGAATAATAATGTTTTTAAACCTTCTCTGGGAGCAATAGCATCCAGAAAGCCATGCTCCAGTAAATATTCCGAAGTTTGAAAACCCTCCGGTAATTGTTCTTTAATGGTCTGTTCAATTACCCTCTTCCCTGCAAAACCTATCAAAGCGTTGGGTTCTGCCAGAATAGTATCTCCTAAAAAAGCAAAACTGGCACTTACTCCCCCCGTTGTAGGATTAGTAAGGACGCTGATATAATAACCACCAGCTTCACTGAACTCCTGTGCCGCGGCGGCTGTCTTTGCCATCTGCATAAGGGAATAGATCCCTTCCTGCATTCTGGCACCTCCCGAAGTTGAGAATATTATGACCGGAAGCTTCTGTTTTTGTGCTTCTTCAAACAAACAGGCTATTTTCGTACCGACAGAAATTCCCATACTGGCCATAATAAATCTGGAATCCATAATTCCTAGCATGGTACCTATCCCGTAAATTTCACCATAACCGGTTACGATTGCTTCCTTTAAACCGGTTAATTCCGCTGCTTTTTCATATTTTTCTTCATACCCCGGGAATATTATGGGATCCTGAAAAGCCAATTCTTCATTCAATTCTTCAAAGGTTCCTGCATCAACAATGGAATCAAGTCTGTCTGAAAAAGTCATGGTATTGTATGTACCGCATTTATTACATATGTAATGTTCCCTCTTAAACCTGGTATTTTCATGAACATATCCGCACCTGCTGCATTTTCGAAATGCAATCTCCTCCACTTCTCTCTACCTCCAATCTTTTTTTCTTAACGACAACCTGATATTATATTCATTATAATTAATGGTATGGTAGCATAAAAGAAAACCTATGAATCATTCTGTCCGTAAACGCTCAAATTATGGGCATAAGAAGTTATTGGGAAAGTGCTAATATATTTGGTACCCTATCACTTATATAACTAAGCAGACTGTAGCCAATTCCGGATATCCCCGTCATAAAACCCGGATGGTAGTATTCAGATAACGTAATGTCAGAGCTGTCCTTTAATATTCCTGTTGCCAGGCTTTCCATAAAAGAGTTATAACCTTCCATGATGTCTTTATCTCCACAATATCTGGCATAGGAATTTACAATATGGATATTTCCACAATTGCCATGGCATAAGCAGTAGCTGTCTCTTAAAGGGTTGTCAGAGATGTTCTTTAACGCCCGGTCTATATCCCTGGTAAGTCTTTCTGAATATTCACTGCCAAGGGTATCAAGGAGTACCATCCTGCTTAATAGAATTCCACCTGACCCATGGCACCAGGAAACAGAACTTTCTTTCTTATTACCGTCCCGCAAATCAGACCAGTTATTGTGCTCTGAATCATATAAACTTTCTTCATAGGTTAACAGCTTATTAATAAACATATCATATTCTTTTGTACCGGCTGTTTTTGACAGAAGTGCTAAAGCAAGGCAGATTCCGCTGTTGCCATGGGAAAGCCCACCTAAAGGGACCTCACAGGAGCTTAGCAGAAAACCGGTGCCGTAAGGCATATTAACTGCATTCTTTATCAGGATACCGGCAGCTTTCCTTGCAGTTACCAGGTATTCCTCTTCCCGGGTCAATTCATAGAGATTGCATAGGACAATAATTACCCCTGCATTTCCATTTAGAAAATCAAAGTCTTTGTCCTTTTCGATTAACCCTGTAAGAATCTGGGCATGTCTTTTTGAATATTTCAGATAGATTAAATTCCCTGTTACTTTATATAAGACCTGATAGGTGTAGACAAGAGAGGCCTCCCCTGTAAAGGCTCCTATTCCCTTTTCTTTTTTATGGTTTGTACCTTTATTATCCAGACTTAAATCCGTATAGGCAAAGAGGGTTCGGTCTAGTATTTCACACAACCTGGTATAGGAAGCCTTTCTCCTGATTGTATTTAATATATTTATAAAGATTGCAACACCTGCTATCCCATCATAAAGATAAGGATTCAGCGGCTTGAAAAATTTATTATTTTCCCTGGTTCCATTACTGAATATTCCGGTCCAGTTTACTTCTGTAAAATTATTGTTGTAAATAGCCTGTGCAACCAACCCGTCGCCAATTTTTTCAGCTGCCTGAGATACAAGCTTTCTATCAATTATCGTATCTTTCATAGATTTCTTTCTTTGCATCGCTTGTGCCTTTAAACTTCCTGTTCCGAGCCGGGCGTTCTTATTTTCAGGATACAGGTCCATGGTTATTCGGATAAATACCTCCTGTTTTTCCATATCCGAATAGCTTAAGTTATCTATCCGTTCACACAAACTGCTGTAAGCAGTCCTATGAAAGTAATCCTCCAACCTGGTTCCGTCGGAGAATATTAAAGCCTTCCCGTCAGCTTCTATATAAAATTGAGGAATATCTCCTTTCGTTAATTCTCTGACTTCTGCTTCTACAATTTTATTTCTAAATTGAACATCGTAATTACAGTTTTCAAAAAGCTGGTAGAACAATATATTCCTGTCGCTGCCATCCATCATAAAATCCGGATGATAAGATGCCGTAAGCAGAGAGGAATAGTGCTGGGTATCTCTTACCAAGTATCTGCTGTTTGAATTTTTTATTTCTTTCAGGAGCTCTTTTAGCTCACCTTTCTTCTCAATAGAAGAGGTATATGCCAGCTGAAAACCTGTCAGCAGATCTACTGTAAATTGGCACCCACTAATATCTCTGCCATTTAATGAGGGGAGATTCTTTCCCCCATGAGTTTTTGGGTATCGATATTCTATGGATATAGCAGAGGTTCTGTTATTTTTTAGATATGGTATTTTAAAGGGTAATTTCTGACCTGCACCTCCGCTAATGCCGCTGACATTTACTCCCTTACCTTTTGCTTCCCAATGAAACACGGGCAATAAGCCAAGGTATAATACAGACTCCCTTAAAGCTTTTTTCACTTCCCCCTCTGCAGTATTCTCTGCCTCCGGCTCTGTTCCTGTTAAGGTTTCCAGGTCAATAATAACCGGGAATTCACCATGCGCTATCAGATTTTCATAATGCAGATCACTGGTCTTTAAAAGATAAGCTGCAAATAAATTAATTCCCATCCTGGTATAGTAATGTTTAATTTCTTGAATATTCAGGCAGCTTTTATGTAGGATCACTTCTTCCCAGCCGTGATTCCCCCTGTCCAGAATCCTTCTTGAAAATTCGGGTATACTGCCTCTTTCGTATATCCAATTTACGAAATTTTGATAAAATATTTCATTCGTCAGTGAATGAGGTTTATAGATTACACTTTTCCCATTATCAAAGGTAAACTTTATTACCGTTTTTGAATTCTGATGACTATCCGCTATGTCTGCGTCAATAGATATAATCTCATCAAATGGTTCATAAAAAATCTTCCGGACAATCTCTTCCTTATCCTCTTGAAGCTCATTCAGCACCCCTGTCAGGAAATTTGAAAAGGAAACAATGGTTTCCAGTATCCCTCTTAGCATTACAGGATAGTTTTCACAGATTTCATATATATAATTAATATCCGTTAAATAATTCTCCTGATAATATTCATATTCCTCTTGTGGATTGCAGCCCTTTAAATATCCCTCTGCTTTCAGAAAATGAATCTCATTAATTAAGGTTCTAATGCTTATAGTTTTTATTTTTTTATAGATAACCTTTAAAAAATCACGGGTAATATTCCTGTTTTTATAATTGTTATCAGCTGGAAAATCCATTTTAAAATAATACTGAGCTAATTTAAGAAAATTTTGATAAAAATAAGCAAAGTCCTCTTGTTCTTCATAAAAAGCAGGTATTTCACCGGAGAATAAATTGCTCTCGAATATAAAAGACAACCCTCTGATTCGGTTAAATATATCACCAGTCAACTTAAATTCACTGTTATTTAAATGATTAACAATACCTGGATTCTTATATAGGTGATTCATGGTTCCTTTTCCCAGTAGATTTTCCCAGTAAATTTTACTTTCTTTGCTTACAGATAAATTACTTACCTTATAATTTCTTTCATATATAACACTGCTTTTTTCAAGATTTATCATATACTGTGTCTTGTACCTTTCTTGTCATATACTATCATTGCCATGTAATTTCTCTGTCATGTGCTTTTTTCCCAACTAAAAAATAAGAGGAGACAGCACTTGCTTGTCTCCTCTCGTCTTTGAGATATTCTATTAGCAGCAGATTAATGTTAAGAATCCGCTGCACCCAACTGTAATTGTATAAATCGCATCTGGATTTTTACTCTCCCTTAAAGAAACGATTTCACGGATTTCTGTTGGTATATCTCCGGCTGGATGATTGAACTGGTTCCCTGTTTTTACTCTTGTTACTTTTGTTGTCATTTCCTTTGCCTCCATCTATAAAATTTTTTATTTTATCATATCATTTCATGATTGTCCTGCAGCAACTTGTACGCGAATAATAATATTATGTCTCTAATCAGCAGTTTAACGTTACAATTATTTCAAACAGATTGTCATCATAATTATAATCCAGCAAACCTTCGTATTGATTTACTATGGTTTTAATACTCCAGAGTCCTAAACCATGTAAATTTTTATCTTCCTTTGAGGTAACAATCAAATCATTTAAGACCTTAGGTTTACGCGCCAGGCTATTACTTACCTTTACAATTAACATATTGTTTTTCTTCTTCATAACCACATTAATCCACTTCTGAGATTTCTTTACCAGATAACAGGCCTCTATGGCATTGTCAAATATGTTGGATACAATAGAGCATAAGTCATCATCTCTGATTTGAACATTGCCTATCTTCTCAATATCAGTTTCCACCTGAATGTCATATTTTGTGGCTTCCGTAAGCTTATAATTAAGTATGATATCCAGTATCTGATTCTCCGTATTAACAGTATTATCCAGTAACCGTATTGGCTCCACGATGGATTCTATATAGGCAAGAGCCTGTCTGGAATCATTGTTCATTAAGTATTGGTGCAATATATTCATATGATTTTTTAAATCATGATATATACTGGAATTCTTTTTGTATAATGTTGATAAATTACTGTAATTCTGTGCTGTCATCTGCTTATATACTTCCGCAAGGTTAGCCCGTTCCAGATTATCCCTGTAAATAATATAAACAATTGCAACCGTTACGCACAAGATGCACCATATCAGAAAACATGTCCACTGTAACATCATATCTCCGGTTATGTTCTGCAGATAAATCCTCTGAAAATAAACTGTGGCACTGCCTCCTCCAATTACAAAAGCAAGCAATAGCTTTTTGTATTTATAGATATAAGTAATCTTTCCTTTGAAAGCTCTCTTTAAAATTTGATAAAGAATGGCCCAAATCCCTAATAATACGATTGTGTAGATAAACCGTTCCCTGCTGTTCAGTGTTGATATAAGGTAGCCCAAATCTATATTATCTTCCAGCAGACTAATAAGAAAAGTAAATAAGAGCTCACCAAACACACTCAAAATAATATACAGATTAATTACCAAAAATCTTACCATGAACTTTTCATAATAAAGAAAATAGGTCATGACCGATAAGTAAAGAATTATCACAAATATTAATATATTTGAATAGGTCACTACCTGGCTGTTCAGAAAGCTGATAATAGCCAGGGGCAGTGATAAAGCTATTCTTAACAGCATCTGCCTTTTATGATTTCCTTTGCACTCAAATAAACAGCTTAACAGACAGAGACATAAATCAATTCGGAAAAAGCAATGTAAAAATTCAACTATCTGGAATATCAGCATTAAACATTAACCCTCCAAAATTGAATTATTTTCTTTTTCACTTCATTCATATGGGATCTACTAATAGACAGATTAATACCGTTGCGCAAAATAACAAGATTATTATGGATTTTCATAATATGAGGGGCATTCACAATAAATCCCCGGTCAATAATTAAAAATTCTTCAGAATTTAAGTCATTATATACATCTGATATGCTTTTTCTTTCTCTGCTTTCACCGGATGCAGTAACAAATATGGAATTTTTTCCTTCTTTAAAAATATAATAGATGTCTTTATAGAATATTTTTTCAAACCTGGAGTTTGTCCTGATAATATAGCTTTCTTTTTCCCTGTTAACAATCTCTGCAGTTAAATCTTTCAGAGCAATGGGCAGTTTCTTATTGATAAGGAATTTTGGTATGTACCGGCTGATATTAAGCTCGTAACCTTCAATTGCATACTCCATGTGGGAAGTTATAAAAACCACGTAGCTTTCTTTCATTGTCCGGTTAATTACTTTGGCTAATTCCAAACCATTTATATTCGGCATCTCAATATCTAAGAAACAGATGTCAAAATATTGATGTTCTTCTATATCATAAATAAAGTTCTTAGGGTTTTCATAACAGCTCACACGAAAAGGAATGCTTTTATTTCTGAAGTATTTATTCACTTCCAGTGCTATATTGTCAATATTCGCCCTCATGTCATCAACAATAGCAATTTTTATCATATAATACCCTCCCCTCAGAAGATTAATATACAAGGTATTATACCAACATTTTACTAATTTTCAATAAAAAATGTGTAATATTTACATTTATTAATGTCATGAAAATAAACTTCGTCTTTATTTATGACTAATTCATACAATTCTTTCCCTGAAATATTATGGTTACAATAGGAATAAACCCCTATTTCTTTGTTGTTTACCTTTTCAATGATATCATCCACAACTGTAATAATGAGCATCTTATTCTTTTTAGTAGAGGACCATTTTCCTATCATGCTTCTCACCTGGGGTCTGGTTAATTTTATTCTCTTTGAATGATAGAACTTATTTGGAAACATTAAGCTTCGTTCTGTTCCCAAACTTTTTAAGATATCATCAAAGTCTTCCTGGCAGGATTCATAAGTGAAGCCCATTTCCAAATACGCTTGTATAAGCAGGGCTGCAACTTCCAGATATTTCAGGTCTCTGCCTATTAAATAATAGCCCTGTAAATGCTTGATGCTCATTAAGAACGTTTTATTTATTGATATTCCTTTATATTTCAAACTGCCTGCCGCAAGTTTGATTGCTTCCAGGTAGTTTCTGGATTGTTCTGTATTGACCAAAACAATACCCCCTTCATTTTTATTAACTAAAACTTAATAACTTAATTTTATCTTTACCCAAAGCTTATTGATTTCTTATACTCGTACTATCCTGCAGTGGCAGCTTCTTCTTATGTAAAGCGCCTTGTTTATCTCACATTATTTAAAGGCAAATAAATTCTTTTTTGCCACATTCAGCCGGAAATCGATAAACTTGCTTTTGTCCTTTATATTAAAATAGATATTGTCCTTTAAAATCAGTTCAAAGGGCTGCCCAGGATAGACCCCGTAACAATGCCCCGGATATATAATCGTATCCTTGCTGATTGAATTTCTTAAAAACTGTAAACTATCATACATATCAGACGCATCCTCACTGGTATCACAAAGCCCGCAGCCTTCATAAAATAAGGTATCTCCCGTAAATAGATTATCTGAAATCAAATAACAGGCACTTCCCCGCGTATGCCCAGGTGTTAATAAAACCCTTACCTTAAAAAAGGATAACGGCAATAGTTCCAGATTCTCTACGTAGTGAAGATTCTTACAGCAGTATCTATAATGCTTCGCTTCAATTCCTGATATATAAACCTCTGCATCGAAAGCACTTACCAATGCTCCTACTAAATTCGTATGGTCATAATGGGAATGTGTCAGTAATATGGCTTTTACCTTAAGGTCATTTAAATTCAAATAAGAAATAATCTTCTTTATCTCCCACGCCGGATCAACAATAAGGCACTCCTTTGTTCCGGCTTTACTTATGATATAGGTATAATTTATATAATTGGCCCATTTACACCTGATGGTATTCACTTTGTAGCTGCTTTCCATGATACTCCTCCGCTTATAATGCCCTCTTTGTATATTTAATGCTCCTTATTGTGATACTTAACAATGTAATTTAGGAACACAGCAACACTACACATCCATTTACTGATACTCTTAACAAAAGCTTATTTGATTTTTAATACTCCCTTCTCCGTATCTTTCAAGACAGCGAATAGCGATATCAACAAAACACTGTTTATTCAGGAAATCGACTTGTATTTTAGCACGACCTTTTCTTTTATTGATCTTCTTAATTATTCCTTTATAATGAATTAACGGTCCAGCTATGATATTTACTTTCTCATCCTCCACTAAGACATCAGATATTCCGATAACCCCTTCCTGATTAATCAGAGCAATGATAACACCAATTTCCCTTATATCAATTTCCTGAAAGTAGTTATCGTTTTTTAACATCCTAATGATATGGGAGCTTTTATGATTCTTCATGATTTCATAAAGTTTTACGATTTGATCTGTACCGATCAACACATAACTGGGGAAAAGTGTCCTTAGAACATACGCTCTCTTACCTTCATGATACTCATATAGGCCTCTTTTCGGGACAATCACTTCATAAGTATCCATCGGACTGAAAAATTCATACAGTTTCTTCAGATTTTCACAAACTTCATCCTCTTTCCCTGTTCTGACAAACAGCGCATACCAGTTCATTTTCTCTCCCCCTGTATCATCTGATAGTTCGGTCATTGCGTTATATTGCATAACATATATATTATCTACTAATGCAGTAAATTTTTTAGTAAGTATACCACAACAAAAAGTAAATAATATAAAATGGCATCTTTGGAAGAGTTTTGTCCTTAAAAAATCTAAGGATGAACTTCTAATGCTTTACTTGCTTTACCTATATCCAATAATATTAGCGGGGTTACCGGCATCTGAAACTTCAGTTATATATTTCCAGCAACCTGGCTGTGAACCATCAACNNAAAAATTATAATACTATGCAAGTTGTTCGGTTGAATAGATAAAGAAAAACTAGCCACACAGTCTGGTGAGGCTAGTTTAAGGTCAGATTTCACAATTTTACTGATTCTGCTGTAAATCAACCGTGTGTAATCTCATCAATATCTATAGTTTCACAATATTCCATTACAAGCTTTCCAACTTCTTCAACCAGCGGATAGATTACATAACCAGAAGTAAAGTACTTTTCACCATTTCCGCCCCAACGGTCTCCATAGTACAGGGCCTGGCCGTTCACCTTCAGAATAAAGGCTGCCTGGCTGTCATAGGTAGTTTCATCACCAATCTCTTTCAGAGTACTCCAGTTACCTTCCATCGAGTCAGCCACCGCATATTTTCCCTGATTCGGCGCCCAGCCGGTACAAAAGGAAGAAATCATATAATATTTCTCCCGAAGNNAAACTGCCGGGGCCTCACGGTACTCTCCCTGCCATAATTTATGCACCAGACATTCCACATTCATATAATCATCGGTCAGCCGGTATACATGGAGATCCGCATTGTCTCTGGCTGCTGAGATAAAATAGGCCTTACCGTTATCCTCTTGAAAAAGGGTGCAATCTCTGGACATATATCCATATGGATTGAAATGACCATGATAAACAAAATCCCCCTCCGGGGTGTCACAGGTAGCAATCCCAACCGCTGCATCATGATAATCCTTTCCGTTTTCAAAATGTGCCCAAAGCACGAATTTATTTGTCATTTCATTATAAAGAACCTTGGGTCGCTCCAGATTCACCTTTTTGCCATCCTCATGCTGCAGTTGAATTTTCGTTCTTACACGATAGGCTTCTGTTCTGGATTCTGTGGTTAGGATATGATTGCGAAACTCCCAGTCTGCCAGATTTTTTGAACGATAGCAGCTGACATAATAGTTTTCCCGCCGATCTTCGCCATACCAGTAATAATAACCGCCAAAAAAAATGATACAACCACCGTGGGCATGAATTGGGTTTCCTTCCCTGTCCCTCCACAGCACTCCGTTTTCTAATACACTCATCTGTTTTCTCCTTGTGCTGATTATTTAGTATGAAGTATTATCAAAGTAAAAATAATTTTTTCTCTTTCATACAATCAAATGCCATACTTCTTTATGCCCAGACAAATCAATTTCTTATCCCCATGCAAGAATGGCATTGCTTCTACAATTTTACTTCATACAGAAATACAATTTATGCATTACAGTAACTTAGGATTATATTCTATTAAAAAGCAATCATAGGTATCGATACCCCTTTTTCTTCTGTAGGACTCTGCTGTCCGTCTTTAACCAGATAAATACTACTGCTGCATGCCCTCACACTTTCCAATATCTCTGTGTAGGGCTGGGAACAGATATCAAAGAGACCGATATTATAATTTTCTCCATCGAAACGCCCCAGCGTAAACTGATCGTAGCACTGGAAATAATGGCAACCCACTCCATAGGGATGTGCTGCCACCCGCTCGCAATAGTACCGGTAAGCTGTCCCTCTGTCCTTCTGACTTGCAACACCTTCCAGACCAGTGGCGGTTGGACCTGCATCCAGTGCACCAAAGTGGAATTCGCCGATCATTACAGGCAAATCCACACCCAGGTCCACAATATTTTGGATATTTTCAGTAGGATCTACGGCATAGCAGTTGATGGAGAAAACATCGAAATTCTCCCATCCCGTTACCAGCTCCGGATCAGACACCCAAGCCCAGCGCATTCCGAGAATCATGTGATTGGAATCAACTTTCCTGCATTCCTGACAGGGAATCTCTACATAAGCTCGCAGCATTCTGACAGAAAATTCTCTCATATCCTTCTCCGCTTCCTTGGACCAATGTGAAACCTTCTCCATAGACTGATAAAAATCGTCAAAATCCTTCAGTCCACAGTGATAAGCCTTATTTAACTCCTCGATTTCACCATATCTTTCTTTCAGAAAGCGAATCAGCTCCTCCTTACATACTGTCCTCTCTGTATTATAGAGTACCTCATCCGCTAACACCAGATGGTCCACGAAGGCCCAATTCGGCTCATTTCTTAGAAAATAACCAATCATAAGCGGGTCATTTCTTCGTTTCTTCAAAGCCTGTGCGCATCTTTTGGCTTCTCTGGCGTATTCTTCACTTAGCACATCCGGGAAATCTCTGAAGATCATAGCACTGGTACCCGGAAATTCAGGGAGAGATGTCACATAAGGCATATCAGTAGTTCCAAACAGCCCTTCATCACTCCAGTTACCGAGGGTATTCATGCCATACTGGCGAAGCTGACCTGTGATCAGCTTCTGCCATTCAGGATACCAGTTCTCCCCCAAAGCCCGGTACAGATTCGCCTGGCTGTAGGAGAATAAAAGTCCCTCTCTTCCGGACTTTTCCTTAGCCTTCTCTTCCCTTGTCATACGAAACATTTTGTGATATTCCGGATCCTCTGCTGTCGGGAGCCAGTCCAGCCATCTCTCTACACCATCCACACGGCAGTCAGCTCCAAGACCTACGCAGTCCGTCCCCACGCTGAAAAATGCGTATCCCATGGGATCTTTCAGAAACCATCTTCCACCTGCTTTGCATTTTGTAAAGAATCCAGTTGCTTCCCCGAACTTTTTCTGCTTCCATCCGCCAAACTCCGACCAGTCACTGGCAGGATACGCCCCACGGTTATCTGCTTTCAGCTTTTGAAGGATTTCTTTCAGTTCATCAAGCCCCTTTATTTTAGCTTTCCAGAATTTCTGCTTATTCTGACCGAATTCGTCAACCAGCTTTCCCTCAGGAAGTAAAGCAAACGTAGGATACTCCTCTGTGAGAGCCATATCTGACACCTTTAAGGTTATATCATGAAAGACAGGTAGTGTTTCCAGAACAATCCGATCAATTTCTTCCGGTACCACTCTTCTGCCATGGCAGACTTGCTTTAGCTGCCCGGCATTGGATTCAGGAAACAGTACCTGGCCATCCATCCAGTTCCGGTCGATGCAAATTGGTGTACGTATTCCCGGAAGAATACCAAACTGTACATCAAAAGCCGGAGACTTCTCTTCCCCCTTCACATAGACCCGCAGGGCCAGAACCACACTATGTTCTTCACATGCTTCCAAATAGAAGGACAGATACCTTTCCTGACAGTTAATCAATTCAGGAAGGGTTATTCCTGCACCTTCTGCTGCTATCCTAAGCATGGTGCTTCCTTCATCTCTTACTAAGGGGGTAATTCCTTTTTGAAATACTCTGCTCTGTATCTTTATTTTCTGCATAATATATTTCCCTCCTTCGGAATCAAATTTACCTATAAATTTTCATACTACTGCTTCATTTTCCTGTACTCCTTTGGGGTCACCGCATATCTGCCTTTGAAAAGTTTAGAAAAATGCTGGCTTTTCTGATAGCCCACCTGCTCCATAATCTCGTGAATTCGAAGTTCCGTCTGTTCCAGAAGCTGTGCTGCCTTCTGCATCCTGACCTCCGTAATATAGTTAGACAGATTCTCATCTGTAGTTTCTTTAAAGATTTTAGACAAATAGGCAGGATGAAGATGTGCAATCTCTCCCAGGGCATCCAGTGACAGATTTTTTCCGTAATTCTCCTCTATATACTTCTTTATACAGGTGATAACATCTCTCTGATCACATTGCATTCCCTTAGTCCTGCTCTGTTTATCCCCCTCCCTGTCATAGCTTTTCTCCAGTACCCTTCCCAGGGATTCCTCAAAATCCTTCTTTATCACAGGCTTCACCAGATATTCTGACACCCCATAGCGTACAGCCTGCTGAGCATACTCAAACTCACTGTATCCGGATATAATCATAACCTTGGTCGGATAATGATTTTCCTTAATAATTCTTGACAAATCCAGCCCTGAAATCTTAGGCATTTTAATATCAGTAATCAGAAGCCCCGGATGGTGTTCCTGAAGAAGATTCCTGGCCATGGAACCGCCTTTTGCCGTCAGCACCTGTGTAAATCCGTAACTTTCCCAGTCCACCAGCTTTTTGATATACTCGATCATATAGGGTTCGTCATCTACAATTAATACCATCATTCTCCTTCTCCTCCGGTAATACATCTATAGTAAAGGATACCATAAGTCCACCCCAGATGCTCTTTCCAAACCGAAGTCCCGCAGATTCGTCATAATAATTGACCAGCCGCTGGTTTACGTTCCATAGACCGACACTCTCATCTTCTTCCCGTTCTTTTTTCGAAAGCCGCCTAAACAGTACTTCAATTTCCTCATCCGTCATCCCATCTCCATCGTCTGAGACCTCAAAACGCAAAGCACCGCTTCCCGGTTCATATACCTTTACGTAGATATGCCTTGCATTTTCCCGTTCTTCAATGGCATGCTCTATGGCATTCTCAATGATTGGCTGGAGAATCAACGGAATAATGTTCTTATCGTAAAGGTCTTTGGAAGCCTCAATGGAAAACTCAAGGTCTTTGCGCATAGCCGTAATTGCAAGATAAGCTTTCGCATAGGATATTTCTTCACCGATGGTGGTTATGGTTTTATTTTTGGTACAATACCTGTAATAACTTGACAGATGGACTGCCATCTCTGTAACCGCTTCCGGCTGATCTGCCACCGTTACTATATAAGAAAGACTGTTATAAAGAAAGTGAGGATGAATCTGAAGCTGTAACTGCCGAAGTTCCGCCTGGTTCCTTAGCAGCTGCTCTTTTAAGGTAGATTCTATCAGCTGACTGATTCTTGTCACCATGCGGTTAAACTGTCGAAAGACATAACCAAACTCATTGTTTGGCAGTACCATAATCTGTGCGGTAAAATTTCCTCCTTCGACCTGCTTTAATTTTCCGGTCAGAATCCTTAGCTGAAGCAGAATGTTGTTGTAATACAAAAGCATGAAGATCAGACCAATCAGAAGGAGAACAACCAAAAGACTTCCTGTGATACGGTTAATATTTGAAACCGGACGCATCATCTCTTTCAGCGGATAATAAGAGACCAGCTCCAGTCCATTTTTTAAAGCCCCGGAGCTTACAAGCTGATATTTCCCTTTGTCAATAGACAGATAACTGGCAGATTCTCCGCTGGTGGAACCTTCCTTCGTGTATCCGCCTTTAAAGCTTTCACCAGCCAGGTTTCGGTCAGCGGAGTTTCCACCTCCCGTCTCACTCATGGAGCGGAGCAGTTCTTTCTCTGTCTCACTGACGGAGAATAGATTCTTATTCTGTAAATAAAGGAGCATCGTTCCTCCCCCCTCCATACCGGAAGCCATGGTCTTTAGTTTATAAAGATAATCCCGCTCCATTCGTATGATCAGGTATGGCTCATCATCGGTATCATCCCAATCCGTGACGTATTGCCTTGCAAAATAAACTTCATTTTCATAGATAAACCATTGATTGTCCTCCACTGGCTCCAGCATAACATCCTTTACCGCACTGAGAGCAGTGGTCGTGATGATACGCTGTGACCTCGGCCAGTACAATATGAACTGAGCCATACCCACATTGCTCTTCTGCCGTGATCTCAGATATTCTTTCATCTGATTGACATCCGTTACATACCGATAAGCATCATATTCCTCTATAAGGGTAAGATGCAGTGTTTTTAGATCATCACTATTAAGGATTCCATCTGCTTCAATCTCGATCTCTTTGATCTTCTGTCCTAGCAGCATCTTTGAATATTCCATCTGAATCTTGGCAGCCTGCATCAGGGACTCCTTCAAAGTGGATGTGCTGTATATGTACAAGATTGTAAAACCTGCTATAATCATAACCAGAAATACTGCAAAAATATTGAAAATAGATCTTATTTTCTTCATATGCCACCCCAACTTTATGTAATTACAAAATTTTCGGTACCATTATAGCAAATTAATTACTGCATTACTATATGAGCATAAGGAACCGCTACTTTATTGTAACAGTTCCTTATTGATAGGTTTTATTTTACCGACTGATACCACTCATTGATTTCTTTGGTGATCTCATCTCCGCCTTGGGCTTTCCAATCCTGGACGAATTTGTCGAAGGCCTCCGAAGTTTCTTTGCCATAAATGATATTAGTATATACCTGCTTCTCCATGGTTTGAAGCTGTTCCCACTTCTTCTTCATCGTTGCAGTAGGTTCACCATTGAACAGATTTGGAAGCAGTTCATCTCTGTGCGCATTTGCTAACGCATAACCTTCCGCCATATCCGGTGCTGTCTCAAAATCAGCTGTTGCCCTGATCTGTGCACTGGATTGTGCCTCTTTTCCTTCTTTCACATCTGCGTAAGCCTGCATAGAATCTAGTGCCGGCGCATTCTTCATAACTGTTGATTTCCCCGGCATAAATGGATCCGTTACGGCTGGGTCAAACAGCTTGGAATCAAAGACCACTTTATCACCTACCAAATCATAATCATAATTTTCCAGATATCCATATTGAAAGTCGCCGGTACCAAAGGCCGCATCATACAGCCAGTCATAGTAGGTGAAAAAGGCTTCCATGTTATTAAAATCTTTGTTGAACATCAGCCACCCGTCGTTGATCTGGGCAGCCTGGTAGGTTGGCTCTCCATTGTCCTGAAGGATATTCGGATATGCTTTAATAACAGCCTCCGGTGCTACAGACGTGACGTCTCTTACGGAATTGATTGCCCAGGGCCTTCCGATAAAGATACCTGCTTTCCCTTCAGTAAATTGATTCATGGCATCCCAGGCACCGGTTGCGGCAGCTTCCTGGAAAATCCAGCCGTTGCTATGCCATCCTGCCATACGCTCCAGGGTCTTTTTGTTGCCCTCATCAATAGAACCGTAGGTCAGATTACCTGACTCGTCTTCCTGCCAGCTTCCAGGAATATGTTTTCCGGTATTTGCAGAGAAAAGAGTAACGGGATCTGCTACCCATCCACTGTTGTAGATGCTGTCACCCTGGTAAGTGAAACCATAGGTATCAGCCTTTCCATTTCCATCAGGGTCATTCTCGGTAAATGCCTTTATAACTGCTTCGAACTCTTCCATATTAGTGGGAGCCTTAAGTTCCAATTTGTCCAGCCAATCCTGGCGGATAATCATAACCTGCCCTTCTGTCAATGCCGGAGCACAGGCAATACCATAGGTCTTGCCATCCTTGGTCACCGGATAGAAGGACTGTGGATACTTATCATAGATTTCTTTCAAACGCTCCGGCATATATTTTTCAATGTCATCATCTATGGCTTTTACACGTCCGGATTCTATCATATCTGCAATCATCTGGGTTCCGTATACCGGAAATACATCCGGCAGCTCCTCTGAACCTGTCAGTGCCAGACGCAGCTTCGTATCATAGTTACCCGCATCTCCGCCAAGAAGCGTGGTCTCCATCTTGATTCCCAGCTTCTCCTCTGTGAGTACTGTCATAGGATTCTTATTGATGTCTTCCCCATCTCCGTATCTTCCCGTGTTCTCATCCAGCTGTTTTGCGATGGTGATTGTGATAGCCGGCTCATACTTGCCGTCCCCATTCTTGGTAGCGGCAGCTTCCTTGCTGCCTCCGCTGTTTTTACCTCCGCAGCCTGTAAGGAGCAGTGCGGATACCAGTAAGATTGAAAGGATTGCTTTCTTGTTTTTCATAATACCTTCCTCCTGATTGATTTAATCTGATTTATTTAATCATAACCTCTCATTCAAGGTTTTTGATTCAATTGATAAATGTTCTGAACTGTATTTTATAAACTTTTATTCAACGTTTTTATTCTTTAACAGCCCCTATGACAATACCTTTTACAAAATATTTCTGCAAAAAGGGATATACCATCAGAATGGGCAGTGCACCTATGAATACCTGAGCTGCTTTTATGGTACGTTCCGACATAGCTGCCGCAGAAGTAGGATCCAGTGCCAGATCCTGCTGATTACCTTGTACTACTATTACTTGCAGAAAGGAGGCCAGGGGATAATTCTTGGTATCAGACATATATAGGATACCGGTGAACCATTCGTTCCAGTTGCCTACCATAATAAAGAGTGCTACAGTGGCAAGACCCGCTTTGGATAATGGAAGAAATATCTTCCAGAGGACGGTGAAGAAACTTGCCCCGTCAATGAGTGCCGCTTCCTCCAGTGCCTTCGGAATTGATTTGAAAAAGTTCATAATCAGAATCAAATTGTAGCATCCAAAAGCTCCGGGAAGTATGTATACAAGGAAGTTATTCTTTAATCCTATAGAGGTATTTACCATATAGGAAGGGATTAAGCCTCCTCCAAAAAGCATGGTAAATACGAAAAACCACATCAGCGCCGTCCTGCCCCTGAACTCCTTGGAAAGAGCATATCCCGCTGTCGTTATAACGAACATACTAAGGAAAGTACCAACAAAGGTCCTGAGAAAGGATATCATAATGGAACGTATGAAATTACTGTTATTAAAAGTCTTTACATAGGCCAGTCCGGTAAAATCTACTGGCCAGAAGGTGACAATTCCACTGTTTGCAGCACTCTTTCCGCTAAGCGAGATTGCAAACAGATTAACTAAAGGGAGCAGGCACAGAAGCGCTACCGTTACAAGGAATACGGTATTACAGCCTACAAATATTTTTCTGCTCAAAGATGTACGTCTCATCGTGTATTTTCCTCCTAAAAGATTCTGTAACCTGCGAATTTATAAGCAATCTTATATGACACAACCGTCAGGAACAATCCGATGGCGGACTTAAAGAGCCCAACTGCTGTACCAAAGCTGTACTGTCCGTTTACCAGGGATTGCCGGTATACGTAGGTATCAATAATATCTCCGGTACTGTAGGTAAGGGGTGAATACAGGTTGAAGATCTGGTCAAAACCGGCATTCAATACATTTCCAAGACTAAGAGTTGCCATGACAATAATCATTGGGGTGATACTTGGCAGGGTAATATATAAGGTTTGCTGTAATCGGTTGGCTCCGTCCATCTCTGCCGCTTCATAAAGTCCCTGGTCAATATTTGAAATAGCCGCCAGATACACAATCATACCGAAGCCAAAGCCTTTCCAGAGGTCGGAAATAACTGCAATCTGCCGAAACATACCAGCCTCCCCCAGGAAAAAGATTGGCTCCGCACCAAATTTTTGAAGAAAATTATTAACAATACCATCCAGCCCCAGGATATCACGAAGCATACCGGCTACGGTTATCCAGGAAAGGAAATGAGGCAGATATACTAAGGTCTGAATTCCTTTCTTCAGCCCCATATTCTTGACTTCATTCAGAAGCAGTGCCATAAACACAGGTACGATAAGTCCCAGAATGATCTTGCTGACGGCGATAATCAGGGTATTGATTATTGCCTGGTATGATTCCTGAAATTCGAAAATCTGTAAGAAATTATCCATTCCCACGAATTCCGAGCCGAAGATTCCAAGCCATGGCTTATAGTTCTGGAAAGCCATAATTAGTCCACCCATGGGAATATAGCAAAAAATAATTGCAAGGACGAAGCTTGGAAGTATCATTACATAGAGGGGCCAGTTATGCTGTACTTCCTGTCTCCAGGTTTTACGGGTGATCGTTTGTTTTTTTGTCATGATTTTTTTCGAATTTTTAGTCATTTGTCATGCTCCCATCCACCTTGTTTAAATTATGTAATTAATGTTCTAAACAGATTATATAATATTGGTGGCAGGGAAAAATACACCCCGATTAAAAGGTTATGTACCCAATCTTAACATTTATTTATAATTTAGTGGAATTCAGGACGTATTTCAGGTCATTATGACCAACCTTTTTTGTTTTCATAGGTTTGTTTTTATTCTTTTTATTGATTTACTTCTATATTCGTGCCCCTTTATTGTGATTTTCTCAATATCCAATGAACAAACTTCATAGAGATTTTTTGACGGATGTGCTGTCCCCTTACTCCTTAATTTAAGGGCAGACTTTTTACTCTCATAATTTATTCATGGTTTTCTCTGATTTGTAACTAATGCAGTGCTTACAACTGAAATTCTACAACGACTTACTTTGTGAATTCTCAGACATCAAGAAAAGACACTGATTTCTTTCTATAGAAAATCCAGTGTCTTAAATTAAAAATCAACAGCACAATAGCAAAAAAACAATTAAATAACAACAGCAAAAATCACAATCTTATGGCTTTATCTCTCATAGGTATTCTTCGGGTAGTAGCATTACATCCTGGCGAAAAGAAGATGGTAAATTTTGAAAATAGTGCATTATTTTCGTATCTACTCCTGAAACATCTCGCAACATAAACTAGAAATATCGCGAAAAGCTATCCTTGTATTAACAACATCCAGGGTTCTGTTTACTTCATCGATGCGTGTTACCACACCGGTTACCTGAACATATTCTCTATTGTTGAAATATTCCACTGTAATGATCTCTTTTTTCTTAAGCTGTTTTATCTTCTGCTCCAGTTCGTCTTTCTGTTCTTCCGATAAGTCACGCTTAGGAACAATAATCCGTTCCTTTTCTGTTAAGGCTTCACGAAATCCTTTTAATGCATCAAAGGGCATAAATTGCTTTGCACGGGTTCCCCTATCCATTTTACTCCTGTTATTCTCCACTTTTATGCCCTCCAATCTGTCTATTACGCTCCATGGTCGTTCCCGCCTCCTGCAGATCCATTCCCCGTACCAGTGCATTTTTACCAAACCTCTTTTTGATTTCCAATGCCGCTTTCTGTATTCTCCTATCCTTCTCTATTTCTATGGGATCTGTAAACAGGTCATACTGTTCATAGGTTTCGTCGGAAACATTGTTACAGGAGAGGCTCAGCCGCCTTATTGGTTTGTTCTTATCCACAATACGCTCATACAGACGAATCACATAGGGTATGATAGTTCGGTAGGAATTCGTGGTAACGGTCATAGAAGCAGTTCCAACAGCCGGTTTTAACCCCAGCTCATTAGAATATCCAATCATTAAGGACATAGAACCGGTGACCACACTCTTCTCTACCATATCCAGACATAAGGCATCTGCCATCTCCTTTACAATTAACTTACACTCCTCGAAACTGTAATCTCGTGATAGCACCTGACCACTGGACATGGAATTGCTTTTGGAGCTGTATGCCTTAATGTCTGCCATGGTAGTGGTTTCCCTTCCCCAGGCATGGTCTATCAAAAGCTCCGCATCGATGCCAAACAGCCGGTACAGCAAATCCTCATTTGCGCGGGTAATGTCACCCATATCCACAATCCCTACACTATTCAGTCTGTTTGCTATTCCTTTCCCAATTCTCCAGAAGTCCGTCAGAGGCTGGTACCTCCACAAGGCTTTCTGGTAAAGTTCTTCTGTCAGATATCCAATATTGTCTTTTGCATGCTTTGCCATAATATCCAGTGCTACTTTAGCAAGATACAGATTTGTTCCAATTCCTGCGGTTGCGGTAATGCCTGTGGAAATTTTAATATCCTCCATAATCCGTAAGGCCAGTTCCCTTGGACTCATATGATACATGGAAAGATAATGGGTCACGTCAAGGAAGGCCTCATCTATAGAATAAACGTGGATATCCTCTCTGGAAATATATTTTAGATAAATACCATAAATCTCTGCGGAATAATCAATATAAAGCTTCATTCTTGGCGTTGCCATGATGTACTGCACATCTTTGGGTATCTGAAATACCCGGCATCGGTTCTTTATTCCCAAGGCTTTCATGGATGGGGAAATGGCAAGACATATGGTTTTCTCACTCCTCTCAGGGTCAGCCACCGCAAGATTCGTAGTGAGCGGATCAAGCCCACGCTCCACACATTCTACTGAAGCATAAAATGACTTAAGATCAATGCATAAATATATGTGCTCGTCTATCATTAAAACACCTCCCTTATTTTCAATAATAACTCAGGTTTATTATACATCCAGAACATATGTTTGTATATTGTTTTTTTATGGCAAATTATTTTCAAGGGAAATCGTTATAATTAATGCTATCTGCTAATTATGGCTTATCTAAGTTTGCAGAAGCATCACCAGCAATCACATCACATCTGTAAAGTACTTTTGAAATGGACAATTGTCCAATCAGCGGAATATGAAGATTTCTTTAAGGACTTACCTGAATTATCAGGTAAGTCCTTTAGAGACACTTTCTTAATGTGAGTCGTAAAAAGATTCGTATGATAGAATGAAAAGAGACTTAAATATTCGGTCTTAGGCTCTGATTATTCTTATAAAAATCTTTCCATGGATCACTGGCATTGATTCTTACAAGCGCTTCCGCCATATTCACACCATCCGGCGCCACGGTATCAAGTTCCTCCCAGGAAATGGGCATAGACACTTTTGCTCCTTTCCTCGTCCTCAAGGAATAAGGCGCAATGCTTGTGGCACCTCTGCCGTTTCTGATCCAGTCAATAAAGATCCTGTCGGTACGCTTTGACTTTCTTACATTACTGGTGTAACGGTCAGGCCATTTCTGTTCCATTACTTTGGCAACAGTCCTTGCAAACTCATGGAATACCTCCCAGGTAACTACCGGTTTTAGAGGAACAACAACATGATATCCTTTTCCACCGCTGGTTTTAAGATAGGAATTCAAGGAGAGCTCGCTAAGAATGCTTCTGATATCCCGCACCCCTTGACGAACTCTGCTCAATTCCATTCCTTCATCGGGATCCAGATCAAAAACCATCATATCCGGATTTTCGATAGCATCGACACGGCTTCCCCATGTATGAAATTCCAAAGTGCACATCTGTACTTCATATAAGATCCCTGTCAAATTCTCAAGATAGAAATATTCCTCTGTTTCACCGCTGCCATTGGTTACCGGTATTGTAAAAATACCCTTACTGTCAGGACCTGGATGCTTCTTAAAAAAGCTGGCCTGCGATATTCCCTTCGGACAGCGTACCACGCTTAAAACCCTGTTGCTTAAAAAAGGCAGCATTCGCTCCGAAACCTTTTCATAATACTGTACAATATCTGCTTTTGTAATTTCAGGTTCTCCATACATTACCTTTTCAGGACTTGTAATTTTAATTTCACCGACGTAGATTCTGTCGGTATTTACATTCATGCTTTCCCCGGCTTCATTTCCCGAGGCTTGGAATCCTGCTTCTTCAATTGCCATTTCTCTTTGAACCTCCCTGGCGTCCTTGTCTGTCCTCACACCTTGAAAGCTCGCATGTCTTAGAAGATTTTCTGTAGTCCATTCGGTAAATTTGACTTCCGCAATCAACTCCGGCTCAAGCCAGGTAATCACTTCTGATGGTTTGGATTCGGGCTCTGCTTTAAAAGCTGTATTTGATCTTTTTATGTTCTCAAACTTCTCCAATAGGTGTTTTATGTCAGACTCACCAAAGCCGGTCCCGACACGTCCGGCATAAACCAGATCTTCTCCTTCATAGATGCCTAAGAGAAGGGAGCTAATTCCCCTTGCTTTCTTGTCAGAAAGTGAATATCCGCAGATAACAAATTCCTGCCGCTTTTCACATTTTAGCTTAATCCAGTCGCCATTTCTGGTTCCGCTGTAGACAGAATCCGCTTTTTTCCCTACAATTCCTTCCATACCGGCCTCTTCCGCCGCAGCAAAGCTTTCCTTTCCCATTCCTCTGATATAACGGCTGTAGAATAGTCTTTTGGGAGAATCCGTCAGCAGGGTCTCCAGCCTTTCTTTTCTTTCGGTCAAAGGGTATCCTCGAAGATCAACCCCATCCAGAGCAAGTAGATCGAAGATAATGTAGGTAAGATTCTGTGGTTTGGGATTTTTCAAATAATGCTGTAAAGCTTGAAAATCCGTCTTACCCGCAGAATCCGTAATGGTAACTTCTCCGTCCAATACCATTGCCCTCCCGGCAGCAAGGTCGATGAGGGAGCCGGCAACCACCTGGAACCTTCTTGTATAATCATTGCCGTTTCTGGTAATCAACCGAACCTGATTGCCTTCCACAAAGGCAACAATCCGATAACCATCATATTTTAATTCATAGAGCCAGTCCTCTTCCTCCGGTATGGTATGAGCTAACCTGGCTAACATTACCTCAACCTTGTTAAAAGGATTCCGAATGAATTTTTCTGCTTCTCCGGCTTCGATTTCCTCTATGGTACGTCCCGTTCTGATACTGGTGGTGAATCCTGATATGCCCTCTGTGTTAACATACTCATCTTTTTCCTTCAGTAAGAGCCAGTTGTCCTTCTTCTCTCCTGCTTTTGCTTTTAACCGGATCAAAGCCCACTTACCCTTTAACCGCTTTCCAGTCAGTACAAACTTCAGAACACCTTCTCTCAGCCCTTCCTCTACATTCCCTTGTGGTTCCCAAAAACCTTCATCCCAGAGCAGGACTACTCCTCCGCCGTATTCCCCCTTGGGAATAGTCCCCTCAAAATTTCTATATGCAAGAGGGTGGTCTTCAACCTGTACCGCAAGTCTTTTATCGTGTGTATCAAAGGAAGGCCCTTTCGGTACAGCCCAGCTTAAAAGAACCTGGTTCCATTCCAGACGGAAGTCATAGTGCTCTCTGCGGGCCATATGGTGCTGTACGACAAATCGCAGACTATCTCCGGAATCTTCTGTCCTTCCCTGGGGTTCAAAGGTTTTATCAAAATCCCTTTTTTCATTGTACTCGTTTAAACTCACCGCCATAAGCTCATGCCGTTTCCTTATCTTTCTTTGCTTTTTCTACGCTGGCCTTGAGAGCTTCCATAAGATCGATGACTTTTCCTTCACCTTCTGACTCCGGAGCCACAACCTCTTTACCGGAAATCTTAGTCTCAATAAGAGAACGAAGTCTCCCCTGGTATTCGTCTTTATATTTGGAAGGATCAAAAGGTGTGTCCATAGAATTAATCAGCATTTTTGCCATACTCAATTCCTGCTCGGATACCTCGGGTTTTGTATATTGCTTTTGAAGCGCTTTGATTTCATCTGCATAGAACATAGTGGATATAAGGATACCATCCTCTCTGGGTATAATTGCCATTAGCGTATCCTTTGTGCCTATGACGGTCTTACCAATGGCTATCTTCTGCTCTCCCATTAATGCGGAGCGAAGGAGTTCAAAAGCTTTTTCCCCACCGGCTTCTGGCGTCGCTTGATAAGTCTTCTCATAATAGACAGGTGAGATCTGGTTTAGTTGTGCGAAATGAAGAATCTGGATGGATTTCTCTTTTTCTGTTTTGATTTTTTCAATCTCTTCGTCTGTGATAACCACATACTTGTCATCATCATACTCAAAGCCTTTTACGATCTCTTCTGCTTTTACTTCTTTACCGCAGTGGGCACAAGTCTTCTTATACCGGATTCGGCTGTTGTCTCCTTTATGGAGTTGATTAAAATGGATGTCATTGTCTTGTGTAGTCGTGGACATCCCGATGGGAATTGCGACCATTCCAAAAGTTATAACTGATTTGCGTGATATCATGCTGTAAACACCTCCAAGGGTATTGTTTCCAAGTAAGTTGGAAGTATTCATAGAAATGAAACGGCAGTCATGGCAACAAGTAAGGATCACTGAAAACGAAAAAGCTGCATAAGAATCGTTAATCCCTATATGTATTTCATGTATCATCCAATGAATAAGGCGCATTTGATACAAAAGTTTAACAATTCTCACATGAAAGCATATAATAAAAAAAAGACTAAAAGGTATTATTATGGATTTACTTGATTTTGCTGAAGAATATCCCGAAATTTATGCAATGTTAAATGACAACGTTGTCTATCTCATCGATAACAACAATGTAAACGGTGAAGAGACCCTCACGAATTTAGATGACATGATTGATAACCTACTGAATCAATATGAAGAAAATAATTACTACGGCTTTGCTACTATCGATACTCAACAGATAGATGGATTCGGAAGAGATGGCAGAGGCCGCCGCAGACGACGCAGAAATTTCCGTGATTTTAATTTAAGGGATATATTGAGACTGTTGTTTTTCAGAAACCTATTTGACAGACACCGTCACCGTCGCTATTAAAAAGAATACCGGCAAATTAATGAACCTCCGAACGAATGCATCGACATAAGTTTGGAGGGATTATTATTTACTCCTATTTTGCAGCAGTGTATGAAGATTATATATTATTAGATGATGCTTTTCCTCTTATTTCCTTTATCTAATTTTGATAACTGATACAAGCTTAATATATATGTTAATATTAAATATGATTATTAACATAAAAACGAAAATTAGAGACTAGCTGTTTTCAATAAAGAAATGCACCTCCAAATGCAAGATTATATATCCTGCATTTGTGGTGCCCTTACTGTTGTTCTTTAAGCCTTTTCCTAACTCTTTTAAATAGCTGTTCTTTAACCGATTTCATAAGTAAGGGTAAAAGCTGGAAAGCTGTTCCTATGGTTTGCACTAATTATTTTTCCATATACCTGCCTCATAAGGTCTTAAGAATGCAGGCGAAACCTCTGCATAATTCGATAACATACGAACCCCCTCCGGATACTTTGTTCGTTTCCTGTTGCAGGAACTTAAATTGATTTCAATATACAGCGTTTCCTTCTCATCCTTACGATAATAGGCGAATAAATCTTTTACCTTTTGTTCCGTAAATAATACCTCTCCATAATAAATGACACCATGCTCCTTCCTGAATGCAAGTAATTTCTGATAAAAACGAAGGATGGAGTCCTCCTCCTGAAGCTGAGCCTCAGCATTACATTGCTTGTAATCCTCATCCATTATAATCCATGGCTCCCCAGTGGAAAAACCAGCGTATGGCTGGTCGTTCCATTGCATCGGTGTTCTGGCATGATCTCTTGTACCGGCAAGTATCCTGGCAAATGCCTCTTCTTTTCCCATAGTCTTACTTAACTTTTCATAAAGATTCAAAGACTCTACATCTCGAAGCTCCTCAATTGTCTGAAAGTCTTGATTGACCATTCCAAGCTCCTGTCCCTGATAAATAAATGGAGTGCCCCGCAAGGTAAGCTGGATTACTGCCAAAAGTTTACCCAGTACCTTCCGATACTTTAAGTCTGGATTTATCTTGGAAATCATACGCGGATTATCATGATTCTCATAGAACAAAGATGGCTGACAATGGTTCCCGTAGTTCTGCATCCAATAAATCATATAACTCTTCAAATAATTAAGGTCATATTGATAATCATCAAAACGGGTATGTCCGGGAGTTTCCAGATGATCAAAGGAGAATACCATATCCAGTTCCTTTCGGTAATCCGCAGTCAGCAGCTTGCTCATTTCCATCCCTGTTCCGGGAGTTTCACCAATTGAAAAAGCATTATATGGTCCAAACACTTTTTCTTTCAACTCATGCAAATACTCGTGAAGGCGAGGCCCATAGAAATAATGTTCCGCACCGTAATATCCCATAAGCTTACCAATATCTTCATTCCCATCAGGCAGACCACCTCGCTTAGAAATATAATTAATAACATCCAGGCGGAATCCGTCTACACCTTTCTCCAGCCAAATTTTTACCATCTCATGAATCTCATGCCGCAGGTTTTCATTTTCCCAGTTTAGGTCCATTTGCTTTTTTGAGAATAAATGCAGCGCATACTGCTGACGTTCTTCTACATAATTCCAGGCACTACCGCTGAAAAATGATGTCCAGTTGTTTGGCTGATCCTGAAAAATATAATAATCCCTGTACTTGGAATCCGGTTCCTGTACAGCCTTCTGATACCATTCATGTTCATCAGAGGTATGGTTAACCACCAGATCCATAATAAGTCTCATGTCACGTTTATGAACTTCCAACAATAACGCCTCGAAGTCCTCCATTGTTCCAAACTCAGCCATAACTTTATGATAATCCCTGATGTCATAGCCATTATCATCATTGGGAGAATCGTAAATCGGTGAAAGCCAGATAGCATCGATACCCAGGTCTTTTATATAATCCAATTTACTAATTATCCCCTGCAGGTCCCCAATACCATCTCCATTACTGTCTTTAAAACTTCTGGGGTAAATCTGATAAAATACAGCCTCTTTCCACCATGCCTTTTGTATTTCCCCAGCATCGGTCATTGCGGTTTCCTGTTCGGTGTTTAAAAGAGTAAGCATAATATCAACAAACCCTTCCTTCAATTGTCCTTTCAAGAGCTTAGGCAAAGTCTTTAGCTTCATATTTCCTATAATCGGATTAGTAATTACCTTTTTGTTGATATTCAGTTGTAAAGCAATTCGATCTATAATGTCGCGGCCAATTGGATTCGCATAAACCTCTTTCATACGGCTTTTTTTTGTTAACATAGAAGCATACACTCCTTTTCTCTCTCTATACACCAAAGTGCTGTTTCGGGTGGATTTATATAGTTGAATCTGGAAATTTCTAAATATCAAACAAGGATAATGTAAAAATTCAACTACTCCATTTTAAATTTATGCTGTTGTTAAGAACAATGTGCCTGCTGCATATACCGCTAAAGGAGAACCCAAATACATAGCATACCTTGTAAAAGAGTAAGGAGATACCGACACCCTTTGAAACAGGTATCCAAGGGCAGAGTTTTTACAGCATCTTAAAGAAATCTTTCTTGCATTTAGGCTATAGATATGTTCCTTTATATTAACAGGCAGATTCAACTGTTCATTTCTTTCAATCTGTTTGATTCCTTTCCATAAAAAATGCACCCATCCAATGATGAGTGCATTTACTTATTCTTTATTACTTTTGCATAATGTGGATGGCAAAGCCGCCAAACTCACCGTCTAAATAGACATTTTTCAGTTTCCCATCCTCCGAATAGGCGGCAGTATCCATATGAAAGGAGAAACCTTTCTCCTTCAGCTCTTCTGTAGCAGCGGTCAAATCAGCTGTACGCATAGCGATATGGCCGTTTGCACCCAGGAACGGTGCCTTCATACACTCGAAGTAAGGGCCGCCGAATTCGGACTTTTGTCCGTGACGCGGCTCCAGATTAAACATCATGCTCAGTAGTTTTGCCAATTTCTCAGCTTCCTCAGCATTAGGGGTATTAAAACCGATATGTTCCAATTCAAATTTATTATTCATAATCATACCTCTTTCCAGAAATGTTGAAAGATTTTTTGTTCCATATAAGGTTGGACATTTGTTTAAAATGAAACATGCTTACATCGGGAACATCAGCAGTGCTCCGGCAGTCAGAGCGAGCAGGCGGATGAAATACATCGGAATCGTGAATTTCCAAAACTCAGTTAGCTTATAGTTCCCAATACCCATAATCATAGCCGGCATGCCGTCGATAGGCAGGAAATGACCGTTCCAGCCTGAAACTACGATTGCAGCCGCAGCCGCAGTGGGATTTAGCCCCAGACTCAGGCAGGTAGATATAGCCAAAGGTGCGAATACATATACAGTACCCAAGGTAGAACCTGTAAGGGTTGCAAGTACACTTGTGAGTACACAGAAGGCAAAAACCAGAAGGAAAGGATTGATATTTGTGCCAAGCATTTTAGCCACAGTCTCTCCAACTAAAGCGGTCAGGCCTGTACTTCCAAGTGCATCGGCAACGCCGATAACACCGGCAGACATCAAAATAATGGGAGCTCCGATACTGTTGCGGATTTCAGTGAAATCCAAAACACGGATAGCCAGTATCACAGCTACAGCCAAACCTGGAATTACATAACCTGCATCACCAATTCTGCTTTGAAGGAGCATTCCCGCAACGGCAGCCACAAAAGCTGCATAAGTAGTGTATTCTTTCCATTTTGGCAACTCAGTAACGTTTTCGCCTTGGGATTTCGCAGCTTCGGTTGCCTCTGCGGCTGGATGGCTGGGTAATCTTTTGTAAGAAATTAAGCACCATCCCAGGAAGGCTAAGGAAAGCAGCATGTTAACAACAGAGAATTTCACTAAGGAAACTTTAACGACAGTAGCTCCGGCAGCCTGCAGAACAGCTACCACAATGCCGTATTGCAGTGCTACGTTTATGGGAATCAGAGGATGGTTGGCAGCAAAGCCGGAAGTCATAATAATCTTGGCACCTGGTAACTTCTCACTGAAAGGTATGGTGGACAATATGCCCAGCGTAAGAACATAGTAGGCAGTTGAGCCTGTGCCGAACAAGCTGCAGCCTAACATAACCACAAGTATCAAAAGTACATAAGCCCTGAATCCACCTTTACTGGCCATGTTGTACATTGCTTTCTTGAAGGAAGTAATAAAGCTGGTCTTTTGCAGTGCGGCAATAATTGCCATAAAGGAGGCGAGCATAACAATCGTTGAGTTTGAAAAGCCTCCGAAAGCAGTCTTGATATCGGTTATGCCAAAAAGAACAAATAACAGACATGCGAGAATTGGAGGTGCACCGAAGGGAAGTTTTTCTGTCATGATTAAAATTATCATGAATACAGTGATAGCAAGGGCAATAATCATTGGAATAGTCATTTGTTTGAATTCCTCTCTTTTAAACAAGATTATTTTTTTGCAGTTGGTACATTAATAACAATTCAAGCATTCTGCCTGGCGAAATGCCTGAAAATCGACATAGGAGTAAATTTACAGCGCGAACCGCACATTGTTAAGCTTCTCTCCCGGCATGAACCATTAGGTTGGCATAATCTATGGCATTGACCAGACTCAGCGCGCTGGAACGACCGCTGCCTGCAAGATCGATGCCGGTGCCATGGTCTANNGAGTCTACGCTGGCACGAATGATCGGTAACCCCAAGGTTACGTTTACACCTTCCACAGCCTCCCAGTGCTGTTCCTCCCGGTTATAAACAAAACCCTTCACCTTTAACGGGATATGCCCCTGATCGTGGTACATGGCCACAACGATGTCATACCATCCACCCAGCGCCTTAGAGAACACGGTATCAGGAGGAGTAGGCTTCTTTTCAGGAATAAGGATTCCCTCAGCCATGGCAGCCTCGATGGCAGGTTGGATTTCTTTTACTTCCTCCCAGCCGAACATGCCATTTTCACCACAGTGGGGATTCAGCCCTGCGACCCCAATTCTGGGCTCTTTGATTCCCAGTGCTTTGCAGCCTTCATTGGCAATGCGAATACAATCCAGGACACGATCTTTCTTGACACGATCACAAGCTTCCCGTAAGGACACATGCGTGGAAACATGGACTACCCGCAGATCTCCGTGGGCCAGCATCATGGTGTATTTAGGTGTGCCCGTGTAATCAGCATAAATCTCGGTATGGCCTGAATAGTGATGACCGGCCATATTAATGGCCTCTTTGCTCAGAGCATTGGTAACGGTCGCATCAATCTGACCCTCCATGGCCAGTTGAATAACTTTCACAACATACTGAAAGGCCGCCTCGCCGCCCAGGGCACAGGCTCCTATACCAAAAGGCTTTGGTACAGCAAGACCGGAGGTATCCGGGATTTCATCTGCCGGAACCAGTTTCAAATCCAATAAGTCGATGGTTCCATAGGTGTACCTGCCTTCGGCAGGTGTGGAAACCACATTCAGCTCCAGATGAATGCCGTGAACTTTCTCGGCCACCTTTAAAGCATAACTCATGGAGGTCTCATCTCCTACTACCAAGGGGTTACAACGCTGGTAGATTCCCTTATCTGCCAGTGCACAAACAGTAATTTCCGGACCATTTCCAAAAGGGTCCCCCATAGTAATTCCTATAATAGGTTTAAATTGTATACTCATATCAGCACATCCCTTTGTCAGCGTTTTCCTTCAGAACTTGTTGCAGCGCGTCAATGCCTTCGTCGCATAGGTAGTTGAATGGACGTCGGCAATCGCCTACTGGATAACCAAGCAGAGAAACAGCCTTTTTAACAACAGTATTAGGGTTACCATATTTGAATACAGCACGGAAGGAGGCGATGGAATCTTGAGCTACTTTCGCTTCTTCCAGCTTACCGGCCATAAACAGTTCATAGATTGATGCCAGCACATGAGGATATACATTGGCACAGCCTGCGATGCCGCCTGCACCGCCTGCCTCCAGACAAGGCAGAATAAGTGCATCATTTCCGGATAGTACACGGAAGTCCTTGTCCAGATCCTTTGTAAGATTGATGTAGGCAAGCAGGTTATCCCAGTCGCCACTGGAGTCTTTGGCACCCATGATGATGTCTACATCTTTAGCCAGCTTCGCAACGGTTTCAGGAAGTAATTTGTTGCCTGTGCGTGCTGGTATGTTATACAGTACGATTGGAATGTCAACATGCTTTGCAATTTCCACATAGTGGTCGTAAAGCTCCTTTTGTGAAGCAAGGGCAAAGCTGGGAGTGATAATGGATAACACGTCAGCACCTAGCTCTTGAGCCTTCCTGCTGATACGTATGGTATCAGCAGTGGAAATACAGCCGGTACCTGCGTACACCGGAACACGACCTTTTACCTGGTCAATAGTGGCCTCAAGCACCTGAATCTTTTCATTTTCGCTGAGGATGTAACCTTCGCCGTTGGTTCCGAAGGGGAACAGACCATGAACCCCTCCCTCCAGCATGCGTTCGATTTGGTTGCCCAGCTCCGCCATATTAATTGATTCATCTGGATTCATAGGGGTTAGAACAGGTGGGATAATACCTTTTAAATCAACAGCCTTCATAAGTAACTCTCTCCTTTTATAATAATTTACAGAATTTCCAAGTATAGATTTCTTGCATCCTCAGCAGTTACAGGGCGCATATTATTTACCAGTAAGCGCTGCACCTGCATACCGGCCTCTACCAGGCCCTCCAAATCCTCCCGCGGAACACCAAATTCCTTTAAGCTGGTCGGAATCTCTAAATGACGTACAATCCGCTCAAGCTGTTCAATCATCCATTCTGCCTTCTCCTTGGTTGTCTGACAGATATTTTCGGTGTCATGGCAGCAGCGGTCATAGGCCATAGCCAATCGTTCCTGGCAGACAGGAGCATTAAAACGCATAACCGGTGCCAGTAAGATTGCGTTGGAAACCCCATGGGCAATGTGATACTTTCCACCCAAAGGATAGCTAAGGGCGTGAACAGCTGTGGTACCGGAAGCTGTGATGGCAATTCCGGCATAAAATGCGGCAATCTGCATCTTGTTCTTGGCTTCCATCGCCTCAGGATCATCACAGGCAGGAATAATATTGTTCAAGATCAGATCAAGGGCTTCCATTGCAAAGGTGTCTGAAAAGGGATTTGCCTTTTTGCTGGTATAGCACTCAATAGCATGCGCCAGAGCATCCACACCGGTTGCGGCAGCTATCTGTCTGGGCAGATTTTTAATCATACGGGCATCTAAGATTACATAATCAGCAATCATATTTTCATTTACTATGCCGACTTTCAGCTCTTTTTCCGGAACTGCGACTATGGCATTTGGAGTTACCTCCGCACCGGTACCGGCAGTGGTGGGAATCAGAATGGTTGGTACACATTTTTTTGCGCGTCCCGGGTCCTCCAGCAGTTCCTTTACACCATATTCCTCCGTTACAAGTACGCTGGCAAGCTTGGCAGCATCCAAAACACTTCCGCCGCCGCAGGCAATAATCATATCAGCACCGCTTGCTTTGAACCTGTCAACTATAGTTTGCACCGCGATGTAGGAAGGCTCCGGCGGAATCTCGTCCAGCACATAATAATCGGCTCCCGCAGCTTTTACTGCTGCTTCCGGTAAAGCAAACAAGCCGGAGGCAAGTATTCCCTTGTCGGTAAATATGGCTACACGCTTCACTTGATTCGTCTTTAAGATGGCAGTCATATTATCTATTGAGTTTTCGCCGCCATAAACAGCATGGGGCATTTTTAAATTATATATAGTCTGCATCTGGTTTCACTCCTTTTTGCAATAATTCAGTTAAATACTCCTGTAAATGCTGCTTATTTTGTGCCCTCCCCGGAAGTAGGGTTGTATATGCCGACATACTCTCGCTTTGCACCGATAACGTCCTCTTCGGTAAAGCTGACATATTTGATACACTTACGGGTGTAAGCTGCATAGGTCAGATGCAGTCTGCCATCGGAACTCTGCATCAGGTAAGGGTATTCATACTGTTTGTTGTTTGTTTTATTCTCCTCACCCATAAAGCCCTCGCCACGTTCCATGTAACGGATTAATGGAAAAGTAAGACCGCCGTCTTCTGATAATGCTACAGCAACAGGACAACGCAGCCCCGGCCATGCAGCTTTGCCGGGAATGGGAGCCGGAGTGCTGGTGGGGTTATATGCCACAGCAACCAGTCCGCTTTTGGTGCGTATAGCACTGATCGATGAGTTATTATTCGGCAGAGGGGTAGGTTTCGGCTCTGACCAGGTTTCACCCCAGTCCAGAGATTCGCTGCGGTAGACATTGTCTGCCTCACGGCTGCGCATGAAAGCAACCAGGTGTCCGCCCTCCAGCTCCACAACGGTAGGATGAACGCGGCCGCGGCTGTTCGGCATTTCTACCATACGCCAGGATTTCCCCTGGTCATCTGAAAGCTGGAATACGCTGGGATCACCGGATAGTCCTTCAAAAGAGTCGGTGCACAGCCAATTGCCGAAAATCCAGCGGCCATTTTTCAGAATCTGGATAGGCTGGCGGCAAAAGCTGCCTTCTCTTGGGAAGACGGTTTCATATCCTCCCCATGTAATTCCCCCGTCAAAGCTCTTTTGGCATCTGATTTGGGAGGTGAACTGCATGTTGTCTTTGCCCGTAACGCGGTCCAATTGTGCGGTGTACATACACCAGACAGCGCCATCCGGGCCGTAGAATAGGGATGGATTCTGCTCGCTGCGCTTTGGGTCACCGGAAACGGAGACCGGCTCCGTCCATCTGTCAGCCTCTTTGGGTAGACGTGCACACACGATATGCACATCGGCCTCCCCTTCATAAGTACCCGCAAACCAGCAGCACAGCATGTCACCGTTTGGCAGCTCCAGCATAGCGGGAGAATGGCAGGTAGCGAAAGGGCCGGGCGGTACCATTGCTTCCACCGTACCCATTTCTTCGTTACGATAGAGACGACCGTCTATCGTCAGACCGGGAAGAGCAGGATAATTCATAATTTACCTCCATGTTCTGAGTTGAGTGCCTGCATTTATTTCAGTCCGCAGACCTCAGTGTGAAAGTGTTTCTATTAACAACACTCAGTTAATATTTTTGCTGGTTTCAGGAAATATTTTCTGCTATTTTCAGAAACAGATCTTCCTCTCCAAAACCACCGGATTTTGAAATGATATGAAATGTTTTTTCTTTGTAAATAAAGTTCGTTAACACAACACCAGTTGCCATTTCGTAAATCGGAGTCAGTTCTGAAACGTCTACCGCCTGCATTAACGCCATCAGCGTGTCGCCGCCGGTACACAAAAGTGTAGCCTTCAGACCATTATCAAGCATTCTCTTAATCAAGGCTGCCAGATTTCTGGATATTCGCACCCGAAGCTGCTCCATCGTCAAGTTGTGTTCCCGTGCGTAGATATTCGTATCCTCGCATCCTTGCGGGTCATTAACATCCAGTATAAAGCGTTTTTTCCCAGCTGCCTCTGCCAGCCACCGCNNGACACCTGCAAACACATTCGTCCGCCTGCATACTATCCACCCCGTTCTGTTCCAGTTTTTGCACAGGGTTCAAATTCACATGTGGAACCCCCTGTTCCTGTGCCCTCTTCATCTGGCGGAGAGTTACCGGATTAACACTGCCACAAGCTATAAAAAGTGTCTCCTCAAGCTTTGGTATTTCTGTGGCTGTCTCCTTCAAATTCAGCATATCAGCCAGCACTGCCGCAAACCCTGCACATCCTGCACTGAATCGCAGCTGCTCTGCCCCCAGTTCTCTGCCGATGTGTTTCAGATCTGCATCTGTTTCAGCATCAAATACCTGGATACCGGGATCAGAAATCTTATAAATTTCCTTTCGTGAATGCATCAACACCGGCACCTTCGTTTGCTGTCTGAGGATATGCTCCACAGAAGAGTTAAGAATCGGTTCGAAAGGATCCTGACCAAAAATACTCTGGGCCACCGGTACACCGTCGATATAGTGAACTCCCTCCTTTGTTACCCTGCCAAGTTTGGGAAAGGCAGGTAGAAAAGGAAGGGAATCCACACCTGTCCCGTCCATTAGGGCTGTTAATTCACTGCCAATATTTCCACGCAGTGCGGAGTCTGTCTTTTTATAAATGTAAGGAACTCCTGCCTGAAATGCTCTATGCACTGTGCTGTACACTATCTCATAGGCCTCTTGTGGCCCCAGATGTCTTGTTTCTGCCACCATTACTAAAACTTCCACCCTTTTTTCAGCCGATCGGAAATCATAGTTCAGATCTGTGACCACGATGGTTGCTGCCCCCCTGGCTGCAAACTGCACTCCGGTGTCAAGTGCTCCCGTGAAGTCATCAGCAATGATTAGAAGCTTTACCATATATTGATCTCCTGTTGTTTCATTTTGAAACAGTTTCAAAGGACCATCCTCATTCTTTTGTATATAATATAAAATGATAATCCTTTTTGGTTTAGGTTTATATTCATTTTATATAAATTTCACCATTTTCGTCAAGTTTATTTCTTCTTATCACTGTTCACATTTGAAACATACGAAAAAATTATTGCTTATTTTTTGTGCATTTGTTATAATGTGTTCAAATATGAAACAATACATTGAGGTGTTAAAGATGAATTATCGTGTTTTGGGTATTGCGCCTTATGAGGGAATGAAAATTCAGATGCTGAATCTGGCGAAGGAATTTCCGCAGATTGATTTGACAGTCTATGTGGGGGATATGGAACAGGGTCTTATCATCGCTCAAAATAACTTTCACGGAGATTACGATGCGGTAATATCCCGTGGTGCTACCGCACAGATGCTGCGGCAGCAGCTTACCATTCCTGTTATTGAGATTGAAATTTCCATGTATGATATCCTTTGCGCCATCAAACTGGCGGGCGGGCTGAAAAAAAAGATTACCATGATTTCCTTTGCCGATATCAGGAACCATGTGCAACCCTTGTGTGAATTGCTGGAATGCGACATTGATATCCATACAGTAGATTCTATTGAAGCGGTAGAATNNTTCTCAGCGACGTGATTGTAAATACTGCAGCCCAGCGTTTGGGAATCAATTCCTTTCTCATTACCTCCGGAGCTGACAGTATCCGTAACGCCTTTCATCAGGTATTGCTGTTGTGTGACAGTCAACAATACCTGCGGGATGAAAACTTGTTCTTTCGCGAGCTAATAAGGGGTCAGATTGGACAGACTATTGTCTTTGACAGTCAGGGAAATCTTTTTCTGTCCACGCTGGAAGATCCTAAACCTGAATTATTGGAACTTCTGCGCCAGGAACTCTCCCAAACCCAGGGTGAGGATCAGCGAATCAGCCGTTCTCTGAAAGGCATGCGCTATTCCATTCGAGTTCGGCATATTGCCAGCGGAGCTCTGCGCTATACCGCCTTTTTCTTTGATGAAAGAAAATTACCGGTAGCCTCACACCAGATGGGTATCAGTTACTCTGACCGAGCAGAGGCAGAGTCAGCTTACTATAACAGCATTTTCAGCTTTGTTGGGAATCTACAGGATTTTCAGCAGGAAATTGACCAAATCAGTCAAAGTACCGCCCCTGTCATCTTCACCGGTGAGGATGGTACAGGGAAGGAATCCATTGTCAGCATGCTTTATATAAAAGGCCCCCTGCGGAACAATCCCTTAGTGTCCATCAACTGCAGTCTGCTGAACGAACGCAGCTGGGCATTTCTTATGGAGCATCACAACTCCCCCTTGGCAGATGAGGGCAGCACCCTATACTTTGCAAATGTGGATGTCTTATCTCTGGAACGGCAGTACCAGCTAATCGCTGTGCTGACGGAGATGGAGGTGTGCCAGCGAAACAGGGTAATGATTTCCTGTGTATGCCAGAGCGACGAATACATCTCGAAAGTAGGTGCTCTTTTTCGAGAAAAGCTTTCCTGCCTTTCCTTGTATCTGCCGCCGTTGCGCCAGCTTACTTATCAGATTCCCACTCTGATGAATCTCTGTCTGAGCCATATGAACCTCAATATGCCCAGACAGATTTTAGGTGCCGATCCGGAAGCATTGTCTCTCCTGCAAAGATATAACNNCCCATAATTACACCCAGTTCCGCCGGGTGATTGAAGAGCTTGCGGTAATGGGTACCAGTCAGATCATCACCGCCGAAAATGTCCGGCAGGTACTGCGTAAGGAGCGGCATGTTGGTGCTTTTTCCTCCCAGAAGGAAAATTCCGCCACACCTCTGGATCTGAACCGTACCCTTACCGAGATTAGCCAGGACATCGCTATCCGGGTGGTAGGCGAAACTGAGGGAAATCATAGCGCAGCAGCCAAACGCTTGGGTATCAGCCGGACAACCCTGTGGCGTCTGTTGCAGAAATAATATAAGAGTAGAAAATCTGTAATGAAATGCACCTCTGATAAT
>DJJW01000009.1 GCA_002434335.1 Lachnoclostridium sp. UBA6558 | reverse complement strand
TTTATTAAAAAGTAATTTATTGAAAAAGTAATTTATCAAAAAAGTGATTTACTGAAAAAGTAATTTATTGAAAAAGTGATTTACTGAAAAAGTAATTTACTGAAAAAGTAATTTATTGAAAAGTAATTTATATAAATCTAAGTAGTTATAAATCTAAGCTCTTGGTTAATGAAAGTACCATTCAGTTATGATAATCGTATAAATATTTTCTATAAATAATTAATATTCTTTATCATTGTTTTTTTGATATTAATGTTATATCTATTATTTATTTTGAAAGCTTATTTTGGCATTGATGGACATAATTTCGATATTATTATTGCTTCGTTTAAAGTTAATATCTTCTCTAATAAGCATTTCTGTTATCTGTTTTTCCTCCTCATTATGATGGCAGGAGAGAGCTATTAAATGAGCCGGTGCGGCGAGCTTTGGCAACTTACTCGTAATCACTTGGTTTTTCTCAGTATTATCAAGGGTTATTACCGTTTTTCCGCAGTATTTACGGAAGAGCTCATCTTTGCTGCCGAAATCTACAACTTGCCCCTGCTCTAATATTAAAAGTTTATTTACCAGTTGTTCCAGCTCCTCATAGTAATGTGAAACTACGCACAAAGTAGAGTTTTTATTACTGTACCATTCCACCAGCTTGGACATAAGCTTTTGTCTTGTTTCGAAATCCAGGCCGGAGGTTACCTCATCAAAAAATACCAGAGGTGAATCCTGAATCAATACAAGTATGATAGTAAGCCTCTGTTTTTGACCTCCTGAGAGAGCAGCATATTTCTTATTCAAACACTCATCAAAATCAAAAAAGGTTATTAAATCCTGCAAAAGTTTGTTCTTCTTTATTCTGGTATACAGAACAGCTTCTATTATATGCTTTACTGCCATGGTATTAGCATAATTATTGTATTGCATATGAACAGCCATTTCCTCTGGCTGGAGGTCGGTTGTAATATTACCCTGGTAATTTGTTAAACCCAGAATGGTTTTTACAAAGGTTGATTTCCCTGCACCATTTGAGCCAATGATACCGATACGGTCACCGGCTTTAAAACTAATAGGGTTATTTATTGATAAGGCTATTTGATTACCATAACGAACTTTTACCTGATTGATTGTCACCATGATGTTTCTGATCCTTTCGTCAGTTGCTTTCTCTTGATGGATAAATTATAACAAAAACATATGAATTTGAAATGAAGATTCCATGTAGATGTAATGTACATACTGCTATAGTATAAGTAAAAATATTTTATAGATTGAAATATAGTATCAACTGAATATAGTACCAGTTAGATATGGAATTTGTAAGATATTATATCGGTTAGAATATATTAGTTAAAATATAATTCTGCCATAACGCCTTCTTTCATATTGCTGAGCTTTACGTGGAATTTCAGTAATTTAGCATAAAAAGACACAACATATAGTCCGAGTCCGTGTGCCCGTGACTTGGTTATGCTGGAAACAAAGGGCTCAAACACGTGTGGAAGAAGTTCCTCTTCAATTACGGCACCGGAGTTTATAATACATAATCTGTTGTCTTCGTATAGTATGGTTATCTTACCAGCTTTCGGCGTAAAGCTGATAGCGTTTGAGAGCAGGTTATCAAGAATTTTCTTAAGCAATTCAGGATCGGTGTAAAGGTTTATACGCTGTCCTTTCATGCTTATTTGTATTGCTTTCTCATCCAATTGAACCTGATAATAGCTGATACATTCTAATATCAAGTCATCCAATGAGATTGGATCTGTTTGAATTGTTGGAGAACAATGGTTTAGATACAGGATATCCTCTACAATATTCTTCATTGACTGAAGCTGCCCCTTCACCTGGGGAAGATATGCTTTTGTATCCTTGTATTTTCCGATTTCATTAATCATGCCTTCTACCAGGAGCAGAGCAGCAGCTATTGGAGTCTTAAGCTGATGAGAAGAAGCACGTAAGAATACCTCCTGCCTCTTATTTTCTTCTGCCAGATATTGATTTTTCTCTTCTAACTCCTGATAGCTTTTTTGAATCTTTATATACAGTTCATTCAGGCTTTTTGCAAGGCTGCTGATTTCGTCGTTCCCGGTTATAGCTATTGGTTTTAAATATAATTCCTCTGAATCCATCATTAGCTTCGCATGATTGGACAATCTGATAATAGGGTTTATGATAAGCCTTGAAAAGAGCTGGGAGGATATCAATATAAGCAGTAAGGCCACAGCAATAAGCATTGGGAGGCTTTGAAGAATTACAGGCTTTATCTCATCAATTCGGGGTGTCATAACCGGCAGCAGGGTAATATCAATAGAATCTTCCGTTAAACCTAAGGCAATATAGCTGGTATAGAAATTGCTTCCGTCAGTTATATTAGATTCATATACCATAAGTTTTGAGGATTCTTTATGAAATTTTGAAGAGATTAGCTGATATGCTTCTTTATCCTCGTGAAAATCAAAGTCAAATTGCAGCGGATAATCCCCAGGGATAAGCTTATCAAGAGCCAGCAGTTCCTTAAGCTCATCAAAGAGAAAATCTTCTTCTTTTAAGTCATCTATTTCATCTGTATTTTTGGCATAGTATCTCAGCTTATCGAGAATATTAAGCAGCTCCTTATTTTCTATGTGAACAGTAAGTTTAAAGAACTGATTAACCGCATAGAAGTAATTCCCGGTCAGAGGCAGTTCAAGGGTAAGCGTACCGCTGGGATTTTTCACTTTAAGATTATCATAACTGCCGGTCTTCATATAACCTTTCTGCAGGCTTACAATTGAGGCATAATTTCTATCCTGCATGTAAGCCACATAAAGTGAAGGTACCATTAGTATAAAATAGCCAACTAAGAGAGTCATAATTATTAGTGATATAATACTGCTGTAAATCAAAGTTTTTCTGGAAAGATTCATGGAACACCTCATTCTGCTTCTTCTGTGACTTCATTAAATTGATAACCTACACCGATTACGGTACGAATATAATTTTTAGGCAGTTTCTTCCGCAAATTCTTTATATGTGCATCTATGATACGGTCATTGCCAATATAATCCTCGTTAAATATTCTAAGAATAAGCTGTTCTCTGGTAAAAGCACGCATGGCTTCCTTTTTAAGGGTCTGCAATAGCAAAAACTCACTTAAGGTAAGCTGCAGGGATATATTATCGTAAAAGGCCTGATATGCTTCTTCATTCAGATACAGACCCTCTGTAGTTATAGCTTTCTTATCCGTACCACCTGTTCTTCTTAATATAGTTTCGATTCTTTTTAGTAATATTATAGGTGAGACAGGTTTTACTACATAATCATCTGCATAGAGATTAAAAGCTTTTACCTGTGTTGGCTCATCATCTATAGCAGTAAGCATGATAGCAGCCATAGAAGGTTTACTATCTCTGATATGACGTAACACCTCAAGTCCATTTTTACCTGGAACCATAATATCAAGTACAGCCAGATCAAAATCCTGCTCTTCCAGCAACTGTATTGCCTCATCACCATCTTCCGCAGGAGTGACATCATATTGCTTCATTTTCATATATTCCATCAAAACCTCTTTTATTGTGGGTTCATCTTCTAAAAATAATATTCTGACCATTCTTAACTCCTCATTTCCTGTTATATGTAATCATAATTGCTTAATTTATACTGATTGCCTAATTATATCAGAACAGGTCAGATGGGGACAAGCTAAACAATCGGAAGGAAAACCAAAACAGGAAGCAACACGTATAGGCTGCTTCCTGCTCTAGTTTTATAAGAATTAAAACTCTTAACGAATGGAACAGCAGTATAAATTAGCCGTTCCGGTGATATTAATAAAAATCTCTAATCTATAATCAATGGTATTTTGAATTGATGAAAAGCTGCATCGTAGGAGATGAACAATTCGGAAGCCATTGCCTTTATTGTAATTAGATGTTCTTGAATTGGGCCATATAGAGCTCGTAATAAGCACCTTTCTTTTCCAGAAGCTCTTTCGGGCTTCCTTCTTCTACAATGCCTCCATTGTCGATGTAAAAAATTCTGTCAGCTTTCTGTATAGTGGACAGGCGGTGGGCAATAACGAAGGAAGTACGTCCCTTTAGAAGGACTTCGATACCTTGCTGTACCAGCAATTCCGTATGTGTATCAATGCTTGAGGTTGCTTCATCAAGTATAAGGATTTTGGGCATGGATACCATAGTTCTGGCAAAGGCTAAGAGCTGCTTTTGGCCGGCAGAAAGCCCGGCGCCTCTTTCCTTTAATTCCGTATCATAGCCTTTCTCCATTTTGATAATGAAGTCATGGGCATTAACTGCTTTAGCGGCTGCGATGATTTCTTCATCAGTTGCATCTAGTTTACCGTATTTCAGATTATCCTTTATAGTACCGGAGAACAGGAAGTTATCCTGTGTCATAATACCCATCTGCATACGTAAGCTTTCAATGGAAACATTACGGATATTATTACCGTCAATATAGATATTACCTTCTTGTATATCATAAAAGCGGCTGATCAGGTTAACCACAGTAGTTTTTCCGGCGCCGGTAGGTCCAACCAAAGCGATGGTCTCACCTGGTTTGATTCGGAAGCTTACATCATTTAAGACTTGGGTATCCTTATCATAAGCAAATGTTACATGATCAAAATGTACCTCTCCTCTGATTTGGGGAAGCTCCTTGGAATCACTTTCATCGTTAATATCGGGAGCGGTGTCCATAATCTCAAAGATACGTTCAGCACCGGATATATTGGTTACCAGCTGGTTATAAAAGTTGCTCAGGTTCATAATTGGTCTCCAGAACATGGAGATATAGGAACTGAAGGCGATAAGTGTTCCAATGGGAGTAACATTATCTCCTGTCATCTTTATACCGAAAAAGAAGAGAGAAACAGTACCGATACCCCAGCAGAAGTCTATAATAGGACCAAAAGCATCACTTAAGAGAATCGCCTTTATAAAGGAGCCTCTGTGCTCATTGAGCATGCTGTCAAAGGCATCGGAGGTTTCCTTTTCTGCTGTAAAGCTTTGGATAATACGCATACCGGATAAATCTTCATGGATAAAAGCATTCTGGTTGGAATTCTTCTTTCGATATGTCTGCCACCTGACATGGGAGTATACCTGAATGAGCCACATACCGGCAATAAGTAAGGGAAGGCTTATTAATGCTGCAAAGGCCAGCTTATAATTTTTTGCCATCATGATTACAACAACTGCTACTATGGTTATAAAATCAGGTATCAGAGTGGTAACGCTGTTGGTGAGTACATCCTTTAAGGAGTTGACATCACCGATAACGCGTGCCAGTATCTTACCGGTAGGGCGGCTGTCAAAGAAGCTGAAACTAAGCTTTTGGATGTGGGTATATAGCTCCTGTCTTATGCTAAGCAAAACAGTATTGCTTATTTTTGCCATTATGAACATACGAAGCTTTACTAACAGAATATAAGTAATATTTAAGGCAGCGGCAGCTATACCAAGCTTTATGAGGCCGTTAACATCCTTACCTGCTATATTAACATTGATTGCGTGCTCTATTATAAGCGGGTTTAAAAGACTGATGGTTACAGTACCGCCCATAATCAAAAGCACGGCAATAATTTCTCTTTTATAGGCTAATAAATAGCGAAAGAGCCTTAAGAGAGTATTTATTTTACCGGGGCCGACCAGATTCTCATCAACCCTGACTGCATTAACTGACATAAATCCTCCATTTCTGCGCTTTATGGCGCATGTGAGTTTAAGATAAACCTGTCTGATAAATAGAATCGATTAATATCTAATTGAAGTTAAAATCGATACATTCAACAGATTTTGCACACCTCTTTGCCCTGTATATGAAAGAGCTAAGAGGCGTTGATATAAATTGATTTTATATGACGAGGGATTCCTCTTTTTTTAAATCCTTTAAAGAATTCTCCGCTAAATAGTCTCCATACTGTGCCATATAAGTCTGATAGTATAAGCCCTTTTTCTCAAGGAGAGATTCGTGGGTACCTCTTTCTGCAATTGCACCGTCTTCTAAGAAAATAATTTCATCGGCGTTTCTGACCGCTGATATTCTGTGAGCGATAACAATTTTAGTCGTACACTCCAGATCATTTAAATTCTTCTGTATAAGATGTTCAGTTTCCATATCCAGGGCTGAGGTTGAATCATCCATAATAAGAATGGGTGTTTTCTTTGCAAGAGCTCTTGCAATACTGATTCGCTGTTTCTGCCCCCCGGAAAGACCAACACCTCTTTCACCGATTATAGTATCATACTGATCATCCATCTTCTCAATAAAATCAGAAGCCTGTGCCTGTATAGTGGCATGTATAACCTCCTGATCCGTTAACAGGGGACGCAGACCCATCTTTACATTTTCATTTACAGTATCAGAGAATAAGAATACATCCTGCATAACCAGTGCCATATTCTTTCTCAAATCATAAAGGGAGAGATCCTTAACATTAATACCATCCAGCTTGATATTACCTTCTGTTGTTTCATAAAAGCGCTGCAGCAGATTGATAACAGAGGTTTTACCTGAGCCAGTGGCACCCATGATACCAAGGGTCTTACCTGGTTCTAAGTGAAAACTTACATTTTTAAGAACTGTTGTGTCATTTACGTTAAAGGAAACATTTTCAAATTCAACATCACCGGCAGCTCTTTCAAGGGGAGTGGAATCCTCTTTGCTGATAACCGTAGGTTTTTCTATCATTATTTTGTTGATTCTCTTAGTTGATGCGGCAGCTGAGGCCATGTCGTTAAAGAGCCAGCCCAGTAATTCCATAGGCCATACTATATTGTTGGCATATTCTGCGAAGGCACCGAGTGTACCAAGAGTTATGTCTTCCTGTATTACCAGAAAACCACCGGCAACTATAACGATAACCGGAAGAAGCCTGGTTATGAACTGGAAAAATGGATTGTATTTTATAAGTACTTTGGACTGTCTCATATTCAGTTCATAATAACGTTTGTTGTGAGATAGGAATTTTCCTATTTCAAATTTTTCTCTTGCAAAAGCTTTCACTGTTCTTACACCTGCCAGGTTTTCCTGGGCCACCAGATTTAACTTAGCATTTTCTTCGCTGATTTCTTCATAGACATTATCCAGTTTCTTTTCCATCCTGATTGCAATAAAGGCAACTATAGGCATTGCAATCAGTGGGATAACAGTAAGTTTGGGGCTTAGGGTATACATGCTGTAAAGAACCAGTGAGGTATGTATGATAACCTCTACTACGAGCATTCCAATAAAACCAACACCTGACCAGACTTTATCTACATCATCTTTTAGACGGGACATAAGTTCTCCGGTATTGTTCTTATCAAAGTAATCCAGGGACAGGCTCTGGACATGACGGAACAGATTTCTTCTGATGTCTGCACCAATCTTAGAGCTGACAGAGTCAAAGAGAACCTCTTTGAAGTAGCCGAACAGTGCTCTGCCCACACCAATCATAAAGATTGTTATTAATAGCCTGGTAAGCAGCTCAACCTTACCGGCAACTATAACATCATCAATAATAAGCTTTAAAATTCGTGGTGATAACATATCCAGGGCGATGCTTATCGTCATACAGACAATGGCAATGGCATAGATATACCAGTATCGTTTGATATATTTTGATAGTTTCATAAATCCTCCTCCCTATTTTTGGGCAAAAAATAGCCGTGGTCTATTACCACGGCATTAAAAATCCTTTATTATATTACATATGTGTAGTCTATTATTGGGACTGCACTATATAAAAGAATTATGCGTTGAGGTAATAAAAGTTAAATTATTATTTGTATTATTGGCTGCAGCATCAAAATTACGATTAAACATATTATTTACCTCACTTTCTTTTATAGTCTTTTCACATTATATCACACTACTAATTTTTGTCAACTAAAAAATGAATGAATTTAATATATATTTAAAAAAACATTGAATTTTTAAAGGACAAATTAATTTTCTTATTAAAAAACAGCAGATGGTTATAGGTAATTAGAACCAAACAAGTAGGAATCTAAAATATCAGGTATTGGTATTTAGCATAATTTACGCAATAAAATACGAATGAAAAGCTATCTTAGAGGATAGGGGTATAAATCATAGTGTAGATAATTAAAGCAAATTTATGTATAAGAACAAGAATTAGGATAAGGATATCTTTATGAGGTTACCTTAGGTAATAGAGGCTTTTTAACGATACCTCTGATAATATGCTGTAAGTTAGTGGTGTGCGCACCTTGCAACTTTTGTGAGCAGACCATGAAAGAATAGTTGTATGTAAAAATGAATAAAAAATATAATTTAAAGTGAAAAATTTTGTCACAATGATTGTTGACACTTTAGTCTAAGGAGAGTATGATTCCATTGTGGATTTGAAATGTCTATAATGGACATGAAATATCAATGAAGGAGATGAGAGAATGAAATTAACCAGAGGAATCGAGCAAGCCGTTTGTATCATAGCATTACTGGCAACCCAGGAACACTCCATACCTGTAGCATCGGAGGAAATCCATAAACGACTGAAAGGTTCCCTGACTTATACGAAGAAAATAATACGAAAACTGGTAGTAGCAAAACTGGTAAATTCAGTATCCGGTAATAATGGGGGATTTACACTGGCAAAAAATACGGATGACATAAACCTGCTGGAGATAGTAGAAGCATTGGAAGGGACAATAACGACCTATCCGGATTCCGGGCTTATTGACCAGGTATTTGAAGATATACAGGTCATTGCCAATCAGGGTACGGTAGTTATGAGAAATGCTTTTGCAGAAGCAGATATGTTATACAGGGAAGCACTTAGAACAAAAACAGTAAGCCAGCTACTTCAGGAAACCTTGGGCAGCAAGGAAATTCAGCCCATCAACTGGAATAAGGCAGAACAGTGGAGTGACTTCGATTTATGGATTAGAAAGGTGATGGATAAATATATATGGAAATGATAAAATCAGAATGGAAAAAGATTAAAGCAAATAAACTGCTGCTGATATCTTTTATCGTAATATGTTGTATACCTTTGTTGTATGCTTCTTTTTTCTTAAGATCAATGTGGGATCCCTATGGTAAGGCTGAGAATCTTCCAATTGCAGTTGTAAACCAAGATCAGTCAGTGGAGTTTGAAGGCCAGACTTTATCCGTTGGTGAAAATGTAGTGGAGGAGCTAAAAGAAGATGAGAGTCTTGAATGGCATTTTGTAAACTCTAAAGAAGCTTTACAGGGATTAAAGGATAAGAAGTACTATATGATAGTAACATTCCCAGAGAATTTTTCTGCTAATGCAGCCACTGTTCTCTCTGATGATCCAACACAGATGGTCATTAATTATGAAACCAATGCCGGTGTGAATTATTTAGGTAAAGTAGTAAGCGTTCAGGCAATCAAGGAACTGCAGACGAAGGTTTCAGAGAAAGTAACAAAGGCTTACGTATCCGCAATATTTGATAAAGTAGAAGATATGGGCGGTAAGATTACAGAAGCGGCAGATGCTTCCGCACAGATTAAAGATGGTTCTGATAAACTGAAAGAAGGCAATGAAACAATTTACAGCAACCTTGATAAATTGTCCAAAGCCAGCTTAACTTTCAGTGACGGTGTGGATACCTTAAGTCTTGGACTGAGTACTTACCTGGACGGTGTTCTCTCAGCTAACAAGGGAGCAGCTACCTTAAAGGATGGCTTGGCACAATACCAGGCCGGTGTTGAGACTTATACCAATGGCGTTAAGAAAGCAGCGGAGGGAGCAGATACCTTAAATGCGAATTCTGAAGACCTAAAGAATGGCGCCAAGCTGGTATCTGACGGCGTTTCAGAGTTAAATACAAAGCTTGGCACCACAATCGGTTCCTTAAGCTCAAATGCAGAAGGTGTGAAGCAGCTTTCTGACGGTATGACAGCAGTTAACAGTGCAATATCAACTCTTAATACCGGAGCAAAAACCCTGGCAGAAGGAATACCTTCAAAGGATCAGGTAAATGGTGTATCAAAATATCTTGATTACAGCACGTTCAGCCAATTACCCAAGGAGCAGCAGACGGTCCTTCTTAAGAGTGCCGCAAAACTACTGGCAGGTTATGAAACGGTAGGCGCAGCTGCAAATCAGATATCAGGTGGTTTAAGTCAGCTTGCTGAAAAAACACCTGCATTGGTGGAAGGTACTTCTAAGTTAAATACAGCCTTTGGTTCTATTTCTTTACAGGCACCTGCTTTGACAGAGGGACTTAGTAAGTTAGCAACAGGTGCTAAAAGCCTGGAAACCGGTGTCACTTCTTATACCGACGGAGTGGTTCAGTTAACAAAGGGATTGGACCAGTTAGATACCAAAGCAGCAGATTTAAACAGCGGCATTGACAAAATAGCCGGAGGCAGCAAGGAGTTAACAGCAGGTCTTAATAAGCTTGCGGCGAATAATGATAAATTATCAACAGGTATGGATAAAATAGCAAAAGGTGCAGAGGATATCCATGACGGTGCGGCTAAACTAGCAGACGGTTCCAAACAGTTGGGAGATGGCTTGACAGACTTATCTGATGGTGCAGGAAAACTATCCGATGGTTTACAGGAGGGTGCTGATACCATTGACTCCTTTGCGGTATCTGATGATTCTATCGATATGATAGCAGCACCAAGTACTTCAGAAGAGACTTTATACAGTGATGTTCCAAACTATGGTCATGCACTTGCTCCTTATGTATTATCACTTTCCCTGTATGTAGGATGTATGCTTTTTAACTTCATCTATCCTATCAGAAAAGTAGCCATGAAAGGTAAACCTGTAGTGCAATGGTGGCTTGCCAAATTATCCGTAGGGATTGTTGCGGCAACTGCAATGGCAGTAATCGATGCAGGTTTTATGCATGTGTTAGGGGTAACTACAGTAGAGACCGGAAATTACTATATAACAGCCATAATAACAGCCAATGCCTATATGCTCTTGATTATGCTGTTATCTGTAGCCTTTGACAATCCGGGACGTTTTGTGGCTATGATACTTTTGGTACTTCAGCTTGCGGGTGCAGGCGGAACCTTCCCTATGCAGTTAACGGATAAATTTTTCCAGGCAATACACCCGGTACTTCCTATGACATATTCTATCTATGCCTTCCGTCAGGCTATAAGCGGTGGTTTGGGTGAAGGAACTTTAGTTACCAGCTTATTTATATTACTGCTTATTGCACTGGTATCTGCGCTTCTCTTACTGGTTTCCATGACAGTATTAAAAAAGATTAGCAAGGATGGCGTATCACAGTTAGATGATAACCAGAAACTTATGGATACAGATTACTCCTATGTAAATTCCAGTCTGTAATTAAGTGTGTAAGGATAGAAGGCTTCATGACTTTTAATCGGTTTTTATAAGCCATGAAGCTTTACTTTTGTTTAAAACCATTGGCTAGGAATTCTTATTATCCCGTTATAATGCATATTTCCTATAAAAATCATTCAGATTGTTAGAAAAACATATAAAAATGATAAAGTTTTTATTAATTTTCACTATATTCAAAAATTGTTCATAATTCTATGCTATAATGTAAAATGATTGGTGAAGCGGAGTTGCAGTAAGTATACAACTAATCGGAAAATATTCTAAACATGGGATAACAACGCGGGATTGACTTTTCCTTGTTTAAGGAGGACGGAAATGGATTTACCTATTTTTTATAGTGAAGAAGACGAGTGGAAAAAAGTAATGCTCATGTATGACTCTGCTTTGAAAGAAATCAATACAAAGCTTGAAATACTGAATAATGAATTTAAACTGAATCATCAATACAATCCCATAGAGCACATAACATCCAGAATGAAATCTCCACAAAGTATAGCGAAAAAGCTAAGGCATAATAACCGGGAATTAACGGTAGAGAATATTGTTAAATATATAAATGACGTGGCAGGAATACGTATTATTTGTTCTTTTACTTCTGACATCTACCGTATTGCAGATCTTATTGCAGCACAAAGTGATGTTAATGTCCTGAAGGTAAAGGATTATATGATGTGTCCCAAGCCTAACGGATATACAAGTTACCATATGATAATATCAGTACCTATCTATCTCTCTGAGACCATGGTCAATGTAAAAGCAGAGATACAGATTCGTACCATTGCCATGGATTTCTGGGCCAGCCTGGAACATAAGATATATTATAAGTTCGAAGGAAATGCACCTGAGAGGATTAGCAAAGAATTAAAGGAATGTGCAGAAATCGTATCCTTTTTGGATCACAAGATGCTGTCCCTGAATGAAGAAATCAGGATGTACAATCCGGACAACGAAATGGATCACTACAGGGAAGTTGTATCTGAATCCTTTCAGAATATGATCAGAGAATCCTACGGAACAGTCATAGACGAGGATGATATCATTCAGGAGGATAATCAGGGCACCTTAAAGGATAGTGCAGAATATGAAGAAAAACATGAAATGTATGAGGAATTATTTGAGGAAGTGGAAATAGATAACGCTGCAGTAACCGCAACGGATGCTTCCCAGGATACCAGAAAAGACGAGGTCAAAGAGAAGAGCAAGTTTTTTCGATTCTTCAAGCACAATGTTATAAGCGAAGAAATGGATAAAATGTAATACCGGATAATCAAAACAGCCTGAGGTTCATCCTCAGGCTGTTTTGATAGCTTATAGTAACTTAAATTATCTTCTTCCAATCTCGGTATCTGTCTCAGTTAATTTGCTGTTCTCTTTGATATAAGCAACAATATCATCAACTTCTGTAAAAGCAAGTGCTACATAGCTGTCAGCAGCTCCGTAGTAAATAGCAATCTTTCCTGATTCAGGATCATGGATTGTTGCACAAGGGAAGCATACGTTAGGAACGAAACCTCTCTCCTCATACCACTCTTCAGGAGTTAAGATGAATTTGCTGCAACGATATTTAACGATGGAAGGATTGTCGATATCAAGGATTGCACCACCGATGCTGTATACAAAACCATTGCAGGTACTGCTTACACCGTGATAGAACATTAACCAGCCTTCAGAGGTCTCAATGGGGGTGGCACCTCCACCGATCTTAACGCTTTCCCACCAGCTCTTACCTTTTTCCATTACATGTCTGTGTTTGCCCCAGTATACCATATCAGGACTTTCACTTATAAAGATATCACCGAAAGGTGTGTGTCCGCTGTCGCTTGGACGGCTGAGCATTACAAAGTTACCATTAATTTTACGAGGGAATAATACTGCATTACGGTTGTAAGGAATGAAAGGATTCTCAAGTCTTACGAATTTCTTGAAATCAGTAGTTTTAGCCATACCGATTGCCGCACCGTAAAAATCCTGGCACCAGATGATATAATAAGTATCTTCAACCTTAACAAGACGGGGATCATATGCATATAAAGGCATAAAAGGCTCACCGTTCTCATCTTCAAAAGGAATCTTATTCGGCTCGATATCCCAGTGGATAGCGTCTTTACTTCTTCCCATGTAGATGTAAGGAATCCCGTCTGTCTGCTCACCACGGAACACTCCGATGAACTCATCACCATAAGGCATAACAGCACTGTTGAAGATTCTTGCAACGCCTTCTACAGGGTTTCTTCCGATAATAGGGTTCTCATTATATCTCCATACAGGTGCGCCGCTGAGGTTCTCAGGTCTTTCCTGCCAGGGAATGTTCTTAACTGCGGGACTTATCATTTTAATTTTACTCATAATCTCAAATGCTTCCGTAATGGAAGCCCCTTTCTAATATTTTCTCGTAAAACCCAAAGATTCTATAGTTAGTTCTACCCAAGATTAAGGTTCTTAAACTTATTGAAGCTATTCCTTAACAGGTTTTATTTTCGTGCTGTTACCGGAGAGCAGCAATTTATTTTCTGCGAAAAGGACTTTCCGTAAGATAATAAAATTCATCCTCTTCGCTTAATGTACCCAGAGTCTTGCGGTAGAGTAATATCTGAATAAAGATGACCGCTTCCAAAACAAAGATAAAAAATGTACTGGTCGGTATTAGTATAAACATTATAATATCAGAGAAAAAATATAACAGGCAAACAACCCCTACAAAGAGCAGTATAAAGTAAGGGAGTTTGATAAATATGATACAGGTTATTTCTATGAGATCGATATTTTTTCCAATAAAAGTGCGATAGCCGGCTATATAAAGCATAAAGACCAGTAATATGGAGGCCATAGCAAGGCATAACACAGAATAAATCATTTTATCAGCTCCCGCCCACAGGTAGATACCTGCGAGATTGAGAAGCATGATTAAATGAACGGGAATATATTTCATTAAATGGAGGGAATGTTTTAAATTCACAAAATAGGTTTTAACAATGCTGTCAGTGATGTTTATCTCTTTGTATATTACGTCCTTCCCAATCAGAAAGATTGCTCCAAGTGCAGGCAGAAGTAAAAAGCCTAAGGATAAAAGGACTGTCAGGAAGAATAAGATACTGGTAAAAAACACGATATGGACAGCGGACAAGATCTTGTAGAACAAGGATTCTCTTGTCATGATTTAATGGCACCTGCTAATCCGTAGAAAATATATTTCTGCAGGAAGATATATACAAGACCAATCGGTATGATTCCCAATAGAATTGCCGCTGCTACAATCTCAAAAGGAGTTGACATACTGCCGAAGAATTTATAAAGGGCCACAGTAAAGGTCTGTACGTCTTTTCTTAAGTAAAGGTTAGGAATATAGAAATCATTATAATAACCAATTCCGTTTAATATGAGTAAAGTTGTGCAGGCAGGCTTTAAAAGAGGAAGAATAATCTTTCTGTAAATCGTAAAGTAGCCGGCACCGTCTAACAAAGCGGATTCGTCAAGCTCCTTGGAGATAGAATCCAGCAGGTTAAACATGATATAGATACCGATAATACCTACACCGGAGTATAGAAGTATTACGCTGGCCATTTTATTAACCAGGTGCATACGGTATATAATCTGGAATACAACGGTCTGGGTGGTAACAACCGGTATAAACATAGTTAATGTAAATAAGGTCATGATGATCTTTCTGCCTCTGAACTTAAAACGATGAAGCACATAAGATACCATGGTAGTAAACATTATCTGCAGAGACAGGGATATACCAAGAATAATAGCAGTATTTAACAAAGCCTTGCCAAGGTTTCCTACACGAATGGCATAATTGAAATTATATCCGTTGAGCCAGTTCTTAGGAGGAGTCAGTACACCTGTAGCAGAGTATTCTGCACCGGTTTTAAAGGCCATGAATATTAGAGGAATTATAGGGATTATTACAAAAATACATGCTGTAAAGAGGAATACATAGCGCAGTATCTTGTATACTTTACTTTCCTTTATCATCTTGCACTTTCTCCTTTCTTGTTAAAGATACTCTGTAAACCAACAGCTAAAACAACGATTACGAATACCATTATGGATAATGCAGCAGCAAAACCAACACGGTTCTCCATAAAGGCACTCTGCTGAATCTGAATAACAGGTGTTACTGTTCCATTAGAGCCGTTCATCATAATATAAGGTATTTCAAATACCTGAATGGAACCGGAAACACTTAGTAATATGTTAATAAAGAGTACGTTACGAATGGAAGGAATGGATATGTAGAGAATTTCCTGCCATTTTGTACAGCCGTCTACGGCAGCCGCTTCAAATAAATCTGTAGAAATCGTCTGAAGAGCACCAAAGAACATGATAAAGTTCATACCATAATAACGCCAGATACTGATAGTGGCGATGGAAGGATTAACCAGATTCAGGTTCTGCAGCCATTGCTGTTTTAATGCACCAAGACCGATGGATTCAAGAATCAGGTTAAGAGTTCCGGAGTTATTAAAGAATATGATAAAAATTGTAGAAACGATAACACCGTTTAATAAATAAGGAATAATAAGGATTCCTTTAAATAGGTTTAAACCTCTGAACTTGCCGTTTACAAAGATTGCAAGGAAAAATGCAAATACCAGCTGTGGTATGGCAACAATCATATACCAGAGGCAATTCTTGAAAACCATTATATACTGTGGATCAGTCAGTAATCTTTCGTAGTTCTTAAGTCCAATCCATCTGGGAGTCCCAACACCTTTATAGCTGGTAAAACTCAGATAAACATTGGTTAAGATAGGAATGTAGGAGAATACCAGTAACTGAATGACCGGTATCACTAAAAATGCAAAAATAATGATTTTGCTGTTTTTTGTTTGTTTCATTTCAACCTCTTTCACTGCAGTTCTGAATGGGGAAGTCCAGACTGCTAATGTTACATTTGTGATTGTTGTCTTTGTGAAACCGCTAAAGAGCCCTCACAGGCCGTAGGGCAACGGCCTGTGACTGGCTCTTACATCGCGGTAATCGGTAGCTTTAGATTAGTCTACCCACTCAAGTCCGAGTTCTTCTTTGTATTCTTTGTAAGCTTTGTTCTGTACATCTACCTGCTTGTTGTAAGCTGTCCAATCATCAGGTTTTGTTGTATCAAGAGCATCGAATAAAAGACCAACATATTTGTAGTCTGCATATAAACCAGCTTCTGTTAAAACATCCTGATTTGCAAGAGTGTTTGCATCAGTAGCAGGGGAGAGAAGGACTTTGCAGTCTCCGCTTTCAACCATTTTATCAATGATGGAATACAGTTCGGGAACAACAGGAGTTACACCTTTTTTGTTAGCGATATATCCGCTGTCTGCGATAAACTGTGCATCTTCAGAAACGTACTCGATGAAAGCTCTGGCTGCTTCTTTGTTCTTGGAGAATTTGCTGATTGCCCAGTTGTCAGCAGGAGCTGCAAGGACATATCTTCCTGCACCGAAATCAGGAGCGGGAGCAAATTTGATAATGGAAGGATCTTTTCCTTCAGGAACACGTCCCTGAATCTGAGGAACAACCCATGAACCGAAAAGCATCATACCAGCTTTTCCATAAGCTACGCTGTCCATAGCTACACCGAAATCAGTATAAACTTCAGGCTCAAAGTATCCTTTTGCTTTCCACTCTGTGTACATTTTGATTGTTTTACCAAAAGGAGCAGTTTCACTGAAAGGATTCTCAGTCTTTAATGTCTCAGCAAATACGTTAGCATCACCAGCAACATAAGATGCGAAATCCTGTACAGTTGCAAGAGGCCAGTTCTCAATTCTGTGTAAAGAGATAGGTGTTACACCGTTTGTTTTGATAGCTTCACACATTTTGTTGAACTCTTCAAGAGTTGCAGGAATTTCATCGTATCCAGCTGCTTTGATAACTTCTTCATTATATACTACAGCCTGGTTGTAGGCTCTTCCGGGCATTACGCTGTAAATGGTTGTACCGTCATTAGGCATTGCCAGCGCATAGTCGCCATATAATTCTTTACCTTCTTCTAAAGTAAAGTAAGGTTCTGAATACTGTGCCCACTCTTCAAGACTCCAGTTAGGAGCTGTAAAGATGTCAACGGATTCATCCTGTACCTGGAACAGAGGTCTTAATTCATCTTCATTGGAGATAACATTAAGATCAACATTGATACCGGTTTCTGCTGTAAACTTCTCAGCTAATTGTTTTAAGTAAGCAGTAGACTCATCACGATATGTATTACCATCTTTGTCTTTCTTTTCTTCACCTAAAACTCTGTTTCCGCCATGTGTATATACACTAATGGTAGTTCCTTTTAATGATGATAAATCAGTACCTTCAGATCCTGTGCCTTCAGAAGAGGATGCTCCTTCAGTTGCTGCAGGCTCATTTGTCTTGTTTGTGTTGTTGCTGTTTGAGGAGCATCCAACCATGGAAACTACCATCATGGATGCAAGAACAACTGCCAAAACTTTTTTTAGTTTCATAAAATTCCTCCTTAAATATTTGTTTTAAGTAAACATTAGACTAAAAACTTAGTAACAAAATTAAGTTTTTTATCTTGAATTTAATTGTATATTTACTTTTCTATTTAGTCATCTACTAATCTTGCAAAATTAAGTCGAATCTTGCAAAAACTATGCAAAATATACTTTTTGGATATATAAATTTAGAATAATTGTGCATTTATGCTAAACGAAAAAATGGTACATTCATACAACTACTTAATAAATTGCATAAGTTAATTGAATTAATCTTACTTTAACTGAATTATATAGAGTTATTAGTATAAATAAGTTAACTAAACAGGTTATAAAATCATATTGCTATAAACTATTTTATACCTTATTATTATAGGAGGACAAGCTTTTGAACTTATTTTGTGCATAAATACTCAGATAAAAGATATTATGGTAAAAAAAACAGATTACCTTTGCCTTGAAAGGAGAGTGAAGAGAACATGGATTTTGGTCAAAGATTTAATAATGCAATTTCATCCTATGCTTATTACGGCAAGTCCCTGGCTGATAAGTATGTGCCCACTACTGTCACCACTCCCCAGTCTATTAAGGATAATCTTCCATTTGCAGAAGCCTTCCTTGACGTTAAAGCGAAGGATTCTTATTCACTTGATATAAACTATCTGGATGCCTATTGTCTTATCTATACCCACAGCGGCTTAGGTCAGCTGTCTGTTAAAGCAGGTACTTATGAGCTTACAGAAGGAACGCTTTGTTTTATTAACTGTCGTATGAAATATCAGATTAAAGTTCCAAAAACCTGGCACCATACGGCTTTCTATATACAGGGAAGTCTCCTTCCTTTTCTATACGAAGCAGGAGGCTGGGATAATGAGCTGCTTCTCAAGGTACCGGAAGGATCTTTAATTCCCCATGGAATCATGGAGCTTTACGATCAGCTGTCAAAGGAGTATGACAATTATATGCTTCAAGCGAAGTTGATTCTGGATATTTTATTAGGGATGGCCGCAGAAAAAGAGAAAATGGGGGAAGGGGATAAACTTCTGCCAGAATATATCAGAAAAATCAAAGTGAGTTTTGAAGAGGATTGCAAAGCAAGATATACCCTTGATAATCTCTCTGCAAAGTATCAGATCAGTAAATATCAGATATGCAGAGACTTTGCTGCTGCTTATGGGTGTTCACCCATGCAGTATTTGAATGACATTCGTATTAAGGTGGCAAAGGAAGCATTGATAAGTACGGATAAGCGGGTAAATGAAATCGGGAGAATGGTGGGCTTTGACAATACCAATAATTTTATCCGGATCTTCAGGCAAAAAACGGGAGCAACTCCTCTTAACTATCGAAAAAGAGCTGCTCCATAATAATTAATACGCTACACTGTCTTTGTGTACTATATTGCCTTCAACAATGGAAATTCCAAAATTTCTGGAGGGATTATTTATCTTTTCAATAAGATTGTTGATACTTCTTAATGCCATTTCCCTGACATTGACATCATAGGTTGTTATGCCGATATTGCATAAACCCGGATACAGATAATTATCAAATCCAACTACCGAGATATCTTTTGGTACTTCATATCCTTTCTTTTGAAGGGCTTTGATAAGGGAGCAGGCGGTAAGATCGCTGTTACATACGAAAGCGGTTGGCATTTTGGCAGGAAATACAAAAGGGAAACCTACTACATCTCCGGTTTTCCAGTCTCTGTCATCTAAGAGTCTGTCCTCTGTAATGGAAAGCCCGTGCTCTAACATGGATTTATAATAGCCTAAATAACGATCCGTAATACTGCTTGTATACAAAAGTGTTCCTACGTAAGCGATATCCTGATGGCCTCTGTTAAACAGCAGATTGGTAAGAACGTAGGTTCCGTAAAAACCGTTGGATACAACAGCGTCACAGTCCAGATCCTTATCATAAAAGTCAAGGCATATCAAAGGAATATTTAATCCGTCTTTCAGCTTTAATAAATACTTGCTTTTAGGCTGGCCCATGAGAATAATACCGTCAACCTTCTTTTCACGTATAAGAAGGGGAATTTCCGGGTTATCTTCTGCCTCAGGGCTGATAACCTCCAACATGGTAAAGCATTGGTTAGCGGCAGCATTTGCTGTTACCTCTTGGTATAACTGCCAGTAAAAAGAGACATATTTGCCAAAATAACGCCCAGGTACAACTATACCGATGTTATAACTTCTGCCCTCTTTAAGGCCCTTGGAAGAACTGGATTGCTGATATCCCATTTCTTTTGCAAGGTCTTTTATTTTCTCCCGCATTTCCTCACTTACACCTTTTTTACCTGACAGTGCCTTTGATACAGTGACAATGCTTACGCCTAAAGAGTTGGCTATATCTTCCATTTTGACTTTCCTGTCCATATTTACCCTCTTAATCAACTTTTTAACTTAATTTACTTTCTTTTTACTCTAGTATTTTAATGTACAGAATTTTGTTTGTCAACTTTAAATACGAATGAGCAGTTGTTTATTCGGGAAGTTTAAATTTTGAGAGCAGTCCTGCCAGCCCTGTGGAAGCTTCCTCACCGGAGGAATATTCAAAGGGTGCTGCTTCAACATTTTCTGAAATCTCAGCTTTTTCCTCAACAGCCTTTATGCTAAGGCTGATCTTGCCATCTTTTACTTCAATAATCTTAACCGTTACTTCTTGTCCTTCTTTTAAAACTTCTCCGGGAGTTTTAAGGCGTTTGTTGGCAATTTGAGAAATATGAACAAGACCGGACAGACCATTTCCTAAATTCACAAAGGCTCCGTAAGGAGCTAATTTCTCCACAGTTCCTTTGGTTACAAGACCGATAGGTAAATGAGAGATTTTACTTAATTTTTCTTCCTTAACCTGTTCCTTCTCTACTTCTTTTGCAGAAAGCACCAGTTTTTTCTTATCTTCTTCCACAGTAATTACCTGTACATCTACTTCTTTATTAACCCAGGAGCTCAGATCCTCCACGTAGGTAAGAGAAAGCTGAGAGGCAGGTATAAAGCCACGGATTCCTAACAGATAAGTAGTAACGCCTCCGTTTACTTCCTGTGCTATTTTAACCTTTAGCACAGTTTTGTTTTCCAGATACTCTTTTAATGCAGTCCAGGACAGGAGGTTATCAGCTTCTTTTTTGGATAAAAGAATATTTCCTTTTCCATCATCTTCTCTGATAACTACAGCGGAGAATTCTTCTCCGATTGTCACATCCCCTTTAATAGAAAATCTGGGATCGTTGCTGAGCTCTTCTAATGGGATAATGCCTTCAGCATAATAACCAAGGTCCAGTGTAACCTCTGTCTCAGAGATACCAATTACAGTACCTTTTACCAGTTCACCTTCTTCAATTTTATGAAGGGATTTGCTAATCTGCTCTTCAAACTCTGCCATGGACGGAATAGTCTCCTGGGGGGCAGCTTCCGTTGCAGTAACAATCTCTTCCGCCTTAACTTCTAATTCATCGCTCATTGTGGTGCTCCTCTCTTGTTTGTGATTCGTTATATACTAGTATAGCCTATTAATGGAATCTAGGCAAGATATGTTGTGCGCTTGTGTATGGCTGATTGCCACCCTCATCACATCGGTTATTCATAATTTATTCCTCTATGCAAGTACCCTATTCATCTAAGCAGAGAAGTAGATTTCGTGTTTACATATGGCATTTGCGGGAAGTATTAAGATATGATAAAATAGGAAAAGATGAGAGAGTATAGTCTCTCCCAGTAGTTGCAGGAAAAGAGGTATATATGGAAGATAAGAATAAATTTCAGGAAATGTTAAAGGACGTATTGGAGGTTGCAAGAGTACAGGGGAATGAACTGGGAATGAATGAGATCAAAGAGCTCTTTGGTGGTATGGGGCTCGATGAAAGTCAATACGAGCATATTTTCGCTTATCTGGCAGCAAATCATATAAAGGTTAAGGGATATGTTAATACAAAGGCTTTCGATGAGTACAAAGAAGCAGTACAGGAAAGTGAAAAAGCGGAAGAAGGCTCCCTGGAGAAGGAGGAGGAGCTTTCTAAGGAGGATCATTCCCAAAGTTCAGAAGCTGCCGTGAAGCAGACAGGAGAGGATTCCCAGTATTTAAAGATGTATCTTGAGGATATATCAGCTGTAAAGAGGGCTGATGAGGCTGAGTATGAAGCCTTGCTAATGTCCATAAGAGCGAAAAAGGAAGAGGTTAAGGAAAGGTTTATTGAAGCAAACCTTCATAAGGTTGTGGATATGGCAAAAAATTATCAGAACAGGGGGGTAACCCTGGAGGATTTGATACAGGAGGGAAATATTGGACTTTTGTGCGGAGTAGAAGCACTGTACAGTGAGAATGTTCTGGAGAGTGAGATCAGTTTCTTAGAGGGTTATATTAAGAATGCTCTGGAGCAGGCAATCTATGAAAACACGGAGAGCAGCAGTTTCGAACAGGATATTATTGATAAGATCAGCTATATAAAGCGTGCTTCTGAGGAGTTGACGGAAGAACTCGGCAGGGAGGGTAATCTGCACGAGCTGGCAGGATATGTAAGGATGTCTGAAGAGGAATTAATTGACATTATTAATATGTCTGTTGATGGTGTAAAATTAAGTATGGAACACGAAGAGAAGAAGCCTTGAAAAGGGAGGAGCTAATTGAAGGAAACAAAGACACTGAATTCAAATAAATGGTACAAGGTCTTCCAAAAGAAGAGGATATTCATAATTTTATTAGCTCCGCTTGCCTTTATCTTACTTTGGATATCACAAGAAAGCGCTTATTTTGCGGAGATGATCTTTGCACGTAAAATTTACAGAGGGATAGCTTATACTATCAGTTTTTTAACGGATAAAATTCCTTTCTCCATAATGGAAATCATAATTAAACTTTTTCTGCCGGTAGTTCTTGCAGGTTTAGTATATGTTATAATTCAACTAATAAAAAGAAAACAAAAAGGAAAAACGGCAGCATATATATTACTGCTTTCTATGATTAATATAGGATGTATTGCCAGCGTAATCTTTTTTCTTTATGTAATTATGGCTGGTATAAACTATAACAGATATTCCTTTGCGCAAATCAGCGGTTATACCTTGGAGAAGTCTTCAGTCCAAGACCTTTATGAGCTGGATAAGAGCCTTGCGGAAAGAGCTGCAGAGGTTCGGAAACTCATAACCGATGAGGGAGGAGCTTTCACTCAGGACGGAGCTATCGTTATTAATAAGAGTAATTGGTCGGAACTAGTTAATGCAGCTGCTGCAGCGTATGAGAAGATTGGCACACAATACCCTCAGTTAGAAGGAAATTATAAATCTGTAAAAGCTGTATCCTCTTCCAGGGTTATGTCTGCCATGGAGATAACGGGCATCTTCTGGCCTTTTACAATGGAGGCAAATGTAAACACTGATGTACCGGATTATACGATTCCCGCCACAATGCTTCATGAGTTGGCACACCTTCGGGGCTTTATGAGAGAAGACGAAGCTAATTTTATCTCTTATCTTGTATGCAGCAATTCGGATGACAATGTCTTAAAATACAGCGGATTGATGCTGGCCCTAGCTTATGTGGGGAATCAGCTCTATCAACAGTCTACTGAGTATTACGAACAGGCAAGGGCACTCTATAGTGAGGAAATGAAAGCTGATTTAAGAGAAAACTATTATTACTGGGTACAGTTTGAGGATACTGTCATCAGTACAGCATCAAGTACCCTGAATGATACTTATTTAAAGGCTAATAAACAGAGTGACGGAGTGAAGAGCTACGGAAGAATGGTAGATCTTTTGCTGGCGGAATTCAAAGCAGAAGAATAAAGGGATTTAAATCAAAGGAGGTGTCTTTCTAGTATATAGGAAAGCACGTCCTTTTTTTCCGGTTTGCTCAATTACTTCCATTTGCTTTAGAACTTTAAGGGCAGAACTTAATGCAATACTGCCGTATCCGGCTGCTTTTGAAAATTCTTTTGCCACGAAGGTATCATTAAGAGCGTCCGGAAATAGCAGCTGGTAATCAGCAGGGGAGCTTATAAATATCTCTTTGGCAAGGCCTACAGGAATCCGGTCTGCCTTTCCGGCGTGGTTTTTCCTGTCTTTTCCCCAACCGTCCAGGAATTTATATTCTTCAAGGTCAATAAAGATAAGGTGGAGTTTAAGCCCCGGATCATTAAGGTACTCCTTTATCTTATACAACTCAGGAAGGATAAGAGAGGCTTTTCCTATCTTTGGGGACTTTCTTCGGGAGCTGACTTCTCCTGATTCCTTGTCTACCCATCGAAGCCATTTAATATGAGGAATGGGGTATACGATAGTAACTGGAGCTTCTTTTAAGAATACAGGAAGCTTCTTTCTCAGGCGGTCAAAGTTCTGTGTTTGTATCTCTATAATACCCTCAGGGGTAACAATGTCGGCATAATAGTTCTGATATTTAATTTCATGGCAGGATTGATTTGGAGCAAGATAATTTTTCAAAACGGCATGGACAGTCTTTTCGCTCAGGGTTCCGATACCACTTTCCATTCTTGGGTTATTTATAACAGTATCGATAGCCTGCTCAAACAATAATGTATTCATAAAACCCTCTTTTCTTCTTACTATAAGTAAAAGAATAAAACACCGGGGGGAGCAGGTCAAGCATAAATCCTGCTTGTTTATTAAAATAAGGTGGGCTATAATTAATTCATATAAATTTACATCTAAGGAGGAGCAATCATGAAAGAGAAAGAGAGTGCGAAAGAGCTACTTTCATTTATACAGGAAGCAACATCACCTTACCACGCAGTGGAGGAAGGTATTAAGTATTTAGAGAAAGCAGGCTTTACCGGCCTGGACTTTAAAGAGGACTGGGAGCTTACGAAGGGAGCGGGTTATTATATCAAACCTTATGCTACATCCCTCTTTGCTTTTACAGTAGGAGAGAACTTTGAAAAGGGACAGAATTTCCGAATTGCGGCAGCTCATACAGACCACCCGGGTTTTCGCGTAAAACCCAATGCAGATATCAGGAGCGGAGCTTACCGCAAATTAAATACAGAGGTTTATGGGGGACCGATACTGAATACCTGGATGGACCGTCCTTTGTCACTGGCCGGCAGAGTTGCTTTAAGAAGTGAGGACCCTTTTCATCCTGAATTAAGAATCCTGGATATCAAGAAACCGGTACTTACCATCCCCAATCTGGCCATTCATGTAAATAAAGAAGTGAACAAAGGGGTGGAGATAAACAGACAGACAGATACCCTGCCTTTGTTTTCTATGGTAAATGAAGATATTTCTGAGGAGAAATTCTTCTTAAGTTTCTTAGCAAGGGAACTTGGAATTGATAAATCAAGGATACTTGATTATGACATGTATATTTATAACAGGGAAGAGGGCTGCTTCATTGGCACTTCAGAGGATTTTGTATCCTGCCCGAGACTTGATAATCTTACTTCTGTGTGGTCCTTATTAAAGGGAATTAATGCAGGCAGAAGAAAAGAAGGCATTAATCTGATCGCATTATTCGATAATGAGGAAATTGGCAGCAAGACCAAACAAGGTGCGGATTCTGCCTTGTTAAATCTGCTGCTGGAAAAAATCATGAGGGGATTAGCTCTGAAGGAAGACAATTTATATTCCCAGGTAACTGACAGCTTCCTGCTATCCGTAGATGTAGCCCACGGGGTTCATCCTAATCGGCCGGAAAAATATGATCCTACTAACTATACAGCTCTTAACGAGGGAATTGTTTTTAAGATAGACAGCAATCAAAGATATACCTTTGATACAGAAGCAATTGCTATTGTTCAACAGCTTTGTGAGGCTGCAGATGTGAAATATCAGAAATTTGTTAACCGTTCAGACATGCCGGGGGGCGGNNTCCTGTGAAAACTGTGGACATTGGAATCCCTTTATTGGCCATGCATTCCTCCAGGGAACTAATGGGCACCAAGGATCAGGCATATCTGGATAAATTAATGGAAACATATTTTGGATTTTAGTACCATTGTTGTGAAAATAGCCAACAGAATTTAAATAATAAAGCTTATATTGACAAAACACACAAAAAGTGTTATACTTAATTAAGTCAATACGAGAAGGTATTGTACTAGAGGTTGGAAGCGCGTTGGGGAACGTGAGAGGGCAAAAGCTATAATGGAGTAAGACTGATCAGATACGTGTACAGGAGTGATAAGGTACAGGTTTGATTGGTCTTATTTTAGTTTATGCAACTTACGGATGGTAATCATATAAACAGACCTATTATGAATAATATGTTTTTGGGGAACTGTTGCTTTCAATGGATATCATATTATTTGGGTATCGAGTTACACATTGATGAGGTTTTATGATTATATTATTGCTTCGTTTTTAATTATATAATTGTTTTGCTTAATGATTATATAATTGTTCGCATAATTATATTATCTTCCAGGTGTTTATTGGATGATGCGGATGCTATTTTGGGTTAATTTCATTTTTCCTGATTCGTGAATGGTATTCGATCTTTTTCTCTTTATTCGATTTTACTTAAGAAAATCGAATTCTTGTCCGAAATATAATTAAAATACCCCCTTACTGGTTGAAGAACTAAAATTAGTTAATAGATTTAAAATTATACTACAGGACTACCTTATACAGGCAGAAAAGAGGTTGGAATGAATATAAATGTTATTTCAGAATATAAAACAACAGGCGCAGCAGGCACTGCTGATACCTCGGCACAGCTTCAGGACGTTAAAAAAGATGAAATCAAAGGCACCAATGAGGTACAGGCACAATCAGCGGTCGCCGTTTACACGGAAGGAACCGAGAAGAGCACTCCTGTTTATGAGGAAAAGCAAGAAGAGGCAGCAGAAGATACTGTATATAAGCAGGAAGAAGAATCTGCCGGTGGAGATGTATCAAAGACTTCCTCACAAATAACAGAGAGTGATTACATCGCTCTTGAACAGGAAGGCATCTCACTTGAAAAGTTTGAACTGGAGCGTCTTGACAGGATGCTTGCAAGAATAAAGCAGCAAAGGGAATTGCAGGAGAATAGCATTGTAGATCAAAGGGCCAAATTAACGGAGAAAATTCTGCAACAACAATACCTTGGACTTGATTATAGTAAAAACAAGCATCTGATCGAGAGGCTGGATTCTGCGAATATACCCGTTACAAAAGCTAATCTGGAACGTATTTCCACAGGGACAGATAAAGCAAGGTCTGTGGAGAACATGTCTGACCAGGCGAAATATTATCTGATTAAGAACCGTATGGAACCTACTCTTGATAATATTTATAAAGCAAGTTACAGTGCTGCTCATGTGAAGGAAACCCCTGTAAACGACAGCCAGTGGGAGGAGATAAAACCTCAGGCTGCAAAAATTATTGAAGATTCCGGTTTTGAAGTGAATGAGCAAAGCTTAAGCAATGCCAGATGGCTTTATTCTCATAACCTTGGTATAACAGAGAATAATCTCTGGGCCACATGGGATTTGGATAAGATTAAATCTGATATGACAACAGATAAGATTACTGATAAGTTAATTTCATCACTTGCACAGGGAAATACAAATTCTCCCTCACTTAGTTTTCTGGCGGAAGGTCAGGGGGACAGAGCAGCAAGGGCAGATCTGGAAATTAGTGATGATACTATTCGAAGGATGGTATCCGCCCGCTCGGACAAGGAAGTGGACAACCTTTCTATCAGGGATTTGTATAAGCAGCAGAGACAACAGGTAAATGATGATAGAAATACCGATACAAATGCGAAAGCTGTGATAGAAAATACGGCACAGGCAGCTGTCAGCCAGGAAGAGATTGATATACGGACCATAACCGTAAGAAGACGCCTGGAGGAAATCCGCTTGAAGATGACGTCTGATGCAAGCGGTGAGCTGTTAAAGAAAGGGTTCCATCTTGAGACCGATTCCCTTGTAAAGGTGGTTGAAGGCTTAAAAGAAATAGAGGATAACTATTATCGAAATCTTTTAAAAGAAGGCAACGTTAATGTCAATCAAGATAATATCAGCACTGTGAAAGCGAGCCTTTTACAGGTTGAGGAATTAAAGAGTGCACCGGCAGCACTGCTATCCAATACGATTCCCTCCTGGTCTCAGGAAACGGTGGAAAGCCTTACGGCAGCAGGAAATGACTACAAAAGGAATCAGGTAGCGGACAGTTATGAGACTTTAATGACCAAACCAAGAGCAGATATGGGAGATTCGATTTCCAAGGCCTTTCAAAATACTGGCAGTCTGTTGGAGGAGATGGGACTGGAGTCCACAGAAGCAAATAAAAGAGCACTTCGTATTCTGGGTTATAACAATATGCCACTGACGGCTGAGAATATAGACCTTGTCAAGCTTCACGATACGCAGGTGAATAATGTAATGAAGAATTTCCATCCGGCAGTTGCGGTGGAGTTCATCAGAAAGGGCATCAACCCTGTAGAACTGCCTATAGAAGAATTAAATAATCAGATAAACGCTATGAAAGAAGAGCTTGGAGTTACAGAGGAGGAACGTTTCAGCCGTTTCTTATGGAAGATGGATAAGAACAATGAAATCACAGAAGATGAAAGAAAATCCTACATCGGATTATACAGACTCCTGAATGCTGTCGATAAAACAGATGGTGCAGCCCTTGGAGCTGTTGTTAAAGCAGATCAGGAGCTGACCCTTAAGAATCTTCTTACGGCGGTAAGGACAAGGCGAAGCGGTGGCATTGAAGCTTCTGTAGATGATAACTTCGGAACACTTTCTGATTATACAAAGAAAGGTGAATCCATCACCGACCAGATCAATACTGCCTATTTAAAGGAAACCTCTGCTTCATCGGAGCACACAAAAGCTTCCTATGGTAAAGAGCTGGTCAGAGAGATCAGGGAAAATCTTTCACCGGAAGCCTTAATTGCTCTTGGGAATACAAGTAATATTGCAGACATGACCTTAGAGCAGGTGGCAGAAGCCCTGAAAGAGCAGGATAATGATACAGATAAAGCTTATTATAATGAGAAACTACAGGATTTTAAGGAAGCTGTTACCAAAGAAGTGCAGGCTCTGCTGGATAACAATAAGCTTCCTGTTACCCTTGCAAATGTAATGGCGGCAAATGATTATCTGCAAAAGGAAAACACAGCATTTCATAAGCTAAATAACTTATTGCAAAGAAGTAATAACAATATTGAAGCAACAGACGCAAAAGAAGGGCAATTTACCCTGGAAGCATCGGAAGGAACAGAGAACAACAGCTTAAACCTTGAAAGCATATCGGATAAATTACTGGACAACCTTGAGAATGACAGTCAGATAAAGAACGCCTATCAGGAAATAGAGACTGAGGTACAGGATATTCTTAAGAGTTATTATGAAAAGGGAAATTTAACAGTAAAAGACATGGGTGATATTCGAAGAATCGGCAACGGAATGCAGTTTATTACTCAAATGGCTTTCAGGGAAAGTTATCAGATACCGCTGGTAACCACAGAAGGTATCACCAATGTTAACGTAACACTGCTTAAAAATACCGGTGACACCGGTAAAGCTGCCATTAAGATACCCACCGTTAAGCTCGGGCAGATTGAGCTGAATCTTACGGTAAAGAATAACGAAGTAAGTGCCTTTATTATCTGCGAAACCAGAGAAGGATTGGAAGCTGTAAAGAAAAATGAAGCAGAAATTGCAGGGGCATTTTCCATAAAAGATACAAAAATCAAACAAATCAGTTATGGAATAGGTAATAATTTTNNTGGGGAAAGCGGTCGATATAACAACTATAAGCCAAAAGAAGAAGGCGAAATCAATACCGGTGATACCCCCGCAGATACCGGAGCGCTGTTAAAACTTTCCAAGGCATTCATACTTCAAGTGAAAGAGATAGATAATCAACTTTAAGGAAAAGGAGAAATCAATGAGAATTAATCATAATATTTCAGCTTTAAAAGCGAACAACATGCTGAACAGAACAAACAAGAGTCTTGATAAGAGTCTGGAGAAGCTCTCTTCCGGATATCGTATTAATAAAGCTGCTGACGATGCTGCCGGTATGGCTATTTCCCAGAAAATGAAGACCCAGATAGCAGGACTTGAACAGGCTTCCAGAAATGCATCTGACGGTATTTCTATTATTCAGACAGCAGAAGGTGCCTTAAGTGAAGTGAATTCCATGCTACAAAGAATGAGAGAGCTATCTGTCCAGGCTTCCAATGGTACGAACACCATCGATGACAGAAAGTCCATACAGGCAGAAATTGACCAGTTAAAAGAGGAAATACAAAGAATTTCTGATACCACAGAATTTAATACAAAAACTTTGCTGGATGGAAGTATTGACAGGCAGTCCTTTACAAGTGATCAAAATGTACAGCTGGTATCTGTCTCTGATACCGTTCCAAGTAAAACCTACACTATTAATGTCTCCGCAGTTGCTACACAAGCAACATATTCCGGCTCCGCAGCTATGGGAACAACAAATATTACTGCTACACAGGCTGGTGTATTTAATATTAATGGAAATGAGGTTAAGATTGAAGAAGGTGATACACCTGATATGGTATATGAGAAAATCAGGGATCTCAGTGACAATGCTAATATAGAGTGTAAAAAAGGTGCTTCCGGTGAGCTCATTTTCACAACGAAGGAGTATGGCAGCGATAAGAAAATCGAGATTAATGTAGGAAATGCCGCACTTGCCTCTTATCTAAATATTGATGCCAGTGTAAAGCCAAGCACACATACCCAAGCGCAGGGTAAAGATACTGTTATGGCAGCTACCTGGGGAACTAATTTTGCATCAACAGCTACTGTTTCCTCTAAAGGAAACTTTGTGACCATTTCTGACACAAATGGGTTTGAAATGATCTTTGATGTAAAAGCAACAGGAAGTACAACAGCAACTGTACTTGATTCTGGTCCTATGAAATTACAGATTGGTGCGAATGAGAGTCAGACGATGGAGGTAAGACTGCCCAAGGTTAATCCTGATACACTGGGTATTAGCATGGTAAACATCTGTACACAGGAAGGTGCGGAAGCAGCAATTTCTATTTTTGATGATGCCAATAATTTAGTAACATCAATACGTGCTAAATTAGGTGCTTATCAGAACCGTCTGGAGCACTCCATCTCAAATTTGGATACAACTTCTGAAAATATGACAGAAGCTCTCTCCCGTATTGAAGATGTGGATATGGCAAAGGAAATGGCCACATATACCCAGATGAACGTTCTTGCTCAGGCGGGAACCTCTATGCTTGCTCAAGCAAATGAAAGACCACAGACGGTGTTATCTCTGCTTCAGGGCTAATAACCTGTATATTTTTATAGGACGTGTCTGAAAACTTATTGCACCGTTCAGAATGCTTCCCTTTTGGGGATACCGCGTTGCAATTATAGAACGTAATACCACTACGTTTCCGGAATTGTGCCTTGCCTCCCATTAGCGGAACCTTCAGCTCAGTATAAGTGGTTTACAGCACTCCAGAATTCGTCTTGGTCATCACATTTGAAGAACTGACTATTCAATATAGGAAGTTTTTACTTGCGCCCTAGAAAGGAGCAGTAACAGGAATGGAAAAGGAACTAGCAAAATCCTTTGCAGCCAGAATTACGCAGGCTTCCAAAACAGAACTGATTGTAATTATGTATGAAGTCATTCTATCAGATATTCAATCAGCAAAGGAAAAACTAAGTAATGGAGAAACAGAAGGCTTTAAACACGATATCAAGCATGGGCAGAAATTCTTAAATGAACTGATGTCCTCCCTTGATTATGCCTATGATATATCCCTGAACTTAATGAGCCTATATATCTTTATAAATAAAGCTTTGGTGGATGCACAGTACCAAATGGAGAGGAAGCCCTTACAGGATGCGGAAGAAGTCCTTCAGATATTAATGAAAGGCTTTGAAGGAATTGCGAAAGAAGACAAATCCGGTCCGGTCATGCGAAATACCGGGCAGATATATGCTGGACTCACCTATGGTAGAGGAGTGTTAAACGAGACCTATGTCGATCCGAATCAGGTTAACAGAGGTTTTAAGGCGTAATAAATATAATGACATAAAAGATAGAGGACTTGTGTTTATATGTTCAACAGGCAATTTATATAAAAAGGTCATTTGATGTTCAAATCAGTATAGTAATATAAATAAAAGAACCCGTTAGAGAAAATATTAATTCTCCTCACGGGTTCTTTCTTTGCATATGGCAGTGGATTGACGTTTCATAAATTTGGCTCTGAGAAGCAGTTTACTGGTGGTTATATGGTGTATAAGCCCGTCCAGCAACAGGAAAGCACTCTTTCCCAAATCCACCCTATCCTGTCTGATGGTAGTCAGTGCCGGAGAGAGCTGAGTGGCAATGGGAAGATCATCAAAGCCTATAACACTGATATCCTCCGGGACTTTAAGCCCCTGTTCTGTTACTTCTGTTATAACACCAGAAGCGATAAGGTCACTGGCGCAGATTATCGCAGTAGCCCCGTTTTTTAGAAAAGATGGAACATGGTATTTGGCACAGTCTGGAACATAATAACCATATTCAATGAGGTTTTCTTCCGGAATGAGGTTGTGCTTATTCATGCTGTTTACAAAAGCAGTATAACGCTGATCGGATACCATGGAGTTTTTGGAGCCGTTGAGAAACGCAATCTTTTTATGTCCCAATTCTTTTAGATGGTCAACTGCAAGGTCAATCCCTTCTTCGCTGTCCGTTCCCACATAACCTACATGATTGTTTCTTTCAATATAATTATCAAGTAGAACTGTAGGCACCGTGGTCTTGTTTAGCTGCACTACCCAGTCGTCGTGTAGGGTAAAGCCAAGAAAAAATGCTCCGCTGTATCCGTTCTTCAGCATATAGGTATCATATTTTTCGTCTGTTTGAAGAGTAAGGCTTGAGGGAATCACAGTTACCTCCCAATGCCTTCTGGCAGCAGATAACTTAAATCCTACGATTATGTCATACCCAAACTGATCGATGTTTTCATAGTCCATATTCTCAATAAAAATACATACTTTACGTGTGGTAGTGGTTCGCATTTTCTTTGTCGCATAACCCATTTCCACAGCAGTGTCCAGTACCAGCTGACGCATATCATTGCTGATGTCGCTGGCACCGTTTAAACCCTTGGATACGGTACTGACTGCTATGCCAAGTTTATTTGCAATATCTTTTATAGTAGCCATGAATTATATGTCTCTCCTGGTTATCTTATTGTAATTGTTAATTTCTCAGATTAATTAATCATATTTAATTCACAAATTCTCTAATTACTCAAACCTACTTAGATTTTCAAACTTATTTAAAGCCTCAAGACTACTTAGATTTTTAAACTTATTAAAAGCCTCGAGCCAATTAAATTCTCAACCTTTTAAAATCTATAAACTATTAAAATCTCGAAACTTTTGGAAATCTGAATCTGAAACCTACTTAAAATCACAAGCTTATTAAAATCTTATCTATTAAACTATTAAATTTCAAATTTACTCAATACCCCAAACTTATTTATTTTAAAGTAATTTTATTATCCGTGTTAAGCTTCTCATATATAAATCCCTTAAACACACACCTTTGAATATAACAAAAGTATAAACCGAAAAAATCTACATTACAATAGGTAAATTCTTATTTGAACCCCATTCCATGCGCAATGAGTACAGCTTCAGTCCATTACCTGTTAATATATTCTTAGTTGATTTTTTAAGGTCACCTTACCTATGCTGATAGAAAGAAAAATTTCATCCGAAATAAGCTCCAGGTAATCATCTAGCATCCAGCAGTTAAGGAAATTACTTTATGATATCAACTGTATTTTGGCAGTATATTAATATTTACTAAAAAAAGTAAGTTAAAACAAATATAAAGTATATAAAATTATAAAAATCCATTGACAGAAGAGTAAAAGAGTTATATAGTAATAGTACAGAAACCGTTTTCCGCAGGAGGCAAATTGATGGTATCGATAAATGATGTGGCAAAAAGAGCCGGAGTAGCAAAATCAACGGTATCTAAAGTTTTAAACAATTATAGCCTTGTTAGTAACGAAACTAGATTAAAAGTCGAGAAGGCAGTAGAGGAGTTGGGTTATGTTCCTAATTCAGTAGCAATTTCCCTGTCTAAGAAAGAATTTAATCGCGTAGGTTTAATTGTTGATATTCGCCACAATAGCCAATTTGTCGATGAAATCAGCATGCAATATCTGACTGGTGCTTTTGAAAAAGCGAAAGAGTATCACTTGGAAGTGGTAACCTTTTTCAGTTCTCAGTTTGATGAAATGAATTACAAACAAGTAACTGCTTATCTTAAGTCTCAGAGAATTAATTGCTTAATTATATACAATTTATCAATAGAGAATAAGAATTTATATAAAATAATAGAAAAACAAGAATTTTTCTGTGTCTTAGTTGATTCACCGATTATAAATGACAGGACCTCCTCCGTGTCTATAGACCAATTCTCAGCCCAATATGATGTTGCGAAAAAGACTTTCGATGAGAATGAATATATTGATAAAGTTTTATATATAGCAGGCGGTGCGGGCGGATATATAACCAATCAAAGACTGGATGCCATGAAGAAGCTGAAAGACGAGTATGGTTTTGAGCTGATTGTAAAGTATGGCGATTTCAATGAATACAAGGCCAGGGAAATTACATTAAACCATGCCAGGAAAATAAATGCTATCGTATGTGCATCTGATCTTATGGCCATTGGAGCTGTATTTGCACTTACAGAGCTGGATATATTCAGGCCGGTCAGCGGATTTGACGGAATAAGATTAATGGGTTACACCAAGATAGCCATGAATACAGTGAAGCAGAATTTTAATCTGAAATCCAAACAGGCATTTGACGAGTTAAAAAAATTATTAGACGGCGAAAAAGGCCAGCATACAGAAATACCTTATGAGGTATGCAGAATCGATTATATGGATGTCATTCAAAAATAAAGGGTAATATCTATATAATTTTTTCATAGCATTACGGAAACCGTTTTCTGTAATTGTTTTGATAACCGGATATTTATATGAAAGCTAATAATATAAACCGATTTGACTTTGGTATTGTAAGTGACAAAGGAGATTAGATGAAATTAGAAGCAGTTTACCATAGAACCTCAGATAATTACAGTTATCCGTTAAATGAAGAGGACCTTATAATTAATTTAAAAACAGGTCATGATATTGAGAGAGTTTATATCTATTACGGCGATCCCTTTGAAAATGGAATTCTCGGAGGAAACTGGAAGTGGAGCGGCGTAGAGGAAGAAATCATATATAAGAAAAATTTAACCCGTCATATCTGGTGGACTACAACAGTAAAGCCACAGTATAAAAGATGCAAATATTATTTCAAATTAGTCAGTGGGAACCAATCTATTTACTATTTTGAAGATGGATTTTATACGGAACATGAGATGAATCACCAGGGAAAAAGCTTGTCATACTTTACCTTTCCATGGATGAATGCAATTGATATTAACACAACGCCTGACTGGGTAAATAATACGGTATGGTATCAGATATTCCCTGAGCGTTTTTGCAATGGAGATACAGGCAACGATCCGGAAGGTACAAAACCCTGGGGTTTTCACAGGGTCACCAATGAAGAGTTCTATGGCGGTGATTTACAGGGAATCATTGATCGTCTGGATTATTTACAGGATTTAGGAATCAACGGAATATATCTAACCCCTATTTTTGAGGCAGGAAGCAGTCATAAGTACGACACAACAGATTATAGGAAGATCGATCCTCATTTTGGCGATGAAAAGGTATTTAAAGACCTTGTTGATAAAGCCCATGAAAAAGGAATCCGTATTATGCTGGATGGTGTATTTAATCATTGCGGTAAAAGCTTTGCACCATGGCTTGATGTATTAGAGCATGGTCCTGAATCGAAATATTATAACTGGTTTATGATTAACAAGTGGCCTTTTGATAAAGGCTTGCATAATACAAAGGACGGCTCCTTTTATTCCTTTGCATTTACACCCCGGATGCCTACATTAAACACCAATAACCCAGAGGTTAATAAATATTTGCTGGANNCTGGATATCGTGGAATACTGGGTAAAAAATTATGATATAGACGGCTTAAGGCTTGATGTGGCAAATGAAGTTTCTCATAGATTTTGTAAGGAGCTAAGAAGACTGACCAAAGCAATAAAACCTGATTTTTATTTATTGGGTGAGATCTGGCATGATGCCATGACCTGGCTTACAGGAGATGAATTTGATGCAGTTATGAATTATCCCCTGGCTACTTCCATAGCAGATTTTTGGCTGTATCCTGAAAAAACCAGCTATGATTTTGAATGCAGCATCAATCATAATTTTACAATGTATATGCAGCAGACCAATAATGTTTTGTTTAATCTGTTGGATTCCCATGATACGAACCGTTTAATTGATAAAGTGAAGGATATCGATATTTTTTATCAGCAATTGGCGTTGTTATTTACCATGCCGGGCAGCCCGTGTATTTATTATGGGACAGAATTTGCAATGGAGGGCAGTTATGATCCGGATTGCAGAAGATGTATGCCTTGGGAAGAAATAGCTTCCGGAATGTTTGCTGAAAAAATAGAAAAAACAAAATTACTGATCAGTTTAAGAAAATCAAATAATGCTTTTAAAAGTAAACATTTTCATTTTATAGAAGATAAAGAAGATAAAAGAATTATACATTTTATAAAAACAGATGAGGATCATAAACAGGTGGAAGTGATTTTAAACTGCTCGGAACAGGAACATAAAATTGAAAGAAAAGGTAATGAATTATTTAGTCTGCTGGCAGTAGATACTATATTAAAACCGAAAGGTGTTTATATACAGCAAATATAAAATTGACATACTCATCAGCGAGCTATTTTAAGGAGAATAAGTGTTATGAGAGAAGCGGGAATACTATTACCCATATCATCACTGCCGTCAGGTCATGGAATCGGTGATTTGGGGCAATATAGTTATGAATTGATTGATTTATTAAAACAGGCAGGGTTTCGCATATGGCAGATATTACCCCTGAATCCTTTGGGTTATGGGAATTCACCTTACCAACCATACTCTTCCTTTGCAGGTGATGAGATTTATATAAGTCTGGATGAACTCTTCCGTGAAGGTCTGCTCAAGAAAAAGGCACCAAAGTTTGGGCAGAAAGCACAGATGGTTGATTATGAAAAAGTAAGAAGCTTTAAGGAGATTTATCTGAAACAGGCCTTTTTAAATTTCATTCCGGATGAAGCCTATAAAACCTTTGCAGAACAGCCCTGGGTTTATTTATATGGTGTGTTCCTGACCTTGAAAAAGAAAAATGATCTGAAATGCTGGAATGAATGGGATACGGAACAAAAGGAATGGATTAAAACAAAGGAATTCGATGTTTCTGTCTATGAGGAAGATATCCGCTATGAAATGTTCGTACAGTACCAGTTCTATAAACAGTGGATGAAAGTAAAGGCGTATGCAAATGAAAACGGCATCAGAATAATGGGTGATATCCCTTTCTATGTGGGAATAGATTCCCTGGATGTTTGGGCAAACCAGGAATGCTTTTTGCTGGGAGCAGATGGAAAGCCTGCATTTATCGCTGGTGTTCCGCCGGATTATTTCAGTGCGACAGGTCAAAGATGGGGTAATCCAATCTATGACTGGGAGTATTTAAAAGAACAAAATTTTGCATTCTGGTTAGATAGAATTGATTATAACAGTAAATTATTTGATATTATCCGAATTGATCATTTCCGTGCCTTTGATACCTATTGGAAAATCCCTTCCTCCTGTGAAACTGCCGTTGAAGGTGAGTGGTTAGAGGCTCCGGGATATGATGTGTTCAACCTTATTGCTAAAAAATACCCCCAGGTTGAAATTGTTGCCGAGGATTTAGGTGATTTAAGAGAAGAAGTTCATGTCTTAAAAAATCATTTTGGGTTAAAGGGCATGAAAATTGTCCAGTTTACCTTTGACCCCAAGGAAAATAACAATAATTTTGAAGATGTGAAGAATATGGTTATTTATACGGGAAGCCATGATAATCAAACTATGAAAGGCTGGTATTTATCCCAGGATAAAAAAACCCAGTATGCTATTAGAAAAGCCTTGAAAAAGTCAGGTTATGAAGACAGGGTTATTTCTAAAAGATTTGTAAGGCTGACCCTTGACAGTATTGCAGACATGGCAATCTTACCGGTTCAGGATTTAATAAACCTGGGTGATGAAGCAAGAATTAATACACCGGGCACCTTAGGCTCACCAAACTGGGAATGGAAATTAAACAGTTTTAAAAGCCTTAAGAAAGAAATCAGCAGCTTAAAAGAATTAATACAGACAAGTAACAGATAGACAGGAACTGAAAGCAGCGCAAGGAAGGAGTTAGAATGTTAGAAAAGATATTACAGAAAAGTTATGGCAAATCCATAGCAGAGTGCAGCAATGAAGAAATATATTTCGGCCTCTTAGAAATGTCAAAAGAAATGGCGAAAGAGAAATACACAGAGCAGGGTAAGAAGAAAATCTACTACATTTCAGCTGAATTTCTAATAGGTAAGCTATTATCCAATAATCTTATCAACTTAGGAATTTATGATGAAATCAGAGAAATATTAAAAGAGAATGGGAAATCCATAACAGAGGTGGAGAGTGTAGAACTGGAGCCTTCCCTTGGAAATGGCGGACTTGGAAGATTGGCAGCATGTTTCATGGATTCCATTGCATCACTTGGACTTAACGGAGCAGGTATTGGATTAAATTATCATTTTGGACTATTTAGACAGGTATTTGAGGAAAATCTTCAAAAAGAAGAAAAGAATCCATGGATAACAAATGACAGCTGGCTTGTAAAAAGTGATAAATCCTATACCGTACAGTTTAAGGATTTAACTGTAAAATCAAAGCTCTATGACATTGCAGTAACAGGATATGATAATCGCACGAACTGGCTTCATTTATTTGATATTGAGACAATTGATGAGTCTATTGTTAAGAGCGGTATTTCTTTTGAAAAAGAGGATATTGCCAAAAACCTTACCTTGTTCCTGTATCCTGATGACAGTGATGAAAAGGGTGAGCTCTTAAGAATTTATCAGCAATATTTTATGGTAAGTAACGCAGCGCAGATGATTTTGGAGGAGTGTGAGAAGAAGGGCAGTAATCTATATGACCTTTATGATTATGCAGTGATTCAGATTAATGATACTCATCCCACAATGGTAATACCTGAGTTAATCCGTTTAATGGTATTAAGAGGTATTGATATGGATGAGGCAATTGAAATCGTATCTAAGACCTGTGCATATACAAATCACACCATCTTATCCGAAGCTTTAGAGAAATGGCCCATCAAATATTTAAAGAAAGTAGTTCCGCAGTTGCTGCCAATTATAGAAGTTCTGGATAACAAAGTCAGAAGAAAATTTGAGGATCCATCTGTTGCTATTATTGATAAAGATGACAGAGTCCATATGGCTCATATTGATATCCATTACGGCTTCAGTGTAAATGGAGTTGCGGCCCTTCATACAGAGATCTTAAAGCAGAATGAGTTGAATAACTTTTATAAAATTTATCCTGAAAAGTTCAACAATAAAACCAATGGTATTACCTTCCGCAGATGGTTGATGCACTGTAATTATCCCCTTACAAAATATTTAACCGAAGTTATCGGTGACGGATTCAAAAGGGATGCGGACCAGTTAGAGAAACTTTTAGCCTTGAAAGAAGACAGCAAGGTACAGGCAACTTTATTACATATCAAACATGAGAATAAAGTAGCCTTGAAAGAACATTTATTAAAAACGCAAGGCATCGAAATTAATGAAAATTCCATCTTCGATATACAGATCAAGCGTTTACACGAGTATAAGAGACAACAGATGAATGCTTTATATATCATTCATAAATAAATTGAAATTAAGAAGGGCATACTACCTGTAACGCCAATCACGTTGATATTTGGAGCCAAGGCAGCACCTGCTTATACCATAGCAAAAGACATTATTCATTTAATTCTTTGTTTACAGGAATTAATTAATAATGATAAAGACGTCAGTCCTTATCTGAAGGTAGTTATGGTTGAAAATTATAATGTAACCTTAGCTGAAAAATTGATTCCTGCATGTGATATATCAGAGCAGATATCTTTAGCCTCCAAAGAGGCCAGCGGTACTGGTAACATGAAATTCATGTTAAACGGTGCAATAACACTGGGTACAATGGATGGTGCAAATGTTGAAATCGCTGAGCTTGTAGGAGAAGACAATATCTATATCTTTGGTGAATCCAGTGAGGAAGTAATTGCTCATTATGAAAATAGAGATTATATTTCCAAAGATTTTTATGAAGCAGACGAAGAGATTCAGGAGATGGTTGACTTTATTGTAAGCAATACCCTGATGAAAATCGGTAAAAAAGAAAATCTGGAACGTTTGTACAAGGAAATTCTTAACAAAGACTGGTTCATGACTCTGTTAGACATTAAAGAGTATATAACAAAAAAAGAAGAAATCATAGCTGATTACGAAGACAGAGAGAAATGGGCAAAAATGATGATTGAAAACATCGGCAAAGCCGGATATTTTTCTTCTGACAGAACCATAGCAGAGTACAACGAAGAGATATGGAATGTGTAATATTTTTATTCAAAGCGAAATAAAATGTCAGGACATTTTATGGTAAGCAAGGATATCCAGGGCATTTTATGATAGAAACTAATATGACAAGAGTCATATCAATTTATCAAATTTTAAGGAGAGGTAGATTTATGAAAAAGAAACTATTTGCATTACTATTAGCAACCACATTAGTAGCATCCTTAGCTGGTTGTGGCAAAAAAACTGAAACACCTACAAATCCAGGAACAGAAACAGAAGCGACTAACACTCCTGCTGCTACAGAAGCTCCTGCAGAAGTAGAAGATGTTACTTTGAAGGTTTGGGCACCTGAAAATCAGATTAAAGATGGAACAATGGATTCCATGACAAAATCCTTCCAGGCCCTACACCCGGAATGGAATATAACTTTCACTGTTGAAACACAAGGTGAAGATACTTTAAAGGATGAAATCCTGAAAGATGTTTCTGCGGCTGGAGATGTTTTCTTCTTCGCAAATGACCAGTTAAACGAATTAATCAATGCCGGTGCAATTGCAAGACTTGGCGGTTCCACTGAAGAAATGGTTAAAACAACAATGTCTCAGGAAGTTGTAAATACGGTAACAAAAGATGACGCTATCTATGGTATTCCTTTTACACATAACACCTTCTTTATGTACTATGACAAATCTCTTTTAACAGCTGATGATATCAAGTCTGTTGAAGGCATTATGGCGAAAAAAACAGCTGATAACGTTTACAATTTCTGCTTTGATTCAGCAGGCGGCTGGAAATTAGGTGCTTGGTATTATGGAGCTGGTTTAACAATCTATGGTGAGAGCCAAACAGATTTCGCTGCTGGTGCTAACTGGAATAATGAAACCGGAGTTGCTGTTACGAATTACTTAATCGACTTAATCAACAATCCCAAAACTGCATTTGCTGATGATGTTTCTCTTTCAGAATTAACAGCAGATCACAGAATTGGTGCTTGGTTTGACGGTTCCTGGAACTACAATTTATACAAAGATGCTTTAGGTGATGACTTAGGCGTAGCTGTTATTCCCACCTTTAATCCAGATGGAAAAGATTATCAGTTAAAAGGTTTCTATGGTTCAAAAGCAATCGGTGTTAATTCACAAGCTGCTTTCCCTGCTGTAGCAGTAGCATTTGCAGCATACCTTGGAAGTGAAGAAATGCAGGTTCAGCGTTTTGAAGAAACAGGTCAGGTTCCTACAAACCTTACTGCTGGTGAATCCGAAGCTGTTCAGGCTGATGAAGTAGCAAAAGTTATCGTTGAAGAAGCAAACACTGCATCTGTAATGCAGCCTACTTCCGCAGAATTCAGCTCCAGATATTGGGCAAATGCCGGAGCAATTGCAACTGAAATTAAAAGCGGTGATTTAAATAAAGACAATGTAAAAGAAAAATTAGATACATTTGTCGGCACTTTAGCTGTAGAATAAAAGAGTGGAAGTTATAACAAGATTTTAATAAAATAATGTATAAAGAGTTACTTTATTATACCTAATTAATATCTGGGCAACTCGTGAATAATTGGTCCCTATTCATAAAAGTTGCCCGGATAAGTTTAGAGTATCAAAAGCCAGTTTACTATTAAGAATAGAATATTCGCAGTACATAATAGGAGCTGACATTACTATAATTAATTTTTAAGATGGCTTTTGATGCCCTAAACCCAGTACTGTCTTGCATAAATTTCACTTAATACTGCACTGGCTGTAACCTGATTTTGCGTTATCGGCAATGAGTACGCCTCATTGCTCACTTGCCTCAGTGAAACTATCAGGCACTGCTAATAAGCGGAATTTGTGGAAGGCAGTACACGAAATTAATTTTTGGGGAGGCTGTTAAAAAACAGTTCTCCTTCTATCTATCTTAAGAAAAGGAGTTGGATTATGGCACACAAAAAGCAAAAAAAGTCAAAGATCTACGCACCCTTACGTGATGTCGGTTTTGGAACTGCTTTTACAAAAGGAAATGGAGTTACGAAACTATCTGCATTTATCTTCGGTTTAGGTAATCTTCTTCATAAGCAGATTATGCGCGGCTTAATTATGCTAGCCTTTGAACTTGCTTATATTTATTACATGGTAACCTTTGGTTTTAATACCATCAGAGATTTTATTACATTAGGAACCAGAGTACAGGAAGAGGTCTTTAATGAAACGAAGCAGATTTATGAATATGTAACCGGTGATAATTCCATGTTATGCCTATTATATGGTGTTGTAACCATATTTCTGACTCTTGGTTTTATTCTGTTTTTAGTCACTTCTGTAAAGAGTGCTTATATCACACAGAAAAAGGTGGAAACAGGCAAACCCATTCCAAAGTTTAAAGATGATCTGAGCTCACTTTTAGAACAGAACCTGCACAAAACATTATTATTTATACCAGTGACAGGTATTCTATGTTTTACAGTTGTTCCAATCGTATTCATGATCTTAATAGCTTTTACGAACTATGACAGGAATCACCAGACACCCGGAAATTTATTTGACTGGGTAGGTTTTGACAACTTTATATCTATGTTTTCCGGAAACGGCGTGCTGGCAAATACGTTCTGGCCGGTACTTGGCTGGACAATTGTCTGGGCTATCTTTGCTACCTTTACCTGTTATATTTTAGGTATGTTATTAGCCATCGTCATTAACCGTGAGGGTACAAGATTTAAAGGCTTTTGGAGATTTCTATTTGTATTATCAGTTGCAGTTCCTCAATTCGTATCCTTACTTACCATGAGAACAATCTTTAACACCAATGGCGCAGTAAATGCGATACTTCGTGATGTTGGAATAATTGGTGCAAGTCAGTCTGTACCATTTTTTACAGACCCAACAATAGCTAAGATTACAATCATATGTATTAATATCTGGATTGGTGTTCCATTTACCATGTTGACTACTACCGGTATCTTACAGAACATACCCAAAGATTTATATGAAGCGGCAAAAGTAGATGGTGCCAATGCATTTGTTACTTACTTTAAAATAACCATGCCATATATGTTATTTGTAACCACACCGACCCTGATTACTTCCTTTGTTGGTAATATTAATAACTTTAATGTTATTTTCTTATTATCAGGTGGTGGTCCAGAGTCCCTTGAATATTACTATGCGGGAAAAACAGATCTGTTAGTTACCTGGTTATATAAATTAACCATGACAAACAAAGACTACAATTTAGGTGCCGTAATAGGTATTATTGTGTTTATAATACTCGCAACATTATCCTTGTTAACCTACCGAAAAACAGGATCTTACAAAGATGAGGAGACTTTCCAATAATGAAAAAACAAAACACTTCTTCTATGAGAGTTAGAAAATTTATTACTAATTCCTTTGTTCATGTGATGTTAGCTGTTCTTGGTTTCATATGGGTTTTACCTATATTTTTTGTAATATTGACTTCCTTTCGTGCAGAAGGCGGAAGTTATAAAAGTTACGTTTTGCCAAGAGGTTATACGCTGGATAATTATAAAAAATTATTTGATGGTTCAACCAGTCTGACTTTTACTAATTGGTTTTTTAATACACTTATTGTCGCTATTGCTACCTGCCTTTTATCAGCGTTCTTTGTTTTAAGTGTATCCTATGTAATGTCCAGATTGAGATTTAAAATGCGTAAGAAAATGATAAATATTGCTATGATTTTAGGAATGTTTCCGGGTTTTATGTCCATGTACGCAATTTACTATATCTTAAAAGGCTTTGGTATGTTAGAGGCCGGACCACTAAAATTAGTGGCGCTGGTCATGGTGTATTCCGGAGGTGCCGGTCTGGGATTTCTGGTGGCGAAAGGTTTCTTTGATACCATACCAAAAACAATCGATGAAGCGGCATTTATTGATGGTGCTACGAAATGGGATGTATTTCGTAAAATTACGATTCCATTATCAAAACCTATCATCGTTATCACTTTATTACAGTCCTTTATGTCTCCCTGGGTGGATTATATCTTCGCGAAGGTAATCCTTGGACAGGACAGAAAATATTATACAATAGCCATTGGATTATGGACTATGCTTGAAAAAGAATTTGTGGAATATTACTATACACAGTTCTTTGCCGGCTGTGTACTTATTTCTATACCAATTTCAATTCTTTTCTTAATCCTGCAGAGATTCTATGTAGAAGGAGTATCTGGAGCTGTAAAGGGTTAAGGTGAGCTTTATCAAAGGGATGTTCAGTTCACTTTGAAATTTATATAAAAGAAGTACTGGAACCTTTCGTTTCAGTACTTCTTTTTATGTGGAATGAGATGATAAAAGCTAAAAATTATTGTCAGTAAAAGAGAGGGAGCCAATATGAAGAGAAAAATAATAGTATTAATAAGTTATCTGGCATTGATGCTTGTTTTGGGGGGGTGTAATAAGGCAGAGACGGACAAAACGAAGCAGGACGTTGTGAAGGAAGAAACAATTAATACCGGTACGGATGCAAAGGAAGAAAATGATGATAAGGGAGCTGGTGTAAGTGGTGAAATAGCAGAGGATGTACCTTATAAGTATGTTCAGGAGTTAAATATAATCGATGATAATTACCGGAATTTTTATGAGATCTTCGTTTATAGCTTTTATGACAGTGATGGTGATGGTATTGGAGATATAAATGGTATCATATCAAAATTAGATTATATTAATGACGGGGATAATGCTACAGATTCAGACCTGGGCTTTAATGGAATCTGGTTAATGCCCATCATGCCCTCTACTACTTATCATAAATATGACGTGACGGACTACTATAATATTGATCCTCAGTACGGAACGTTGGAAGACTTTAAAGAGCTTATAAAAGAATGTAAAGCTCGTGATATCAAATTAATTATAGACCTGGTGTTTAATCATACCTCAGCAAAGCATCCCTGGTTTACACAGGCTGTAAATTATCTGGAGAGTTTAAAAGACGGAGAAGAACCTGATCTTAAGGTATGCCCCTATGTTGGGTATTACAATTTCACAAAGGAAAACAATGGAAGCAGTTCTTATTACAAGGCAGGTAACTCGGATTGGTATTATGAAGGTGTTTTCTGGGATCAGATGCCGGACTTAAATTTAGGAAACGAACAAGTCAGAAAAGAAATTGAAGATATCGCAAAGTTTTGGTTAGACCTTGGTGTGGACGGTTTCCGGCTGGATGCGGCCAAGGAGTTCTATTCCGGCGAAAAGCAACGTAATGTGGATGTTTTAAAATGGTTTACGGATTATGTAAAGAGTGTAAAAGCAGATGCTTATATAGTGGCAGAGGTTTGGGAAGAAGAGGCTGCCATCAGTACTTATTATGAAAGCGGTATTCCCAGTTTGTTTAACTTTCCCCTGTCTCAGCATAATGGACTCATTACATCCACGGTTCGGAAATTAGGTACTTCAACAGCGAAAAGCTTTGCAAAGTCCTTAGTAAGCCTATATGAAAAATATAGTGAAGGTAATAAAGATTTTATAGATGCACCTTTTATAAGTAATCATGATACCACAAGAATCTCCGCCCAATGTGTAAACAACGAAGACCAGATGAAAATGGCAGCGGGTATGTTACTCACCATGAATGGCAGCCCATACGTATATTATGGGGAAGAAATCGGTATGAACAGCATGGGCAGCAAGGATGAAAATAAACGATTGCCAATGCAATGGTCTGCAACGGATACAACGGGAATGCCGGATGCACCGGAAGCAGCAGAGAAAGTAACACAGAAATTCCCTCCTGCGGACGAACAAAGGAAGGACCCTTTATCCATATATAATTATTACAAGAGAGCAGTTAGAATTCGAAATGAGAATCCAGAGCTTGCAAGGGGCGAGGTCAGCATAATTGATGAGCTTGGCAGTGCAGATATATGTGCTGTTAAGAAAGTGTATGAGGGCAGTGAATTAGTGATACTCTATAACATAAGTAATGAAGGAAAGACGGTAGCTTTAGGGGATGCAGGCTTTGCGGGTCTTAATATCAGAGGATATTTATCTGTGGACGGAAGTGAAGTTACACTGGCTGACAATATGGTTACTATGCCAAAGTATTCTATCGTCATATTAAAATAGATAGTTATAAATTTACCTTAAAAGTACAGCACAATTTTCGTAGGAAATTTATTACGAAAAGATACCGGTTTATCAGGAGGATGAAATGAAATTTATATACGGTAAAAATGATTGGAAAACCTTAGAGAGAGGCCAGGAGAACTGTTATCTGATTACAAACGGCTTAGGTGGATACTCCTCTTTAACAGCCATTGGTTCTAATGCTCGTAATGACCATGCTTTGTTAATGGCGTGCACCATAGCTCCCAATCACAGATATCATCTGGTTACGAGGCTGGATGAGCAGCTTGAAATAGGAGAAGGGAGTAAAGTAGAGTTATCCAGTCAGGCATATGTCAATCAAGCAAAAGATCAGACAGGGTTTCAATATCTGAATCAGTTTTCCTTTGAGCATTATCCTGCCTGGACATATCAGGTAGATGCAGTTGAAATAAAAAAGTCAGCAGTAATGGCTTATGGGGAAAATACAATCGGTATTCGCTATTTCATTACTAACAATGGCAGTAAAAACGTTAAATTAAGCCTTACACCTATGCTCCAATTTGTACAAAAGGGTGAAATCCTAAATAAAAATCAGATTTTTACCTTAAAAGAGAATGAAATTTATAGCAATGGAATCACTCTCAAATATATTACCAACGGCAAGGTGAGCAGTTATGGTACAGAATATATCAGTGATCTGTATTATAGCTATGATGCAAGGGATGGCAGAGATGCAATTGGCGTAACAGCCCATAATCATAACATTTCCATAACAGTGAATGAAAAGGAAGAAAAGGTTCTTGATTTAATATATAGCCTGGAAAACACGAACCATTCCATAGACGAATTAATTCAAACAGAGATTGCAAGGCAAACCAGTCTGGTAGAGCAAGCTCAGATGAAAGACGAGTTAGGAAAACAGCTGGTGCAAAGTGCAGATCAATATCTGGTAGACAGGGCATCTACCAAGGGTAAAACCCTCATGGCAGGTTATCCTTTCTTTGCTGACTGGGGACGGGATACCATGATCTCTATGGTGGGATGCTGTATTTCTACCAAACGGTTTGAGGAAGCGAAGAGTATTTTCCGAACCTTTATGTTATACAGTAAAAATGGTTTAATGCCAAATATGTTTCCGGAAGGCGGCAATGATCCCTTATATAATACGGTGGATGCGTCTCTTTTATTTATTGGTGCTGTATATGAGTACTATCAGGAGAGTGGTGATCTTGACTTTGTAAAAGAAGCATACCCTGTTATGGAAGATATCATAAAGTGGTATAAACAAGGTACGGATTATCATATTAAGATGGATACGGATGGACTGATCATGGCAGGCAGCGGCTTGGAACAAGTAACCTGGATGGATGTACGTTTTGGTGAAATTCTGCCTACCCCAAGGCATGGTAAACCTGTTGAAATCAATGCCTATTGGTATAGTGACTTAAGGATTATGGGTGTTTTTGCAAGGCTATTAGAGAAAGAAGACAGCCCGTATGAGGAACTTGCCGAACTGGTAAGCAGGAGTTTTACGGAACAGTTCTGGAATAAGGAAGAGAATTGTCTCAAAGATCTTGTATCAGGTGAAGCAGCTGATTATCAGATACGTTGTAATCAGATCTGGGCCGTATCACAACCCTTTTCTATTTTAGAGAAGGAAAAGGAGAAACAGGTAGTAAATAAAGTCTATGAAACCCTTTATACTCCTTATGGATTAAGAAGCTTAAGCAAATATGATAAGGACTTTAAACCGGTTTACGGTGGTTCGCATTTTAACAGGGATATGGCTTATCATCAGGGTACAGTTTGGGCATTTCCCCTGGGGGCATATTACCTGGCTTATCTAAAGGTAAATGAGTATAGCCACAGTGCGGTGACAAGAGTAAGAGAGCAGCTGGAGGTCTTAGAGCCTTGTATGAGAGAGGGCTGTGTCGGACAAATAGCTGAAATCTATGATGGTTTAAACCCCACGATTTCACAGGGGTGTTTCGCACAAGCGTGGAGTGTAAGTGAACTTTTAAGAGTCTTTGCCAAACTTGAAAGTTGTAAATAGAGAGCTGTCAGTTGAAGAAAATATAAGAATAATTACAGGGAGTGTATAAAAATTCTCACTCTTTTACTTTCGCAAAAGGGGAACTAAGTCTGACATAAGAAGTTGTCTTATATGCCCAAATAAAGAATAACTATAAATAATATAAATCGAAACAGTATGAGGAATTCAGCATGAATAAAAAATGGTGGCACAGTTCAGTTGTTTATCAAATATATCCAAGAAGCTTCTATGATACCAATGGTGATGGAATAGGTGATATACAAGGTATCATAGAAAAATTAGACTATTTATCTGATTTGGGAATTGATGTTATATGGTTAAGCCCGGTATTTAAATCCCCCAATGATGATAACGGCTATGATATCAGCGATTATGAGGATATCATGGAGGACTTCGGTACACTTTCCGATATGGAAAGGCTGCTGGAGGAAGGAAATAAAAGAAATATCAAGATTCTTATGGATCTGGTGGCGAATCATACCTCTGATGAGCATAAATGGTTTATAGAATCAAAGAAATCAAAGGATAATGCTTACAGAGACTATTATGTATGGAGAGATGCAGTAGACGGTGGTGTACCTAACGATTTAGGGTCTACCTTCTCCGGAAGCGCGTGGGAATGGGATGATTCCACGAAGCAGTATTATTTACATTTATTCAGTAAAAAGCAACCGGACTTAAATTGGGAGAATCCCAAGGTAAGACAAGAGGTATATAGCTTTATGAATTTCTGGATTGATAAAGGTATTGGTGGCTTCCGTATGGATGTGATTGACCTTATCGGAAAGATTCCTGATAAAAAAATCACTGGGAATGGGCCAAAGCTTCATGAATACATTCGTGAAATGAATGAGAATACCTTTGGGAATAAAGACTTGTTAACAGTAGGAGAATGCTGGGGGGCCACACCTGAGATTGCCAAGAGGTACTCAGATCCTGCTAATAAGGAATTGAGTATGGTATTCCAATTTGAGCATATTGGACTTGATCAGGTGCCCGGTATGGATAAGTGGGATCTGAAACCTCTTGACTTAACAGAATTAAAAAAAGTATTTCATAAGTGGCAGACCTGCTTTCAAAAGGATGGCTGGAACAGTTTATTCTGGAATAATCACGACCTGCCAAGAATTGTTTCCAGATGGGGAAATGATAAGGAAGGCAGGGTTGAGAGCGCGAAAATGCTTGCAACCTTATTGCATGGTCTTTCTGGAACGCCTTATATCTATCAGGGCGAAGAGTTGGGTATGACGAATATCAGATTTACCGATATTCAGGATTATAAAGATATTGAGACCTTGAATATGTATAAAGACCGTATAGCAAAAGGGTATTCTCATGATGAAATCATGGAGTCTGTTTATGCAAAAGGCAGGGATAATGCCAGAACACCGATGCAGTGGACAGAGGAAGAAAATGGAGGATTTACAACAGGCACACCATGGATTGCGGTAAATCCAAATTACAGCCTGGTGAATGCCTCCGCTCAGGTAAATGATCCTAAATCAATCTATCATCATTACAAGAAACTGATCAGGCTTAGAAAAGAGAACGAAGTGATTGTATATGGAGATTTCCTGATGCTGTTGCCGGAAGATAAGAATATCTTTGCATATGCCAGAACTCTGAACAAGGATAAAATAGTAGTTTTGTGCAACTTTTATGGTGAAGAAACAGACTATCAGCTGCCAAAAGAGTATGAGTACACCGGTGAACTTTTAATATCCAATTATGAGGACACTGTCAGCAATAAATTACGACCCTATGAAGCTCTTATGTATAAGGTAATATAGGGAACAGGCGAACAGATAGATACAGACAGCTATTCCAGGATTTCATAATATGAAAAGGCCATTAACGTAGGATTTCTCTTAATTTTGTATCTGATTTCTGCGGTGATTCTGTGCAGGTGTCAATCAGTACAGCATGTATGCAATAAATCTCCGCTCCATTTCCACTCAGAGCTGGGTGTTATCAGGTACAGATATGAAATGTTTTTCAAAACGGCACGGAGGCATGTTTGAAATTAAACTGCACCGTGCTGAATACCCTGGATTATTTAATTAAGGTGCAAAAAAACAGCGAGCCTCTAAGTTGCGCGCTGTTGTGTAATGTTTCTCTTAGATTTTCTCTTAGGTTTTTAAATTGCGGAGCAGTCATCCTCCAGCAGCTTTGCTTGTTTTAGAAGAAATTTATACCTTTTTTGAACAGCATTTACTTCATAAATATAGCAGTCAATTAAATCGGGATCCACCACATTCTCAAAATTGGAATAAGCTGATTCCAGAGCAAGCTTTGTTTTTTGGATTTCATACAGCAAGGCTTCATTGTTCTGCCTTTTTCTTTTTGCAAACAGTTTCATACATGCTCCATTCCGCCTGACGAAGGCTTATACAAGAAATAGGTTATTTATAGTATAGTCTGCTAATTACCAGAATATACTACATTATATAGAAAAAATTGTTAATTAACGGAAAGGGATTGCATGGAAACGAAATGGTATTTTCTTGGAGCAATATTACTGGTATGTGTGTTTCTGCTGATTGTAGGATTTTTAAAGCAGCGATTTGATCTTATAGTAAACTTTATACTAAGAATATGTGTGGGCTTATTAGGGATATATTTATTGAATACAATACTGGCCAGCAGTCATATTTCTTTGGGTGTCGGTACCAACAGCCTGAATGCTCTGGTAGTAGGAGTACTTGGATTGCCTGGTTTTCTAATGGTATATGGAGTAGCTGCCTATTTTTATTTTACATAAGGTTTGTTGATAACGCATGCTTTATTACCGAACAGACCTCAGACGGATTTCATATACGGAGTTCTGGACTGGTTACACATGATTGTTAGCATAGCATACATTATAAATTGCTAAATTGCTTAAAAGTAAAAATGAACAAAAAAAATTAGTAAAGTTATATAATATAATGAATTTACGGATTAAGGATATTCTTTGTTGACAAAATAATACATACTGGTGTAATATGGGAACATCTTATACAGCAAAGAGGTGAGCCTATCGATTATAGATTTCTTTGCATTTTCTTACTTCTTCTAGCGGCAATAAAAGAAGATCTTAAGTCTTACAAGATACCAAACCGCCTGATAGCAGCAGGTTTAGCAGTAAGCCTGTTCCTCTTATCTCTTGAGCAGGGGTGGACAAGTATCCTTGAGTGGAGTCCGGGAGTACTTTTGCCTGTGATAATCCTATTTCCGCTGTTTATTATAAGGGCCTTGGGAGCCGGAGATATTAAACTCTATTCGGTTATTGGCGGATTCTATGGAATTACGTTCTGTATTCAATCAATTTTATTTTCATTTCTGGCAGCAGCCATATTTTCTGTTTTTCATATTATTCTAAATAAACAATTCCACAACAAATTTAAGTTACTGATAAACTATATGCAGCGGATATACTGGAGCAGCAGAGTTAAGGAGAAAGAAAAGGACTGGTATCGTTATTACAATAGGGAAGATGATAAGAGTAATGTTGGAGTACATTTTTCAGTGTATGTATTAATTGGAGTTACTGTTAGCTTGGGAATTAAGAGGCTGTATCCGGAGTTTTCTCTGAAATCTTTGCTGTTATAAAAATGTATTTACATAAGGGCAGGCTTATCAGACTCAATCTTGTAAAAGTGAAAATTTAAGAAGGAAGTTTATTACAAGCAGACTTATAAAAACGGGCTTATGAAAGCAGACTTATAAAAGGCAGTTTATAAAAGGCAGTTTATAAAAAGCAGGTTTATAAAAAGCAGATCTAAAAAAACAGATTTATTAAAGAAAAATTATTTACAAGACAGTTTTATTATGAATAGTCTGGCCTAGTTCGTTTTACCAAGTCTTTTGTAATACCTTATATTTCAATTTGCAGCTCAAAAGGGAGGAAAATTGTTTAAAACACTGGCTATCTACGATAAGGACGGGGAGTATGCGGCACATCTGTCCGAGTACATAAAGAGCAAGGCTCGGCGGTTCTTCCAGATAAGACTATTTACCGAGGAGGATGCATTAAAGGAATTCCTAAAAGAGGAAGCAGCAGATATTCTATTATGGGGAGAAGCGGCTGAGGATATTGACCTAAGTAGTAATAATTATAGGCATTTGGTTATCCTGACACAAGCACCGGATACCATTATACCCCCAGGCTATAATGGTATATACAAATATCAGCCTGGAGAAGCGATTCTAAATGGATTAAAGGAGCTATTACCGGAAGAACCGGGTGATCTAAGGAAAAGGGAAGGCAAAAAGGAGCTTATTACGGTATTTTCTCTTAATAATGCACACTTTAGCAGAGAGTTCAGTCTGGATTTGTGGAAAGAGAAGGCCAGGCTAAAGAATACTTTATTTTTTATGCTGGAGCCGTTTAGCGGAGTGAAAGAGTTGGAAATCAGAGAGAATGAAAGAGGACTTTCAGAATTCATCTATTATCTTAAGCAAAATACTCAGAGTATGAATAAGAAGCTTATAAACCTGATACAGAAAAAAGGTGAACTTCATTTTATGAAAGGAGCTGCCTTTGGAACAGACCTTTATGAAATTACACCGGAGGATATGGAGAACTGGCTTCAGCTAATCTATCAGTCAGAATATAATACCATTATATTCGAGACAAGCATTTTTACACCGCCTATTATAAAGCTTCTTAAGGCTAGTACAAAGATATATTTATCTGCAGAGGAAGGCGAATATGGGGAGGAGCAATTAAACAGTTTTCTCTCGCAGCTTAAGTGGGCAGGGTATGAGGACGTTCTTACTCAAATCTCTGTGGTAAGAATAGGAAGGGAAAGCGGCTTCTTAGGATTGGAGGCAGAGAATTGTTAAAACAGGAGATCATTGAAGAAGTCAGAAGCCGTATTGATCTTACAAAGGATATTGAAGATGAAGAAATACTGGATATGGTAGACGAGCTGCTTCTTCAAAAGGGAAAGGAGAACTTCTTAAGCCTTAGGGAGAAGAAGTGTTTAAGACAGGATATTTTTAACTCTATCAGGAGACTGGATATCCTGCAGGAATTAATTGAAGATAATCAGATAACGGAAATTATGATAAACGGTTATAACAATATATTCATAGAAAAGTCAGGAAGGGTTTACCCCATTGAGAAACAGTTCGATTCAGAAAAAAAGCTGGAAGATATAGTTCAGCAGATTGTTGCTAAGACAAACCGCATCGTTAACGAGGCAAACCCTATAGTAGATACCCGTCTGATGGACGGTTCCAGGGTTCATATCGTTCTTCCTCCGGTATCTCTTACCGGACCGGTAATAACCATCCGAAAATTTCCCCACAAACCCATTACCATGGAACACCTGATACAGATTGGATCTATAACCAGAGAAGCCGCTGACTTCTTAAAGAATTTGGTAGAGGCTGGTTACAACATATTCATAAGCGGCGGTACAGGCTCCGGTAAGACAACTTTCTTAAATGTCCTGTCTAATTATATACCTTCCGATGAGCGCGTTATTACCATAGAGGATTCCGCAGAACTTCAGATAAAGAACATTCCAAATCTCGTGAGTCTTGAGGTAAGAAATGCAAATGTAGAAGGTAAAAATGAAGTCAGCATCAGGCAATTGATAAAAGCAAGCTTACGTATGAGACCAAGCAGGATTATCCTTGGGGAAGTCAGAGACGGAGCAGCACTGGACTTGCTGCAGGCCATGAACAGCGGACATGATGGTTCTCTATCCACAGGGCATGCTAATTCTACAGGAGATATGCTACAGAGGTTGGAGACCCTGGTACTTATGGGAGCAGATATTCCGCTTATGGCAGTAAGACAGCAGGTGGCCTCAGCAATAGATATACTAATACATCTTGGAAGGCTTAGGGATAAATCAAGAAAAGTCCTGGAGATTACAGAAATACGAAGTATAGTGAAAGGGGAAATACAGCTTAACAGACTTTATTCTTTCATGGAGACCGGAGAGGATGGGAAAGGAAGAGTGTTAGGAGCCCTGAAAGCGACGGGAGCTTTGCTGGAGCATAGGAATAAACTGATAGCTGCCGGTCTTATGAAACGGGAGGTAGGGTTTGATCGATAATTATGATAGTTATCATTATAGTAAACGGGAAATCTTTCTGCTAATTCTTAAAGGTTCTGCCTTTTGTCTTATCTTTGGAATTTTATTCTTTGACAGCTTTTTAGGGGTACTGCTATTACTCTTCTTTCTTCCGGTATATATTAAAAGAGAAAAAACGAATTATATAATAAAGCGAAAATGGCAGTTGAATATTGAATTTGGTGATGGGCTGTCAGGGTTAAGCGCAGCGTTAAATGCCGGTTATTCAGTAGAAAATGCTTTTTATCAGGCAATTTTAGACTTAAAACAGATATATGGGGAAAAGTCCCTTATAATAAACGAATTCAGTACCATTGTAAAAAAACTAAGAGTGAATCAAAATCTGGAAGATATTCTGAACGATTTTGGAGAACGAAGCAAAGTGGAGGATATTAAGAACTTTTCAGAGATCTTCCAGACAGCTAAACGCACAGGAGGTGATTTAATCCGGGTTATACGAACTACAGAGAAAACAATCCGGGATAAGCTAGAGGTGGAGAGGGAAATTCAGACCATGATTACCGGAAAACGCTTGGAATCACGTATCATGAATATAATGCCCTGCGGCATTATTGGATACCTCAGACTCTCCTCTCCTCATTTTCTCGACCCCCTCTATGGTAATATTATGGGAGTGGCTGTTATGACGGCAATGTTAGTCTGCTATTATGCGGTTATGTTGTTAACCAATAAATTAATAGATATTAAAGTATAAGGAAACAGGAGGTGAGTAAGTGGCTGCATTATTCGGTGTTATTTTTATATTTTTTGTGCTACTGACGGTTGTTACCCGAAGATATGAAAACGATTTTATCAAAACACTGCCAGTGAAGGAACATCCGCTTATATTTTTATATCCCTTTATATTATTTATTTCCACAGAAATAGAACATATTTTAGAAAAAAGCAGAGGCAGAGTAACAGGTGATATAAATATAAGAGAAGATACAAAAAAGATTATGCCAGAAAGGATGGACATTGTCCAGGGAAACAATAAATTAAAGAAAGATAAGAGCCAAAAGGAAGATAAAGGCCAAAAAGTAGATAAGAGCCAAAAAGAAAATAAGAGCCTAAAGGGAGATAAAAACCAAAAAGTAGATATTAATCAAAAGAAAAGTGGTAATCAAAAGAATGGTATTTACCCAATTAAGGAGAAACGTTTTCTGAATTTACAGGAATTCTCTTATGAAGAAACAGTAAAAGAGAATCTGAAAGGAATCTATATTGGCAATGATCTGGTATCCACTCTTAAAATATATCATTTAAAGAAATGGTCGATCGCTTTATTCTTATTTCTGGCATTTGATACGTTTGCATTTTTCGGTGCTGTTAAGGAAGCAGACAGTAATTATCTGATTGGCGGAAAATATCTGGGCAGGCCGGCCGCCAATGATGAGAATATAATTATCAGCCTTACTGCTATGTTAAAAGATATCAGCGGCAAGATATTTCATAAAGAAATAGATGTACAGGTTTCTAAAAGAAAATACTCTGCAAAAGAAGTGGAAGAAGAATTTGATAAAGCGATAAAGTATCTGGATGAGGTTACATTGGGAAGCAATACTTCAGCTGATCTAATATACACTTCCCTGATATTTAAAGAGAAGATTCCAGACTCCCATGTAAAGGTTAGCTGGACCAGCAGTGATACAAAACTACTTGAAGATAACGGTAAGATTCACAATGAGGAGCTTAAGGAGAAGACGCTTATTCAGGTGACTGCAATATTAACATTGGAGGATAGAAGTACCAGCTATTCCAGAGCATATGTTATCTGCCCCAGGATTCTCACAGAGGAAGAACTTGCATTGCAGGAACTGGAAATAGAGCTTAAGACAGCAGATGAGGACTATATAGATGAACTTAAACTTACTCTGCCGAAAGAGCTTAAGAAATATAAAATTACCTGGTTAGAAAAGAGGGGTTCAGAAGGCTTGAAACTATTTCTTCTGGGGGTGGCCGCAGCGTTTCTTAGTATACCACTTACCAACATGGAAGTTACCTCAAAAGCGGAGAAGAGAAAAAAAGAACTTATAATGGATTACCCGGAGCTGATTAACAAATTTATGATGTTAATAAATGCGGGTATGTCAGTGTCAAATGCCTGGAAGAAGCTTGCGGCGGATTATAAGAGAAAGGGCGGTACTAAAAGATATGCCTACGAAGAACTGGCACTTACTGCAAAGGAACTTCAAATGGGAATATCAGAAAGCAAAGCCTATGAAGAGTTTGGAAGAAGGGTAAAACTGATACCCTATCTTCGTTTTGCAGCTCTTCTTTCCCAGAATATACAAAAAGGTTCCCCAGATTTTATCAGCAAACTAGAGGATGAAGCTTTAAAAGCCTTTGAAGAAAGGAAAGAAAGAGCTAAAAAGGCGGGAGAAGAAGCTGGAACTAAACTCCTAATGCCCATGATGGTAATGCTGGTATTGGTAATTATAATTATCCTTGTACCGGCAATGAGTTCCTTTCAGCTGTAATGTTTATGTTTTTAGAAGGAATGTTTACCGATGTAAACCAAGGGGTTGCGTAAATTATAAAAAGGAGTAAACCTAATGAGAGGCTGGAAGATAAAAATTCAGACCCAGTAAAGAGTTATTTAATATTCAGTATTTATGAGTATAAGGTATTAGATAATTTTCTCAAGAATTTTCTTTAAAATTTTACTGAAAAATAGTAATACTGAAAAAAAGGAGATAACATGGGATTTATAAAGGACTTTATAAATGAAGAAGACGGTATAGGGGTTGTGGAAATTATATTAATACTGGTTGTATTAATTGGTATTGCGGTTATTTTCAGGGAAACCATAATGGACATAGTAAATGGAGCAATTAGTAAAATAAAAGAGGATGCGACCCCATTCTATGAGGATTAATATGAAGAAAAAGGAAAGTGGTGTGATAACCGTTTTCCTAAGCTTAATACTGTTAAGTGTATTGGCTTTCCTGCTAGTTCTTCTTGAATCAGCCAGAATAAAAGGCGGCGGTGTTATGACAAAGAGGTCATTTGAGGTTGCCGCTGATTCTCTGTTTGCAGAATATTATGCACCTCTGTTTGAGGCGTATCATGTGTTTGGACTGGATGCAGGATATGGTGAAAAGGAGGCTGATTATGGAATCTTGGAAAATAAGCTGAAGAATTATATGGAATATACCTTTAACACAGGAAAAGATTTGGAGGATTATAAACATCTAATACCTGATTCATTCGAACCATATGGGCTAAGGACAGAAGAGGTCAGTATAACTGGCACAGAAACACTGCTGGATTATAAAGGGGAGCTTTTTATAAAACAGGTTTCTGAATATATGAAATATAAGGTACCGGAAGATGTTGTAAGTAATCTGTTGTCAGAGCTGAAGGTTATAAATGATACCAAAGAAACCGGAGAGATATTAAGTAAAAAGCAAAATGCCCAGGAGGCAGCAGCCGGGCTTGAGAGTAAGGTACTAAGGCTTATGGAAGCAATAGACGGTTTTACTATGAAGAAGAAAAGTATTAAAGCTGAAGATGGAATGGCTATCATACAGGATAATTTCGTTAAGAAGCTCTGGATTAAAACCGTTGATAGGAACAGTCTTGGTATTGACAATGACTGGCTGTTTCAGTCAGTAAAATCCCAATACGTGAATCCTTTGTTGTCTCTTAATTCAGGGCATTCAGAAATAGACAGTCTCTATAATTTAAAAGACAGAGAGGAGTCACTTGCTATGGAACTATCAGAACTTCTCTCAACGGATACAACGGATTACACATACAAAGAGAAAGAAGCATATAGAGTGACTGTCTTAAGTAAACAGGATGCTGTAAAGAATTGCAAAGAAGAACAGAGAAACAGGATAGAAAGCCTAAACCAAAGAGGAATCAAGCTAAAAGAAGTAATCAGTAAAGAAATAAGTGCCATAAACAGGGCAATTAAACTGTTGGAGGAAATTACACCCCTTAATAACAATGCAAAAGAAGAAATGGAGCAATATCAACAGGCATTAGAAGAGTATAAGTCGAAAACGGACAATAAACAGACAGGAGGGCTGAAGGATGAGCTTGCTACAGTTAGGCCTAGCATTGAAGGAGTGCATCAGTATGACTTTGAAGGAATGCTTAAATGCCTGCAAAGTAATAAAGGTATCTTAGAGAATCAGTTAAATAATTTAAACCTGTCCTTATCATCTGAGAGCACCTCCTGGCAAACTTACAATGAGGAACTAATGGCTTATGAAATGAGCATAAAAACCCTGGATTTTAACCCTCTTCGTTTTCAATACTCGGACTGCAGGAAGCCAGAGGACAGCAGTTCTTTCTTTTCTGGTATCAACGGTATCTTAAGAAACGGGCTTATGGAACTTGTTATAGAAGCAGCCGATGAGGTCTCCCAAAATCAACTGGACGTCTCAGAACTCCCTGCAACTATTATGAATATGCCGAAAGAAAAAGGGGGGGATGAGAATCAGAAGAATGAGATAGCTCTTGATAACGGTGATGATTTATATGATCTTGTATTTTCATCCCTGGAGGGAGAAGATTCTGCAGAGGATAACGGACTTACCCTGTTAAACGGCATTTTATTTCTCCAATATATAGAGGAGCATTTCGGAGATTATGTAAATGGGCCGGCAGCAGGGGAAAAAGTACTAGCTTATGAAAAAGAGTATATCATAGCAGGAAATGAAAAAGATTCCGATAACTTAGCCGGAATGGTAAACAGAATCGTAGCGGTTCGAAGCCTGACCAATACCATAACTCTGTTAGCGGATACGAAAAGCAGAGAGGAGGCAGGCGCATTGGCAGCTGCCTTTGTAGGATTTACAGGTATGCCGGCGTTAGTTGAAGCAGTAAAGTATGTAGTTATAGTTACCTGGGGATTTGGAGAGGGTCTTGTTGATACAGCAGCAATATTTTCAGGTAAAAGCGTACCATATCTAAAGCAGAAGAAGGATTTTTCTTTAAGTCTTACAGATATCTTCGGACTTACCAAAGCTAAGATAAAAGAAAAGGCATCTCATTATAAGGAAAATAGCGGTCTGGGAAATGGTGATTATACTAGTTACCTGAAAATCTTTCTTCTGATGAAAAACAGAGAGGCTAAGACTTACCATACCATGGATCTTATCCAGGAGAATTTAAGAGCAGAGTATGATAACGGCTTCTCCATAAAGAACTGCCTGGCAGGAATTAGTGCAGAGGGTAAGTTTCTGATGAAAACCAAGCTGATAAACTTTCCGTTTCTAACAAAGGCTACCGACGACAACGGAATATATACATATAAGTATAAGCAGGAATATGCCTACTAATTTCATTATGGTACCTAAAAGGGACAGGGATATCCGTCTATACTATATTTAAAGCAATCTCTCTCCGGGAAGCATCATCCAATAATTTTACAAGACGGATATCCTTGTCCCCTTTAAGAAAGGAAGGTAATTGAAAGCCAGTAAAGGTCTAACAACAAAAGGCTCCCTGACGGTGGAATGCAGTCTTATACTTCCTGTTTTTACTTTTATCATAGTGGCTTTTTTGTACCTGTTCCAGATATTTATCCTACATGATATGCTGCAGCAGGCGATTACGAAAGAAGGACTGGAGCTATCAAAATACGGATATGCATACCAGTATATAACAGACTATGAAGGAACCGATGAAAGTGAAAATGAAAGTAGAGGAGTTGAAAAAAGTACATCAGCCTTAAAAAATACATCAATCGAAAAAAGAATATCAACCGAAGAAAGTACATCAGCTGAAGAAAGTATTTCAGCCGTTAATCTATTAAAGGAATTGCTGATAACCAAAAATATTAACAATGCTTATTTTCGATATAAATTAGGAGAATACATTGATAAGGATTATATAAACCGTTCAGTAATCAAAGGCGGAATGGAAGGCTTGTCCTTTTACCTATCAGATTTTATGGGGGAGGATAATCAGATAGACCTTGTTCTGAGCTATTATATCAGGCCACCCATTATTCTGCTTCCCATTGATGATTTCTTTATGATGCAGAGAGTTACTTTAAGGGGATGGAATGGCTATCAGCCTGATAAAGCAAGTGACAATGAAGCAGATGAGGACGAGGAAGACCCCGCCTATGTCTTTATTACGGAAACCGGAAATGTCTATCATGTAAGTGAAAGCTGTTCTCACTTAACAAGGTCCATAAGGCAGATTTCTTTTTCTATGGCAAAGGTAGAATCCAATATATATGGGGGTAAATTTTACGTCTGTGAGCTGTGTGGTGATAAGGTGGACACCCAGGGAAAGGTGTATATTACTGACACCGGTGACAGATATCATAGCAGTATAAGCTGCAGCGGATTAAAAAGAACCATCCTTAAAATACCCTTGTCTGAAGTAGGCGGGAGAAGCTTATGCAAACGCTGTGGCGGCAAGAAGTAGAAGAACAGCGGAAGTAATTTCATAAATAGATGTATTAAGAAACAGACAGGAGGAGTCTGTCTGTATTGGATGGAGGAATAAGGATGAAAATAACAGCAGAGGTATTAATGGGAATATGGCTGCTTCTGTGCAGCTTTCAGGATATAAAAGAGAAAAAGATATCCATTTTTCTCATAGCCTCAGGAGGTTTGCTCTTGTCTGTCGCTTTTCTTATTATCGGCGGGGTACCTGGTATTAGCCGTTTGAGTGGTTTGCTTCTTGGTCTATTACTGTTTGTAAGTGGGAGAATGCTTAAAGGGCAGATTGGTGACGGTGACAGTATGATTATCTGTATTACCGGTATATGCTTAGGATTTATAAAGAATATAAACCTTATGCTGTTAGGATTAAGTCTTACTGCGCTGATGTCATTGTTTTTACTGATCTTTAAAAAAGCAGGACCTAAAGATACCATTCCCTTTGTACCTTTTCTGTTTCTTTCATATCTGGGGGGAATATTTTTATCATGAATAAGAAGGTGGAAGGAAATTATACCCTGGAAGCTGCTATATTACTGCCTTTAATCCTGTTTATTATAACTGCGCTTCTCTATACGGCATTGCTGCTTCATGACTGGAAGTGTGCTGTGGGTGCGATACACCTGATAACAATGGAAGGTGAAGCAGTAGTAAGAAAGAGCATGGAGCCTGCAACAGGCAGTATAGATTACGAAAAGTATCTGAATAGAGGAATATTTGAAGGCACCAGGGATTACATGTTGGAAGAAACAAAACTGGAAGACGTTCTTACGAAATATATAGAGGATAAAGGATTTATTACTTCCATAGAGGATATAAAGGTTGAGCTTACCAGTAAGGGAATCAGAATTAATCTACATCTTGAATTCCAGTTACCAATGCCTGTAATGGGAAGGTTCTTTAAAAAGAGCGGAACAGATTATAAATATGAAGATTATAAAAGCTTCGATAATCAGCCCGAGTATATCCGAGTATTTCGTGTAATGATGGACACAGGTGAAAATCTACCCGGAGCAGATACCATTTTAAGTTCCATTAAGAAAGCATTTAATTTCGTTATGGATTAACGAGCTATTTTAGATAAAGATTAATATCTAGTATACTTGCTAATGGAACTGCTACGCCTCATTCCTCCGCTTTCCCTTACCGCAAATATCAGGTGCTGATATTAATAGAAATTTATGCAGGATAGTATTAGAGTAGGAATAAACTATTAGATGTTTTTCAACATCCTGATTTGTATGTATACAAAGGCATATGGTAGATTGGAGTTAATATGGAAAGTAAGTTGAATAAAGAATTTATAAGAGATATGAAAAGCAGTTATATGGTGCTAAAAGGGGACGGCAGAGACCATAATTATAAGAATAAAATGCTATCCCGGTATAGCATTCCAGGTTTTTTAAGTATTGATATAAAGAGCATCAATAACGTGGAGCTTTATTATTATGACATTACAAATCTTAAAACCCTGGAAGAAACATATGGTACCAGAGTATTTCATTTCAAGGATATAAAGGAGCTGTTGGAGGGAATATTTGATGCGATTGATAACGGCAGGGAATATTTCCTGGAGCAGGATGATTTTATACTGTATCCGGACTGCCTTTATATGAGAGAAAATACAGACAACCTTAAGCTCTGCTATTACCCAGGGTTTCGGGAAAGTATTATCGGCCAGCTGTCTATATTATTTGAGTATATAATGAACAAAGCTGATTATAAAGAAGAATCGGCCATTCTTCTAATATATGCGCTCTATAAGGAGAGTCGTGAGAATAATACAACTCTTTATCGCCTTCGGGATATATTAAAAGAAGCTTTTCCAAAAGATATTAAGGTAAAAAAGCTTAAAGCCCCTCAGCAAATAAAATTTAATACAGAAGATGATAAAATATGCGCAAAGGATAATTTAATATCTGATATAAAAACCTTTAAACAACCTGCAGGTGAGGAAAATGTTTATCAGATCAATCTCAATGGAGAGTATGAGAAGCAGGAGGAAGTAAGTTATTATGAGACCTCAACCTTTATAATGGCAGGGGCCATTGCAGCTGGTGCCTTGAGTTTTCTCTTTGTTCTGTTTAGGACCGGTGCATTATCCGACGAGTTAGGACATCCGGATATTATAAAAGTAACAGCTGGACTGGCTATCGTAATATGCCTATCAGGGTATGCCCTGACCAAGGTGTTTGATCCCAAAAAGAAAAGTACCAGATTAGTTACCAAAATAGTATATGAAGATATAACAGAGAAGCCTTTAAGAGTTGATAAAGTAGCAGATGGAAAGAGTGATGAGAGTGAAGAAGCTTCCCAGACACTGCAAGAAGATAATAGTGTCACCACTATTTTATCCGAGCAAGAAGACAAGACAGAAATTCTATTTACGCAGTTATCCCTGCCTTGTCATTATTTGGTTGAAAAGAATAGCTGCAATCCTGTTGAAATACCAGTGGAGACCTTCCCATATTATGTGGGAAAAGATAAGAATCGTAATCAGTTAATACTGAAAGAGGGCAGTGTCAGCAGGCTTCATGCTGTTATAACAAAACGGGATAATATGGTGTTTCTTACTGATTTAGGATCGACTAACGGAACTTATGTCAATGGACAGAGGCTTGAGAAGAATCAGCCTGTACAGGTTGATAATTCAGATGAACTCGCTTTTTCCAGAGAGCTTTATCTCTTTAAGATTAAAGAGTAACAGCTGCTTTTGGCACTGATCTTTTAACCAAAACAAAATGTAGAAAGCTTGTATAAGTCAGTAATTAATAGTATAATCTACCATTATAGGTCGGCGCAGGCAGGTTACTAAGACTAAGCCCAAGCCTTTTTTGGAGGTTGTATGAAGAACTATATTATGGCCCTTGATCAGGGAACCACCAGCTCAAGGTGTATTCTTTTTAACAGACAAGGACAGGCTGTAAGCAAAGCGCAGAAGGAATTCAAACAGATATACCCGGTAGCAGGCTGGGTGGAGCAGGACCCGAAGGAGATATGGTCCTCTCAGATCAGTGTAGCGGCAGAAGCCATGGCAAAGCTTGGAATAAGTGCAGAAGATATTGCATCCATTGGAATCACCAACCAGAGAGAGACAACAATTCTATGGAATAAACTTACGGGAGAACCCGTATATAATGCCATTGTATGGCAGTGCAGAAGAACTTCAGATATGATACAGACCATTAAGGCAAGCGGACTTGACCGGGTGATAAAAGAACACACGGGGCTTATTCCGGATGCCTATTTTTCTGCCACTAAAATCAAATGGATCTTTGACAATGTAGAAGGTGTAAAGGAGGAAGCTGAGAAGGGAAATATCCTCTTTGGAACGGTGGATACCTGGCTTATCTGGAAACTGACAGGCGGTAAGGTATTTGCTACAGATTATACCAATGCCTCCAGAACCATGCTCTTTGACATTAAGAAATTAATATGGGATGAAGAGATATTAAATGCTCTGGATATACCAAAGTCCATATTGCCTGAGGTCAAACCCTCCAGCCATATCTTTGGACTTACGGAGAAAGGGCTGCTAGGTGGAAAGATTACCATAGGCGGTGTTGCAGGAGATCAGCAGGCAGCACTTTTCGGGCATGGCTGCTATGAGAAGGGTGAAGTAAAAAATACCTACGGAACAGGCTGCTTTCTATTAATGAATACAGGTGATACGCCAATTACCTCTGATAACGGACTCCTCACGACCATTGCAGCCTCAGAGAAAGGAAAAGTTCAATATGCACTGGAAGGCAGTGTATTTGTTGCAGGTGCCGCAATACAATGGCTAAGAGATGAGTTGCAGATAATAAGAGATGCAGCAGAGACAGAAGAAGCGGCACTATCTGTCAAGGATACCAACGGGGTATATGTAGTTCCGGCTTTTTCAGGTCTTGGAGCCCCTTATTGGGATCAATATGCCAGAGGAACCATTGTAGGTATGACCAGAGGCTTTCATAAAAACCATTTAATCCGTGCAACGCTGGAATCCATAGCTTATCAGAACTATGCAGTTTTAAAAGCCATGGAACAGGATGCCGGTGTGGAAATTAAACGGTTAAAGGCTGATGGAGGTGCCGCCTCCAATAACTTTCTGATGAAGTTTCAGGCAGACATTCTGGGTATAGAAGTTATAAGACCCTCCTGTGTAGAAACTACTGCTTTGGGAGCCGCTTATCTTGCAGGCCTGGCAGTAGGTTTCTGGAAAGACAGAGAAGAAATCAAAAGTAACGGAGGAGCACCGGAAATATTTAACCCTGACATGGAGGAAACTATAAGAGAGATTAAGCTTCAGGGCTGGAACAAAGCTGTGAAACGTTCTTTTGAATGGGAAAATGAATCGGAATAATTGTTAGGATTAGGCAGAAATGAGGTTTGATAATGCTTATTGATGACATCACAAGTCTCCTTGGTAATAGGAGCTTTAAGACCATTGGTGTGAATGCCAGAGACATACGTGTCTTTTATCTTGATAAAGAAGACGGACTGTACACAGTCATGCTGCTTGATTGCCCTAAGGGCAATGAGTTCACGTCCTTACAGTATAATAATATTAAGAGGCAAGTTACACAGAACCTGTTACAGAACACAGGAAAACAGGTACATTTCCAGACTCTTGTAGTAACAGGTAATGTAGCCNNGCCGGGGCAGCTGGTATCTGTCAAAGGGAAGAACAGGCCTGGATCGTGGACACAAGAAACAACCGTTTGGTGATATATGAAAATCAGCGGAATGACTTCCTGGGGATTAAGAAGGAGTTAGAAGAACTTCTTTTTTCTGCCGGTGAACCGGACTCTGCTGTTCACAGAACCTCAGAGCAGGAGGAATACAATAGAAAGAGTGAAGGCAGAAACAATATCTCTATGTTTATCTCACCGTGCAATACGATTATTGTAATATTAAACGTGCTTGTTTTTCTGATGATAGAAATTATACTGCCGTCGGGGACAGGGAACCAGCTCTTTAAAGATGGGGCGCTATCCTGGATGGAGGTTATAGATAACAGAGAATATTACCGTCTGATAACCTATATGTTTTTGCATTCAGGAATTAGCCATTTGGGAAACAATATGATTCTGCTGCTTTTTATAGGTGACAATCTGGAGAGAGCAGTAGGAAAGTGGAGGTATATAGTTATTTATACCCTTTCGGGAATCCTTGCAGGAGGAACTTCTATCCTATATAATTTATTTGAATATAACCTGATTGTATCCGTTGGTGCTTCAGGAGCTATTTTTGGTGTAGTTGGAGCCATGGCCTATATTGTAGCGGTAAACAAAGGACGATTAGAAAACATTAGTTCAAGACAGATTATATTCTTTGCCATACTAAGCCTTTATGGCGGAATGACCAGCCAGGGAGTAGATAATTCAGCCCATATCGGGGGGCTTATAAGCGGTGTATTGCTTGCTGTTATATTATATAGAAAGCCAAAATCAGAAAAAACGCAACATAATGTTTAAAAGTATAGTATTCGTATGGAGTTTCAGGAAGCTTGAAGCGTTAACTCATTCATGTTTCTGAACGCTCTGCGTTGGGGTTTCAGTCATACCCTGAATAAGAACTTAGGATTGGCAAGAAAGTACGCCAAAGGTATGCTTATTAGAAATTATTCATTAGATTATAGAAGCTGTAAGGCGGCGGAATGGAGGATAAGATGAATATAAATATTTATTATGGGGGAAGAGGTTTGATTGAGGATCCTTCCATATATGTGATTCACAAACTAACGGAAGTTCTGGAGGAACTCAGAGTAAAGGTTACCCGTTATAATCTCTATGAAGAAAAGAATGGAATCACAATGCTTCCCAAAACCTTAAAAGAAGCAGACGGTGTCATTCTGGCTGTTAATGTGGAATGGCTTGGAATCGGTGGATTTATGCAGCAGTTTCTGGACGCCTGCTGGCTCTATGGAGATAAGGAACAGCTCAGTAAGCTCTATATGCTTCCCGTAGTTACGGCAACGGCCGGCGGAGAAAGAGATGCTGAAGGTTACCTGGTGAAAGCCTGGGAAGTCCTTGGAGGAACGGTCCTTGATGGTATAAGAGCCTATGTGGAAGATCATGTAGACTTTGAAACCAATAAGGATTACGGTCTGTTGATTGAAAAATATGCTGAGAAACTATATAAATCTGTTAATCAGAAGGCGAAGAACTTTCCAACAAGCGATTCTTATATCAGGCATCAGTTTATAAAAGGTACTTTAAATGATTTAACTCCCCAGGAGAGCGAGCAGCTATCCATGTATGTATCCGATGATACTTATGTAAAGAAGCAAAAGGAAGATATTGAGGAGTTAACACAGATATTTAAAGGCATGTTAAACAACAAAGATGAAGAAGGACAGGAATTTCTGCCCAAGCTAGTTGATAACTATCATATTATCAAAGAGGAAGATGTAGTATATGAAATTGGATTTACAGATATTGAAACAATAATCACAGTAGAAATAAAACAAGGAAGGCTAAACTGCTATCATGGCAAAGGGGATAAGGCTGACGTAGAAATTAAGCTTCCGGCTGCTGTAATGAAAAAGATAGTAACAGGGCATATTACAATGCAGATGGCCTTTATGTCAGGGGAACTAACTGCAAAAGGTAATTTTAGTCTGATAAGAATATTTGATCAGGCATTTCCGTTTAAAAAATCCCTATAAATGAGTCAAAGGATTACCGGGGCAGGTAATCCTTTGAAGTAAAGCAAAAGTTTTGGTAGGCAATAATTCTTTACAATGGGAGTCTGATGTAAAAAGATGTTTCTTCTTCTGTGGAAGTTGCTGAAAGAGTTCCGCCATGAGCCATGATAATATTGGATGAGATTGCCAGGCCTAATCCGGAACCATTTGCTTTATAAGTTACAAAAGGAGTAAAGATAGTGGGAAGGATATCCCCGGGTATTGGGCTGCCGTCATTTTTAATCGTAATCAGAAGATTGGATGAGTCTTCTGTACTGCAGACAATCTGGATGTGATCGCCTTTATCCGTAGCCTCTAAAGCATTTTTCAAAATATTTGTAACTACCTGCTTAATCTTGATGCGGTCGAAAGAATACAAGGTATAGCAGGGGATATCTTTGTCATCAATGATTAGTGATATATCCACGTCTTTCTGGCTGGCTGCAGGTTGAAAACCTGCTAATACGGATTTTAACAACAGCAGGATATTCTGGCTTTGCCTGTTTACAGATTCGCTGTGATTATATGTACTGAATTCCTCAAGCAGCAGTTCTAATTCATGAATATCCTCTTTAAGCTGTTCCCAGTATTTGATNNCATCAGGGTCAGCGGGTTACGTAATTCATGGCATATCTGTGAGGAGAGGTTTTTACATCCGTCAAGGCTTTTTGTCATAAAGTAAGCAAAATCATCATTGGAACGCATTAAATCCTTTAATTTATGTTGCTCTTCGTTGGAAAATAACATATTGTCCACCTCCTGAGATTATCTTATCAGAATATGTTATTTTTTACAATAAAATCTAATTTACAGAAAACGACAGTTAATACATTGAAAAATGTTATAAAATAATCACTATTTACCAAATAAAGTCTACAGTTGTAGGTAGAAAAGAAAAGGAGAGAGAAATATGATTAATAATTGTGTATTTTGTAGTATTATTGGGCACGAAATCCCTTCGGCCACTATATATGAGGATGATTTGGTGATAGCTATACTTGATATAGCACCCTCTGCAAAAGGACATACGGTAATAATTCCCAAAAATCACTGCGGTGATATATTTGAATTAACCGAAGAAGAAGCTTCCCATGTCTTTGTCGTTGCCAAGAAGCTAGCAGGTGTTTTAAAGGAAGAGCTTGGCTGTGACGGTATTAATATTCTGCAGAACAATGGCAGGGCTGCAGGGCAGACAGTGTTCCATTTCCATATGCATATCATCCCCAGATATGAAAATGATACCGTTAACATCCATTGGAATACCAAGAGCTATGAAGAAGGAGAAATGCAGAAACTGGCTGACAGCATTACCCATAAACTACATGTCTGAAAAACAGATAAAAGGATAAGAATATACAAAATATGGAAATTTATAAAAACAGTATTATTGAAAGAAAATAAGAAAAAAAATAAAAGGCCGTCGACGGCCTTTTATTTTGTCAGTTCCTTGATCAATTTAACGATTGTATCAATGGAATTGTTTAATTTACTGGAGCTCATAGCTTTCACATATTCAGAGCGCTTTTCATATACTTCCTGAACACCCTTTAGCAGTGCTTCGGTTGATACCTCTTCTTCTTTTATTACATAGCTGAAACCCTGACGTTTAAAAGATTCGGCATTTAATATCTGGTCACCTCTGCTGGAGGCTGCAGATAGGGGGATTAATAGGTTGGGTTTTCTAAGGGCCAGGAGTTCACAGATTGCATTAGCACCTGCTCTTGAAATAACAACATCAGCAGCGGCCAAAAGGTCACTTAATTCCTTTTTGATATATTCATACTGAATATATCCCTTTGTACCTTTAAAACTTTGATCAACCTTATCCTTACCGCACAGATGAATTACCTGAAAGTTCTTTAAGAGTTCAGGTAGAGCTTTGCGGACTGCTTCATTTACGGCGGCTGATCCGGTACTTCCTCCCACTACCAAAAGAATAGGTTTATCTGTGGTAAAACCACAGAAATCAATGCCTAAAAGTTTATTGCCGGCAAAGAGTTCCTGACGAATGGGGGTTCCGGTAAGTACAGCTTTACCTTCCGGAAGGTATTTAACGGTCTCCGGAAAATTGGCACATATCTTACTGGCAGATGATATACTGAGTTTATTGGCTAAGCCGGGAGTGATGTCAGATTCATGGATAATTACCGGAATACCTCGCCTTTTTGCCGCAAATACTACAGGAACTGAAACAAAACCGCCTTTCGAGAAAACCACATCGGGTTTTAACTTCTTCATCAGGCTGACTGCTTCAAAAAATCCTTTCATTACCTTAAAAGGATCGCTGAAATTTTTGGGATCGAAATAACGTCTTAACTTACCGGAGGAAATACCATAATAGGGAATCTTTAGTTCTTCTATCAGGGAGCGTTCGATACCTTTGTGAGAGCCGATATAATGAATATCGTAACCTGCTTCCTTTAGGGCAGGCATCAGAGCAATATTGGGTGTTACATGCCCTGCCGTACCGCCACCGGTTAAGACAATTCGTTTCATTCTTATTTCCTCCATTCTTTTAATGCTTTGGAAAGCTGATCGGGACATGAAGTAGCTTTACGTCCGCAGGTGGTACCTTCCAGTCGCTCAATAACATCCTCAACTTTCATACCTGCAAGCAGTTTGGACAGGCCGGAAGCATTTCCTGCACAGCCTCCTTTAAAGCTAACCTGTTTGATAATATCGTCTTCTATTTCGAATTCAATTTCGCTGCTGCACACACCATTGGTTTTATATATCATATGTAATTTAATCCTTTCTAATAATATTTCATACAGTCATTTTATAACGTACTTATTTATTATAGCATCTTTTGTGAGCAGTGCAAGGTATAATTGTTTACCGAGGGCAGTGTTCATCCTGACCTTGCAGGGTGTT
>DJJW01000050.1 GCA_002434335.1 Lachnoclostridium sp. UBA6558 | reverse complement strand
GCTTTGTCCAATTCACCGTCCCCTTGTAATACCCCCCCCTTTTGCCATTAAAAAATTAATCTTATAAAAAATTCACATAAGGTGTATCCTAAGGTAAAATGCATAACATTTTCCATAGGATACACCCTTTTTACATTTGTTACGCATAAAAATAACCAAAATACACTGGTTTTCAGCTGTGTCATTATTGATTAGTGACAAAAGGTATTTTTAAAAAGTTGATAAATCATCTATCCATACCTTATAATAAAAGTATCTTAAGAAGAGATTGGCCAATCAGTTCTTAATATGTCATATGTGCTATTCATTATGATTTAAAGAGAGAGGGTATGATATGAAAGAGAAAATTCAAAGAGTCGGAAGATATCTAAGCGGTATGGTTATGCCAAATATTGGGGCTTTTATTGCGTGGGGTATAATAACAGCTTTGTTCATTCCAACTGGTTGGCTTCCCAATGAAAAACTGGCCGAACTTGTAGGGCCTATGTCCACCTACCTGCTGACCCTTCTGATCGCTTATACAGGTGGTAAGACAGTTGCCGGTACAAGAGGCGGAGTTATGGGTGCCATTGCTACCATGGGTGTTATTGTGGGAGCAGATGTGCCTATGTTTCTTGGAGCCATGTTAATGGGTCCTTTAGCGGGATACTTAATAAAGAAATTTGACAAATTAATAGAAGGCAGGATACCAGCCGGTTTTGAGATGCTAATCAATAACTTCTCAGTAGGTATTTTAGGGGCAATTCTTGCAATGATAGGTTACCTGGGAATCAGTCCTGTGGTAAGCTCCTTAAACAGTGTAATGGAAGCCGGTGTAGGATTTTTCGTAGATCACGGAATTCTTCCTTTGGTAAGTATCTTCATTGAACCTGCTAAAGTACTGTTCTTAAACAATGCAGTAAATCATGGAATCCTGACACCTATGGGTCTGCAGCAGACAGCAGAGACCGGAAAGTCACTATTCTTTTTATTAGAAGCAAATCCCGGTCCCGGACTTGGTATTCTCTTGGCTTACTGTCTGGTTGGTAAAGGAAATGCAAAAAGTTCCGCACCTGGAGCAATCATTATTCACTTCTTAGGTGGTATACATGAAATCTATTTCCCTTTCATTCTGATGAATCCTATACTGCTTTTATCAGCTATAGCAGGTGGTGCCAGCGGTATATTAACACTTAATATTTTTGGAGCCGGACTTACCGGTCCTGCTTCACCCGGAAGTATTATTGCAGTTCTTGGAATGACTGCCAAAGACAGTTATCTGGGAGTAATCCTGTCAGTAATCATAGCCTGCGCAGTATCCTGTGTAACGGCAGTACCTCTTTTAAAAGCCTTTGGTAAGGAAGAAGACTTAGAGGCAGCGAAAAATAAAGTTAGTGAGATGAAGAGTGTTTCCAAAGGTCTTGTAGATGTGAAAGCAGCAAAAGATATTTCAAGTATCGTATTTGCCTGCGATGCAGGAATGGGATCCAGTGCCATGGGTGCAACCATCCTTCGCAAGAAACTTGCAGCCGCCGGACTTGGCTCAATTAACGTAGTACACGCTTCCGTATCCTCCATACCTGATAATGCCCAGGTGGTAGTAACACATGAAGAATTAAGGGAACGTGCGGCAAGCAGTTGTCCCGGAGCCAGACTGGTCTTAATAAAGAATTTCTTATCGGCGCCGGAATATGACATGCTGGTAAATGAATTAAAGGTCTGATCATAGGACCTCTGCGGAATAGAGGATTGCAGGCACAACAGGTGTTCTGTCAAACCTCTGTTCCGCGTCTTTTAAATTAGTGAAAGAAAGGAGGGAGAGGCATGATGTTATCTCCGCGTCTCATTCAGCTATTTACGATTCTATTAAGAGAAGAAGGTATCGTATCTGTCAAAAAACTGGCGGAGGATGTAAAGGTAAGCAAGCGTACAGTACAAAGAGAGCTTGACAATACAGAAGGTTTTTTGCGGAAATATGGCTTAAGCCTAAGCACAAAGGCCGGTACAGGTATCTGGATGGAGGGCGAGAGAAGCAGTAAGGACAGACTGCTTGAGGAACTGGAGTCAAAGGAAGTTATTGATTATATTGACAAGGAAAAAAGAAGAAACAGCCTTATATTGGAAATTTTAAGGGACAGAGAACCCAAGAAACTATATTACTACAGAAATATATTCGGTGTAAGTGAAGCGACCATAAGTAATGATATGGAAGCGATTGAAAACTGGTTTGAAAGATTTGATCTGACATTAATCAGAAAACAGGGGTATGGTGTTGCTCTGTCAGGCACTGAGAAGAACTACCGCCTGGCAGTGAAGCGTTTTATTGATGAAAATCCCGATACGGAGGAAATAAGGTTAGCCATTGGGGAAAAGAAATGGAACGTATTAGGGGAGTATTACGAAAAAGAAAACAAAGGAATGTTTCAATTAATAGATTATAAGATACTTAAAAGGGTTGTCTTATGCCTTGGAAGTATCAGAGAAAGTAAGTTAAATCGTCTGACCAACAGCTCCTATTATTCACTGGTAATTCATATTACCATAGCTATTATGAGGATAAAGGATAAGGAACTTATCGAAACAGACACCAGGGTCATAGATGAATTTCTCTATCATGAAGACTATCAGCTGGCTTGCCTCATTGGAGAATCCCTTGAGAAAGAGTTTGAAATCATGATACCGGCAGCAGAAACGGCCTATATACTCCTTCATATCAGCGGAGCCAAGATCCAGTCAGCAGATTATGAAGAAGATAAGGATACGGCCCTCAGGGAGGAATTGCTGGGATTGATAAACGAAATAACAGATATCTACGACAGCAGTATTTCCTATGAACTAAAGCAAGATGAGGAATTTATCAGAGGACTGTTGGCGCACTTAAAGCCCACTATTATTCGTCTTAAGAATCATCTGAATATTACCAACCCTCTGCTGTCTCAGATACAGGAGGCGTACCCGGAGATTTACANNTCAGAAGAAATATGGATTTAAGGTGCCTGCTGCTGAAATCGGCTACCTGGCTATGCATTTTGGAGCAGCAGGGGTAAGGCTTGATGATAGAAGAGAAAGCTTCAGAAAAGTCGATGTGGGAATAATTTGTGCAAGCGGAATTGGTATATCCCGACTGATGCATTCCAAGCTTAAGAATTTCCTGAAGGAGAGAATCCAGATTTATACCTATGGAAAAGAAGATTTAACACCAGGCGTTCTAAAGAATCTGGATTTTATTGTTACGAATATCGATCTTGCAGAAGTGCCGGCAGATGTGATCAAGGTAAGTGCATTGTTAAATGATACAGAGCTTGGAGAAATTGAAGAAAAGGTAAGGGCTTACTCCAAAACCACAAAGAAAAATGAAGGCAGCAGTGAGTTCTCCAGGCAGCTGGAGCACATCAATATCTGTATTAACCAGATTAAGGGGATTATAAAAGATTTTGGTTTTATGAAGGTGGATGAACATATAAGTTTTGATGAACTTCTGGTAGCGGTATCTGAGAAACTATCGGCCTTTCAGGTCAACCGGCATCAGATACAGGAAGATATTAAAAGAAGAGAGAAAATATCCTCTCAGATTATACCGGAATACGGCTTTGCCCTGCTGCATTCCAGAACTGGCGGTGTCGTTAAACCTAATTTCTCACTCTGCGTTACGAAAGACAGAACTGCCTTCCTGGACCCGTACTTTAAAGGCAGTAAGGCTGTGATAATCATGCTCATACCGGAGGATGATCAGGTTGGGATAAACAGTGACATTATGGGCTGTTTAAGTGGTCAGTTGATTGAGAACAGTGAATTTCTAAAGGTAATGTTTGAAGGAGAGAAAGAAACGGTGAAAGATAAGGTAGAGAAGGTATTAAGGCAGTATTTTAAACAGTATCTGGAAACAGTTTAGCGTCATAAAAGAAGACAAAAAAATGTCTTCAGGCTATGGTGACAAAGTCAATTTTGCTTTGATTGAACCACCATCTGGCAGCAGGTATAATTAAGGTATGAAAAAAACAGATTAATTTTGCTCAAATATTATTGATTATACGAGTTCGTATAAACAGGACATGAAAGACAGGGCATAACAAGAAAGGATTGATTATGGTGGAATTATTACGTAAAGAAAATATTGAAATCAACTGTAAGGCAGCTTCCAAGGAGCAGGTAATCCGTCATATCGGTAAAAAGCTTTGTGACAGTGGTTATGTTGAAGAGAATTATATAGAGGCCATGCTGCTAAGGGAAAAATCCTTCTCCACGAATATTGGTAACGGAATTGCTCTTCCTCACGGTATAGAAGCGGCTAAAAGTGATATCAAAGCCTCTGGTATTGCCGTAATGGTATTTCCGGATGGTACTGACTGGGGAGGAGAACCCGTTAAGATTGTAATTGGAATAGCCGGTGTCGGTGAGGAACATCTTGAAATTCTCTCCAATATAGCAGAAAAGCTGTCAGATATGGAAAATGTAATCAAGGTCATTAACAGTAAGGAAGATGCAATCTTTCAGATACTTACCGCCAGAGAATAAAAAGTCAGGTGAATAGAAAAGGTGCAGCTGTCATCATACAGCAATAGATGGCATCATGTCGGAGTATAGAAAGGAAAAGTATCCTATGATAGTTACAGTAACCATGAATCCGGCTATTGATAAAACAGCCGAATTGGAACAGCTGGAAAAAGGCAGTTTAAACAGGCTGCAAAATTGCCTTTGGGATATTGGGGGGAAAGGTATTAATGTATCCAAAACCATAAAAGCCATGGGCGGTGAAACCATAGCAACGGGATTTTGCGGTGGCAGCACGGGCAGACAAATAGAAGAGAATCTGACAGAACTTGGTATCAGAAATGATTTTGTACGTATCGGTAATGAGACCAGAGTAAATTTAAAACTGGTTGAGGGACGAGGAATCGTAACGGAATTAAACGAACCTGGCCCCATGGTTACAGAGAAAGAATTGGAGCAGTTGTCTGAAAAGCTGCTTCAGTACGCCGGAGAAGATACCTTGTATGTTTTTGCAGGCAGTATCCCAAGAGGTATTGATAAGGATATCTATCGTACCTTAATCCCTTTGGTGAAAGAGAAAGGGTCAAAGGTGTTTCTGGATGCAGACGGTGAGCTGTTTGCAAGAGGACTTGAAGGAAATCCCGATTATATTAAGCCTAACAGAAAAGAGCTGGAAGAGTATTTTAAGAAGGACTACAGAGCGGGTGAGGAAGAACTTCTGCTAATGGGAAAGGATTTGTTAGCAAAAGGCAGCAGTCTTGTAGCCATATCCTTGGGGCAGCTGGGTGCGCTTTTCTTAACAAAGGACAGAGCAGTAAAGTGTCCGGGACTTAAGGTAAAAGCACATTCTACCGTAGGGGCCGGGGATGCTATGGTTGCAGCGCTGGTATACAGCCTCCATCAGGGGGTTACAGAAGAGGAGTGCTTCCGGCTTGCCATGGCTGCCTCCGCAGGGGCTGTAACCACCCAGGGAACGAAACCGCCTCACAGGGATTTAATTGAAGAACTGAAGGAAAAGGTAGATATAAAGGAGTTATAATCGTTGCTCATAGCCACTTTACAACATCCTGATTTTTAGCTGTGCTTAAAGCACGCAGATAGGAGCATTTATGAAGTCAAAAGCAGTAAGAATGTATGGAGAAGATGATTTACGCCTGGAGGAGTTCGAGCTTCCCCAGATAAAAGAGGATGAGATTCTGGTTAAGATAATAAGTGACAGTATCTGTATGTCTACCTATAAGCTGGTAAAACAGGGAAAGAAACATAAGAGATCACCTCAGAATATAGATACCAATCCAATCATTATCGGTCACGAATGTGCCGGTATCATTGTAGAGGTAGGAAAGAAGTGGGAAGGTAAATACAAGGCAGGAGATAAATTTGCCCTTCAACCGGCCCTTAATTATAAAGGGAAACTGGACTCGCCGGGATATTCCTATGAATATTGCGGAGGTGCCTGCACCTATTGTATTATGCCGCAGGAAGTAATGGAGCTTGGCTGTTTGCTGCCCTATAACGGAGAGAGCTTCTTTGAAGCTTCCTTGGGTGAACCGATGAGTTGTATTATTGGTGGTTATCATGCCAATTATCATACAAACAAGCAGAATTATCAGCATACCATGGGAACCAAAACAGGCGGAAATATCTTAATACTTGGTGGCTGCGGACCTATGGGACTTGGAGCGGTAAGCTATGGACTCTATACAGAAAACAGACCCAGACGTATTGTGGTAACGGATATCAGCGAAGCCAGAATAGAAAATGCAAGACAGATGATATCACCGGAGGAAGCAAAGGAAAAAGGAATAGAGCTTATCTATATGAATACTGCTGTATTAGAAGATCCCGTAACTGTTCTGAAAGAGCTTACAGAGGATCACGGATATGATGATGTATTTGTATATGTACCGAATAAAGCTGTCGTAGAGATGGCGGATGCCCTGCTGGCATTTGACGGCTGTATGAACTTCTTTGCAGGCCCTACCAATGGTGATTTTACCTCAGAAATCAATATGTATAATATTCATTATATCAGTACCCACGTTATTGGCACCACCGGCGGTAATAATGATGACCTTTTAGAAGCACTTGACCTGGCGGCGAAGGGAGAGATCAGACCGGCAGTTATGGTTACACACATCGGAGGAATTGACTCGATTGCAGAGGCAACCTTAAATCTGCCCTCCATACCCGGAGGAAAGAAGCTTACCTATACACAGTTTGATATGCCTCTTACTGCTATTGAAGATTTTGAAGAGCTTGGTAAGAAGGATGAACTATTTCGTAAACTGGATGAGTCCGTGAAAAAACATAAAGGGCTCTGGAATGTGGAAGCAGAGAAAATATTATTTGAGCATCATGGCATTGCATAAGCTTAAGGAGGTAGATGATGGTTACTCAGACTTTTATCATAAATAATAAAAATGGTCTGCATGCAAGACCTGCAGGTGAACTGGCTAAAATAGCAGGTTCCTGCCGTTCGGACATTACCCTTAAAATCGGAGAGAAAAAGATTAATCCGAAAAGTATCTTAAATATTATGGCAGCTGCAATACGCTTTGGCACCGAAATTGAGCTGGAGTGCACCGGGGAAACAGAAAACGAGGACTTAAAACGTCTGGCAGAAGCCATCGAACAAGGCTTAGGTGAGTAATAGTATAGAAGGGGGGGAGCTTTATGAAAGTGCTGAAGGTGAAGCAGCCTGCTTCTGGCGGAATTGCCATGGGAAGGGCATATCTATATCAGCCGAAGGAAAGAAAGATAGCAGATTACAGGGTAAGTGCAGAAGACAAGAAGAAAGAAATAGAACGATTTGAAGCTGCAGTTGTTAATGCCGCAGAGGAACTTTCTGTACTTGCAGGAGAGAATCCTATATTTGCAGCTCATCTGGAAATGGTAAAGGACGTTACTTTACAGGAAGCAGTGACCGGTAAGATCAGGGATGGTGGCAATAATGCAGAAAAAGCGGTAGACCTTGCCTGTGAGGAGCTTATCCTCCTCTTTGAAGCCATGGAGGATGCTTACATGAAAGAAAGGGCAGCCGATATAAAGGATATCAGAGAGAGGCTTTTAGGTCAGTTAACAGGCATAGTGAAGAAAACTGTCAGCTGTGAGAAAGATTCCATTCTGATTGCAACAGATCTTACACCTTCTGATACTGCTTCTCTTGACCTTGATAAAATACGAGGGCTGATTACCAGAGACGGAGGGGTAACCAGTCATGTGGCTATACTTGCTAAAAGCCTCTCGCTTCCCGCCCTGGTGGGAGTAAAGGATATTTTAACAGAGGTGTCAGACGGAGATTATCTCATTTTGGATGGGTATAATGGCGAAATCCGTATCAATCCTTCAGAAGAGGAAAAACAGAAATATCATGAACTTGCCAGGAAACACAAGGAGGCGGAGCAAAGTATAAAGGAAGAGGAGAGCCTACCCTGTATTACCAAGGATGGAAGAGAACTTCATCTCTGTGCAAATGTGGGCAATATAGAGGATATTAAAAAGGCTGTCACATATCATATCGATGGCATTGGATTATTCAGAAGTGAATTTCTCTATCTTGGCAGCAGTTATTTTCCTACAGAAGAAGAGCAGTTTGAAGCTTACAGGGAAGCTGCTGTAAGCTGCGGCAGGGAAATAACGATAAGAACTCTGGATATCGGCGGGGGTAAGACACTTCCTTACTATTCCATGGACAGAGAGGAGAATCCGTTTCTCGGTTTTAGAGCCATCCGTATATCTCTGCAGGAGAAAGAACTGTTTAAAACCCAGTTAAGAGCTATCCTTAGAGCAAGTGCTTTCGGTAGAGTTAGAATTCTCTTTCCTATGATAATTTCCCTGGAGGAATTAAGGGCAGCGAAGTCAGTCCTCAGAGAATGCATGGAGGAATTAAAGGCAGAAAATATTCTCTATGATGAGACAATACAGACAGGGGTTATGATAGAGACGCCTGCCAGTGTGCTCTGTGCTGAAGAATTGGCAAAAGAAGCTGACTTTTTCAGCATCGGCACCAATGATCTGACCCAATATCTGCTGGCAGTGGACAGAGGGAATACTAAAATTGCTGATTTATACAATTCCTTTCACCCTGCTGTAATAAGAAGTATAAGGCATGTAACAGAAAGTGCCCATAGGTATGGAAAGAAAGCTGGTATGTGCGGTGAATTTGCCGGAAATGAGAAAGCCACAGAGCTCCTCATAGGACTTGGGATTGATGAGCTTAGCATGACTGCCTCCCTGCTATCCGGTGTCCGATATAGGATAAGAAGATTAGATTATGATGCTGCAAGAAAACTTGCAGAAGAAGCGGTTAATAAAGCTACAGTAAGTGAAATTATGGAATTATTGTAGTAATACAGGTGTGGTGGATTTAGGACCCAGAGGCTGTTGCAGCAGCTCCTGGGTCTCTTTTTGGATTATTACTTGCCATCAGGCAGCAGCAGTATTACAATAACAGTAATAATATAAAAAGATAGCAGGGTGGACAGCAAAGTGGGATTTCAGACACATCACCCCAAATGGTGTTGTATTCCACAAACTGGAAGGTTCAGACCAGCACAAGCAGTTTGCAAATACACCCTAGATGTTCAAGCAGAAAAGAGGTAGCAATGAATCAAAAGGCAAGAGAAATACTGATAAGCGGATATGGGCCGGTAAATGGAGAAGCCTCCATGGGACTGTATGAACTATCCGGGGATTTTACAGAGGATAACAGAAGTTTTAGAGCATACAAGACGAATCCTTCCTTTGCCTGCACCTGGAAGGACATGTTATTTACTGTAAGGGAAGAACCTGACAGTGGAAGTGTTCTTTGCTATAAAAGGACAGAAGAGGGCTACAGCCTGCAGCATGAACTACAGCTTCCCGGAGGGGATTTGTGTCACCTGCTCTATGCACCGAAGGAAAGTATATTATATTGTTCCTTCTACAGTACCGGAGACATAGCGGCAGTAAAGGTTCAAGATTATCATTTTACAGAGGTACTGAATCATATCAAACTGCCGGTGAATCAGGAAACAGGATTGTCAAGGGCACACTGCTGTGAAAAGGAGCCACAGGGCAGCAGGCTGTTATTTGCTGCCATAGCACAGGATAAAATATTTGTATATGATACGAATGAGGGCAAAATTACAACAGAAACTCCTCAAACCTTTGTCAGCCTTGATAAAGGTGCAGGACCCAGACACTTAAAATTCCATCCTGTCTTAAATTGTCTTTATGTTATAACAGAGTATTCCAATGAGATTTATGTCTATCTCTATGAAGAAAAAGATACGGTCCCTCTCTTTACGCCTCTACAAAAGATTAGTACCTTAGAGGAAGAGTTTGAGGGTGAGAGTTTCGGTTCCAGCCTTGCCATATCCAGTGACGGCAGGTTCCTTTACGCTGCTAACAGAGGAGCTGACACCATTAGGGTTTATGATATTAATCCTGACGGAACACTTGCAGTAAAGCAGGATGCTTCGGTAAAGGGGGAAGTTCCAAGGCATATTGCTTTGACAAAGGATGACAGGTACCTGATGATTGCCAATCAGAAATCAGATCAGGTAGTAATATATAGCGTTGAAGAAACGGGTAAATTATTAAATGTAGTAAAACGCATTGATTTTCCCACTCCTTCTTACGTGGAAGAAATTTAGCACCTGGCGTATTTATTATATGAAGAATGAAAATTAACCGCCACAGAACCCAACAGACCTGAGGAAGCCGCCCCGTATACATGGCTGAGCTGGGAATCCCAGCGATGTACAAATCACGGATAAGTACATCTGAAGCAGGTGCAGAACCCCAAGAGAAACATATAGGCTTCAGGGACATATGTAAATTAAGATCTAATAATTATTTATATAAAAGTATGCCTGTAACACCTGGTTACAGGCAGTATGAAAGGACTGGCAATAAAAATGAGAGAACAATTTAAGGAACTTGTAATGGGTGCAAGAACTGTACGCAGATTTGATGAAGAGAAAGAAATCACCCTGGAACAGTTAAAGGCTTTCGCAGATTTGGGCAGACTGTCACCAAGCGGTGCAAATTTACAGCCCTTAAAATATATACTGGTAAGCAGTAAAGAAAGCAGAGAAAAGGTATTTCCCTGTCTTTCCTGGGCAGGTTATTTAAAGGAATGGGAGGGACCCGTTAAAGGAGAAAGACCGGGAGGTTATATTATTCTTTTAAGGGATAAGAACATAGCTGGCAAGGCTGGAATGGACGAAGGAATTGCAGCTCAGAGCATCTTTTTGGGGGCTGCTTACCAGGGAATAAAGGGATGCTTTATCGGCAGTGTCAAGCGTGAAATTCTTGCAAAGGAATTGGATATTTCTGAGGAGTATGGAATTTCACTGGTAATTGCTCTTGGCTATCCAAAAGAAGAAGTAGTGATAGAAGAGATCCGGGAAGATAACGTGAAGTACTGGAGAGATGAAAAGGGAGTGCATCATGTGCCCAAAAGGCCACTCAATGAAGTTATCGTAAAATCCTTTTAGTCAGAAAATGATAAATAGAGAAGTATTGATGCGATGTTCAGATAAATGCAAAGAAACGACAAAATAACTTATAAAAATACGATAAAACTGTATCTATATTACTATAGTAATTTGTAGAAATATCATTATAATAAAGTTAGTCTTGTTGTAATTTATAACAAGACTGACTTTTTTTATTTATAGAAAATGCGTCCTTTCAGGAGGCAGTTTAAGGCAGTGTCAGGCTTCACTGCCATAGAAAGATAGAAAGAGGGATGACAAATGAAGAAAACAGATAAGAAGGTTTTTGATCTAAAGAAAATGCATCGGATAAACCTGATCATTACAGTTGCACTTGTTACACTGATTGTTGGTCAGATACTGATTTATCGCGGTATAGGAGAAAACATTAAATTTCTTTTCATTGGTATTGGTATTATCGGAGTTGCTTGCCTTAACTATATCCTGCGTATTAATGATTACGTTAAAGGTTTTATATTTGCCTTTCTCCCCGCACTGGTAATGTTCGCTTTGTTTTTTCTGGACAAATATGCGTTGAATAAGCATTATATCATCTTAATAACCATAATGATGGCGGCTATTTACTTTAAGAAGGAACTACTGCTCACCTTTTGGGTAATTATCAATATCGGAATGTTCGTAGCATTTTATTTTAAACCGGAAACGGTAATGGGTGACGATTTAAGATTACCTACTTTTCTTATTGTAATGACTTCAATGAATGCAATTCTTTTACTGCTCTTTCTTCTGACAAAATGGGGAAGAATTCTTATTGATGCTTCTGCCAAAAAAGAAGAAGATGCACTTGCTCTGTTAAAGGAACTTGAAAGTACCTGTACTTCTCTGGAAGAGGGAGTAGCTACCCTTGACCATAATATAACAGGCTTCACTGTAAATACCGGAACAATCAATGAATCCAGTGACCGTATTGTAGATACAGTAAAACAGATGGCACAATCCATACAGGAAGAGGCTTTAAGTGTCAGTAACATGAAATCAACAATGGATCGTTCGCTTCATGAAATAGACAATGCAGTATCAGTATCTCAGGAGGTGGTATCAAAGACTGAAAGAATGAACCGCAAGGTTAAGGATAGTCATGATAACATCAGCCAGGCAGCGGATTATGCAATAAAAGTGAACGAAGTTATGGGCACTACCACAGAAACCGTATCAGACTTAAGAAATAATCTTGAAGTTGTAAATTCTCTGCTGGAGGGAATTAAGCAAATAGCGGGACAGACCAATATGCTGGCTCTAAATGCAGCAATTGAATCAGCAAGAGCAGGAGAACAAGGTAAGGGCTTTGCTGTTGTTGCTGATGAGATTAGAAAACTTGCGGAAGAGAGTTCGAAGATAGCCGGAAATATTTCAGAAGTAACCAAATCCCTGTCTGATAAAGCAAAAGATGCGGATGAGAAGTCCTTAGAAGGGGGAGAAGCAGCAGGTAGGATACAAATGCTTCTTAAAGGTGTGAATGAAAGCTTTCAGGAGTTTATGGAAGATTATAGCCTATCCAATAAAACCCTGGGTGACAATATGGAGCTGATCGGCAAAGCAGCAGACAATTTCCTGGAGGTTCAGAAGGAGATCGATAAGGTGGCAGAAAGGGCAGAGGATAATACAGCCTCAGCAGAAGAAATACTGGCAACCCTTGAGAATGAGAACAGCTTGATAACCCAGATGAATTCATCAGTTATTGATCTTAATAACCTGAGTGCTGATATGAAAGTGCTTATAAATTCAAGAAATAAATAGTTTCACAGAATTTGAAGGGTCTCAAGAATACTTACATAACAGCTGCACACAGTAAGAAAAGGACTGTAGCAAATAAATGAAAAGCGGTAAGAACTGCTTAACCTTCCAATAATGTTCTGCCTGAAAGGCATGAAGCCGGCTTGTATGCTAAAAGCAAAATTTAAAGCGATTTTAGCATACAAAGTCGGCTTCATGACCTTCAATCGGTGTATAGAGGAAAGCCAAGAGGCTTCTTACCGCAACATTGTTTGAATGCTACAGCTCCTTCTGGATATAAATGTATCGGAATTACACTAAATGGCCGGTTTCATTAAAACTCTTAAGAACGGGGTATTCGCCGTCTCGGAATATGATTTTTGTTATAGCCGTGTTATCCACGTAAAAGTGATGGTACATGGTCATTTTCCATTCAAAAAGGCCTATAAGGCCAGCTTTTATGATACCGCCATGGGCAACAATAAGGACTCTTTTTCCTGGATGTTTTCCTGCAATTTCTCTTATGGTGGCAGCAGCTCTGTTACTTGCATTTAAGATGGAAAGGTCGCCGCCTACAAAAGCACCTTCTGCTTCATCATTTCTCCATTTAGACATTTCCTCAGGGTATTTATGTTCAATCTCTTCCAGGGTAAGCCCTTCAAAGATTCCAAAATTTATTTCTCTGATTCCTTCACAGGGCAATACAGTTAAACCGGTATCCCTGCACAATATTTCAGCAGTTTCTACTGCTCTTACAAGAGGGCTTGCATAGACTGCATCAAAATCAACCGATATAAGATTCTTTAGTGCCTTCGCCTGATTTCTTCCTTCCTCACTTAATTCAATATCGGTACTCCCCTGGAATTTCCCTAATTTGTTCCACTCAGTCTCTCCGTGTCTTACCAGCCAGATTTCCGTATTCATAGTTACCTCTTTTCTGATTATTCATCCTGTAAGCATCCTGTTAAGTATAACATAAAAACACTTTTAAAAGCAAATGCTGCAACGTATTATACACGTGGGCATAAGAAGGATAATTATAAAATGACCGATGAGATCGGCTTATAATTATACATTCACAGGTTTGCCGCGGATATTTTTTAAACTAAGATTGCAGGGTAAAATTGGCTATGCTACAATAAAAGTATGATATTGTACAGGAGGAAAGAGTAGACGAGGAATCCTTTCACTCCTCCTGATTTTGTACGTGTGCCAAAGCACGCAGACGGGAGCCAGATATGATACTGCCCATTAATAAGAAAGGTACGCCCATATCCTTAAAGAGAGCACTTTTATTGGTGACAGTCATATGTTTTACTGTCCCGGTCATAGTATTTATGGTATTTATATTCTCCTATTACAGAAATAATATAATTCGGAAAACAGAAACTCTTATGGCGGAAAGTTTAAAGAACTACACCTCTTTCCATAGTCAGAAGTTAAATGAAGCAATTGAGAGTTCCAAGAAGATATCTTATGACCTTGTACTGGAAAAAGCCTGGAGAAAGCTGGAGGCTGGCGAAATATCAGAAGCAGGATTCTATAAGGAGGTTATTGGAAATCTGAAAAGCAAATACATAAATGATAATCGGTTCTTAATGTCGGTCTTCTATCTTAGTGAGGATACTGACAGGCTCTATTATACTACCAGAGAGCAGAGCAGTTATATACAGATATACAACAGAGAAGTGAAGCATTTTGCGGAGGATATTACAAGAGATAACAATTCGGATGCCCATGTTAAAATCATCAACGGCAGGATCTATATCATACGTAACCTCTACACGACCAGGAATTACACGAAGTTTGGAACACTGGTGGTGGAGCTTAATAAAGATAAACTCTTTGATGGCATTAATATCAATAAGGACTATGATCTGGGATTCTTTATTGACAATGCCGGTGAGATGATTGTTTATAACAGCGGTTTTAAAGAAACAGGCGAGAAGGAACTCTTAAAATCTCTGAGGGGAAAGTTCGCAGCGAAGAACAACCGAAAGATGCTTCAGGTTGAGGATAAGGTATACCAGGGAGTATTGTATCAGCAGAAATTTGATGATTATTATTATGGTGCGGTGCTAATAGCAAATAAGGATGTGCTCTTTAGCGAAATACGTGCCTTAAATAATCTGGTACTATTTAATATTCTTATAATAGTACCGGTATTTATCTATATGTTTTATTTTATTTCTCACAATATTACAAAGCCCATGGAACGTATGGTTAAGGCTGCTAAGAAAATTGAAGGAGGAGAATTTGGCTGGCAGGTCAAGGGGGAAACCATGCCCAATCAGGAGTTTACCTACCTTTCCGATGGCTTTAACAAGATGTCCTCTGAGGTGAAATACCTCTTTGACTATGCCTATAAGGAACAGCTTGCGAGAAAGGAGGCAAAGATACTTGCCCTGCAATCCCAGATTAATCCTCATTTTCTGAACAATACCTTGGAAATGATGAATTGGCAGGCCAGATTAGCAGGGGACGAAGCAGTTTCTAAAATGATAGAGGCCCTGGCGGTACTGCTGAATCAAAGTATGGGAAGAGAAAACCGGAAACTGACGACTCTGGCTGAAGAATTAAAAGGAGCAGATGCTTATATTTACATCACAGCCATGCGGTTTGGTGACCGGATACGTTTTGAAAAGCAACTTGATGAATCCCTGCAGAATGTTCAACTGCCGCAGCTTATATTGCAGCCGCTTCTTGAAAATGCTGTGGTACACGGGGTATATACGGTGAAAGGAGGAGTCATCCGACTTGTGGTCTACAGAGAGGAGGAAAGGGTTATTTTAAAGGTAACCAACACAGGTGAGTTAAGTAAAGCAGAAGAAACCAGAATAAAGAATCTGCTGGAAGGGGCAAATACAGCATTGCCTGAAGGCAGAGGAAGGCATACCTCCTTAGGAATACGTAATGTGAACGAACGTATTCAGCTTATATTTGGGGAGTCCTACGGACTCTCAATTTATTCAGAGGGAGAAATGGTAGTATCAGCTGTTACCATTCCATGTAAGTGGGAGAAGGAAGAGGAGAAAAAATTACAAGCAGAAGCTTAATATCTCAGGTTAAGTGTGCTGCCGAAAAGGGTAATATGCCGAAAAGGGTAATATGCCGGAAATGGTATTATACCGGAAAGGGTATTATGTCGGAATGGGTGAATGTAAAGCAATTAATAACAAATTAATAAATAACAAGATAATACAAATAATGTCAAGATGGGAGAAGGCGGGGAGACACTAAAAGAGGTATAATAATTTATTATATACCGCGACAGTGGCAATATGCCGGAAGAAGTGAAAGAAAATTAAATATGAAAGGATGCCACATAAGTATTTTTTCACTTTTTAATGAGTGGCTGTATGGCAGTTAATAAGCCATATGCAATGGTGTAAGTATGAAGATAACGGTGAAATGGCTGTCCTTGCTATTAACTGTAGTTCTGGTTCTTTCATTGGCAGCCTGTAGTAGTAAAAATAAATATAATAGTGTTGATGCTTTCGGAGAGGAAGATGACAAGATAGAAACTGAGGGTGAGAAGAATCCGGTAACCCTTACAACCATATCCATGTATGGCGGAACAGATCCTAATGCCGCTAATTATCAGGCTGTTATCAGTCAGTTTATGGAGGATTATCCTTATATTACCGTAGAAGACGATTCTCAGGCTGCTGATCAGGATTGGAAAACCAGAATAGCAGCAGATTTTGCAGTAGGCAATGAACCGGATGTGATTCAGTATTTTACCGATGCTAATGCAAGTGATGTTCTGGCAGCAGATAAATTTGTCACAATTGATGAAATCAAAGCAGTATATCCCGACTATGCAAAAGATACTTTGGATTCCGCTTTAGAAGCAGCCGCCAATCCGGATGGTGTGAGGCGGGCAGTACCGACTACCGGCTATTGGGAGGGATTGTTCTGTAATAAAGACCTCTTTGACAATTACGGACTTGCTTTGCCTACTACCTGGGATAACATGGTGGAGGCAATTGAAGTCTTCCAGGCGAATGATATCATTCCCATTGCAGTTTCTTTGAACAATGTTCCACATTACTGGGTGGAGTACCTGCTGTTGTCCGCAGCAGGGCCTGAAAACTATACGAAGGTGCCAAAGACTGCACCTGCAGACTGGTGCAAGGGACTTGCTATGTTTAAGAATTTAAGAGATATGGGAGCTTTTCCTGTGGATACAGACACAATAGACAATGATCTGGCTGGTGAATTATTCAAATCAAAAAAGGCAGCCATGCAGTTAGACGGCTCCTGGTATGCCAGCGGTGTAACAGATCAGATAAATACAGTGGTAGTGGAATTACCGGTAATACCGGGAGGTAAATCCAAACCAGGTGCAATGGTAGGCGGGATCTCCTCTGGATTTTATATCACCAAAAAAGCCTGGGAGGACATAGATACAAGGGATGCAGCGGTACAATTTGTTATGGCAAATACCAACAAAGAAGCTGTTTCCATGTATTGGGGCGGAAACGGTCAGGCTGCAGCAATCGTTAACCCCAGCAGCAATATGACACCTCTTGGCTTATCGGGACTGGAATACAGCAACCGGGCAACCAGTAGTTCACCACCCACCGATTCGAGAATCTCTCAGGAAGCTTATAATACCTTAATCGCTGGTATTGTAGATATTTCAACCGGAGCAAAGACGCCGGAGGAATTACTGAATGAAGTACTGGCTATTAATGCAAAGTAGGCAGTAGGACATTCTCACTCAATTCTTTAGGTATGGCAACGGAAAAAGGGCTGCTGCGAAGCCTTTGGGTTCATAGCCGGAGGCTTGCAGCCGCCTTTTTTGTACCAAATTATACCTGAATATAGGCAGAACCACAGGTTAAAGCTTGGCACGCCTTAGCAAGGAGGCAGTAATGTTATATAAGAAGAAATTACCAATGTTCATATTTTTACTGCCGGGACTGGTCTTAATGCTCTTGTTTCTCTACCTTCCATTTGGTGAGAACATGATTGACAGCTTATTTGATCTTCAGTTTTTGGTAAAGGTACCCGGACAGGAGCTTCATTTTATTGGTATAGAGAATTATCAGAAGCTGTTAACAGATGAGCGATTCAGAACAGCACTGATAAATACCTTTAAATTAATGGGATTTACAGTGGTATTTCAGGTAGGTATCGCTTTGCTCCTTGCTATCTTTGTGAGTTTTCTGAAAAGAGGCCATAATTTTTTTCGAACTGTTTATTTTTTTCCCATTGTTATTTCTTCTACCGCCATAGGTCTTATATTTAAACTTTTTTATTATTATAACGGAGGCATGCTAAACCAATTATTTGAAATGCTGGGTCTTGAACCTGTTAACTGGCTGTCCCCTGAATACGCTTTTTTCATGATATCAATTCCGGTAATCTGGAGTTATGTGGGGTTTTATTTTGTCATATTTCTGACCAGCATAAATGAAGTACCGGAAGAACTGTATGATGCTTCCAAAGTAGATGGCTGTCTGGCCTGGCAGCAGGTATATTATATCATTCTTCCGTTAATGAAGAATGTGATCGGTACCTGTCTTGTATTGGCTGTAACCGGTGCGGTAAAGGTCTTTGACCTGCCTTGGGCAATAGCACCCAAAGGAGCCCCTCAGGGAAAGACTCACTTTCTGGGAACCTTTCTTTATGAGCAGACATTTAGCATAGGAAATGTAGATTACGGGTCAGCTATTGCATTTGTAATTGTATTAATCGGATTGCTGGTAGCTCAGATCATAAACAGAATGTTTAACAGGTTGTTAAAGGAAGAGGACAGCCTATAAGGAGGGAAATTGATTTAATGGCAGTAAACAACAGACAGAAAAGACTTTCCCTTGGTGGCATTGTAATTCGGACAATTCTCATTTTATGGGCGATAACAACAATCTTTCCTTTTCTGTGGGTGATTAATAATTCTGTTAAACCTTCAGAGGAAGTTATAAATACTTCCTTTGCTTTGCCAAAGGACTTTACCTTTGAGAATTATACCAATGCTTTTAACAAACAAAATATTCTGAAAGCTTATAAAAATAGTCTGATAATCTCCGGAACAGTCATGATTATTTGTATGCTGCTTGGTGCTATGATGGCATTTGGAATGACCAGATACTGTTTTCGGGGAAAGGCAGTAATACACAGTTTGTTGTTTGCAAGTCTTATGTTTCCGGTATATTCTACTATAATACCGGTGTTTCGTAATATGGCAGGACTGGGACTTTTAAATCAGCCAATCAGCGTAATACTTCCTCAGTCGGCAGGAAACCTTAGTTTTGCCGCAGTGGTATTGATGGGATTTCTTAAGGGCTTACCTTTAACTTTTGAGGAGTCTGCTTATCTGGAGGGAGCGGGTGTGGTAAGAATCTTTACTGCAATTATCTTACCACTGTTAAGACCTTCCATAGCTACCGTAGCAGTCTTTAGCTTTTTATGGTCTTATAATGATCTGCTGACACAATTAATTATGATTAGAAAACATTCCAGCCTGCCAGTCAGTGCACTTTTAATTGATATCAGCTCGAAATATGGAACAGATTACGGGCTGATGGCTTCCTGTGTTACTCTGATAGTCATACCAGTTCTGATAATCTATTTCATTTTACAGAAATACATGATCAAAGGATTGACAGCAGGAGCGGTTAAGGGATAAAATCAAATTAAACAGATACTTGAAATGGAGAATACTATGTTCAAGGTAATGATTATCGATGATGAGCCTATTATTGTAGAGGGAATCAAGAGAATAGTTCCCTGGGAAAAATACAGGTGTCGTATTATAGCAACAGCCAATGACGGTATTGAAGGCAGCAGATTGATAAGAGAACTGAAACCGGATATATTATTTTCTGATATCTCCATGCCAGGACTTGATGGACTAAGTATGGTAGCAGGGTTGAAATCGGAATTTCCCGGGATTAAGATTAGTATACTGACGGGGTATCGGGATTTTGACTATGCCCAGAAGGCTATAAACCTTGGAGTCAGCAGGTATCTTTTAAAACCCTCCAGCCTGACTGAGATAGAAGAAGCAATTGCAGTAATGACGGAGGGACTTACTGACGTTGACCAGTATGGGGATAAGGTCTGTGCAGAGGAGAATACAGCAGACAGCGAGGAGAGTAAAGCGGCAGGGAGTTTTATTGTATTTCATGCCATCCAATTTATGGAAGAGAATTACAACAGGAAAATTACTCTGTCTGAGGTGGCAGAAAAGACTTATATCAGCCAATGGCATTTAAGTAAGCTGTTGAATAAACATATGGGTCTTAATTTTTCCGAGATTCTCAACAATATCAGGATTAAGGAAGCCAAAAAGCTTCTTAAGAATTCATCTCTTCGGATAGGAGACATTGCCTGGGAAGTTGGATTTATGGATATTGCTCATTTTTCCAAGGTCTTTAAGAAGCTGACTGGTCTGTCGGCCAATGAATACCGTAACAGTATTCTCTTAAAAGAGCTGACAGAGGATGAGAAAAAACAGTAGAACAACACACAGGAAATAGCAACGATAACCAACTATTATAAAAATTATACATAGAAAAGGACTGCTTTAAAACAGTTGAGGTCAAAGTACCACATCCTGTTTAAAGCAGTCCTTATTAAATTATGCTGTTATTTTCAGGGATAGGTTTTAAATTGCATTGTGGCAGAAGGCTACGATACTTTCGATAGGAATGTCACAAACAGAGCCTAGAGATTCGCGTTCGCGTCTGTGATGATGTCTTTGACCACATCCACAGTCGTCGTCGCGGTCACGGTCACGGTCGAAATCGCCACAGCAGGAACTTCCAAGAGGACAATCAGGAGCTTCGCCCTGTCTGGAGTCGATGCGAGCAAACTCACAGTTAACAGAAAGAAGAACACCTGTAAAACCGCATCCGGAAACACCGCCACTTGCAGTAAAGATAATAACCGTCTGGCCTACGAATCTACACATATGATTAACTAAACTCTGGTTATTGTTATTAAAACCGTTGTTAAAACCATTGTTAAAACCATTGTTGAAACCATTAAAATTATTAAATGACATATTGAACCCTCCTAATTTACAATAAATTAAACAGCGTTATGGCAAAAAGCTGCTATCTTATCAATGGGGATATCACAAACAGAACCTAAAGAACGCCTACGATCGTGATGGTCGTTATCGGAACCAAGATTCCTGCAGCAAGAACTGTTAGGGCCACCGATAGGATTTGATGGTGCACTACCGAAATCTGTTACGATCTGTACGAATTCGCAGTTAACGGCAAAGAGAACACCTGTAAAACCACATCCGGAAACACCGCCGCTTTTCGTGAAAATTGTTACGGTCTCGCCAATAAAATGACTAAGATGAGCAACTAATGACTGATTTGAGTTAAAACCTCCACATGCCATATGAATTCCTCCTTAAAATTATTAGGTCATCCGACTGTCTGTCGTCTGTAACCATACTTTATAATATGGCGGAGGAATTATAATGTGACATATTATTCTCATAAAAAACAAAAAAAATGAAATAAATTTATAAACCCCTTTATTCAGGAGAAAAAAGTCTAAATGTACAGATATCTCTGAATTTTTCAAATGTAACTTCATCACAGACGAAAGCCTGAAAATGATTATAATAAGCATATAAATATAAAAAATATAAAGGAGTGTGTAGTATGAGCGTATTAAAAATAACGAGAGACAATTTCGATAAAGAGGTTTTAGAATCTGAAAAGACCGTTCTGCTGGATTTTTGGGCATCATGGTGCGGACCCTGTAAAATGGTATCGCCTATTATTGATCAGGTAGCAGAAGAAAAGAAAGATTCAATAAAGGTAGGTAAGATAAATATAGATGAAGAGGAAGAACTTGCAGCCAGATTCAGAATCATGAGCATTCCTACACTGGTTGTNNCGATGGAAAGGTTGTAGACAGTACTGTTGGAGTTAAGCCTAAGAATGCAATTCTTTCCCTATTGTCTAAATAAATCCCCTCTTAATGGCAGCAGCTCAAGATAACGACCGTGTAAAAGATACCTGATAAGTATTCTCTACGGCGGTAGTAATCATGTAGCTGCTGTTTTTTGTCTTGGAATATACAAGGAAGGATATAAACGGAATAATTTCCTATTATATTTCCTAGAATATATTATCTGTTCCTTTAATATAATTAAGCAGATTAATAAACGAAAAAGCTTGCCTGAAAATAGTAAGAAGGCAGTTCGTGATGAGTTAAAGTGAAGGGAGAATACCAGCATGGAGGCAAACGGACTGAAAGAAAAACTGGGAGATTTCCAGAAAGAGATTACATATTATAGCCAGATGCAGATATATTCATCCAACCCATATGATAAAAAGTATTATGAGGATCTTATACAGAGCAGTACAGACCGCCTGACAGTAGAATTGACAGAGATATTAAGTNNGTATATCAGCAGCACAAGAGCAGGGAACAGAAGGCGAAAATACCAATATGGAACAGCCGCCAGGGGGTGGGCAGGCTGCGGACAAGGTATTTACCATAAGTGAGCTTTCCACATATGATGGCAGCCAGGGACGACCTGCCTATGTAGCAGTTAACGGTATAGTTTATGATGTAACAGACAGACCTGCCTGGGCAGGCGGAATGCATTTTGCAGGCTTAAGAGCAGGAAAAGACTTAACGGCACAATTTACAAGCTGTCATAGAGGAATGGAAAGTGTATTGACACAGCTTCCTGTTGTTGGCACGTTAGCCTCTGAAACCAGTGAATAAGTAATTTAAATAATTAATGGCAGGCAGGTGGGTTATATGACTGAGTCGGAAAGATATAAAATAATCAGTAACGATTACGCGGATATATTAGCGGAAGGTTACGAAAAAATCAATACGTTAACCAATGACGGAAATTATACAATAAACAGAATAAATTACAATTATGCAGTATTTCATGTCCCAGCACCTGAATTAAGTGTAGATAGTGTATTGAAATTCGGATACCAGTATTTGCCGAAATGCTATGGATTGATGAATCTATCAAGTGCTGAAGCATCAGGAGTACTAAGATTGAGAAATAATCCGGCTTTGGAACTAAGAGGTCAGGGAGTACTCGTTGGATTTATAGATACCGGTATTGACTATACAAATCCTATATTCCGCTATGCGGATAATACCAGCAGAATAGCAGCTATCTGGGATCAGGGAATAGACAGTGACAGATATCCGAAAGACTTCTATTATGGAACAGAGTATACCCAATGGGATATCAATACTGCATTATTGCTTGAGAATCCTTACCGGATAGTTCCAAGCAGAGATGAGAATGGCCATGGAACCATGTTGGCAGGTATTGCCGCGGGGGGAGACGATATAACAGAAGAGTTTACAGGGATAGCACCGGATGCAGAAATCGTCGTGGTCAAGCTAAAAGAGGCAAAGCAGAATATAAAGAATTTCTTCCGCATACCGCCTAATACAATATGCTACCAGGAAAATGATATAATGATGGGGATACAGTACCTCATTAACATGGCAGAACAACTGGATCGGCCTATAGCTATCTGCATCGGTATAGGTACCTCACAAGGGGCGCATGAAGGGGATAGCGTTTTCTGTCATTTTATAAATGATGTAGGTAAGATAGCAGGAAAATCCATTGCAGCTGCTGGAGGGAATGAAGGAAATACCAATCATCATTATTATGGGCAAATTAATCCAAGTACAGATTTTGATGTTGTAGGGTTAAATATAGGAGAAGGTGAAGAAGGATTTACAATGGAGCTATGGGGTTTTGCACCCAATATTGTCGCGGTAGAAGTGTATTCACCGGAGGCAGCTCTGGTTGCCAAGATCTCCGGTATATTTCTGCAAAGAAATACACAGACCATCAACCATGGGGAGACCACTATCTATATAGACAATCAGTTTAGTGAAGAGAGAACAGGGAATCAGCTTATGATGTTCCGATTTGTCAATCCAATGCCGGGATTATGGAGATTAGTTGTTTCCGGCAGCGGAGATTTACTGCTCCGGTATCATATATGGCTTCCGATCAGTAACTTTCTTACTGCAAATACCTATTTCGTTAATGGAAACCGGGATACCACCTTATCAATTCCGGCAAATGCATTAAATAGTATATCCATCTCTACTTACAATCATCAGAACCAAAGCCTTTATTATTTCAGCGGAAGAGGTTTCACCAAAAGCGGTGGACTGAAACCGGATGTAGCAGCACCGGGGGTAGCAATACTGGCACCAGCTCTGGGAGAAGGATTTTATAGTGTGACAGGAAGCAGTGCGGCAACAGCGCATGCAACTGGTGCGATCGCATTAATGCTGGAGTGGGGAATTGTAAAGGGAAATATTACCTATTTAAATAATATATTATTAAGAAGACTCCTTATAAACGGAGCAAGACGATTTCCGACTATCACCTATCCGGACCAGGGCTGGGGATTCGGAACTCTGGATATCTACCGTGCAATACAGAAGTTCTATAATGATGACTGATAAAAGACGGATTGCAGTAAAAAGGATGATTCCTTTCTTACTGCAATCCATTTGTTATCTTAGGCTAAGTGTTCTGCAAATTGAACGGTCAAGCCATTGGGATCCTTCACATAGATAAAACGGATATTGGGGTTAGGTTGTATGGGGCCTCCAGTAATGGGTATTTCTTTTTCTTTTAGCAGTTCCATCAGCTTTTCAAGGGATGCTGTTTCAAAACCAATAGAGATATCTTTTCCCATTGAAATCTCGCTGTGTCCTTTTTGATAGATGAGTTCCAGCTTTGTTTCACCGGTTCCCATAAAAATAATTTCCTTGTCAGGGCCGGAAAAGTAATGTTTGTCAATAGAAAGCCCGACAATTTCTTCGTAAAACTTAACAGATGCTTCCAGATTACTCACATGAAGAGTACACCAGTTAAAATGCATACTATTATCCTCATTTCAATAAGATTATAGCTTTAATATTAGCAGAAGATATATAAGAATTCTATAGAATGTTTCATGTATACTCTAATATTTCCTTGTGATATAATTCCATAAATAACCGTATATAAGGGCTGTATAATATAGTAAATCAGCCGCGGTATTTCCAGTGAAATTAAGATAATAAGGATAAATTGCGGAAAGCATTCGCTGAAAGAACAAATNNGAAGAAAATATGACATAAATCGATTAATATTAAAAAAATATTGCGATATTATTAAAATGTCAGTTGACAAATACTGTCACGTATGATAATGTTTTAAGTGTAAAACTATTGCAATAGTTATTATAGGAGATTAAGAATGAAACTTTTCGATTCAGAATTAAAAATCATGGATGCTTTATGGAAGAGGGGGGACTTATCAGCTGGAGAACTCGCCAAAATATTAAAAGAGGAAACAGGCTGGAACCGTAACACCACCTATACAGTCGTTAAGAAATGTATAGATAAAGGAGCAGTTGAGAGATACGGTTCAAAATTTATGTGTAAAGCATTGGTTACTCGTGAAGAGATTCAGCAGGAACAGACCACTGAGCTGGTTGAGAAGATGTTTGAAGGATCTTATGAGAAATTCTTTGCAGCCTTTTTAAATGAAGGGTATTTATCACAGCAAGAAACTGAGAAGCTTAAGAAAATTGTAGACGAAGCTAAATGAGGTGATAAGTATGGAGTTTTACCGTATATCCCTTGCTTCTTCCTTACTGATTGTTTTCATATTAGTTTTAAGGAAGATTGCAGTATATAAGCTTCCTAGGAAAACTTTTGCAATGCTGTGGAAGATTGTATTATTAAGGCTCCTGATACCCGTAACCATAAAGATACCTGTTCCTGAATTCTGGGTGTCGGTAAAGGATAAAATGAAGCTGACAGAGAATACTCTTTTTACTTCTGCTATTACAAGAGGTATGGAGGGTACGGTAAACTCTGGTGAGATAGTAGCGAAGAAGTCTGCAATAGGAATTGTAGTATTTTCAATCTGGATGGCAGTTACCGGGGTATTATTTTTATTATTTATGATTAATTACATGAGAAGCCGGAAGCATGTAAATGAAGCAATGCCTTCTAATAATGATTATGCAAGAAGATGGCTCAGACATCAAAGAATAAGACGTAAAGTCCGATTATTATCTTTCGACCAAATTACTTCACCTGTAACAGTCGGAGTATTAAGTCCCAAGATAATACTTCCAAAGACTATGGAGGCGGATAGGGGTAAGCGGCTTAATTATGTACTGTTCCATGAAATGATACATATCAGGCGGTTTGATATAGTCTGGAAACTTTTATCCATGATAGCTGTGTGTATACACTGGTATAATCCATTTGTATGGATCATGTATAAACAGTTTAACAAGGACATTGAGACAGCCTGTGACGAAGGTGTTATAGAAGTGTTCGGAAACGAAGCAAAACCGGATTATGCCTATGCAATTATTCAATTAATGGAAAAGAAACCGCAAGCTGCATTTTTGTACAATGGATTCGGTGAAAAACCGGTGGAAGAAAGAATAGTCTCCATTATGAAATTGGGGAAGAAGACGAAAACCAGTATGACAGTATCAATGACAGTAATCATGATGTCGTTGATAGTATTTATTAATACCGTTGCACTGGGGGCTATGGATGATAGCCAATTTGTAATAAAATTAGGCTCATTTAACGAAGGGGAGATCGTTGATGGGCATCCCAAGAACTTAGAGTCCAGAAGTTATTATCCGATTAATGGAAACGGATATACTTATGGTAAGGCATCACAGCAAATTATCACATTACCTGACCTAATATATGTTGAGTCAATTAATGGTGAAGAGGGTTATGTCTATGCTAACGAGATTTGGGGATATGAGATTCTTAATCTGATGAAACAGGGAGCAGATAATAATCTGGATTCTGATTTAGACGGACAGAATATGGATAAGATATGTAATTTTTATAAATATGATGGGGAAACTATTATAGGAACATATAAAATTAATTAAAGGGAAGTTATAACAATTAAAATCTTTTCATAAAAGGAGAATTTTATGTTAAACAAAAGATTAAAGAGTTGCTTTTCTGTAGTTATTGCATTAACACTTGTTCTTATTAATATTTCTGTAGTCAAAGCGGGAATAGCAAGTTCGGCGTATGTTCAGCATAACATAGGTTCGTATACATATTATGACAGAGCTGTAGTTCATACAAGTTCTGGCACAGCATGGGGAACGACTGAAATATACACATCCGGATATACTAACGTTCCTGTAGGATATATGGGAGCTTTAGCTCAATTACTTAGGGCAGACGGCGCAATTTGCAAATCTACATCTTTCAGATATAATACCACATCAACTTCTGCTCTGGCTGTATCAACAGATACGCATTCAACTTCAACATCATATACAAGTTTTGGTCTGACTGCATATTACAATGGTAGCGGTTATACGAATTACGTAACTACTACAACACCTTCACTATCTCTTAGCTCCAGTTTACTGGCTGCAACTTTAGAAGCACCAGCAGTTGGCTTAGCTGAAAATGAGAATGGTCAGACTTATGGCAGTGCATCTATCGGAGCCATTACAGGTGAAATGCCTGACCTGGTGAAAGCAGTGACAACTGACGGCAAGGTTGGATATTTGAATGTCAAAGACCTGTTACTTGATACACCGGCTACACCGGAAGAAGCAATCGCGCTAAGTACATATTCTGAGGCTAATTCAGTAATACCCGTTTATGCTGAGGATGGTACCACGGTAGTAGGTGCTTTTAAGCTTGTAACTAATGTTGAGTAAAAATTTTAAGGTATTAAATTCATAATTGGATCTAATTTTTAACTTTGAGGGGATTGTTAAAATATAGATAGAGAAAAGGCTGCCTGTTGGCAGCCTTTTCTTCTGTCTTATAGGCTGTGATAAAAACTTAATTAATGAAAGAAATTCCCATAAAATACTTAGATTATTAGTTGCCTGTCTGTATCCTTTTGTATTATGATAAGCTAAAGTTTTTACCACAGCATATGAGAAAGGGGTCGTTATGGAAAAAAAGATCGCAGTATTTTGGGATAAGGATAAGAATATTGCTTCCCTGCAGGAAGCAGATGAACTTACTGTATACAGTTTTGACAGGGGAAAGTGGTGTGCGGAGGAAAGTCTTGAAATAACCGGATTATTTGAAGGGGGGATTACCAGTGTTCGAAACAAGACTTTAGAGCTGGTTAAGAAGCTTGGCGATTGCAGGGTGATTGCAGGAAAAAATATAACTGGTGTCATTTATAATATATTCGACAGTGAAGGTTTTATTATATCAGAGCTTAATGTACTTGCTGAAGAAGAGCTGGAGTACTTATATAGTCAAATCGAAGAACAACTTAAAGGGATGGAAAGAGAGAGGGAAGAAGCGCGGCTTATACCAACAGCGCCATATGAGACTGAGGTGAAAGGAGATTACTTTTTTGACTTTAGTTTACTTAAAAATAACGGAACCAATCATTCTTCCAAAAGCACTATTATCCCCTTTTTAAACACTGCAGACTATAGACATTTAGAAATAATCTGTGATCACGTTATGCCCTGGTTTGAGGAAGAAATGAAAAAGAGAGGTTTGTATTACATCGTGAAAGAAAGAGAGGATAAGAAGATTAGTATATTAATAGAGAAGAAACATTAACAATATTCATGTTCTTCTTATATAAACTGGCACAAATATCTTCGGAGCGAATAAAATGAATTGAGAATGTTACAGTGCTAGGTAATATACAGGAGAATATATGAATGATGAGTATTATTACAATGGGGCCATATCAGGTGTTGGTATCCCCTATGATGATATTAACTGGTACGATATAGAAGGTTCTCCCTTTGGTTCGGCAACAGCTTTTAATGTTATTGTTTTTGGTGATGCCAATAATATAATCGATGTTGAAGGAGCTATGGCAGTTGGAGGTACCTTCTACAGTCCAAGAGGGATAAGTATTGGTTTCGAAAGAAGAAACGGTCAGGTGGATATTGGATATTCCCCTGATTTGGTTCGTTTTATGGTAGGCGGTAACACGACTTTTATGGGTCCTCTCGTTGTTGTTGGTCATGTAGTTGGAAACGGCAGCTTTCAAGTAGCAAAAGGAAGTACTTATCTCATCGGTAAAGATGGTACCCCGGATCAAAAACAGGAACTGGCTTTTCTTTATCAGGCTAATAACGGAAGCAGATACTGGGAGCCTTCCGATAAGGGAGATCATTATCTTATATCCAGTTATGACGTTCCTCGTTTCATACCTGCAAGCAGAATAGAAGCAAATGTTACAGCTTTCTTCCAGGATGCAAGGGCAAGCATTGAAGCATATAAGGATTGTATCGAGAACCTTCCGGTAAACGGTACGATAACGGATAATTACCATGAATGGATTTTAAGAGGAACAGACCCTGTACAGAATGTTTTCTCAGTTGATGTAAGACCTAATGGTATTATCAATAAAGGTCTGCGTGCTGAAGTTCCTGAGGGAAGCCTTGTAATTGTGCGTATCAGATCTGGTGCTCATGCCCATCTGCAATATGGTGTTATGGGTGAGGAAAGTAAAGCAAATCATACTATTTATGTATTTGAAGATGCACAGCAGATTCACATGGAAACACCTGCTGATATCTGGGGTAGTATTCTTGCACCTCAGGCTATGTTCCACGGACATCAAACCGGCGGTCATGTCAGCGGTAATGCAGCTTTAGGCGGCTTTGCTGTTAATGCGAACAGCGGTTTTGAATTCCATCTCTATCCATTCGTAGGCGGGTTAGTATGTGGTGCACCGCAGCCGGCACCAACTCCAACGCCAATCCCGGCTCCAGCACCCCCACAGCCAAGACCAACACCACCAGCACAGCCAGCACCGGCACAGCCAAGACCCACACCACCGGCACAGCCAGCACCGGCACAGCCAAGACCGACACCGCCGGCACAGACAGCACCGGCGCAGCCGAGACCAACACCGCCGGCACAGCCAAGACCAACTCCGCCCGCGCAGCCGGCTCCGGCACAACCAAGACCCACACCACCTGCTCGTCCAAGACCGACACCACCGGCACAGACTATGCCGGCAATGACCTGTCCTGTTTGCCCGGAACCGGAACCCTGCCCTGTCTGCCCCGATATCGAACCAGAGATAATACCATTTCCTGTTCCTGTACCCGTACCAATTATTCAGGAACCCAAAGCGTGTCCGGTTTGCCCTGAAATAAAAGAATGCATCATAACACCCGGAATTATCTTTGGCTGTGTATGGGGTTGCGATTGTCATAAATCACATGAGTGGGAAGTTAAACTCTATACAGTATGCGATGATTGTAAGAAACTCATTTATTGTGAGAAAATATGTCGTTATGGATGCTTTAAATTTGAGGTACCTTATAACGGCTGTTATGTTCTTGAAGTATGCCCGGCTGATAAGGCAACAAAACAAAGCTGCTGTAAACCAAAGGTTACTCTTAAAAATATCGGTGTTGCTAATTTTATGCTCTGCTAGAAATAAAATCTGCTGTTCCAGGAAGAAACAAAGGAACAGCAGATTTTCATTAAAGGGTATTTGTAGTTAATCTTTTTCCAGTAACAGAGTGTACCTTTAATTTAAAAACAGCCACTCCTTCCAATGCTTTGTCAGGGAAAGTGAAAGTTGAAGCATCAGAATACTGACGCATTAGGAGAGTCAGTGCTTCACGTTTATCTTCGTTTTCTAGTATAATCATCTCACCATTACCGCACACACTTTCAAATTCCATGGTGTATTTACAGGCTTCCTCATCTACAATCAATTTATGAGAACAGTCCATCTCAAAAGCTGCATGGTTGTTTTTCTCAATCAGGTCGAGCTTTAGACCTTTCTTAGCTCCATGAAAATAGAATTCCAGATTCTCTGCATCATAGTTACATCCGAAATTTAAAGGGACGATGTAGGGATAGCCTTCCTTAAATAGAGCAATCCTCAGTGCATCACATTTTTTAATTATAGAAAAAATATCGTTTATATCCGTTATTTCTCTGTCTTTTCTTCTCATGGTTTCCTCCCTGTGGTTAGTACCTGTGTCTTATGTTTCATTACGGTGAATTCTTTATTTAACACACTATCACAAAACTTCAAAATTTAAAAGTATCAGTTTAATTTTTTTAAGTAAGTGTATAATATAAAAGTATGAAAAAAACAGAAAGTATGTGCTATACTAAGATTTGAATGAGTGTGCCGGTGTGAATGAGAGGTCTTTCATAAGGAGGCACTGACATAGCTGCAGTTCCACTAAAAGTACATATTAGAGAACCGCCTGAAAGTGAGGTTGACATGGCAGTAAATGATTTTGTAAGGATGTTTTTATTAAAAAATAAGAAAACGACAGCAAATCAGCTGTATACAACCTGGGGAAAAGCTCTGAAAAAGAATGAAGTTCTTACAGAGTATCCAAGACCTCAGTTGAAAAGAGAGAATTATAAGATTTTAAATGGGCTATGGAATTATGCGATAACAGATAATAAGAGATTACCCGGTCATTATGACGGGCGTATCCTGGTTCCTTTTTCGCCGGAAAGTGTATTATCCGGAGTTGACAGACAAGTAATGCCGAAGGATTATCTCTGGTATGAAAGAAAAATTACCATAAAAGACTTAAGAGCAGGCCATCGGTTACTGCTTCATTTCGGTGCAGTAGATCAATATGCCAGAGTTTATGTCAATAAGAAGAAAGCTGCCAGTCATTTGGGAGGTTATCTGCCATTTACAGTTGATATAACAGAGCTGCTGGTGAAAGGGAGAAATCAGATAATCGTTATGGTTCGTGATACCAGTGATACGTCTTATCATAGCAGAGGAAAACAGAAGCTGCACAGAGGCGGAATGTTCTATACGGCTCAAAGCGGTATCTGGCAGACAGTCTGGATGGAATGGGTACCTGAATATTATATTAAAAATCTTAAGCTTACGCCATTGTATGACGAGTCAAGGCTTCAGATTGAGATTGAGATGAATCAATTAAAGGAAGGACCGGATTTACCGGTATGGCTTCAGATTGCCGATAGAGGTGAGGTGATTGCAAACGTAGAAGTTGCGGGAAATAAATTCCTGGTTCCCATTAACGGTTTTACACCTTGGACCCCGGAGAATCCGCATTTATATGATATAACCTTAACGGCAGGTGAGGATAAAGTTGAAAGTTACTTTGCCATGAGAAAAATAGAAGTTAAAAAAGATAAAGAAGGAATACCAAGAATCTTCCTAAACGGAGAAGTATATTTCCAAAATGGAGTACTGGATCAGGGTTATTGGCCTGATGGGCTCTATACGGCGCCTAGTGATGAAGCGATGATCTATGATATCAAGACCATGAAGGATTTAGGATTTAACATGTTAAGAAAGCATATTAAAATAGAGCCCTTAAGATGGTATTACCATTGTGACCGTTTAGGAATGCTGGTGTGGCAGGATATGGTAAACGGCGGTGAGAGTTATAATATGCTGCTATTAGGCTATCTGCCTAACTTTTTCCCAAGACTGGCGGAAAGAATCAAAGACGACTGGTATCCATTCTTCTCAAGACTCAATGCAAAAGGAAGGCAGGACTGGAAAAATGACTGTGCTGGTACCATCGACCTGTTGTACAATTTTCCCAGTGTGGTAGTATGGGTTCCCTTTAATGAGGGCTGGGGACAGTTTAATGCAGAAGAGGCGGTAGAATTAATCAGGGCGATAGACTCAACCAGATTAATTGACCAGGCAAGCGGCTGGTTCGATCAAAAGGGTGGAGACTTTAAGAGTATCCATAACTATTTCAGAAGATTACGAATTGTGCCGGAGAAAAGAGCTGTCGTCTTGTCGGAGTTCGCAGGTTATGCCTGTCCTATTCCTGACCACATGTATTCCAAGGAGATCTATGGCTATAAAATATACCGTAACAGAGAAAACTTTGAGAAAGCTATTCGGAAATTATACAAAAAAGAGGTACCGGATCTTATTAAGGAGGGTCTCTCTGCTGCTGTATTCACTCAATTGTCAGATGTAGAAGAGGAAATTAATGGTCTATTAACCTATGACAGAAAAGTATTGAAGGTAAAGAAATTACCTGTTGTTTCAAGCAATTACCAATAAATAAGGATTTTTAAGGGGTTCAAGGAGCTGTTTAAAAATGAAGGTAAAGCTGTAAGAACCCCTTTGGCTCTTCTGTAATACACTGCCTGAAAACATATTGCCGATTATGTGTGTGAAAGCGAACAATTTTTGTCCGATTACAGCTACGAAATAGGTTATGTTTTGAAGCCTGTGTATGAGGGAAGGCAAGGGGGTCTTACATTAACATTGATTAATATGATACAGTCCGTCAGTATATAATTCTATATACCTGCTACATTTACGTTAGCAAAAGCTACTGCAAAGGGACCTTCATAACCTTTTTCTTTCTGTAATTCAGTAGAAAGGGTTAAATTTCCCTGAGTATCTAAGATACTGCCGTTAATGGAACCGCCTGTTACGGGAGTTACCGTATCACCATCACAGAGGAAGGCTAAGCGAATTTCACCGCCGAAGTGACCGGAGAAGCTGTCCATCTGAAAGTCTGAGAAGTTAACAACATGAAGGTATTTGCCCTTTTTCATGTCTTCAAAGCTCTTACTTCCTTTTTCTACTTTTATATGCGAATAGATACCGGTAGGCTCTGTGTTCAAATAATAAGAGAAACGACTGTTGCCATGGAGAGTATTTAATTCACCCTTGATAATCAAAGCACGGTCGGTCATTTTAATACCTTCACTGCTGTAGGGTTCTTTGGCAACCAGATCGATGGAGATGAGATCACCGGCTACCTTATCGCCCTGAACTTTTACCCCTTTGGTATAATTGGAATAACCGGGATATACCATGGAGGCAGAGGAACGATCAATATAATAATCAAAAATTGTACTAACAAAGGAGCCGGATATGATAACCTTATATTCTCCGCTCCTTGGAGCTGTTGTAGCTGCGGCTCTTGCTTTGGTAGTTTCAAGTGTATACTTGACTTTAGCCTTTAAGGCTTCGGTATCTGGTTCATCATAATAGAAGCTTTGGTAGGTTTCAACATCCTGAGGAGTGGGGCACTGAGCTACAAATTCGCCTTTTGCTGTAAATTTGCTGTAAGAGGCATCCACACCTTCTGAATTCAATATATGTACAATGGATTTCTCCAGGAATATCTCTGCAGAATTAAGATATACCTCCTCTTTCGTATCCTCAGCAAATAGAGCTTCTGTCATAAGTTTAGCATTTTCTGCAAGAGTTTTCGCAGATAATTTTGAGGCGGAGGGAAGAAAATCCTCTTTTTGACCGCCTGGCAGTTCATAGTAAGCATTGCTTACGAAGGAGGCTGCATAATAGGCTTCCTTAATGGTTTCTTCAATCTCTTCAGCTGTCATTCCATTATAGATTCCGATAGCGGAAGAGCCTCTCATTTTCTTACCGTCTTTTTCAAAATCCCTGTACACAGTGAGGGAATAATTGTGAACCTTTTTTTCTCTTCTGATATCCAGCTTTTTGCGGATAAAAAACAGCTCAACACTTTCTGTTGTTTCTTCATTTATAAGATAATGCCCTATATTATTTTTCTGTAAGGCATGAAGTATTCTATCAAGCACAGTTTTATTTCCTTTCTATTATTTAATCTGTTCTTTAAGAAATTATCCAAGACGTATCTTAGCTTTAATATAAGGACCGCCATCAGATACCTTAACCCATTCCTTATAACCTTTACCGCAGAAACCACCGCCTCCTAAGTCCAGTTCATCAGAGATCATGGTGATGGATTTTAACAGGTCAGGAACATAACCTGTTAGGACAATGGGGGAGAAGATCTTACCGGTTAGTTTACCGTCTTTAATCTCCTTTGCCACATTAACCATACACTGGATACCCCAGTTCTTAGGGTCTTCCATTCCGCTGCTTGGATTGTCCAGTAAAAAGCCATATTTGATGGAAGCAATCATATCTTCTACTTTATCCTTACCGGCCTCGAAGAAGGTGTTAGTCATACGGGTATAGGCTTTTCTCTCATAACTTTGTCTTCTGCCGTTTCCGGTAGGTTCGGTACCAAGATACATGGCACTCTGGCTGTCACTGATGCCTCTCCTTAAAATACCTTTTTCAATTACTACAGTATCCTTTGCAGGTATGCCTTCATCATCAAAGAAATAGGTTGCGGTTTCATTTGCTGAGGCACCACCGTCACGCATGGTGATAAGGGGGGAAGCAACATATTCGCCTATGTATTTTTCAGCAAGAGCACGTTTCTTAACAAACATATCCATCTCGACACCATGTCCGAAAGCTTCGTGTACGATCATTCCGGTAACCTCTGGTGTACAGATGCATTCATATTCGCCCGGTGTTATAGGCTCGCTTTCTAGTAAAGCAAGAGCAGAATCTGCAGTTACTTGTAAGCCTGCTTTCATATCCTTTAAGATTTCGCTGCCTCCAAGGTTAGAGTAACCCTTAAAGTAATATTTGATTTCTTCGCCTTTTGATACCATAACCATGGTAGTTCCGGTAGTCCAGAGAACGTTTTGCTCCATGTCTTTATTACGGGAAAGAAACAGTTTATGATACTCCTGATATCTCAGGCCGGCAGAGCAGTCAAGGATGGAAGGATTATATTCCCGGCCTTCCTCGCTCAGGGAGGTTAGCAGTGATATGATCTTTTCACTGCCAAGATCAGAAAGGCTTTCAACATATTCTGTGCTCTCGCAAAAAGTCATAGGTTCATCCGCTAAAGCTTCGTAAGAAATGACTTCAGTGCCTTCCGGCAGGGAGTCTTTAAGTGGAATTAAACTGGAGTCGATTTTCTCTTCGATTTCCTTTAAAAGAGCTTCGGAGATATCGTTAAAGGAATATTCACCATAACTGCTGCCGTCATAAACTTTAGCAACAAATCCCCTGCCGCTTAGAATTGTATCTTCAGAGATTACGGTACCTCGTTTTGATACATTATAGGTCATAGCTTTGGAGTCAGAAGCCAGGATGGAAACGTAGCTGTATTTGTCTAGAAGGCTGTTTAACAGTTCTTTTAGACAAGGTTTCACCTGCTTCAGATAATTACTGGATTGTACTTTCATAATTAATCCTTTCATATTTTGATTTATCTTCACTCTTTCCGGAGCCTCTAATTAAAGTCTGATAAGCTTAGAGGCCTTTCTGGTGAAGAAGATTTCAATTCTTTTCGTAAGGCATACTCGAACGGGCTGGTGCAGAAGTAATAGCGCTCTGCCACAGCCCGTTTGGGATGTCTTTTGCTCTTTTATTATAAGTAGAGTGGGATAAAATGTCAACGTCTCCTGTACTAGAAAGTCGCAGTATCCGGGTTGGTTGCTATGCCGCAGCAATCAGTCAAACCGGCTATGAAAGCTACATCTTCATTGGTAAGAGTGAAATCAAAAACATCTGTGTTTTCTTTTATACGGGAAGGGGTAACGGATTTTGGTAAGGGTAAGTAACCCATCTGAAGGCTCCAGCGAATGCCGATCTGAGCAATTGTCTTGCCGTATTTCCGGGACAGTTCCTCCATGGCAGGTACGGTAAATATCTTACCGGTTCCCAGGGGACTGTAAGCTTCCAGTAGTATATCATGACTCTTGCAGTATGCAGCCAGCTCATCCTGGGTAAGACCAGGGCACAAACGAATCTGGTTAACTGCAGGTTTTACAGTGGCAGTCTCAAGCAGTGCATCTATATGATGAGGGAGAAAATTACTGATACCGATGGCTTTGATCTTACCCTCTTCGTAGAACTCCTCCATGGCTTTCCAGCTTCCGGCATTAGCACTTTTCCAGATATCTCTGAATTTTATCGGATTAGGCCAGTGTATCAGATAGAGATCCAGATAGTCAGTATCAAGATTCTTAAGCGTAGTCAGAAATGCTTCTCTGGTTGCTTCATAACCATGGAAGGAATTGTTCAGCTTACTGGTGATAAAGATGTCCTCACGTTTAAGGCCGGAATCCTTTACAGCCCGGCCTACGCTTGGTTCATTGCCGTACATTGCTGCCGTGTCTATATGCCGGTATCCGCTTTCCAAAGCTGCCTTAACGGATTCGTAGGCAACATCACCCTCCGGTGTCTGCCAGGTTCCAAAACCGATGCAGGGAATTTTTAATCCATTATTTAATTCATAAGTATCTGTTAAACTTTTCATATACTTGGCTCCTTTCAAGGATTGAATTTTTTTATTTGTATTTTAAAAAGGTCATAAGTAGCTTATGTATTCTACCTGTTCATTATAAGGTATAGAGTTAACTCGATGTCAAGTTTTTTTACCAATCTGCCATTCTGCTGCCAGTTAGTTAGCAGACTGGATTATTTATGTTAAGTACTCCAAATTATAGATATGGTTGGTTTTTATATAATACATCAAATTATAAATATGGTTGATTCTTATATAATACTTCAGATTACAAATATAGTTGCTCTTTATCATATACATATCTTTGATTATGAGAGAATCTAAAAAACTGCCCTGCATAACCAATTGATAATGGTTCATGGAGGGCAGTTCATAATTATATGAAGTTATTAAAGACTTGTATTGCTAAATTTCAGCTATTTATAATTGCAAGCAATCCAAAATCAAAAGAATGTTAAATACCTGAATTTAGTGAAATAGGCTAATCAAAAGAGCTATTTAATTACTAGCTTATATTTCTTTGTGTAATTGCCGGAAGTGGCAATTACGTAAACGGTACCAGCCTTCTTCGCAGTTAATTTGCCGGTAGTTGAGTTAATTGCAGCTAGTTTGGTGTTAGAGACAGAATAGGTTACTTTCTTCTTTGTTCCATAAGCGGTTGCCTTAAAGGTATAACTCTTGCCAACCTTTAAGGAAGCTACCTTTTTGGTAAAGCTTAAATAAGGTTTCTTAACTGTTACCTTTAAATTGTAGGTAGTCGAGTAAGAGTTAACAGTTACCTTTACTTTAATTACAGCAGAACCGGCAGCCTTTGCTGTTACAACACCTTTGGAGGATACAGTGGCTGTTTTGGAACTAGAGGTTGTGTAAGAGATTTTAACTTTATCTTTACTGGTCACTTCTTCCGGTAATGTTACATTTACCTTAGCCGTTTCTTTTAGATACAGGGTTTTACTGCTTATGGCTACGGTAGCTTCCTTGGAATAATCAGGAGCTTTGGTTGGTGTAGGTGTAACAGTAGGAGTCGTAGTTAGGGTAGGCTCCGGAGTTGAAGGTGGCTGGGTAGGTGAGTATGTAACGGTTGGTGTAGCAGTTGCCGTAGGAGAAGGTGAAGCGGTCACTGTAGGAGACGGCGAAGCAGTAACTGTGGGTTCAGGGGATGCAGTTACAGTAGGTTCAGGACTCACAGTTACGGTTGGACTTGGTGTAACAGTAACTGTGGGTTCGGGAGATACAGTTACAGTGGGTTCAGGGCTTACAGTTGCAGTAGGTGTTGGTATAACAGTCACTGTAGGTTCCGGAGAAGGAAGGTTGTCAAGATCAAAGCTTTCACTGTTCATAGCATAATCGTATACAGTTACGGTTAACTCTGAAAGGGGGATATCTCTAATAGCAAGGTCACTCTTATCCAGAAGGAAGGAGGTCTGCCTGCCTGCTTCACTTTCATTAGCCAGAAGAACAGTTATGGGACTTCCCGGGTTAGATTTCTCATAAAGAGCTACGGAAGCTACATACTGATTATCCTTTACGGCAAGCTGTAGGGTATCATCATCCGATACGACACCTACAAGAGCAGGCTTTTCAGTATCTATGGTAATAGGGAATACCAGACTGCCTCTTGCATTATTCTGACCATGGGCGTCATAATCCAGCTCTCCGGTAACGGTCAGGGTTACAACAGAATTATTCGGAAGGGGATTACCGTTTTTGTCAGTTCCGGTATAATATACATCCAGATATGTAGGAACAATTGCCTGCTGGCTGGATACATAATGAGTCTTTCTCTCATAATTGGAAGTATAGGAAGATAACTTGTTACCGTCCTGGTTGGTAATTTCAAAGTGCAGGACTCTGGCGTTACGCAGAAGGCTTAGCTGGGCGATATCAAGGCCGTCAAAGTAGCCGTCTGCATTGGGGGATATGGCAATCTTTTCAGTTGCTGCAAAGGGATCATAGTATTCATACAGATCACTGTAAACGTAAGGATTATAATCCCCAATTAATGTATACGCAGTGCTGTCAAAAGGATTAACACCAAGATAGCTGTAACCTTCCGGTGTCTGAGTATACAGTGTATTTATGGTCTGCTGGAAGCCTTCCAGATTGCTTGCGGAACCGGAATCAAAAAGAGGTGCCTGACTCCAGTCTCCATAGAAGCCCAGGAAAGGAACTGACAGGTCTATTCCATCGGATACAAGAGTTATGTAACCTTCTATAAATTCTCCGTTTTCATAGTAACTATCCAGTACCTGCTTAATGGTATCATCAAGCTGGATGGTAACATCTACCTGAACATCTGCACCAGGATCTAAAGTTATGGCACTGCCGGATACCAGGGTATTTCCGTTAACAGAAAGTGTAACCTGTGCGTAATCACTGATGTTCAACGGGCTTTCAGCTATAAAATTACCATAATCGGATAACAGGAGATTTTCTGATAACACAGCTGCCTGCGGGGTATAAGTTATGGCTGAGCCTGTAATACTGCGGACATGGAAGGACTTTGTAAAAGTACCGGCCTTTGAAACATCATCACCGAGATTCAGTTTCGGTCTTCCTTCAGCACCATCCGCTTTGTCAGTATAGAGATAAGCGCCTGAATTAACGGCATTATATACATTAACGATACCACTGCCTTGTTTACGAGGTGAATAAGGTACATTCGTCTTTGTAACAGAAGGGCTGGCAGTACTCATAAGAAGGTTGGTTGCCAGTTCTGCTTTTTCTGCAGAGCTTAAACTGTCACCATAGATCTCATTCAGATACTGTTTCACCAGAGCATAGGTGCCTGCGATATGAGGAGAAGCCATGGAGGTACCGCTCATGGAACCATATTTACCGCCAGGTAATGTAGAATAGATATTTTCGCCGGGAGCTGCAATTTCCGGTTTCAGCTTCAACTCGGGTGTTATACCCCAGGAGGAGAAATCAGAGGGTTGATTAGCAAGGCTGTCAGGAAACTGACCCGTCTCGCTTGATACCTGTAATACAGTTTCTGCCAAGCCGCGCAGATAGAAACCATCTTCCTGGGTTATGGAAACTGCGGGAATATCATAATCAGTCAGCTGCATACTGATTGTTCCGGTAGTATTATTTGAAACAATCAAACCGATAGCACCATGATTTCTTGCAAAGATTAATTTGTCATTAAAGGAGATGGAACCTCTGTTAACCAGGGCAATCTTACCGGTAACATCAATATTTGCATAATCTGAGTTATTTCCCACATTGGGAACCGCAACATATTGAATCGCTCCGCCTGAAACAGTTGACAAAGCAGAGAAGAGCGGCTGGTCTCCGGCTGCTGTTTCTGTATAGGTAATCCTTTTCTCTGCTGCTTCAAAATAAGAAGCATGATAGTTGGTATTTACAACGCTTGCTACAGACAAAGGAGTCCGATATACAGACGGTGAACCTACTACTGAGGTATCGGGATTAGCGGCTAAAGCAAGTCCGCTTGGTGTCAGGTCCTTAAACCCATTGGTATAAGAACTGCTGTAGCTGTTGCCGGCTGATACAGCCATAGTAATTCCGGCACTTTCTACTCTTGCATATACATCTGATATGGAAGCTTCTCCTTCATCGGTAAAACCACTGGGAGAGCCAAGGCTCATATTTATGACATCGGCACCAAGAACAACGGCATCTTCAATGGCTGCCAGAATGTCTTCCGTATAAGCACCGGTATCTCCTAATACATCACTGAATACTTTCATGATCATAAGCTGTGCTTCGGGAGCAACACCCGTAATACCATCGGAATCTCCGTCCGGAGCAGCAACGGTACCGGCTACGTGGGTACCATGATCATTGCCGTTTTGTACAACGGATTCGGTGCTGGGAGTTACATTGGTATCCCTGTCAGCATAGTCATAGGCATATGGAATTTTTGTATTGACAAAGGTCTTAGAGGCATCACTTATACCGGACTGAAGTCCTGCTGTGCTGCCTGAGATTTTCCCCTGCAAAGAGGAGGGATCACTGAATTTAGGATTAGCAGGCATCACTGCAAAACCAGGATGTCCGGTATCTAAACCTGTATCCACGATTGCTACGGCTGTTCTGTCACCTTTATAGTTTAAATCCCAAAGGGCTGTTGCACCAATGGTTTCGGTACTTGAATCCATAACAGGATCAATCTTGTCATAAACAGGAGCTTCATAAGCCGTCTTAACACCTTTTAAGGATTTAATGGTTTCAATGGCTCCATAATTGGTCCTGATAGCAAAACCATTCATGACAGTAGTATAGCGGTATAATACTTGTGGTGTTGAGGCTGCAAAATGCTTAGCCGAGATTTGATGAATGACAGTATCCTGCTGTTTCAAAAGATCAGAAGTTATTCTGTCTGCTTCAGCAGATTGATTAAATTCCTCGAAGCTGTTTGAAATGCCGGAACGCATTAGACTGGTACTGCTCAGATACTGTTCCAGAAGGGGAGAGTTATCAAGCTCTACAATAACGGTTACAATTTTGTTCTTTGCCGAAGCGCCAATGCTTCCTTCATACCCCTTAAGTTCACCTGCATTTACTGGCTTGGAACTGCCCCCGGTCTTAGTTCCGTTGTACAAAATCCCGGAAGCTGCCGGTAAATCTGCTGCCTGGGGGTATTGAAGAAACGGATTAGCCAGTACGGAAGTTACTGTCAATACGATGACGGAGAGTGCTGCTGTGACTTTTTTTCTCATTTACATCCCTCTTTCTATATAATGTTAGGATTAAATGATGTTGACCACAGCTAAATTTATCTTGTGCAGAGGGAGTATGTAAGTCAAATTAGGAAAGATACTTCCAGGTGAAATACCAAATCTTTGGAATATTACCTGAAAGCCATTAAATTTAACTCATATAGATTTAAAATCATATGGAACTGTTAAGCTAATGTGCATCATTTATCCGGTTAATTTAGGAATACGCCATTGTAGTTCCTAGATTATAAATCCCACCCATTATAACATGTACCAATTTTATTTACAATAAATGGAAATCCAAAGAATTAGACAGAAAAGTGTAAAAAATACTGTAATAAATTCTATTCTAACGGGATTGGACAAGATTCTGTGAGATAAGCTTATCTCATATACAGAGGTATGAAAGGAAAACGAAACCCCTCCGTCATTATTCTAGGGAGGGGTTTAGACAGGACTGCATTGAAAGCAAATAGAACTTGTGCTATGATATATCACTGAGGATGCTACAAATTAAGATCTTTTATAAATTACTTTTCTGACTACAGGTACCTTATCCAGTACCGGCAGCAGGAGGGATGCTCCTAGTATTGCAAATACAGTCTGAACCAGATTAAAGGGAATATCAATTAGTGCTGCTTTTACCCCCATTCCAAGGATAAAGGCTGAAAACAGGTAATATCCGGTCACCACGATGGCACCCGCACCCAGCCCCCCGGCAATAACACCAAGAATACGATTATTCTGTCGAAGGGTATGTCTGCAAATAGCATGGTATATATAGCCACCGAGAAGTGCCGCAAAGGCTTTAATAATTAAAGTGGCAGGAGCAAAGCCTGCATAACCGGATAATATGTCTGCAAACAAGGAGCCGATACCAGCGGCAAGACTTCCATAAACCGGTCCTAATAAGATACCTGACAGAAGGACCATGCCATCACCGAAGTGAATATACCCAAGTGCAGGTGTCGGGACTTTGATTATCATAGTTGCAATACAGGTTAAGGCAGCCATAAGTGCGGATAAGATAAGTATCTGGCTATTATTTTTTGTGTTNNCTGATACCTCCCGTGATGGACATCTTGTATTATAATATAAGAACTGCTTTTTAGTTACTTTATTCTAAAATTGGCATGATTGAAAGTTCCAGTAATGAAAAAATTAATGGTGCCAGAATGTTTCATCAAAAATTGCTGTTAAATACGCGATTAGTATGAATCAAAAAAGACATAACTACACCCTGTTTTTGCAGGAAAGAAATATATAATTAAGAGAGATAAATTTTTTACGTTTTATCTTTTATTTCGTAAGCTGGCAAAGGTATGATTGATTGTCAGTGTACAAAAATTAAGCTTTATATTTTAAATGATCTGCCTGTAGTTATTGTCTGCAGGCTCTGAGAAAGGTATGGTTAGAAGATGGATGTTTATAAATTTCTGGAGCAGGTTAAAAAGGGGGAAATAGAACTTAACGAAGCAGCAGATTTATTAAAAAAAATGCCTTATGAAGATCTGGACTTTGCCAAGTTAGATCATCACAGACATTTTAGAAGCGGTTTTGGAGAAGTGGTATTCTGTCAGGGAAAGAGCAATGAACATCTGACAGAGATTTATCGCAGGTTCTATCTTCATGATACGGACGTGCTTGGAACAAGGGCCAGCAAAGAACAGTACGAAGAGGTGAAAAAGGTATTGGACAACGTGACTTATGACCCTTTATCCAGAATACTGTCTGTTGAAAAAGAGAAGAAAGAGCGGACAGGCCTGGTAGCGGTATGTACCGGTGGTACAGCAGATATTCCGGTAGCAGAGGAAGCAGCCAGAACAGCAGAATTTTTTGGAAGTAACGTAGTAAGGATCTATGATGTTCGTGTTGCCGGAANNCCGGAATTCATAGATTATTTGCTAAATTGGAGGAAATACAGAAAGCAAACTGTATTGTAGCGGTGGCAGGGATGGAGGGGGCTTTAGGCGGAGTATTAGCTGGACTTGTTGACAAGCCGGTTATTGCAGTGCCCACCTCCATAGGTTATGGTACAAGCTTTGGAGGTGTCTCTGCCTTGCTGACCATGCTCAATTCCTGTGCAGAAGGTTTGGCTGTGGTTAATATAGATAACGGCTTTGGTGCAGGTTATATGGCAACCCAGATAAACAGGCTTTGTAAAGATTAACGTATAAGCTATGATCTGTCAGGCCCTCTATAATGAAAGTAATCCTGAGGAGCGGTATAGATACCATTTATTAGCACGGATGCTGTCGGACAATATTTTAAATGGCTTTTCTTAAAGATACTATGTTTCATGTAATTTAAAGGTCATAACTTAAGAGCCAGGGTCTGAACCAGACTGTATAAAGTGGTATAATCCAAACCAGAGCTTAAGGACAGACTTCGTATGCTGTCCCCTTCCGGATAACAGAATGTCTTATCTGAATAGCGGCAGAGCTTTACAGTGGCTTCACCATAGGGTGTCTGAAGAGTCGTGAAGCTTCTGTTTAAGGTTGTTCGTTTCATTTCTTGTCTGCGGATGCCAATTGTAGTGGTATGTGTAAAGATCAGTTCTTCCACTGCAGGAATATCCTTTTCTGCACAAATAACGCCTAATAGATAAGCCGGCCGGTTCTTCTTCANNAGCAGTCGTCAAGGTTTGCTTCCAAAACCCAGACCGTGTCGGGAATGGTGTTGGGTAATACCGTTTCCGTATCCTCAATCAGCATCGCTCTTAAGAAACTGGTCTGTTCATAGGCTCTTTTACCGGTGCCAAGTCCAATTCTGCTGATTGTAAAATTAGAGGGCAGTTCTTCCTTTGTTCTGATGGCAGCAGCAATGGCAGCACCGGTAGGAGTAACCAATTCTCCTTTTACCTGCGTCAGGTGAAGCTTTAGACTGTATTTCGAAGAAATATTTACCACTGCCGGAACAGGGATGGGAAGAACTCCATGCTGGCAGGTAATCTGACCACGACCTTCGTAAAGTTCGGATACATATACTTCGCTGATATTCAGGTTATCCAGACAGATGGCTGCTGCGGTTATATCTACGATGGAGTCGGTAGCGCCTACTTCATGGAAGTGAACTTCCTCAAGAGACTTGCCGTGGGCTTTGGATTCTGCCTCGGCGATAATGAGAAAGATTCTTTTGGCTATCGCTTTGGCATTGTCTGTGATTGAGGAGGCGTCAAGTATGGAATAGATATCCTGAAGATTTCTATGCTCGTGATGCCCGTAGTGCAGATGGGGAGTGGAGAGTGAATGGCTGTGGGGATGGCCATGGGTATGCTCAAGATTGTGGTCATGTACTTGAGCGTTACCATGTAATTTCAGCGATCCGGTGTTGTGAGCCTGTGCCGGCCTTTTTAGCTTATAGGACTTTGAAGTGACAGCATTGGCTGGTTGAACAGCTTTCTCGTGACCGAACAGATAATCCATATCATGGTCATGATTGTCTTTTTCTAAAATAACATTAAAGTCACAGGCATCAATGCTGTTCCTTAGTTTTCTGGTAATCTCTATTTTATAACCGTCAACATTGAGACTTTTTAAGCCGTTCAGCAAAACTTCCTGATCTGCTCCCAAATCCAGCAGTGCACCAACAGTCATATCGCCGCTAATACCTGAGTAGCATTCCAAATATAAACTTTGCTTTTTCATTCGTAGACCTTCTTTCTGATTGGTTAAATTTATTGTAAGCGGTATGTTAATTGATAATTTAGGATTCAATTTTACAATGGGATAATTATAGCATTAAGTTATGGTCGGTGCAATAAGATCAAAAGGTTCTTATGTCCGGTCAACAATCACAAGCGTCTTATGTTTGGGCTACCAGCTTTGAATAATATTTGGTGATTGAAAAATCTGATCCATGGTTTTTAAGGTGGAATCAAGGAGGAGAAATCCACGGCGCGATGGTCAAAAGCCAGACACATGGGGAGTGTTTTTCTGATACCTATTGTTTTAACACCGTTATCGTTAAGATAGACACCGGGCCAATGTTTGAAATGGTAACGGTTCCGCCGGTTAAATGCCTGGATGACAGGTGCATTTCGGAGGAATTATAATATTTAACAGCTTACATACGAGCCTTCTCATTATACTGCTTCTTTTTATTTATATGTCTGACCTTGGCACGAGGGTAATACTTGTCACAATGCTGACAATAACCTGTGTGGCATGCTTCTCTGTTTTTAGTACATTTACCAAAAGAGATATAGTATTTACAAGGGGTTTCCCTGAATACAGCCATTTTCTGATACCTGCTTTCTTTATATGCTGAACTTAGTTTTTTCCTTTTCAGGATATAAAAATTCTTTAGTTTACTATGTTTTTATATCTGAACAGGTATAACTTAACACAGCATAGCTAATTTCCGCCGGCTTTAAAATTATAGACAGGACGGATTATTTTATTGATGGTTACGGTTTCTTTCATAGCTTCGCTTATTTCATCAAGTCTGCGATATGCAAAAGGTGCTTCATCCAGAGTATCTTTCTTGATGCAGGAGGAGTAGATGCCTTTCATTTCAGCTTTAAAGGAGGAAAGTGTAAAATGAGATTTCACATCTTCCCGTTTCATAATGCGTCCGGCACCATGGGGAGCAGAGCAGTTCCAAGCTTCATTTCCAAGACCGGTGCCAATAAGAACGCCATCACGCATGTTAACTGGAATAATTACATTCTCCCCGCTCTTTGCAGAAATAGCCCCTTTGCGTAGAATTGGCAATTCATTATAAGCGGTATCTGCTGCTTCTACATAATTATGAATGCAGGAGTTGATATCGGTAAGCTTCCATTTCATACCTTTTGCAAGTGCGTCCAGGATAAGTTCACGGTTCAGTGCAGCATAATTTTGAACGATCTGTAAGTCGTTTAGATACTGTTTCTTTAATTCTCCTTCCAGATAGGTCAGTTCAAAAGGAATGTCGATACCATTTTCCTTCAACTGCTTCTGACCTTCCCTCAGGTAATATTCTGTGACTTCCTTACCCAAATGACGGCTGCCCGAATGAACGACCGCATAGTAACTGCCGTCATCATCCTGGTCTATCTCTATAAAGTGGTTGCCTCCGCCTAAGGTTCCAAGACTTAGTAGGGCCTTATCCTGTCTGATATACCGAAAGCAGCAGAGGGAGGTGAAGTCAAAATTCACTGCAGAGGGAGGAACTTTGGAATGAATATGCGTTCCGGAAGGAACCTTCTCCCGAATGACAGTGTCGAGCTTTTGATATTCTATTCTTTTGGCGTTTATCTGTGCCATTGTCATGCCGCAGCCGATATCTATTCCGACAAGGTTTGGAAGAATTCTTTCTCCTATGGTCATGGTAAGTCCGATGGTTCCGACTTTACCCGGGTGAACATCCGGCATAACCCGGATCTTACAGCCTTTGCTGGACTCATTGTCACAGAGCAGCTGGAGCTGGGCAAGGGCGTAAGCATCTATATTTGTCTCAGTGTTTGTAGTGGTGTAAATAGTAGCAGAGGTATAGGCTCCTTTAATTGTTATCAATTGCTGATCCTTTCTATGGCGCAAAAATAGCACCTAAAGAGGTGCTGTTATCCATAGTGCCAGAAAACAATTAAGGAATAAATAAGAAACTATCATTCGCTTATATAGATATATAGAACCTTAAATGGACGCCAGGACAATCAGACCTCTGTTGCTTGTTGTTAAGTTGTTGGTAGTAAATTTAAAGTACATCATAATTGTCCTCCTTTCGATTCAAGGTTAATAGGTTACATAGATTTGTGTATTGATTGGAATACATCGCAAGTATATCGGCTGAGCAAAAGAATGTCAAGACCCCTGGGAAAAAATGAGTAAATAAATTTGCAGCTTCCTTTTGAAGGATTTGTATTAAGGGGAAGTACGGAAATATATGAAGGAATTACTTCCCCTTGACAAATCCACAATGCTTATGCTACACTTGCCATGAACTAGGGGTGCCTGATGAATCAGGCTGAGAGGAAACTACCAAATGTTTTAAACCCTGAAGCAGCTAGAGCTGTTTCGTACCTGATCCGGATAATGCTGGCGTAGGGATGTATAGAATAAACGGCGTAAAAGAATATGCCATTATACATACCTCACCGGAATCGGTGAGTTTTTTTAATATACAGAGATAAAAGGAGGAAGCATCATGAATGCAAGCGTAGCAATCCAGGTATTGCCTCACGTAAACAGCGATGAGGAAGTTATCAGAGTAGTAGACGAGGTTATCGATTATATCAGAAGCACCGGCTTAAAATATTATGTTGGTCCCTGTGAAACAGCAATTGAAGGGGACTATGAAGAGCTGATGGAAATTGTTAAAAATTGTCAGTACATAGCAATAAAAGCAGGCTGCCCTAAAGTAGCAGCTTATGTAAAAATAACATTTGCACCGGAGGGTGGTGTACTTACCATTGACCAGAAAGTTACAAAACATCATCAATAAAATATCACCTGCTTTTGCAATAGCAGCCATACTTCTACTTTGGCAGTTATTGTCCGCCGGTGGAATCATACCTAAATTTATGCTTCCTTCACCAAGTGAGGTGGTAAAAGCATTTATAGGAGACTTTGCCCTACTAATGGCTCATGCAAGGACAACACTGGCAGAAGCCTTTTTAGGACTTACCTTTGGAATCCTGCTTGGATTCTTTGTTGCGGTTATAATGGATCGGTTCCTGATTGCCTATAAGGCAATCTATCCCGTACTGATTATAACCCAGACAGTACCTACCGTAGCGATTGCACCGCTTTTGGTGTTATGGCTGGGTTATGGTATATTACCTAAGATTACTTTAATTGTTATAACTTCCTTTTTTCCCATAACCATTGGTTTACTGGATGGTTTTCGTGCTGCGGATAAGGATGCCTTAAATCTGTTAAGGGCTATGGGAGCAAGTAAATTTCAAAGCTTTTTACATATTAAGCTGCCAGGTGCCATACCCCATTTCTTTTCAAGCCTCCGGATATCCGTATCTTATTCCATTATAGGAGCGGTCGTTGCAGAATGGCTTGGAGGTTTCAGCGGACTTGGGGTATATATGACAAGGGTAAGAAAATCTTATTCCTACGATAAAATGTTTGCGGTAATATTTTTTATCTCATTTATCAGCCTTTTGTTAATGTTTGGAGTTACCATGCTGCAAAAAGCGGTTACCCCCTGGGACAGAGAAGAGAAGCCGGGTAAAATACCTGGAGACAATATAAAATACAACAAACGTAAAGGGTAGATCAAAGTAGAGGTTATTGCTATTAAAATGTTAAACCAGACATAAAGAATGTTGAAGCAGTAATCAAACTTCAACTTCATTATTTAAGGTGTGCCAGGCACACAGATGGGAGTTTTATGAAAAAGAAAATACTAGCAGTTGCTTTATGCCTGTCCTTCTTAACAGCAGGCCTTTCAGCCTGCAGCAAAGATGCAGGCAAAAACAGTGAGGATGCCAATGCCTCCGGTGACAGCCTTAAAAAGGTAAGAATCGTTCTTGACTGGACACCCAATACCAATCATACCGGTCTGTATGTAGCTGATAAACTTGGATACTTTACAGATGCCGGACTGGACGTAGAAATCATGCAGCCACCGGAAGGAAGTACTACTTCTTTGGTAGGAGCCGGCGGAGCGGAATTCGGTATATCCTTTCAGGATACCTTAGCACCTGCTTATGCAACCGACAGCCCTATCCCGGTTACGGCAGTAGCAGCGATTATCCAGCATAATACCTCGGGAATTATATCTCCCAAGGAACTGGGTATTGATTCACCAAAGAAGCTGGAAGGTCATTCCTATGCAACCTGGGATTCCCCTATCGAGCTTGCTATTATCAAGAAGATAGTGGAGGATGACGGCGGTAATTACGATAAAATCAAGCTGATCCCTAATACGGTATCTGACGTTGTTACAGCACTTCAGACAGATATTGAATCCGTATGGGTATATTATGCATGGGATGGTATTGCTACAAAAATAGCCGGACTTGAGACAAATTATCTCAATTTTGCTGATTACGGAACGGAACTGGATTATTACAGTCCTGTTATTATAGCAAATAATGAATTTCTGAAAAATGATCCTGACACGACTAAGAAGTTCCTGGCAGCTGTCAAAAAAGGCTATGAATATGCCATTGCAGAGCCTGAAAAAGCAGCGGATATTCTTGTAGAGGCGGTTCCGGAACTTGATAAAGCACTTGTTACAGAAAGCCAGAAGTGGCTGGCAGATCAATATAAAGCTGAGGTTACCCAATGGGGATATATAGATAAAGCAAGATGGGATGGCTTCTATAAATGGTTATTTGACAACAGCCTGATAGAAAAAGAAATAGCTTCAGGCACAGGCTTCTCCAATGACTATTTAGCGGAGTAAGGAAATAAGTTGTTATGCACAGTTACGCAATATTTAAATACATGCGTAAAGACAGGTGCAGAAATGAGGTTAAACAGCCGTGGATAAATTAACAGCCAGCAACATCAGCGTAAGCTATGGCAGCAATAAAATTATACAAAATATATCCTTAAGACTCCAGCAAGGTGAAATAGTAAGCCTTCTAGGAGTAAGCGGTGTAGGAAAGACTACTTTATTTAATGTATTATCCGGTCTTTTGGTGCCGGAGGAAGGCAGTATAACCCTGGATGGGGAGGATATTACAGGGAAAACCGGAAAGCTAAGTTATATGCTGCAAAAAGATATGCTGCTTCCCTTTAAGACCATTGTTGATAATGTAGCCTTACCTCTTGTCATTAAAGGGGAGAAGAGGAAGATAGCAAGGGAAAAGGCATCAGCTCTTTTTGAGGAATTTGGGCTTGAAGGTACTCAGTTAAAATACCCCAGGCAGTTATCAGGAGGTATGAGACAAAGAGCAGCGCTTCTACGTACGTATCTGTTTTCAGATCAGGTAGCTTTGCTGGATGAGCCTTTTAGTGCCCTGGATACCATAACCAAGAGCAATATGCATGAATGGTATCTTCAGGTAATGGAAAACATTAAATTGTCTACACTTTTTATAACCCATGACATCGATGAGGCCATACTGTTATCCGACCGTGTATATGTTATGACCGGTAAACCGGGGCATATCTCCGAGGAGCTTGTGATTGACAGTGAACGGCCCCGAGGGGAAGAGTTCCTTGTAAGTGATGAATTTATACGTTATAAGAAGCATATCAATATAATTTTAAAGAAAAGCAGGGAGTAATTTCGAATAAAGAGATGCACCACCGGAACCCAGATCTGGAATCCGGCAGGGCATCCTTTTTTTGGTAAAATATTTTGCATTCTGAATTATATAGTGATACCTCATACAAGAGTGAATCAGTCAGTAAAAATTGGTTAGTATATAGATAATTATGTTAATGTATATAGGTAATTATTACTATGTGCAAAATCATGAAAAATGTCGAAAAAGAGTAAAGTTAGATACTTTTATTTAAGAAATAATATTTACAGATATGATAAATAAGATATAATAAGAGTGTAGCCATACACTTTATGAAATACAGTGGAGTTTAGTAAATGAAAAAACCTTTGATCTATGTAAAGATTCTCGTTAATGTACTCCTATTTCTTCTGGGAGTATTGGCTGTTATATTTTTACTTCCGAAACTATTGGGCTTCTTTATGCCTTTTGTCATTGGATTTGTCGTATCTGTCATTGCAAATCCTTTGGTTAAATTTCTTGAAAAACGTGTAAAGATAGTCCGTAAACACAGTTCTGCTATTATTATTATCTTGGTAATCGGTGCGGTAGTAGGCGCAATATATGCCCTGGCAAGTGTACTGGTAAAAGAGGTTACCAATTTGATTCAAGACTTCCCGAATATTTATACCAGTCTGGAACAGCAATTTAATACCATATCCATCAAGCTTTCCGGAATTTATGATCTGCTGCCTCTGAGTGCCAGAAATATGCTGGATAATATAGGAAGCAACATCACTAATTACGCAACCCAATTTATGTCTGAGAGCAGTGACCTTAACATTAGTGAAGCCGGTAGTTACGCCAAGAACGTACTTGATGTACTGTTATATGCAATTGTAACAATTATGTCTGCATATTTCTTTATTGCAGAAAGAGATAATCTGGCTGCTCTTGTACATCGTTTTACACCTGTTTCCCTGATAAAAAGCTATAACTTAATCGTTTCTAATTTTAGATCTGCCGTAGGCGGATATTTCAAGGCACAGTTTAAGATTATGCTGGTGCTAACCGTAATTATGTTTGTGGGATTTGAAATCATAAAGGTAAGATATTCTTTTCTATTTGCCTTATTGATAGCATTTCTTGACTTCCTGCCTTTTTTTGGGACCGGAGCTGTAATCTGGCCCTGGGCTCTGATTGAAATCCTGTCTGGTAATTATTTCAGAGCGGTTATGTTGTTAATTATCTATTTGGTATGCCTTATCGTAAAACAGGTATTACAACCTAAAATGGTGGGAGACAGCGTTGGTATCAGTCCCTTTTCAACATTGATATTTATGTTTATCGGATATCGTTTATTAGGTGTTCTTGGAATGATTATTGGTATACCCATTGGTATGATTATTATTAATTTTTATAAAGCGGGTATGTTTGATAATATTATAAAAGGTTTTAAAATTATCATACAGGACATTAACGACTTTCGAAAAATGTAATAATAATTCAGCATTTATTTTAAAAATTCTTTTTTCCATTTTAATTAGAAAAGGCGTAAAATGTAAATAAGTACAAAAAAATAGCAAATAATACAAGAAATATGTTGACCGGTAGTAAAAAATTGTATTATAGTAGGTATTATAGAAATTGTAAATTATATACACATTCCGTAGTGCTATCCAATGATTAATTATTAAAATGCAAGGGTTATGAACACACTGGATAATAACTCCACAAACCACACAGAAAAGAAAATCCGGTGTGTTAAAGTACAAATAGATTAATTATGCGATTACTATTTTCAGATGAACTTTGATGAGAGGAGTCTTGGGGAAAATTATACGAAAGGGGATAAACTATGAGTGAAAACAAAGTGCAAAGTCAAGAAAGTGCTATTGTTACTTCTGGTGAGATACGAACGATTTTACAGGATTTTTGCATAGGAAAAAAACCTCTTGCTAAATTATTAGGCTGGGGCGAAACCACCATAATAAGATACATTGAAGGTGATATACCTACTGCGGAGTATTCCGGTAAACTAAAAAGTATCGTTGAAGATCCGGTATATTACTATGAACTGTTGCTTGAAAACAAGGATAATCTGACCAATGTAGCCTATCGCAAGACAATGCAGGCAGTCCTTGAGAAAATGACAGAGCGCAAAATTAACTTAATAGCCCAATACATGATATACTACACCCAGGGCGATCTGTCCCCAGGCTATACCCAATGGCTTTTGTATTATGCGCAGGGTTTCTTCCTGGCACTATACGAAAGAGAGTTATTTGAAGATGATTTTAGCGTAAATGGTGAGAATGCACCATACATTTCTTTATACAATAGTATGAAAAAACATGGTATTAATATTTTTGAGGTACCTGTTAACCGTTTGTCAGAACTTGAGAAGAACCTTATAAATAAGGTGCTTGACACCTTCTGCTGGTATGGACCGAAGACCCTTAAAGTATTGGCAGCTNNCTCATGAGAGGGCTAATTATCGAATATCCAGAGATAAAGAAGGAAAAAGAATTATTGCGAAAGAACTGATTAAAAATCAATTCAAAGATATCATGACGATATACGGAATACGAAGTTTAAATGATATACATAAATACCCTGATGGAAAATTCATGGAAATCAGAGGGATATCGTAAAGTAATTTATGTAAGTAAGGAAGGTTTAGGTAGGAAGGTTTTGTTAGGAAGGTAGATTTTCGAAAGGGGACGGCGGTTTGCACAAAACAGAAAGAACGCATGCTTCNNTATTCAGAGAAAAGGACTTCAAATACCTTGCAATAGGCACATGAGTTCTCTTTGTTTTGCACAATTCGCCTGAAATCGTAAATCCCACATTCTCTTCTCAAAGAGATACTGAATTAAAAGAGCTTATTAAATCGTTCTGAGAATAAGAGATGAAAAAGAGATACTTACAATAATATAAGAACGTAAAAAGAAGCACTCTGTAACCTTTAGAATAAGGGGTACAAGGTGCTTCTTTTTAGGATCAGGTTATATATTTATTTGGATTTAGTAATAAAGGTATTTGCCTTATTTATCCGTGTTGAAATTACGTTGGTAGATATGATATTTCGTTTCCAGCTTGATGGGCTGATAGGATAGTTTGGCTTTACGCAGGCCCTCCTGCCCAAGATCATCCTCTCTGTTAACAATCTCTGCTTCCGGAAAGGCATGTATCAGAAACTGCTGGTTTATGAAATTATACAGACCGGGAATATTAATATTGGCTTTTTCAATATGGATAAAAGCACATTTAATATCCGGAGCATAACTGCCAATGGTATAGGCCTCCAGATTTCCGTCTACATATACACCACCGATGCTGCAATCAACAAAGCCGCAATATTTGAATAAACGGTGTATTCCGTTTTCTTCGCTTCGCATACTGCCATGCTTATCTTCATATTCTCTGTTATCCAGCCATCTGTCATGAAAACTCTGAATTTCTTCCACATTAGAACAATCCAGGGTGCGGTATTCGTATCTGCCATCATAGTTCTTCAGAAATGAATTCAAGTGGTTTTTCTTCTTATGATAAGCTTTACCGCTGAGAGTACGTAACTTAGCTGCATCATAAAGATAATCATGATTATCTCTGCAGTTCTCAATTTCAAATTCTTCTTCAAATCCCGGTATGGTCTTTAATCCAGCAAGAAAAGTTTCATCAATAAGGTACATGTTTAAAGATTTGTTCAGCTCTTTATTCCAGTGTTCTTTGATTTCCTGAAATACGGCAGGAATGTCAGCTTCTTTGCATAAAGGCATCATAGGACTTGTTTTGTCTTCCGTCATTATAACGCACATCATATATTGGTCATTCCGGTAGTAATGGGTATTGTAGAATTCTTCCCAGATAAACTGGTTAACCGGCTGTCGTTCAGAGATGTAAACCGGTCTCAGGTTGGAATAGGATTCCAATCTGAGGCAGTCTGCTATCGTTAATTTGTTAAATTCAATTCCCATATGCATTCTCCTGTAAAGGTAATTCCTTTGTGGTAAAAGCTATTATTTTGAATTACGTTTAGCCCTCATTCTGAGAGTAGGATCTAATAATTTTTTTCTGATTCTTAAGTTCTGAGGGGTAACCTCTAATAATTCGTCAGTATCGATGAACTCCAGAGCCTGCTCTAAGCTTAAGATTTTCGGAGCCACCAGTTTAAGAGCATCATCTGCACCGGAGGAACGGGTATTCGTAAGCTGCTTTCTCTTGCAGACATTAACTTCGATGTCTTCTGCTTTTGCATTTAGACCTACTACCATACCGGAGTAAACCTTAACACCGGCAGTAATAAAGAGAATACCTCTTTCCTGTGCGTTAAAGAGACCATAAGTTATTGCTTCACCGGTTTCGTAAGCAATTAAGGAGCCCTGTTTTCTGTACTGGATATCTCCCTTGTAAGGGCCGTAATCTTCAAATAAGGTATTTATAATTCCGTTACCTTTTGTATCGGTAAGGAATTCGCCTCTGTAACCGATAAGTCCTCTGGAAGGAATTAGGAACTCAAGTCTTGAGTATCCGCCGTTTCCGTTAGACATTCCCTGAAGTTCACCTTTACGCTGGCTTAATTTATCGATAACTGCTCCTGTGAATTCTTCCGGTACGTCGATAATAGCGCGTTCCATTGGCTCTAACTGTTTTCCTTTTTCATCGTAACGATAGAGAACCTCAGCTTTGCTTACTGCAAATTCATAACCTTCTCTTCTCATGTTTTCAATAAGAACGGATAAATGGAGTTCTCCTCTGCCGGATACCTTAAAGCTTTCCGTATTCTCGGTTTCTTCTACACGAAGACTGACATCTGTATTGAGTTCGCGTAATAAACGTTCTCTTAAATGTCTGGAGGTAACGAATTTACCTTCCTGTCCGGCAAGGGGGCTGTCATTAACAATAAAATGCATTGCAATCGTAGGCTCTGAGATTTTCTGAAAAGGAATAGCTTTAGGATTCTCAGGAGAGCAGATGGTGTCACCGATGTGGATATCAGAAATACCGGAAATGGCAACGATGGAACCGATGGAAGCTTCGTTCACTTCTACCTTTTTAAGACCTTCGAATTCATAAAGCTTGTTTATTTTAACTTTCTGGCTCTTATTCGGATCATGGGCATTTACAAGAACTGCATCCTGATTTACTTTAATGATACCGTTATCAACTTTACCTACACCGATACGGCCTACATATTCGTTATAGTCAATGGTGCTGATAAGTACCTGTGTACTTTCCTCAGGATCACCTTCAGGAGCAGGGATATAATCAATGATAGTCTGGAAAAGGGGTCTCATATTTTCAGGAGACTCATCTAATTCAAGAATTGCAACACCGGATTTGGCGGAAGCAAATACAAATGGACAGTCAAGCTGATCATCAGTAGCATCCAGCTCAATGAAAAGCTCAAGAACTTCATCAATAACTTCTGCGGGTCTGGCTTCGGGACGGTCGATTTTATTGATACATACAATAACCGGCAGTTCCAGTTCCAAAGCCTTCTTAAGAACGAATTTGGTCTGGGGCATAGGGCCTTCAAAGGCATCCACTACTAATACAACACCGTTAACCATCTTAAGCACACGTTCTACTTCGCCGCCGAAGTCAGCATGTCCCGGTGTATCTATAATATTAATCTTTACGCCTTCATAAGAAACAGCCGTATTCTTGGAAAGGATAGTAATACCACGTTCTCTTTCAATATCATTAGAGTCCATGACTCTTTCCTGTACAGTCTGATTGGTGCGGAATACTCCGCTTTGCTTTAAGAGCTCATCAACAAGGGTAGTCTTGCCATGATCAACATGGGCTATGATTGCAATGTTTCTGATGTCTTCTCTTTGGATTTTCATCGTAACCTCTTTCTTGAATGTCCAATCTTATTGATTGGATATTAACTTATTTGACTATTTTCCGTCTGTGTTAATAAATACAGATATATCAGGATAGAAAAATAGTCTTCTGTTGTTTTAATATCCGCTTTCCTGATTCAATTATGCCCGGATATTTGTTTATATGATCTTAGACCAGCTGTTACTGCTGATGCGGCAGAATTTAATTTTACTGTCATAATAGCGATACTATTTCAATAAAATATATAGATTTATAAAAACTATATTAAGCTCAATATAAGCAATAACACTCTAACTAAAACATTTTAACATACTACGGGAAATTTACAAGGTATTTCTTTAGAGGGCGGTATTTTCAGCGTTTTGCTTACCCTTTCACAACAAATGGAAAAAAACTTATAAAAATTTTTTTAAAATTTGGTTCTAAAACGAATAATACTGTCATACATATAGTATTGGAGAATAATTTTATCTTGAAGGTCAGGACAATACAATTGGGATACCAATTATAAATTGTACAGAACACGAGTAAAGAGAAGGGAGTCATACGAAATGACAGATAAAGTATTTGATAACAATCAAGTAAGTATTGCAGGCGAGGTAATGACTGATTTTGAATTCAGTCACGATGTATTTGGGGAGGGTTTTTACATTTTGGAGGTTTCTGTAAGCCGGTTAAGTAATTCCTATGATAACATACCTATTATGATATCAGAGAGACTGGTGGATGTAAAAGCAGATTTAAAAGGCAAGTATGTAGAGGTTAATGGACAGTTTCGTTCCTATAACCGTCATGAGGACAACAAGAACAGGCTGGTTTTGTCTGTATTTGCCAGAGAAATCAAAGTAAGCGAAGAGGATACGGAAGGTATCCGCCCCAACTTCATCTTTTTAGACGGTTTTGTCTGCAAGCAGCCCATTTATCGAAAAACTCCCTTAGGAAGAGAAATAGCTGATATTCTACTTGCAGTAAACAGACCTTATGGAAAATCCGATTACATACCCTGCATCTGTTGGGGAAGAAATGCCAGATTCGCTGAGAATTTCACCGTTGGAGGACACATCCAGGTATGGGGCAGAATCCAGAGCAGAGAGTACCAGAAAAAGATCAGTGAAAATGATTTTGAAAAAAGAATTGCTTATGAAGTATCGGTAAGTAAGCTGGAATATCTGGACGAATATTAAGAGAATAACATTTTTGCCCAAGTATCATAAAAATATTAATATTCAAAATATATATCCTATACCAGGCGGTAGCTGTAGAAATAAACAGCTTACAGTCTGGTATTTTTTGAAAATTAATAATATTTATTGCCTCATATAAAGCGTATTGTTTGGCTTCACTTTTTAAGTGATAGCAATAATTAGATGAAAATACAGTAACTATGCGGTGGAGAAACACCGTTAAAAATATCAGATGAATAATTTAGGATAAAATAAATAATTTACATA
>DJJW01000061.1 GCA_002434335.1 Lachnoclostridium sp. UBA6558 | reverse complement strand
GGAATTATTGGCTGCCGCAAAGGAGGAAGTTGAAATATTACATACTCCTGAAGGAAGGTTTGTCAGGAGGATAGAGGAGTATTTTATAGAAGACAATAGTATACAGAAAGAGTATAGTTTTCCGGAAGAAAAAACAGAAAGCAGTTTTAAAGGCAAAGAAGACTTTAAAACGAAAGGTGTATACCTGATTTCCGGTGGTTTTGGCAAACTTGGGCTCATCGTTGCACAATTTTTGGCGGAGGCTTATCAGGCAAAGTTGTGCTTAACCAGCAGAAGTCCTCTGGATGCAGAAAAAATATCACATATAAAAGAATTGGAAGCTTTGGGCAGTGAAGTTTTGTTTGTACAGGGTGATGTGTCAGTCCTTAACGATACGGCTGTGATCATAGATGTCGTAAAAGAAAGGTTTGGCAGGATCAATGGGATTCTCCATTGTGCCGGTATGACCAAAGATACCTATTTAAGAGACAAGCAAAAAGATGATATGGAACAGGTAATCATACCAAAAGTTCAGGGGACCATTAACCTGGATCTTTTAACAAAGGACGAGCCCCTGGACTTTCTAATTTTATTCTCTTCCACGGCGGCAGTTACCGGCAATCTGGGACAGGCAGATTATGCGTATGGCAATTGTTTTATGGATTATTTTTCCTGTTTGCGTAATGGACTTGGTAAACAGGGACTGCGGTATGGAAATACCTTGTCCGTTAACTGGCCTTTATGGAAAGAAGGTGGAATTCAGGTAGAGAAGGCAACGGAAGATTTATTTGTCAGTATGGGAATTACAAGCCTTGAGACAAGCAATGGAATTCAGTCACTGAAAGATACTTTGAGATCTGGTGAAGCTCAGCTGGTGGTATTGCAGGGGGATGCGCAAAAGCTGCGTAAACTTTTGGGTATGATGGATACAGTAGCAGATATGAATTCTAAACCGGTTCATACCCGGAAAAATGACGAGAATTATGTCCAGAATCATACCCGGTATCAAGCCGAGAATCTTGTCCAGAATCCTACGCAGAATATTGCGGAGGATACCTTTCCTATGACCGACATCCTGGAAGATATCCACCGGGATGTTAAAAATGCAGTAAAGGAAATCCTGCGAATCAAAGAGAAAGATATTTTTCTGGAAAAAGACATGAATGAGTATGGTTTTCATTCCCTGACCTTTACGGAACTGGCAAATAAAATCAATAAATTGTATTCCATTCAAATAAACCCGAGCATTTTCTTTGAATACGGTACTTTGGGTGCACTTTCGGATTACTTGTATAAGGAGCATTATGACAGCATATCTGCAGTCCATGGGAAAGAAGAAACGGAAAAGATAATGCCAGCGAATCTGGTCAGTATCGCTGCCGTTAAAGAGGACTTTTCCAACACTCTGCCAGGAAAAAGAGAACCCATCGCCATCATAGGAATGGGAGGTGTCATGCCTCAATCGGAGGATATGCTCTCATTCTGGAGAAACTTAGAAGAAGCAAGGGATCTGGTGACAGAAATACCTTCTGACCGTTGGAAAAAGGAAGACCTGCCGGATAATATTTCGAGATGGGGTGGATTTATGAAAGAAATCGATAAATTTGACCCATTGTTTTTCGGTATATCACCCATGGAAGCAGAGCTTATGGACCCCCAGCAAAGAATCTTTTTGCAGACAGTATGGGAAACCATTGAAGATGCGGGATATAAGCCCTCTGATTTAGCCGGTTCCAATACCGGCTTGTTTGTGGGAGTTTCTACCACGGATTACAGGGATGTACTAAAGGACAGTGAAATAGAAGCCCTGACCTCCACCGGTAATTCTCATTGTATTTTAACGAACAGGATTTCCTTCTTGTTAAATCTCCATGGGCCCAGCGAACCCATTGATACTGCGTGTTCTTCTTCCCTGGTGGCAATCCACAGAGGCGTAGAATCCATCTACAGCGGTGATTGCGATATGGCAATTGCAGGCGGTGTAAATGTAATCGCAAGCCCTACCCTGCATATCTCCTTCAGCAAAGCCGGTATGCTCTCACCGGATGGACACTGCAAGACTTTTGATGAAAAAGCCAACGGTTATGTGCGTGGAGAAGGTACCGGGGCAATTTTATTAAAGCCTCTCAGCAAAGCCCTTAAGGATGGAGATACTATTTATGCCTTAATTAAAGGTACAGCAATCAATCACGGCGGACGTGCGGCTTCCCTGACAGCTCCTAACACCAAGGCACAGGCAGAGGTTATTATGAAAGCTTTTGATAAAGCCGGGTTTGAACCGGAAACCGTCAGCTACATAGAAGCCCATGGAAGCGGCACCCAGCTTGGAGATCCCGTGGAAGTGAACGGATTGATAAAAGCATTCAAAGAAATGGGTAAGAAGGACATTACAACAGCAGGAAAGCAGGCATACTGTGGAATTGGTTCGGTAAAGACGAATATCGGACATCTGGAAACAGCGGCAGGCATTGCCAGTGTTCTAAAAGTTTTACTGGCCTTTCAAAATAAGACGATTCCCGGAATCGCTAATTTTAGCGTACAGAATCCTTATATCCAGTTAACAGACAGTCCTTTCTATATCGTAGAAAAGACAAAGGAATGGAGCGCCTTAACCGATGAGTATGGAACGGAACTGCCAAGACGAGCAGGCGTAAGCTCCTTTGGCTTTGGAGGTGTGAATGCACACATCGCACTGGAAGCCTATGAAGGGAAGAACAAGGTAAAGGACAGTACGGACACACCCTATATCTTTATCATATCGGCCCGAAACAAAGACCGGTTATCTGCCTATGCCCTGAAAATGCTCACTTTTCTTAAGCAGGAAACTGGAAATAATTACGAGGGATTAAAGAGCGGCTCCCTTACTGACTTCGCATATACACTGCAGGCAGGGCGGGAAGAGATGGACGAAAGACTTGCAATCGTATTTTCAGACTTGAAAGAGTTAATTCATAAACTCACGGGCTATCTTCAGGAGAAAGACGGAATAGATGGCTTGTACCATAATCATTTGGAAAAAGGCAAAGGAAAAGCAGGTTTAAAAGAAAGTGTTACAGCCTCAGCCATAAATGAACTTATTCAGAAGGGGAAATTCACGAAATTGGCAAGCCTCTGGGTATCCGGTGTTAAAATTGACTGGAAACTGCTGTATGGTGAAAAACAATTAACGCGGATACCTTTACCGACCTATCCCTTTGAGAAGCGAAGAGTGTGGAAAACGGTTGATAAAAACGTTTCTGCAAAAGGGCCGCAAAATTCTGCTTCTTTTAATCAGGTAATGCCAAATGATAGTGCTGCCTCCCTGGAAGATTGTTTTTATCTGCCAACGTGGAAACCACTACCGCTGCCAGAAAAGAAAGAGAGTAGCGTAAGTAACCTGGTAGACAAAAAGGTATTAATCCTCGTACCAGCGAAATATGCTGATATGAGCCGGCAATTCATGGATTATTACGGTAAGGCGGAGGTCTATGTAATTTTCCTGGGTACAGAAAACAGAAGAATAGGTATGAATTCCTGGAAAATAAATGCTTTCGATGAAAAAGGCATAAGTGATTGTCTGATAAGAATCGGCGGCTTGGATCATGTATATTTTCTGGGAGGAATAACCTCACAGGAAATTGACTTTAAAGAACCGGAAAGCTTGGAAATAACACAGGAAATGGGTGTTCTCTCTTTGTTTCGCCTGCTTAAAGCATTTGTTAAGAAAGAACTGGACAATCAAATGCTCCATATAAAGATAATAACCAATAATGTCCATACCTTAGGAGAAGAGGACGTAATACCTTGCGCCGGCAGTATCTTAGGGTTTGCAAAATCCATGGCCAAAGAGTTTCAATACTGGAAAACTACCTGCATTGATATTGATCTTAAGGAATGGGAAAGCGATAAAGAAACTCTGACCCGATTAGTAGCAGAAGAAACTGGCAGTAGTAATGGCGAGGAGGTAGTAATCCGGAACAGGAAAAGATACCTCCATAGGATAATACCAACTGATATGAATAAAACAACAACTACTTCCTTTAGAAAAGACGGTGTATATCTGATACTGGGCGGTGCAGGAGGTATTGGCTTGGAATTCTGCCGGTATCTTACCCTTAAGGCAGGTGCTAAAGTAGCTTTGCTGGGACGCTCGGACCTTGACGCAGAAAAGTATGAGAAGATTTCATCCATGAAAGCTTCAGGCGCAAAGCTTCTCTATGTGAAAGCCGATGCCACAGATTTAAACAGTATGAAAGCGGCCGTTCAGGAAGTAAAACGGGAATTTGGCAGAATCAATGGAGTCGTTCATTCTGCCATCGTTATGAAAGACAGAGCAATTCGCAATATGTCCGAAAGGGATCTTATTGATTCCCTGGAGCCTAAGGTAAGAGGAAGTATCATCTTATATGAAGCAGTAAAGGAGGAAAATCTGGATTTTATCATGTTCTTTTCCTCTATCCAAAGCTTTGTCGGCAATGGGGGACAGGCCAATTATGCGGCTGCCTGCGGATTTAAGGATTCTTTTGCCCTTCATCTAAGGAAGGCAGGAAACCTTCCTGTGAAGATTATCAATTGGGGATATTGGGGCAGTGTTGGAGTTGCTTCCTCTGAGGAGCATAATAGAATAATGGCTTCAAAAGGTATGCTTTCTATTCAACCGGAGGAAGGGATGGAAGCAATCGAAAGAATCCTGGCTGAGAAAGCTGTCAGCCAGGTCATAGTGCTGAAAGCCAAACCCTTCCTTTTGAAACAGACAGACATCATCGATAACGCAAAACCTGAAAAAAGTTCAGACCAGGAAGCAGAACAAGTGAACGTTACCAGTCCATTTGAAGTATCCAACCCAGGAGGCTTTGACAAAGGGCGGAATAACAACAACCTCCTGAAGCATTTAAAGGTCCGAATCGTCCAATGTATCGCAGAGGTCTTAAAGGTAGAAGCAGGAGAAGTTGATAACAGTACCTCCTTTTCCGATTATGGCGTTGATTCCATAACCGGAATGGAATTAATTGATCGTATTAACAATGAGTTCGATCTTACTCTGAAAACGACTATTCTATTCGACTACAGCAATGTAGATGACTTGGCAGGTTATCTGGAAACTGAGCTCGGTCAAGAGGCAGAAAGGCAAATTCAAGGTGACCTTAGATGGAATGCAGATAGCCGAGGGGACATTGATCTGCATCAAACCGTTACGGAAAAACTCATTGCTTGCATTACAGATACCCTGAAAGTGAACCGGGAGGATATTGATTTTACCATGCAGTTCTCTGAATACGGTGTAGACTCCATTACCGGTGTTTCCTTGTTGAAAAGTATAAATGATGCTTTTGGTATAGTCCTGAAAAACACGGTTCTATTTGACTATAGCAATATTCAGTCGTTAAGTGAATATTTGTGCAGGGAATATGATCTGGAAACAGAAGCAGCCTTGACTTCGGCAGCAGAAACTTTCGATAACAGAAGGGCTTTAGAAGCTGATCCTTTGGAGCTTTTAGCAAAAGGAATATTGAATGTTGAGGAAGTAATGGAAATGATTTCTGGAAGGAATGCTGAAAATCCGGCATAAGGCTTGATCAGAATAGGGTATTGATATGGTGAAGAAGGAGAAAACAAGATGGAGCAAGCTGACGTAACAAGAAGGATTAAGGATATTCTGCAAATGGTGAAGGACAATAGGATAACACCGGCAGAAGCCAGGAGAAATATGGAAGAAATAAAAACCAAGGCAGGAGCTCCTACCGGTGAAACGTTATCTGAAGCCAAAGGGGTTGCAGTGATTGGTATGTCAGGACGTTTTCCAGGTGCATCTAATCTGGAGGAGTATTGGAACAATCTTAGGGACGGGAAAAGTTCCGTGACGGAAGTTCCAAGGGATAGATGGAATATTGAGGAGTACTATGACCCGGAGGTTGATAAATTAGATAAAACCAATTCCCGCTGGGGAGGATTCTTAAGTGACATTGATAAGTTTGATCCGGCTTTTTTCAATATATCCGGTATGGAGGCAGAGGTAATGGACCCGCAGCAAAGATTATTTCTGGAAGAATGCTGGAAGTCCCTGGAGGATGCAGGTTATGCAAATGATCTGGCCTCCGGTCTATCCTGCGGGGTGTATGTGGGAGCCGCACCAAGAGATTATCTGAATAACATTAGTGAACAAGAGGCAGATATTACTGCCCAGGCCTTCTGGGGAAACACCGGCTCTGTATTGGCCTCCAGAATATCTTACCTGTTGAATTTAAAAGGACCGGCAATGGCTATAGATACTGCCTGCTCCTCCTCTCTGGTTGCGCTGCATCTGGCCTGCCAAAGCATAATCCTTGGGGAAAATACTATGGCAATAGCAGGGGGAGTGTGGATTTGCAGCACCCCCCACTATTATATCTTTACAAGCAATGCAGGAATGCTGTCTCCCGAAGGGCAGTGCAAATCCTTTGACAATGCTGCCAATGGAATTGTTAACGGAGAAGGTGTCGGAGCCGTTGTCTTAAAAAGCTTAGCACAGGCAATAAAAGATGGGGATTATATCTATGGTGTAATCAGAAGCTCCGGCATTAACCAGGATGGTAAAACCAATGGAATAACAGCTCCCAGTTCTCTGTCCCAAACAGCTCTGGAGCTGGAGGTATATAAGAAAGGAAATATTAATCCGGAGACGATTACCTATCTGGAAACCCATGGAACAGGTACAAAATTAGGTGATCCCATAGAAGTGGAAGCCTTAAAAAATTCCTTTCAGGAATATACGGATAAGAAGCAGTTTTGTGCTCTGGGATCGGTAAAGACTAACATTGGACATTCCTCCTTAGCGGCAGGAATTGCAAGCTTTCTAAAAGCGGTACTGGCACTAAATCATAAAGAAATACCACCCTCTCTTAACTTTAATAAGGAAAATGAACATTTGGAGCTAGAGAACAGTCCCTTTTATGTTAATACCAGGTTAAAGGACTGGAGCAATGAGGAAGGACCTTTGAGGGCGGGAGTCAGTTCCTTTGGATTTGGGGGTACCAATGCACACCTGGTAATAGAGGAATACCTTGAAACCAGGAAAACATGTAAGAACAGGGAGGCAGACACGAAAGTGCCCTACTATCTGGCGGCCTTCTCCGGGAAAACTACGGAGGAACTAAGACAGCGGCTGAAGGAATTTTTAGCATGGTCAAAGAAACATAACGGTGCTTACAGTTTGGATGATATATGTTATTCACTGGGAAACCGGCGTAAACATTTTCATAAAAGGAAAGCCTTTGTGGTAAGGGAACAGTCAGAATTAGAGCAAGCAATAAATACTTATCTTATAAAGGGAGAAACAGACAGTAAGGATATTTCGGATACAGAAGTAAATTTACATAAACTCAGAAACCATAGCAGGTGGTATGAGGAACTGTACAGTATAGACCTTTCAGCTGAACGCTATAAAGAAATTCTTCACAGTTTTTCTGCGGCTTATCAAAACCGGGAAGAGCTGATCTGGAGCAGATTATATCGAGAAGAGGAGCATTTTAAAATTCCACTGCCAGTCTATCCTTTTGCAAGGAATAGTTATTGGGTACAGGCAAATGAAGCGAAGCTTATAAAACCGGAAATGGTCAGATTGCATCCATTAATTGATGAAAATATATCAAGTTTTAAGGAGCAGCAATTCCGTACAGAAATAAGGAGAGAGAATCTGTTTATGAAAGACTGTATGTCTCACGGCAGAAGCCAGTATCCTTATGCAAACTTCCTTGAAATACTACGAAAAACCAGTGAGATTTCCGGTGATAATAAGGTTAGAACTATGGAGAATGTACACTTTGCAGGAAGTGATATTTTTAGTGGAAAGGAATATTTATTAAACACTAAGGTATATCCGGTGGGGGATCACTGCCAGGCAGAAATCGTGGCAGTTAATGAGGAAGAAGAGTTTATCTGTGCCCAGGCACAGCTGACTTTTGAAACTGAAACGGCAGCATCCGAAGTATCTGCCCCTATGCTTGATGAAATCAATATTGCCATGTATGAAACTGATATTTCCATGCTTGATAAAACCGATACTGCTATAGTTGATAAAAACGGAATTGTAAGGCTTGATAAAACCCATACTGCTATAGTTGATAAAAATGATACAGTTAAGTTTGATATGGATATGTCCAAGATATCTAATTTTAACATACTTAGAAATGAGTGTCCCCTTGTTGTACAAAAAGAAGAACTGTACACATTTTTATCGGGTGAGTTTAAACTATACTATGGAACTAATTTTCAGGTAATCACTACCTTATTCATATCATCTGAAAAGACAAAAGCCTTCGCAGAAATATCTATGAGAGATAACGTATCCTTCCTGCTGCCAAATCTGGTGATAAATACTTTCTTTCTGGAGTCAGCTTATCAAATCGGCCTTTTTCTGATACAGGATCGAAAATTAAGTCATTATTATCTCAGCGGAGTTGACAGGCTTGAAATATTCCAGACACTTCCAGAGACTTGCTTTGTTCAGATGGCTTTATCCGAGTGTGAAGCTGACGGAGAGGAAGAATCCTGGAAATTCAGTGTTAGCTTTCTTGATACAGAAGGTGAGGTTGCTGTGAGAATATCCAATTACAATATCATAGGATACTAAATAAATGGTTTAGGGAGCGTTATCCCTGAACCATTTTACATGTAATTAGATTATGTTTGTAAAAAATGTATGGGTAGATAAATATACAGGAGGAGTGATATGTCAGGAAGCAGCAGAAAAGAAGAAAGATGTTTAAGCAGTGTTCACAGAGCAGAGGATAATAAAAACTCTCCTGACGGACATATGCTGAACTATTATGAGGAGCAATGGAGTGAGAAAAAGCTTGAGGAAGGTCTTGAGCATAACAAAGCAGAAGGAATGGAGGGTATTTTAATCTTTGGGCTGAAAGAACTCCGGGTAAGTATTGACAGTAGTATAGTAGATAGAGATCATATTGTCACTGTATACAAAGCCAGCAGGTATCAGAGCCTTAGCGGAAATGAGTATGAAGTTAATCCTCATAGCCTGGCGGATTATATAAAACTTCTGAACGATATAAAAGAGAAAGGTATTAATATAAAAAAACTTCTTTATACCTGGCCATTAGATCCCAGTGGTGTGGGGCATACTGCCATACAAAAGCTTATAAATGAAGGAACCTCTGTTTTGGATATTGAGACCTCCTGTATGTCGGAAGAAATAGAGAATCTGTTTCAGGTTCTAAAAAGCATAGTAAAGGCAGGAATGACGTACTTATCTAAAATTCTTGTACTTACCCATAAGGATGAAAGGTTTATGAATCCTTTTCATGAGATTATAGCCAATTTTGGCAAATCCACCGGTTTTCTTATGCCGGAATTGAAATTCTCAACGATACATATCAATGAAATACAGAATTTAAATGACTTCATAAAGGATGAATTGTTATGTTCATATTCTGAGCCGGAGGTTTTTTATAATAAGGGTAAGAGGTACATAAAAACCTATAAAAAACTAACGGCTCCTTCCTTTGAAAAGGCTGATATAAGCCCAGGCTCTGTTTTTTTGATTACTGGGGGAGCCGGAAAGCTGGGAATGTTATTTGCCAGATACTTGGCAGAAGAATACAAGGTCAATCTGGTGCTGGTCGGCCGTTCCGATCTAGATGATAAGAAAAAGGCTATATTGGAAGAACTTAAAAAAACAGGAAGCCAAATCATATATCAAAAAGCGGATGTCACCAGTAAAACTCAGATGCAAAAGGTAATCAAGGAAGCAAAGAAGAAGTTTGGAGCATTGAGTGGTGTAATTCATGCTGCAGGTTTGGTAAGTGATAAGCTGATTTCCCAAAAAGGGTATGAGGAATTTAATGCAATTATACAGGTGAAGATGCTTGGAACCATTGTATTGGATGAGCTGACAAAAAATGAACCATTGGAATATTTTCTTCTTTTTTCCTCCACCTCATCCATAATAGGAGACTTTGGACAATGCGATTATTCCATAGGGAATCGGTTCCTTGACTGTTATAAGGAGCTTAGACAGTCCTTAAAGGAAAATGGCTTACGGTCAGGAAAAACCATAACGATAAACTGGCCCTTATGGGAAAACGGTGGGATGCATCAGGACAAAGACGCGGAAAACCTATATCTGCAAACCTCGGGTTTAAGTTATTTAAAGGACTCTGATGGTATCAGAGCATTTCATGAAATACTGGCTCTGAACAGGGAACAGGCAATTGTATTCTACGGGAACCCGCAAAAAGTTGAGAAAATTTTAGGGCTTAGTAATGGTATCTACGAAAAAGAAAACCTTAACGTACAAAAGCTACAACTAAAACAGGAACCAAAAATACTTTCAACAGAGCCAAAGAATAGAAAAGACGGGTCACTGGATACTTATCTGGAAGCTGATATAAGAGCCATAGCAGCAGATATATTAAAGGTTAATGTAAAGGATATTGAGAATAATGTTAACTTTGGGAATTTTGGTTTTGATTCGATTTCCTTAAAAATATTGGTTAAAAGGCTCGGAGAGAAATATAACCTTGAATTGTCACCAGCCATATTATTTTCTGCCAGTACCATTAAAGGCTTGGCGGATTATTTATGTAATGATTTTTTTAAGGTAGTAGCGAAGTATTATGAACGGGCAGGAATTAAGGAAGGGTGGAATAAAGTAAGAACCGGAATTGAAACTATCAGAGAAGGAGCTCTTGGCCATAAGCGGTATTTGGTACCTTTGAAACATCATTTTCAGGAGCCTGATAATAATTATATTACCAGCAATCAGGAGGNNCAGAAGGCTTGTTCCCTGGTTCAAAGGACCTAAACGAATTCTGGGACAACCTAAAAGAAGGCAGGGATTTGATCACAGAGATTCCCCCTGAACGATGGGATTGGAAAGAGTATTACAGTGAGGACCGCCTTGCAAAAAACAAATCAACATCCAAATGCGGTGGTTTTATTAAGGAGGTTGATAAGTTTGATGCTCCTTTTTTCAATATTTCACCGATGGAAGCAGAGCTTATGGATCCACAGCAGCGCCTGCTTCTGCAGACGGTATGGAAAGTAACCGAAGATGCGGGCTATAAAGCCTCTGAATTATCCGGAAAAGCTGTCGGTGTTTATATCGGTGTTCAATTCAATGATTATCAGGAATTGTTGCAGGAATGTGATGAAATGAAACCTCAGATTGTAACCGGTAACTCTCATGCGGTTTTAGCGAACAGGATATCCTATTATATGAATTTTAAAGGACCCAGTGAAGCCATTGATACTGCCTGCTCCGGCAGCCTTGTTGCAATCCACCATGCGGTTAAGTCCATACAAAGGGGAGAAAGTGAAATGGCCGTAGCCGGCGGTGTTAGTTTGATGCTTTCTCCTAAAACCTTTTTAAGCGCCAGTAAATTAGGGGTATTATCTCCCGATAACCATTGTAAAACCTTTGATGAAAGTGCCAACGGCTATGTAAGAGGAGAAGGTATCGGCGTTATACTGCTAAAGCCCTTAAAGCAGGCAATAAAGGATCATGATAATATCTATGCAGTGATTAAGGGCAGTGCCCAAAATCATGGGGGACGGGCGAACTCCTTAACAGCGCCTAATTCCGATTCGCAGGCGGAAGTGTTAATGGCTGCGTATCGGGACGCTGGAATCGATCCTGCTACTGTTACCTATATTGAAGCCCATGGAACCGGAACGGAACTTGGAGACCCGGTGGAGATAGAAGGCTTAAAGAAAGCCTTTAAAACGTTAAGTAAAGATAACCGGAGGACCATAAGTGAACCTAAGTGCGGTCTGGGATCAGTAAAAACGAATATCGGTCATCTGGAACCGGCAGCAGGAATTGCAGGAATCATAAAAGTCCTCCTGGCTATGCGTAACCATACCATACCGGCAAGCATTAACTTTCATAGACTTAATCCGTATATTAACTTTGAAAACAGCCCGTTTTATATCGTCTCAGAAACCAAAGACTGGCTTCCCTTAGAAGACCTTCAGGGAAACAGAATACCCCGCCGTGGGGGTGTCAGCTCCTTTGGATTTGGTGGTGCCAATGCGCATATTGTTCTGGAGGAGTATAAGAAGGAAGAATTCCCGGAAGCAGCAGAGGAAGCCCAGCTTATTGTTTTATCCGCCAGAAGTGAAGAGAATTTAAAACAATATGCCATGGATTTATTAAAGGTTATAAATACTTACGGAAACAACAGCGTCCACTTTTCCTTAGATCAGGTAGCTGCGGCGGACCTTGAGAAATCCATCAGAGGAAATCCAGAGCCCTGCACCGGTAAGAGGCATAGCCTTGAAAATATTGCTTTTACCCTTCAGTCAGGCAGGGAGGAAATGAATGAAAGGCTGGCTTTTGTTGTAAGTAACCTGGAGGAATTACGAAACTCCTTAAAGCAATATATAAACGGAGACAAGTCAAAGCACCTGTTATCCGGCAATATTAAAATGGCGCGGGATAGTTTTGAGCTGTTAGGCGGGGATGAAGATGCCGCTGCAATGGTAGAGCAGTGGATAAGCAAAGGAAAATTAACACAGCTGGCAAAGCTATGGATTACGGGGTATGAAATTAACTGGAAACTGCTTCATAATCTGGATACTGTGCAGAGAATCTCCCTCCCTACCTATCCCTTTACAAAGGAAAGCTATTGGTTACCGGTAAGTTCTAAGAATATAAATGGCAAAGAATTGACTGCATTAATTGATAAAACAGAGTATCTTATGAGTTTTGACGGAGAAATCGTATTTAGTAAAGAGTTGAAGCTCCAAGAAACAATTGTGAAAGATCATATCATCAACGGGCAGAATATATTTCCAGGTGTTGGATATATGGAAATGGCCTATCAGGCAGCAACGATTATTTTTAACAGTAAGGAAATCGAGATTTTCAAGCTCTTCTGGTTAAGTCCTCTTATAATCAATAAATCCAGTGTTAAGATTGTTATTTCTTTAAAAAAGGAAGAGGAGATATTAGACTTTGAGATCAAAGAAGCTGCTAACGGTTCCAATGCTCTTGTCTATGCCAAGGGTGAATTACAGAAAAAAGCAGAGAAGTCAGCAAGTGGACAGAGTATATCCCTGGAGGATATAAAACAAAGATGCTCTCGGATAATAAAGGGAGAGGCGCTTTATAAACAATATGAACATGACGGAATCAGCTATGGGACTTATTTTAAGGGGATCAAAGAAGTTTATATGAATGACCGGGAGGTACTTGGCATTATTCATATACCCGATAACAGTGGTCCTGATTTAAAAACCTATACGCTTCATCCTTCCTTATTGGACAGTGCCTTACAAACAATCAGCTGTATTGCAGGGACAGAGGGGAAGATAAATTTACCCTTTGCAGTAGAGAGATTTGAAATACTGAAACCTTTAAAACCTGTTATGTATACCTATGCTAGAGCCGTTGGTAATAACAGCTATGAGGTTTCCCTGTTGAGTGAAACCGGCGAAATCTGTGCCAGATTCCACAAGTATGTGTTAAAGGAAATCCGCAGTAAATTACCAGATATCTATTACCAGCCGGTATGGAGAAGGTCAACCATCCATATGGATTCACAAAAGGAAATAAGCAATGAGGTTTTATCTTCTCATGAGACTGCTGTGATAATCTATACCAAAGAGGGAGAGATAGTAGCGGACAGAATAGCTGAAAAATACGAGAAAGCAATACGAGTATTATTAGGTGAAAAAAATATAAAAATATCAGAGGATTACTGGGAAGTAAAGTATGATGCGCCGGATGCTTTAGGTGAGATAATAAAAAAATTAAAAGAGAGAACGCTAATATACTTTTTGGGAGGGATTCAGCTAAAAACTCTAAAAGTGGATGATCTTGATGCAGTACGTGATGCCCAGGAAAAAGGTGTAATCAGCCTCTTCCGATTAATAAAAGCCTTGGAAAGCAGTAAAGCAGGCAAACAAAAGTTGGACTTAAAAATTCTTACCAATAATATCTACTCTGTTAATAAGAGTCCTGTCATTTTACCTGCAGCTTCCAGTATTCACGGATTTGTCAAATCATTGGCGAAAGAATATACCAAATATAGAATTACAACAATCGATGTAGATTTACTTACTATTACTGATAGTCTTGATTCGGTATTAACACCTATATTTTCAGAGGCTTATAATCCCAACGGTGAAACTGTAGTTTTTCGAGAGGGCGAACGTTATGAACGTAGGATAGAGCCACTTCAGATACCACTGGTAAAACAAAGTGTATTAAAGGAAAAGGGTGTTTACGTTATTCTTGGTGGTGCAGGGGGGATCGGCCTTATATTAAGCCGGTATCTTTCAAAAACCGTAAAAGCAAGGTTGTTTCTAATCGGCAGAAGTGGTTTAAATGAGAGCAGAAAAAATGCAATCAAAGAAATTGAGTCACTTGGCGGAAACGTTCGTTATTATCAGGCAGATATCACAAATAAAGAGAGCATGGAGGCAGCAATCAAAGAAGTGAAATCTACCTGCGGGAATAAGATTAATGGTGTTTTTCATTCTGCAATGGTATCAGCGGATAAGATGATTTATAAGATGACAGAAGAAGAGTTTCAAGCAGCCATTGAGCCTAAGGTATATGGAAGTGTAGCATTATACTCCGTATTTCAAAATGAGGCTTTGGATTTTATGGCGTTCTTTTCTTCAACCTCCTCACAGATAGGAATGCCGGGACAGAGCAATTACGTAAGCGGATTGAATTTTAAGGATAATTTCGCCGGCTATATACAAGATAAGTTATCCTGTCCGGTAAAAATATTTAACTGGGGGTATTGGGGAATTGGTTCCGGTGAGCAGGCAGATTTCAGGGAAAGAATGAGGAAAAACGGTATACAGGCAATAGAACCCAGAGAAGGGATGGAAATTGTTGAGCGGGTACTGAATGCCAATGAGAATCAAGTCTTTATTCTCAAAGCCGAAAATAAAGTTCTAAAGCAGATGGGAATAACAGCTGGTAAAGCTAATACAGATGCTGCTGCCAATCAGGTTTTCCAGGAAAAAATAAGAAATTCTACCGGTGCTGGAGCGGGGACGGAAATTTCTGTACATAGTAAGCTGATAGCAGAGGAGTATCCAAATAAGGAGGATATACTAGCTGTAGAAGAGTTCATCCGTGATTATCTTACAGGAATTATAGCAAATAATCTGAAATGTGAGAAGAAAAGTATAGAAAACCGAACAAGCTTCCAGGAGTATGGTATCGACTCTATTTTAGGTTTTCAAATCTATGGGGATTTCGAAGAGAGTTTTGGAGATATCCCCACAACCTTGTTTCTGGATAACGATAATATTGAGGAACTTGTTGCTTATTTCATGCAAAATAAACAGGATAGAGTCCATCAATTGCTTTATACAAGCAATGGCGGACAAAGCAAAGGCTGGCAAAGTGATGACGGACAAAGCAATGGCGGACAAAACAATGGCAGGCACAGCAATGACAGACAAAGCAACGGCAAGCAAAGCAATAGCAGACAAAGCAATGATGGACAAAGTAATGATGGTCAGAACAATGAGTTACAGGAGAATATATGGAAGAACACTGCTTCAGGTAATACTGAATCTGTTAAAGTTGTGAATCGGGAGATTGTTAAAAGTAAACTGATTTATTTTTTACAGGAGACAATCGCTGAAATTCTAAAATGGAATAAAGACAGTATAGAAGTCCAGCTAAGTTTCGAAGAATTTGGCATCGATTCCATCTTAGGGTTTCAGCTTCTGGCAGCTTTAGAAGCCAGTTTTGATAATTTACCCGCTACTTTATTCCTGGATAATGCGAATTTAGAGGAGCTCTCAGAGTATTTACTCCTTCATTATTCCCAGAAAGTCATATCTATGTTTGGGGAAGCTATCAATAACTCAGAAACAGAAGCAGTAACTGCCAGGGTTCAAATAATTGATTCCAAAGAATCTACCAGCAGGATGTCAGCGGCTGAAAGACAGCTCCAATCACAAGATATGGCCGATAGGAAGCCAATAGTTGCATCAGAGGATACAACCGGTTGGAAGCCAATAGCTGAATCGGAGGATACAGCCGGTTGGAAATCAATAGCTGAATCGGAGGATACAGCCGGTTGGAAATCAGTAGCTGAATCAGAGGATACAACCGGTTGGAAATCAGTAGCTGAATCAGAGGATACAGCCGGTTGGAAATCAATAGCTGAATCAGAGGATACAACCGGTATGAAACCAATATCTGAATCAGCAGATATCACAGGAAAAAAGCTGCAGGAAAACGAAGAAGTGAAAGAACTCCGGTTCTCAGATCTAATCAAAGAAAAGACAAAGGATATCAAATTACCTATTGATTTGGAAAGCTTTTTGGTAGAGGTTGAGGATAACATTAAAATTGAGGTAAGTATTAAGGGAAAGGGTGAGCCGATTTTGATTATTCCGGGTCTGGCAGTAACCACAGTGATCAGTTCCTATCAGTTTATAGAATTATCCTCAAAGTATCAGGTCATAGGAATCAACCTGCCAGGTCATGGCAGAAGTGACGGAACAGAGGATCTTTCCTTTAAAGGTATCAGTGAGATCCTTATAAAAGTCCTTGATAAACTGGAGATTCATCAGCAGATACATGTAGTAGGAGGCTCTTACGGTGGAATCATAGCACAGAACATTGCGCTGGAATATCCCAGTCGAGTTAAGACTTTGACCCTTATCGGAAGCATTACCGCTACCAAGTTCGAAGGAGTAGCACAGGTATTCTCTTTTACGGAAGCAGTATCGAAAGATTTTGAAGCCGTCAAACGAAATGCCAGGTCTTCTGATGTAATTCAAAATATTGATTACTATTTTGATTTATATAAGCACAGCCAATCCACCAATAGCCCGGTATTACTAAAGTATCTGGAATTAATGAAAGTAAGAATGACCACCAGAGAGGTGCTGGAACAGATAATGGTACCCACTTTAGTAATTGTAGGTGCGGTGGACACGGTAGTAGAGATGGAGGAATCCAGGCTTATTCATTCAAAAGTCAGAGAATCCAAATACCTAGAGATTGCAGATGGAGGTCATTTTATACATCTTACCCATCATGAGCTTGTAAGCAACGCAATCCTTGAATTCCTGGAAAATTATTAGTACCCTAAATCCTGAATTCCTGGAAAATTATTAATAATGCAATTCCATGATTTTAGAAAATTACAAGGAAGGTAATCAACAGTAACAACTGTAAGGAGGTGGGTTATGTCTGTTGAAGAGGTTAAGGATAACTGGGATAAGTTATGGAAAGAGGGGTTAATACACTATTATCCAAAGGAGAACAAAGAAACTAACTTACGCAGTGAAAGCTTTCCATTAACCCTTGAATATGCACCGGAAAGGGCTAAGCGGTTTCAGGGGGACAAAAATCAAGAGTTTCCTTTAGGTACTGAAATCTGGAACAGGAAGGATTGCTTATATGAATTTGAAAACTTGGTGCTGCTGGCAAACAACAGGCCGGTAACCAGATATCACAGTATTTTATGTTCCAGAGAATATCACCCTCAAAATGAATTAGCTTATGAGGAAATCTATGAAGTGACCAGCTTGGTGGAACGCCATGGTTTCAGGGCTTTCTTAAATCTTGTTGGAACCGCAGCTACCTTAAATCATTTTCATACCCAGGTACTGTTTGAGCCCTTTCATCTTGAGAAATTACCCTGCAAGTTTATGGACAATCATTTAGGAACTATCCCAAACTATCCGGGTGGAAACCTGCTTATTACCGGTAAGGCGAAGCAAAGGTGCAAGCTGTTATTTGACCTTATTAAGGAGCTTACCAATTCGGAAACCTTTATAACAATCAAAAAAAATGGAATGTTAAGCGAAACACCTCTGTTTTCGATTCTTTTTTGGGAAGACAAAATATTATTTGTACCGAGAAGAAAGGAAGTATCCGGTGCAATAGATTCCATGGTGGGGGGGTTGGAGCTAAGCGGCCATTTTTTGATTACAGCACCCCTTACTCCGGATAATCCCTTTGAGGGGGTTCAGTATGAGACCTTATTAAGCATTATCGAGGAAGTAACCTATAGCCAAAATGATATTAATAGCTTTTTACAAATCAATTTACAATTTAAAGGAGGATTATTATGTTAAAGGTAGCGGTATTTTCAGGCGGCAGAGGATCTAACACATTAGTAAAGGAGTTGGTAAAGGATGAAACCTTAAGGTTATCACTGATTGTTAATGCATACGATGACGGGAAATCCACAGGTGAGATCCGTGATTTTTTTAATATGCTGGGTCCCTCCGATATAAGAAAGAATCAAGAGAACCTTATGTCTCCCAATTTTGAGAATTACAAAATCTGGTCGGAAATATTTAAGTACCGTTTTCCGGAAGATATCAAGCATGAACAATGCATCCATATCTTAAGTTCTTTTGTTAACGGGAACAGTAACAGAATTGACAATATTATGATTAATGACAGTAATCTTGAGTGTCTGATCAAAAAGCTGTTGAGTCAGTTTTTAACCTCACTTGGGATATATGAGAAAGTACAGGGCAGAGAATTTAACTTTTCTGATTGTTCGTTATCCAATTGCTTATATGCAGGTGCTTATGAAATCCTGGATAAGGACTTTAATAAAACCATCAACCTGTTTAATCTTCTTCTCCATGTACGTGGTGATGTTGTACCAACTAATCTGGAAAACAAAAAGTTAGTGGGTATCAGAGAAAATGGTATTATCTGCTATGATGAAGCCGAAATTGTTGAACTTCGTTCCAGTGACAGAATCAAGGATATCTTCCTGATTGATGAATACCTGGATAAAGAACTGATAGAAAGCAAATTTACGACAACCAGAGAAAAGCTTGATTATCTTTCCAGGATACAGAGTTATGTGTATGGAACCCCTGAAGCAATACAGACAATTACCAATGCCGACATTATCATTTATGCGCCAGGTACCCAACACTCTTCCCTCTTCCCAAGCTATATGACCATGGGGATACCGGAAGCCATCTACTCGAATACCAAGGCACTAAAAGTGTTTATCTGTAATATCGGTGAGGATTATGAAACGCCTGATTATACCGCCAGTGAATTCCTGACCAGTGCCTATCGATATCTGACCAGAAATGCCAGATTAAAACTTCCTCTTTCTGATTTTATCCATGTAGCCCTGGTAAATACCTCCCGCTCCGATACGAAAGAGGAAATTCGCTATGTGGAGAATGATTTTCCGAAGCTGGAAAAACTACCGATTAATATTGTTTATGGCAGTTATGAATCCCCCACAGATTTGGGCAAGCATGATGCCGTAAGCACCGTTGCAACCATAAAAGATATCTACTACAACCGGTTCTTTAAGGAATTAACCTATGAAATTAAAGTGGGATGATATAAAATATGTAATTTTTGATTTCGATGGAACCATAGCCGATACAAACCGCCTGCACAGTGCTGCTTTTGAGGAGGTATTGAACCCCCTGGGAATATCTGATTTTCATTATGAACTCTATATGGGCAGGAAGACCAAGGAAGTATTTAAGGAGTTCTTCCAGTCAAAGGCTATCTCATATACCGAAAGAGAAATAGAGGACTTTACAGACAGGAAGCAAAGGCTGGTAAGGAAGTTAATCACCCAGAAATTAGAGGCTTATGAAGGGGCGATACCATTTATCAGACTTTTAAGAAATAAGGGCAAGATACTGTCTGTAGCTACCTCCTCGTCCAGAGCGGGAGTAACCTTAGCCCTGAATAAATTGGGTATATATGAGGAGTTTCAATACATTATAACCGGGGATGACGTTGAAAAAGCAAAACCTTCACCGGAAATCTATCTGAGGGCTCTACAACTGGCCAATATGCAACCTGGCGAAGCCATCGTTATAGAAGACTCTCTTAGTGGCTCTCTGGCAGCAAAGCAGGCAGAACTGGATGTGATTATTGTGAATAACATAGAATTAAGCGGTCCGTATTATTGTACTGATTTTCCATATCTGGTTCGGGATTTTGAAGAGGCAGAATAATTGCAGCACAGAATATTGTAACTCAAAAAATTGCAGTGCAGAATATTTGTAACTCAAAGTAATTGCAGTGCAGAATAATTGTAAAAAAATAATAGCATAGCAGAATAATAGCAAAGAAGAATAATTACAAAGCAGAATAGAATATTCCAAGATAGGCCTTACAGAACGGTTTAATAAGATTTCAGATTCACCTTACGAATAGTAAAAATCAAAAAGATAGAAAGAAGGAAATTTTTATGGGAAAAATAGCGATCACCGTTGTGGGTACACATGGTGAAGTACGCCCCTTACTTGCCTTGGCAATTGAGCTGCAAAATGCCGGTCACGAAGTAATTCTGTGCGCTCCCCCCAATGAAAAGGCCTGGATAACCAGCTATGGTTTAAGCTTTTGTTCCTCCGGCTGTGATATTAATGGTCTGATCGGCAATTTAAACGGATACATGGGGCATCCTGTCCGCCTGCTAAAAGCGGTTAAGAAAACCCTGCACGATATTATCGGCGGACAGTTTGAATTAGAAAACAGTATAAAAGACATGGATTTAATCGTTGGAAGCGGCGAACCTTTTGCAGTACCCTCAATTGCAGAAAAATATGGGATACCCTTTGTGTTCCTTAACCTGGTGACACAGTTTATGCCCTCTTCAGACTATCCGCCTACAGTAATCCCCTGGCAGAATTTACCCAAGTGGCTAAATAAGGTGTTATGGCGTATTGTTAACTCCTTTATCAATTTATCCCTGGTCGGTATTATAAATAAACAGAGGGATAAGCTTGGACTAAAGCCTATCAAAGATATTTATGACCATATAATCGGCAGCTTTAAAACCTGTATTATTGCAGTAAATGAGGTGCTGGATAAAGTACCGGATTACCGGTTTAATTATATCCAAACCGGGCTGTGGCATGTACCGGAAGTAATAGAAGAAGAGATGGAACCAGGATTAATTGAATTTCTGGAAAGCGGTCCTCCGCCGGTATACATAGGCTTTGGCAGTATGACTGATTCAAATCCCAAGGAAACCAGCAGGATAATTGAAGAAACCATCAATACTTTAGGAGTAAGAGCTATTATTTCAAAAGGCTGGGCAGAGCTTTGCACAAACGTCGACAAGAAAAACACTTATATGATTGGATACGTACCCCATTATAAGCTGTTTCCCAAAGTAGCTGCCGTAGTCCATCATGGGGGAGCCGGTACGGTATATACAGCGGCCTGGGCCGGTGTGCCTCAGGTTCTGATCCCTCATCTGCTGGATCACTATTATCAAGGAGCATTATTATACAAAAAGCATTTAATACCAAAGGCAGTAAGCCGTTCCAAATTAACAAGCAAAAAATTAGCCGCAGCTATTAAAGAAGCTATAAGTAATAAAGAAATCCTTAATAACTGTGCCTGGATTGGCAGAGAATTAAGGCAAATTGACCGTGCGGGAATAAAGAAAGCAGTAGAAACTATTGAAGAAGTATTACATGATACCATTGCAGGAGGAGTATATGAACTATCAGACACTCAGAGTGCAATGGAATGATAAGCGCTGTTTTATCCAGTTATACAGGCCTGATGCAAAAAATGCCATTAATACACTGATGGTAGAGGAATTATATGAGGTGCTGACACAGTGTGAAGACCGGGTCAATATTATTGTATTGGAAGGGCTGCCCGAGGTATTTTGCTTCGGAGCAGATTTTGCGGAGATTTCTTCTGAAGGGAATAGCAATGCCAGTAGGAACAATTCAGAAAAACTATATGAAATATGGGCTAAGCTGGCAACAGGACCTTATATTACCATAGCCCATGTCAAAGGAAAGGTTAATGCCGGTGGTATTGGTTTTGTTGCTGCCAGTGATATCGTTTTGGCGGATATTACTGCTGAATTTAGTTTATCAGAGCTATTATTCGGTCTTTTTCCTGCCTGTGTACTGCCTTTTTTGATTCGGCGTATTGGGTTTCAGAAGGCACATTATCTTACTATCATGACACAGCCGGTTTCTGTCTCCAAAGCTTTTGAATGGGGGTTGGTTGATGCCTGTGAAGAAAAGAGTGATTCGATCCTGCGTAGACATTTACTACGGCTGGAACGGCTGCCAAAGTCAGGAATTAAGGAATATAAAAGATATATGAACCAATTATATAACAAGCTTTCAGCGGATAAAGAATCTGCCCTAGAGGCCAATCATAAGATGTTCCTGGATCCACAAAACCTAGACTGGATCTATCAGTTTGCCACAAGGGGGAAGTTTCCCTGGGAGAATTAGTATAAGGGGGAAATATGTACACCACTGAAATGCAAGCCGGTAATGAAAACCGGGAGAGAAAGCCGGAAAAGAAAACCGAAAGAGATACCGGAAGAGAAAGCAGGAAGAGAAAGTCAAATGAAATTGGATTGAAGTAAAATATTTATATACTAGAAATAAAGGAATATCAAACGAAAAATTTGATATTTACGAAAGGGGTTAAAATGACAAATGTCGGAATAGAAGCAATTAATTTTTATAGCGGACTTGCTTATCTTAATGTCAAGGAATTAGCCGAATATCGCAAGCTGGATACAACCAGATTTGAAAACCTGCTGATGGAAGAAAAAACAGTGGTATTACCCTATGAGGATCCGATTACCTATGGCGTTAATGCTGCAAAACCCATTGTAGATGCCTTAAGTGAAGACGAGAGAAATCGAATTGAAATGGTCATTACCTGTACGGAATCGGGTATCGATTTTGGTAAATCCATCAGTACCTATATCCATCATTATTTGGGCTTAAGCAGAAACTGCCGTCTGTTTGAGCTTAAGAATGCCTGTTATTCCGGAACAGCAGGTTTTCAGATGGCTATTAATTTTATCTTATCGGGCAGTTCAAAAGGTGCAAAGGCGTTAGTAATTGCTACGGACATCACCCGTTTTATGGCAGTGGACGGAGGGGAGGCTTTAACGGCTGACTGGTCCTTTGCAGAACCCAGTTCCGGAGCAGGGGCAGCAGCCATATTAGTCAGTGAAAAACCTTATGTTTTTCAAATAGATGCAGGTGCTAACGGTTATTATGGCTTTGAAGTCATGGATACCTGCCGTCCCATCCCGGACAGTGAGGCTGGGAATTCGGATTTATCACTTTTATCCTATTTGGATTGCTGCGAGCAATCCTTTCTTGCGTATCAGAAGAGAGTAGAGGGGGTGAATTATAAGGATACCTTTGAATATCTTGCTTATCATACACCCTTTGGCGGTATGGTTAAAGGTGCCCACCGCAGTATGATGCGTAAATTGATAAAATCCAGTCCTGCAGAGATTGAAAAGGATTTCAGAGAAAGGGTAATGCCAGGAATGAAATACTGCCAGAGGGTAGGGAATGTAATGGGAGCGACCATATTTTTATCACTCCTTGGTATCATAGATTATGGCAACTTTCATACACCAAAACGGATTGGGTGTTTTTCCTATGGGTCGGGGTGCTGTTCAGAATTCTACAGTGGTGTGGTCACAGCAGAAGGTCAGAGGATTCAGCGTAAATATGCAATTGAACAGCAGTTGGATTCACGGTATAAGCTGTCAATGGATTTATATAATAACTTACTAAGGCAAAGTGATCTTGTGAAGTTTGGTACGCGAAATGCAAAACTTGATTTTGAAGTGATTCCTGGGCTGCTTAATATGGACAGGAAAGAGAAGCTTTTGTATCTGGACCAGATTAATGAATTTCATAGGGAATATGTGTGGATATAATACAAATAAAGGGCAAGAATCGCGATATAACGGGTCTTGCCCTTCATTATTTTATATATAAAGTATTGAGTTAAAAAGCTCTGTTTTAGGTAATCAATTATTTTATTTTCGTTTTAATTATGCAGTCTTAAGGCGTTAGCCTTTAGTATATTACGGTCTAATTTATTCAGACCGCTTATTGGAATGGTAAAACGGATAAAGGCTTTTCCATTGTCTGTGTATTTCTTCAGACCGGCGCCTACAATCTGAACATATTTATTCATATAATCATCGACTTCACTTTCCACTGAATAATCTGCCTGAATTTTATTACAGTTTACAAACCCATTAATTGCTATGATTCCTTCGCACTCCTCTAATTCAATATTTCCGTAATTTGAATATTGATTCTGAGCTTCCCTGTTCAGATATTCTACCGTATACATTAAAGAAGTCAGGACCATTTGATTAAGTATATGGTAATCCTTATCCCCAATTTCAAAGGATAGATTAATATTATGCTTTTGGCTGGTCTTATTTGCGTAATTGATAAAGACTTTCCACGAGATATCGATTAGCTGAATATAATTAAGTATATGGGTTGCGTCTTCATTTTCGTTCATATGCTGTGTGATATAACTATATATGGTCTGACTGTTTAATTCTTCTTCTTTGGTGGTGTAAATTTTAGCTAATACCAGCTTTTTTTGATTAAGAAAAATAATAAGGTCATCTTTTTTTCTTAATTTTAGGTATGCTTCATATAAAAGAGCTTCCATAATATTAAACAATACAAAGATCTCTGCAATAAAGCCTTCTTTGGGTCTATACATTCCCGTTGTGGATAATTTTATATTCATTAGGATTATAATTTCTATAATAAAAGCGGATAGAAATAAGAATTTAATCAGGGGCGATATACTCCTATTATTATCGATCAGCAATATGGACACAAATACATATACCATTACTGTAATACTAAACAAAGGAATATATAACCAGCCTAAATAAGAATAAAACCAGTCAAGAGGTAGAGAAATAGTATATATAATGCCCAGTCCATTTAGCAGTGGCGAGGTTGTATGATTACGAATAGTAGCTATAACAATAAATATCAGAAGTATTATTTTTAGAAATCGTGACTGAGTCGTATGAAATAGCAGAGGGATTGTACCTAATAAGATAAGTATAACATAAGCAGCTGCTTCAAAGGAGGGAATACTATTTAATGCAAGCTTCCCTATGTACTTTATGTATATGAGTAAAGATACAAAGAGGCTTAAAAAAAGGGTAATATAATTAGTTAACAGAGAATAGTGGTTCATCGGATTAAAATATTTTTCCTTTCTATTGATTCTCCCCCTTGAGAATTACGGACCAGGCATTCCTGCAGCTGTCTTATTTCAATTTCTATTTTATATCGTGAGCCTTTGGGGCAATTGCTGATCTAATATTTCTTATTCTGGAATATGAAGTTATAATAGATATCCCTGTAATGCCATATACCAACGTGCTGGTAAGATATAACCGCTGACCCAAAAAGCAGTAGTCGGCTGCCGTGATTAACGGTAAAATATACATAACTGCTGAGAGGTATTTCCCCAGCTTATCAAATTTGGGTTTAAAGCCCTGATCTGTGCAGTCATTCTCAATCCTGGAGGTAATAATAAAATTAAAAAAACGATCTACAATGACAAACATAAACCAGGCTGGAATTATCCCATATAGTATCATAACAATGTGCATGAACACTACAAAAGTAAAATCTGCGATTAAATCAAATATAGCACCAAATCTGGACTCAATACCATACTTGCGGGCAGTTTTTCCATCAAAGTAATCACTGGAGCAAATAATAAGGTATAGAAATGCAAAAAGAATAAAAAGGTTCTGGGTGTGGCTTCCGGCCAACATGCTATTTGCAACAAATAGTATTATGGGGGTAAATATCACTCTTAAAACCGTAAGGGCATTGGCGCTATTTTTAATAAGGAGGCCCTTCATCAGGGTTCACCTATGGAAGTGCCGAACTCATAGGCCCTTTTAACTTCCGTCTCTTGTTCATTGGAATAAAATTTCTCCACGTAATCTGCTTTTCTATACAGAAGTTTGCTTAATTCGTCCAGTTCAGAGGTATTATCAGTCATCATGCCTGTAGAATAAATCAAAACCTTGCTATTGTCAATATTTTTGATACCTGATATATAGTCGCCAAGTACCGGTGAAAAGTTACCGTTGTAAACAGTGGTTCCCAATGCGACGATATCATAATTACCCAAATCAGACGGCAAAAATTCCCCAGGATAATTAATGGTCACTTCGTAGCCGGCATCATTCAAACCCTTTGCCAGATTATAAGCTATGTCTTTGGCGAACTCTGAACGGCCTGGCTGGTAGATAACAAATGCGGATTGGCTGCTCCCCTGGGAGGACAGGATGGTTTCGTTACTTTTATGTTTTACATTACCTGCACTTGTAACATACTGTATGCCTGCAAAACTTCCCAAACCAATAATTACGATAGTTACGACTATTACAAGGACAGCTTTCTTAAGTCTTTTCTTTTTCACATCACCCATAAAATTAAACTCCTAATTTTCCGGCTATTGTTTTGGCAAATACCGCTGCATTGTTAACATCCTTATCATTAGGGCGGTTCTTGTGCATAAATCCCAAGGTGCCTTTACAGTGAAATTCCTGGGAGGACACCTTTAGTCCTTGTGCAGACAGTTCTCTCTTCATGGGAGCATAAGCGTTTCCAAATGATCCGGAACTAAAGACAACGACTTCTTTAATCGTTGAGGGATTTAATGTCTTAATAAAGGCTTTCATTTCCGGGTCTATATCAAAGCTGTATAACCCCTCACCCAAAAATAAGACCTCAACATTCCCGTCTACCGGTTCAGGAATTGATTTCGCAACAACTCCTAATTCTTTTGCAATACCTTCTGCAAGTTTCTTCGTATGACCTGTTTTTGTAAAATACCTCACTTCAATTCTCATTATTTCCTCCAATTCTCCGCTCCGGGCGGCACAAAGTTTGATGAAAAAGCTTAGAATGAGCATTATAATGCTCGTTTTTGAGGTGCTTATAGAGTGCATGTGCTTCTCAATGGTAACTAACAATGGTTTCATTATCCTGACAGCAAAAAAATCTTTGAAAATTCAAAATGTCGCTGCAGGCAAGCCGAGACAAAAGCTTACTTTAACACCAAAGCTTACTTCAACGCAAAAGCTTACTTCAATGCCAAATTTTACTTTAACATCAGATCTTCGTAAGAATTATCAAAGATGTTATTCACTAACTTATCCAGTAATTCATTTCTGGAATTGGTATCCCAAATATCATAATATAAATAATTGGCGTATTCGGTGGCATTTAAAAACATGACCTGCATCGGAATGATAAGTTGGAATGCCATTAATTTTAATTCAGTGTCCGTCTTTTTATCTCCGAAGATCTCTTTTAGTAATGGAATGATAATTTGAATGGTATTAATACTCCCATGCTTTAATTCCGAGGAAAAGGCAATTTCTGCAAAGGTATAGTTACTGAAAGCAAATCCGGATATGGCTTTTACCAGATTTTTGACCCGGTAAACCGGATGCTTTTCATCTGATGACTTTTTCAAAATGGTTTCAGCTATATCCTCCATACAGTAACCTACGGCTATGTTAACAAGATTTTCCTTTGACTGATAATAATAATTGATCAGTGCACTGTTCACACCGGCCATTTCGGCAATTTGTCTGTTGGTTATCTTGTCTATGTCCTTCTGCTCTTGTAAAAGCTTTACCACTACCTCCATAATCCGTTCTTTTGCACCTGCATTTTCATTCATTTTTACGTTTCCTCTTTCCTATAAGTATTTTAATTTAAGGTTTCGAATTATGTCAGTGTTCTCTTTGACTGATAGATACTTTTTCTATTTATATCATAAGAATCTGTGGTTAATAAGATTATTCCTTCTTCCAGGGAAGAAAGCAGGGGGATTATTGCAAGCAGATAGGGAACCAGGCCAAAATGGACCCAAAGGGGAAACACAAGAAACAGAACCAAACCGGTAAGCTTATTCCCAAGTGTATGCATCATTGCCCACTGTTTGAACTTATTCCTTGTAATAATAAAATTAATCAGCCTGACAAAAGCTACAATGAGGGAAATGCTTAAGATAAACAGGTCAATTACAAAATTCGTGCGAAATATCAATATATAAAAAACAATAATCCAAAAAATAAAATCAGCCAGACTGTCCAGCTTGGCGCCGAGATTGGTTTGCATACGGTAATGGCGTGCAATGTATCCGTCTGCAATATCACTTAATCCGCAAAGGAGATAGATAATTAAAAACAAAGCGGAGGCTGGTGTAACCAGCAACATGAGCAGGGATAATGCAATTCGGGAAATTGATATTACATTTGGCAATAACTTCAATCGTTTACCTCCAAATTTAATTATGATTTAATCATGATTAAATTATAACAGCAGCCTTTCTTTCTGTCAATACAATTTTTTACAATGGCTGCTGGAGTAATTTAAGAAGAAATAAAAAATTGTTATTCCATATATCCCGTTTCCTATACCAGAATAAAAATAAAGGAGAGGACTTCACACCACACATTATATGGAGCTCCTGAGTGCTTTTCACACATTACAGTTACTTTCAGACATTAGATATAGAGGATAATAAAAAAAGGATGCCTTTTTAAAAATTACCACCCTTTTCAAATATAGTGAATCCTTTACAATTTATAATAGATTTGCTCTTGAATGACTATGGAGAGTGTCTGAAAACAGCTGGCATCAGGCGAAGGTTTTGAAACGGTACAATAAGTTTTAAGGCACACCGAAGAAGCAGATCTTTTGCAAAATTTGAAGGAGGTATTTATGGGAAAGGCAAAAAGGAAAAAGCAGACGACGCTGTATTTCAAAAGAGCGGCAGTGGTATTGCTTGTAATGGCTATGTTGTTACAACCGATACCGGTTTTTACAGGAAGCTCCGCACAGAGTGCTGAAGCAGCAGTTACAACAGGAAATTACATTGATTTAGAGCAGACACTGACAGAACTGTATCAGGGAGATTCCTGGTCAGGTTCAAGCGCTTCAGTAAACGAAAGCGGAACAAAAGCAACGGTTACCGTTAACAATTTTGGTCATGGAGGCAGCAATGAATGGGGAATTCAGTACATGGTAAAAGACCTTGGACTGAAAAGCGGCACCAAATACCAGGTAGAATTTGATATCACCTCAACCATAGACAAAGAGGTCTTTATCAAACTGGATGATAGTGGTCTGCTTGCAGAACCAATCAATCTGGCAGCAGGTGCAACCTATCATTACAGCAAAGAAGCGGAAGCAGGAAATCCTTCCGCAGATAAACAGTTCTTATACTTTGCCTTCGGCAGGAAGGGAAGTGAAGCAAGCGACCAAAATGGTACGGTCACCATCGAGAACGTAAGGGTAAAAGAGGTTGCGGCTGTTAATTACATAGATTTAGAGCAGAAGTCTACGGAGTTGTATCAGGGGGATTCCTGGTCAGGTTCAAGTGCTTCAGTAAACGAAAGCGGAACAAAAGCAACGGTTACTGTTAACAACTTTGGCCACGGAGGCAGTAACGAATGGGGAATTCAGTACATGGTAAAGGACCTTGGGCTGAAAAGCAACACGGAGTATCTGGTAGAATTTGATATTACCTCAACCATAGATAAAGAGGTCTTTCTTAAACTGGATGATACTGGACTGCTTGCGGAACCTATAAGTCTGACGGCAGGTGTAACCTATCATTATAGCAAAGAGACTCCACCGGGAACACCTTCCGCAGATAAACAGATCTTATTCTTTGCCCTGGGAAGGACTGGAGGCGAGGCAAATGACTTAAATGGTACGGTTACCATCGAGAATGTTAGAGTAGAGCCAATTGATGGAGCAGAAACAGCGGTTGATATCACTGTAAGCAAAAAAGGAACAAGTGTTAAGTTCCAGCAGGCAAAGAATGCAGCGGCTGCAACAGCAAAGGTATTTTATGCTATCTGTGCTTCTGAAGCAGAAGCCAATGGGCTTACCATCGGAGATGCAGCTTTCAAAGAGTGTATAATGACAAAGAAAACAAATGGAATCTGGGAAGTAACGGAACAGGTTGCTTTGACAGACGGTCAGATTATCCGCTATTACTTTGAGAAAGATGGTTTGGCGGCAACTCCGGTAAATTATACATTTTTCAGTTTTACGGCAGTGGATTATACCTATGATAATCGTACCGATCTTGCTGCCGCCGGCTATAATCTGGCCTGGGCAGATGAATTTGACGGTACAGAGCTTGATACAAGCAAATGGTCCTTCCAGCTTGGAACAAAAGACCCCAATGGAGGACCTGAATATTGGGGAAATGAAGAGAAAGAATATTATACCGATTCAAACCATGTGGTAAAGGACGGCAAGCTGGTAATTACTGCAAAACAGGAGTCAAAGGAGGGGATGTCCTACACTTCTACCCGTATACGAACCAAGACAGATGAAGGGAATACTCTATATGCAGCCAAATACGGACGTATCGAAGCCAGAATGAAGCTGCCGGTGGAGGAAGGACTCTGGCCGGCATTCTGGATGTTACCCGCTGATGCCACCATATACGGAACCTGGGCAGCTTCCGGTGAATTGGACATCATGGAGGCAAGAGGCCGTATACCGGATAAGGTTGGAGGAGCGATTCATTATGGTTCTCAATGGCCTAACAATACTTATTATGGTAAAGATTATACTTTTGATGCCACAACAGATATCAGTGCATATCACTTGTATAGTGTAGAATGGGAGCCAGGTAAGATAACATGGCTGGTAGATGATATACCTTATTTCTCCGCTGAAAATTTCTGGAGCAGGAATTCGGGAAATGCAGAAAATTATACTTACGGAGCACCTTTTGATGTACCTTTCTATGTTATTTTCAATCTGGCTGTGGGCGGAACCTTTGACAGTGCAGCTAATCTAGAAAATGCCGAACTCCCGGCAGACATGGAAGTGGATTATGTCCGTGTTTATAAGAAACCAGATGCCTATTATCAAAACCTTGAGGATAATCTGACAACTCCGGTGGCAAACAGGGATACTGCAAGTTTTGAAAGCCCTGCCTATCAACCCACAGGCGTTAACGGAGATTATATTGGAGATACTGCATTTAATACCTTAAAGACTGCAGCTGAAGTTAAGCCGGAAGAAAGTGACTGGCAGTTTTTTGTAGGAGAATTTGGCGGGGAAGCTGCTGTCACCAAAGAAACCATTGATGGTACCACCTATGCAAAGGCAGGTATTACAAAAGGCGGAGACCAGAATTATGCCATTCAGCTGATAAAGCACCTGCCATATGCAAATGGTTATACTTATGAAATCAGCTTTGATGCAAAGGCTTCTGCCAGCAGGGAATTTGTGCTCAAGCCTTGCGGTGATGGAGATAATGGCTGGGCAGGTTACGGCCTATCCAAGAAAGTGAACCTGACAACTTCTATGACCCATTATACACATCGCTTTACCATGGATAAGGATTCAGATCCCACTGCTCGTCTGGAATTTGATCTGGGTCTTGGGACAGGGGATGTCTGGATTGGTAATGTTGTCGTAAAACAGGTGGAACCGGAAGAGACGGATACTACAGATATCTTTAAGAACCCGGATCAAAATGGCGGAAACCACATTTATAATGGTTCCTTCGATCAGGGAACCGGTAAGGTCGCTTTCTGGCATACTGAGAATGCAGTAATGAATGTACCAAGGGTTATTAACCCGGAGTATGACATGGTTACAGGGGATAAAGGAGATTTCAGCTACAGGGCATTTGTAACAGCCAATGAAAATAATGCAAAGATTTTTCAGAATGGAATATGGCTGCAGCAGTCAGATATTTATCAGCTGGGGCTGGATTTGTCATCCCAAACAGCAGCCAGGGTTTCCGCTGTACTTACCAGTAAGGACGGTTCCAGGGTTTATATGCAGGAGACCTTTGATGTTCCAGGAAATGGCACAAGGGAAAATTATGCGGTAAACTTTGCAATGTCTAAGGGAGTAACAGACAGAGAGGCTGTATTTGCACTTATATTTGAAAAGGGAAACGTTGTTTCAGTGGACAATATCCGACTGCTTCGTACTACCAATAATAATGTAACCATTGATTATAGTGATGTTGTAATAGAACCCATTAAGACTGATTCAACGGGCTGGGTAAATAATCTGAATAATGGTACGGTATCCCCTGCAACCAATCAGGAGGGGGAGATTACCAGTCAGACAGTAACCAATCAGTTGACTTACATGAGTATGCTGTATATACCGGTCTCTGTTAAGAAGGGAATTACCTATCAACTTAGTTTTCTGGCGAAAGCACAGCAGGATAATTCTGTTATGGTAAATATCCAGGAGGATAACAGCTGGGCGGTAACCATGGAAGAGAAGTTGAATCTGAAAGCCGAAGAGTGGCAGGAGTTCAAGTTTACCCTTAATTCAACGCTTACCAATGGCAGCAATCCAATCTTCCTGAAATTCTTACTGTCCGGTCCTGATGTGGTACCAGGTACTTTTAAGGTGAAGAATGTAGCGATGACGGCTGAAGTTCTGGAGGGAGCAAAGGATGCACCGGCGGATACTATCATAAATAAAACACCCGCGGTTAAGGGCAGCGATTATGTAATTGAATTAAAGGATGGAGAGTACAAAACAAAATTCTTCAGTTATGTGGAGAAACCGGACCGTAAAGCGCTTGTTATGGTAAACGGTACTGCTTTAGCCGATGGAGCTGCTAAGAATGATACAATCGTTATTCCTGCTTCCAGCATTGGTACAGGGGCATATAAGATTGAGCTGGCACTGGAGGGTTACAACAACATTGTGCTTACCGGAACAGTGAAAGATGCTTCAGATCCGGGAAATGGAGGAAATGCTGGAAACGGAAATAATAACGGGGATAATAATCCAGCAAAACCTGTGATAATAACACAACCTGTCGGTGGAAAATACACATTTAAGGCAGCTGCAACAAGCCTGTCTGTAAGTGCAACCGGTGATGGTGTATTAAGCTATCAGTGGTATAAGAAAGAGGCAGATAACGCATCAAGTGCATCTGCTATCAGCGGAGCGACTGGTGCAAGCTATACACCTTCTACTGCTAAAGTCGGAAAGACGGATTATTATTGTGTGGTTACAAACACGAATAAGGAAGCAGCCGGTATGAAATATGCATCGGTTACATCCAATACTGTAACCGTAGAGGTGACCAAGGCAGCAAATAGTATTACCGGTGTAAGGAATGTATCAAAGGTGTATGGCAGTGGCACGTTTACTTTAACCGCTAAGGCAAAAGGCGCAATTACTTATAAGTCTTCTAATACCAAAGTTGTAACAATAGATTCTAAGTGCGGTAAGGTTACCCTTAAGGGAACCGGTAAAGCAACAATTACGATTACAGCAGCAGGAAATGATAATTATAAGGCTTCAACAAAGAAAATTACGGTTACTGTGATACCGAAGAAAGCGTTAATAACCAGCTTGAAAGCTGGTGAGGAAAGCAAGCTTACGGTTACCTGGACTAAGGATACGAAGGCTTCTGGGTATGTAATACAGTATTCTACAAGCAGTAATTTTAGTGAGGCCAAGACGGTAACAGTAAGCAATAACGCAGCAAATAACAAGACTATCAGTAAGCTAAAGGGCGGAAAGACTTATTACGTGCGTGTTCGTGCATACACGAAAGCCGGTACAACGAATATAAATGGTAGTTGGAGTGCTGTTAAGAAAGTTGCTATCAAGAAAGTTACTGTTAAGAAATAGCTGTAAGTATTTATTACTCTATAGTTCAATTTAATTGAAGTACATTGTTTTAACAGAATGCAGATAATAGTCAGACAGGAAGTATAATATTATACTCTTGTCTGGCTATTATTTATATCGATAAACTTTTTGTATTTTGGAGATATGATTTGAAGAATTGGTAACTGACCAGGATGTTATCCAATATAGCATATTGCAGACCCTCCATTTTATAGCGGATCATTAGGCAAGTTAATTAAAAATAATGAAATAAATGAAAGATATAAGAGGAATCTAAAGGCTTTAAAAAATAATAAATTATTCAGATCGCTTTACAAGTATTGGAAAATAATGATAATATAGAAAAGTACAACGGTGGAAATGCAGATAAACGAAAAGAAGCCAAGACCTGTAAAACAAGACACTAAAAAATTGGATATAGAAGCAACGGCCTGCCAAATGTATTTCAAGTAATTAAAACGATAAAAGGGGTTGTGGGAGAAGGACAAGTATATCAAAATTTATAAGATTTGAAGTCAAAAGGGTTCCGGCAGTACGTCTAATAGGAAAGCAGGTTAGATCAGTTTGACGCAGTGGGAAATAATACAACCGCAAAGCTTTGGAGCAGTGTGTGGCAGGATGGCAGCATGGAATATTTAAAGAATCTTCCGGAAATCTTAACAGAGGAAAAAGATACCGTTGGTTGGATGGAAGACTATGATTATCCCGGTAGTTCATGTGTATATATTGCTTGTGTACTTACCGCAGCTGGTAATAGGTTGGAGAAATGTCCAGTGTTCCCTAATCTGATCTGGAGGAATATTGATAAAAAAGGAAGTAGAGAAGCAGAAAGAACTCTTTCATTTTCAGAATATATAACACAATAGAAAGGTAACCTAATGAACAGTAAAAATAATACGAGGAGAATGGTGTTAGCAGCTTTATTTGGGGCAATCATTATACTTTTGAATTTTACACCATTTGGGTATATACAGCTGCCTGCTATAAAGGCTACCATTATCCATGTACCTGTAATAATCGGAGCAATCTTGCTTGGACCAGGAATCGGAGCGGGTTTAGGGGTTGTATTTGGGCTTACCAGTTTATATAACAATACATTTGCACCAACGGTTCTCTCGTTTGCCTTTTCACCCTTCATACCCTTACCGGGGACGGAAAGGGGAAGCTGGATGGCACTTATTGTTGCGTTTCTTCCCCGAATCTTAGTAGGGATATTTCCTTATTATGTGTATAAACTTATAAACAGGTTGTTGAAATCCAGAGGAAAATTATTTACTCTGGGAGTTAGTGGTCTTGTTGGTTCGATGACAAATACCCTATTTGTCATGAGTTTGATTTATTTTTTATTTCGTGATGCCTATGGTGAAGCCTTCAATCTTTCTTTAGATGCTGTTTATAAAGCAATATTAACTATAATATTTGTAAATGGATTACCCGAAGCGGCTTTGGCGGCTATACTCACTGCCGGCATTTGCAGACCTTTGCAGAAGGTAATTAAAAATGAATAATCATTGATAACGTATATATACAATAGGTGCATAGTAAACTAAAGTGGGAGCATGCAAGCTACAGTAGGTGCACTGCAAGCTATAGTGGGTGCACTGCAAACTATAAAAGGAGCATTGCAAACTATAGTGGGGGTTCACAAATGATATTGACAGGTTATAAAATCGTTGCTATACTCCTTTTAGGGAATGAGGTTCTCCCTTGGGTAATGCCTAAACTGCTTTTAAAGCTGATGACTTCTGTTTAAAAACAGGGGTTATCAGCTTATTTTTTTGGAACACAAAGGAGAAGTCAGATGATTAAGTTAAAAGAAATGTTTAGCAACTATAGAGATATAATTATTCTTGGGAGCATTTCATTATTTATAGGGTTATTAGTTGGCGGCATTGATTCACTGTTTGGCAGAGTACTGTTAGAAATAACAGATTTTAGGAATAGACATATTTATTATCTGATCCCTTTGCTTCCTTTGGCGGGTTTATTTATTATCTTCCTATACACAAAAATCGGTAAAAATTCTATCAAAGGAATGCCGTTATTATTTTCAGTGGGTTTGAAGGAGGAGCAGGCAATTCCCAAAAGACTTGTTCCGTTGGTTATTTTAAATACCTGGATAACTCATTTATTTGGAGGCAGTGCAGGGCGTGAGGGGGTCGCGGTTCAAATAGGCGGTGCAGTAGCCCACAATATAGGCAGTAAGTTGAATATTAAGAATAGTGATAGAATCTTACTGATAGCTGGTATGGGAGCGGGCTTTGCCGGACTGTTTCAAACACCGATTGCAGGTGTTTTCTTTGCAATGGAAATCTTTACGGCAGGAGTATTGGAATACAGGGCATTATTTCCTTGTATAATTGCTGCTTTTACTGCCAGCTTTACCTCACACGCATTAGGTCTGGAGAAATTCAGTTTTAACTTGAATAGTACAGTTAATATTGATACCCTGACATTGCTTAAAATTATGATCTTGGGGGTTTTATTTGGAGTTGTCGGCAGCCTTTTTGCCAGACTGCTTCATTTTAGCAAGGCATTCTTTAGCAGGCTGATTAAGAATCCATATTTAAAGATTTTTATTATTGGCTGCTTATTAAGTATTTTATTTCTTGTCTTATATCGTGGCAGATATTCCGGACTTGGTACTAATTTAATTGAATCTTCTTTTACGAAGAGTAAAATCTACGAGTTCGATTGGGGGTTGAAATTTTTACTTACGATTATAACCCTTAGTGCTGGCTTTCAAGGCGGCGAAGTAACTCCGTTATTTTCAATAGGTTCCTGTTTGGGAGTAGCAATAGCCGGTATTATTGGATTGCCGATTGAATTCACTGCTGCCCTTGGGTATATTGCAGTTTTTGGCAGTGCAACCAATACTATGATAGCACCGATTTTCATAGGTGCTGAGGTGTTTGGTTATGAGTATATACCTTATTTTTTTGTTGTATCAGCAATTGCATATGTTTTTAACGGAAATAGGTCAATTTATTCTGCCCAAAAGACTTATTGCTCTGAAACTTAAGCTGTTTTAGTATCAATTTGACTTTCATAGGGAAATACTAATCAAAAATGATTAGGAGATAAACTCATGAAAGACAAGGATATGTATACCCCTCAGGAAATTCAGGGTCAGAAACAGTCTGTTCCTGGAAAGGAAAGCCGTATGGAGCCGGAACCGATTTATGATAATCCGGATTATAAGGGAGCTGACAGACTGAAAGGAAAGACAGCAATTATAACTGGTGGTGACAGTGGAATCGGCAGAGCGGTGGCAGTTGCCTATGCCAAGGAAGGCTGTAATGTTGTTATTGTCTATAATATAGCGGATGATGATGCAAATACGACAAAACAGGCAGTAGAAAGCTATCAGAGTAAAGCACTGCTGATAAAGGGTGATATTGGGGACAGTAATTTCTGCAATCAGGTCATAGAGAAAACCATACAGACCTTTCAGCAGCTGGATATTCTGGTAAACAACGCAGCTGAGCAGCACCAGCAGAAAAGACTGGAGGACATTACCGATGAACAGCTGCAAAGGACGTTTCAGACCAATATCTTCGCTATGTTTTATTTAACCAGGGCAGCACTTCCTCATCTGAAAGAAAATAGTATCATCATAAATACAAGCTCTATAACGGCCTTTAAAGGAAATGAGACTTTACTGGACTATTCCGCTACAAAAGGTGCAATCACAGCCTTTACAAGATCCTTATCCACTAATCTTGCAGAACGTAAGATAAGGGTAAATCAAGTGGCACCTGGTCCTATTTGGACACCATTGATTGTTTCCACATTGGATAAAAATACCGTTGGGACCTTTGGGAAAGATACACCCTTAAAACGGGCAGGACAGCCGGTTGAGGTAGCAGAAGCTTATGTATTTCTCGCCTCCGATGCATCTACCTATATTACTGGTCAGACCATTCATGTTAATGGTGGTACAGTTGTTAATGGATAGAAATAACAAAGTAAAGAAAACAGACAATAAATCATAAATCATAAATCATGCTATCAATAGAAGGTTTAGATCTTTATTGATAGCTTTTTTAGATATATCATGTTAATAAATGGTGTAAAATGTATTTAGTTTATATGATCCGTATATGAAGCTTTCCCCGTTAGTTCAACTTTAACCTGAAATTCCTTGAAATCTACATTGGGGAGTACTATCAGATTGGGCATGGAATTATCAAGGCACTATTTTGATAGATAAGAATGTCACGTATTGAAATATAAATTGAATCAAGTTTTATGGGAATCAATGTTCCTAGAGGTATGAGACTGTCATTTAAGTGCCTATTTCGGGAACATTTAATAGGCTACAATATTGCTTCGGACTATTCACGGATAATGGGGATTTAAGTCTTGCCGTAAGTGGTATAAAAGTAAATACATATAACTTAACAGATGAACCTTTGATAAAAATAAGAGGCAATACACTGACTTATACACCTTTTCAGCTTTTTATTGCAACAAAAACAAAGAGTCGCTTACTGTAAAAATTACTGGTCCAAATGACTACAGTGATACAAATACGTATTATAGAGAAAATACCTATATAAATATTAGCGAAAAATTTACTTATCCTGGTGACTACACTATTGTTGTTAATAATGGCAGGAAAAGAAGTAGTGAAAAAGATAACAATAGAGTTTAGTGCAATTGGCAGATGGGGCAGAACTTTTTACGATATCGAAAGATGGTTTAGAAATTTTAGTGGGAGTGTATGATCAGGAAATTGGAAAGTTTATTGATATTCAGAACCTGGTTATACCATAGGAGGATGATTTAGATGAAAGACGGTATATATGCGGTTTATAAGGGTAAAGAATATGAAGTTGGTATTAAGAATGACGGTTCCTACACTTTACGATCATATAACATACATGAGGTTAGTGATGGATTTATTCCCTATAGAGGTATTTTTGTAAATAATGTTCAAAAAGTTGATTTAGAGGACATTTACGATATTAAAACATATGCAGAGTATCAAGGATATAAGTTTAGAGTAATAAAAGAAGATAAAAATAAATTACTTTTACATTCATTGATCAATGATTATAGAATTAATGAAAAACTTGGATTGGATATGGTGGATAAAGGACTTTATCAGAAATGGGTAAATAAGGGTTTGATTACAAACTTATATGAAGAGAAAAGGCCTTGGCCTCTTCAATCATAATGCGATACGTTAAGTATATATATTTAATCTTAGTTTGACATATGTCAATTAGTGCAGAAAGAAAAAGCATTGGACCTAAAAACGAAGATTAATTTGAGGGTGTATACATTTTTATTTTTTATTATTAATCTCATTTGAAAATCTGTATATTCAATAATACCGAAAAAGTCTTTACTTATAAGGTTGCAAGCTTTATCCACGCCTAGCATTAGGAATAATTGAAAAAGCAAAGAGACAAAATTAGATAATCTAAATTTAAGTAGTGTGCTTAAGGTCTGTTTTAGTTTTGTGTAAACTCGTTTTACAGTGTTTCTCATTTCAGGCTTAATGATAACACATAAATCCATGAAATGCAGTAAAGGCTAGTGTTTTAGTCTTTATAGCGTTTCATGAATTGTGTTAAATTTTATGGCTTGCAAATATCTGCTTTTAATTTGCTTAATCAGAAAATAAATAAATTAGTTAACTTTAATTACTCGTAATTACCATTAAGCTTTTCAATAACCTCTCTTAACTTCTGAGGAATGGGTAACCCCAACTGTCCGGCATTCTCTAATATACTAATCCCTTCATTAGCCAAATAAAACATAATAACTAAGGTTCTAAGGGTACTGCCTGTTCCCAGTACATAGTTATCCATAATATTTCCCATGGAAACAATCAAGAATATCAGGAACTTTCTTACAATACCCTTATACCCTACTTCACTGGAAATCTTTTTATCCCTTATTGCCAATAAAACTCCCGTAATATAATCAATGGCTACAAATACGGTCAGTGCATAAATAAGAGAGTTAAATCCTCCAAAGATACAACCCAGTATTCCACCCACAAATGCAAGAATTAATCTAATATGTTCTATCATATCCTCCATAATCTATCCTCCAGGTCTAATGCTTGTCCACAAATATATTTTTTAGCTTCTTCAAAGCTCTGTTCTTCATCTGGTTTATTGCCTGCCTGGTTATACCTATGGCATCGGCAGTTTCAGTAACAGTATAGCCGTCATAATAAAGCATTTTGATGATAGTAAATTCCTGATTAGTTAAAAGCTCTCTTAACAGGTCATAATCAGTATTTACATAGGTATCCGTTGTTGCAGTCAGGGAGTCGATATAGTACAATTCATTTTCACTGAGTTCTGAATAAGTGGTATAATTTTGTAACTGTTTTACCCTTATCAGCTTCTTAATATAACTGTTATGTATGGAAGTGGTAAGATAAGCTACCAAACAACCGTCATTTTTATTTTGTATCTTATCAGCTTTTAAGGTAGCAAGTAATTCAATAAAATCCACAAGAAGATCGTCATAGGCATCTTCGTAAGAAAGGCTATGAGAATACTTTTTTAAGATTGGCTTGAATTTTTCTATCAGCTTTAATGTTGCTGTATTATCCCCGTGTTGTATCNNTCATACTGAATTCCACCTTTCAAGTAGTAAAGAGATGGAAAACATTAAATTGTAAACATATGGAAATGAATTTTCTGTTTTTATTATTGCATTTTTTGCGAAAAATGTCTTTCTTACAAATTTGTCACATATTTGCAGTATGGAAATTAATAGAGTATAATAATGAATAAAAGAAAAAATTAGGAGGCAGCCATGAAACCTGTACATTTATCAAAGAAAGCTATTGCTGGCCTGCTCACGCTCGTCCTGCTGTTCACTTTTAGTGCCTGTGCTAAAAACAATGAAGTTCAGAATACGGCAAGCCCTGCACCAACTTCCAAGGATTCACCAACTCAGGCACCAGAGAGCACCATAGAACCAACCAAAGCCTCAGAAGGTAGTGATAAGGAAACAAAGGAAGAGGAAAACCCTTCCAAAGACTATAACCTGATGGAATATACAGACGCACCCAATGAAAACAGCTCCTTAAAAATTCAATACCCAAACTTTACAGCCAGTGAATATGAAGCGGTTAATGCTATGATTTATGAGAAGGTGAAAAGCTTTGCAGCAATTGATACGGATTATTTTTCAAGTGATACTGCATTGACCTTGGATTATCAGTCTGCTGTTACCTTGTTTAATAGTAAAATGATAAGCCTTGTATTTTGGGGTACCAGTTATTTAGAGGGAAGTGCTTATCCCACCAGCAATCTAATACCGCTTAACATAGACTTACAATCCATGAAAGAAATTACACTGAAAGATTTGTATAATACCAATGAGGAGTTTGAAAAGGTATTTTTTGAAAAAGCGTATTTTCCTACGGAGCCTGTAACCTCCTACGATAAGGAGAGCTTTTCCCAGATGCTCAGCCTTCAATCTCCAGATTATCAAACAGTAGATCCATTTAGTATAGCGGATAATGTTACCTGTTTTCTTAAAGAAGATGGCATAGTATTAAGTCTGCCTGCTGTGCATGCAACCGGAAGTGATCATTTTGAAGCGCAGCTTAATTACAGTGATATACAGCAGTTCTATCTGCCTAATCAGAAGTATTGGGAAGATTAAATCCTTTCATAACAATCAGATTCACTGTTTCATTATAATCAGCACGGTTTTA
>DJJW01000072.1 GCA_002434335.1 Lachnoclostridium sp. UBA6558 | reverse complement strand
TGAAGGCAAAGCGTTTGATGAGTTATATTCTATAATTAATTATGAGATAGAGAATAATAAATATATTTAATATGGTTATACTTTAGGATTTTCAACTACCTAAATACTAGTCTCTTAATTTAAAATCAATCATTCTCCAAAAGGATTTCAAAGTCCGCTAGGCTTATGTTTTGGAACTGGTGTATTATATTAAGAAATATGCAAGATAGTTAAATTTAAATTCATCAGTTACATAATCCACAAGAAATAACATTGTATCACAATCCCCAAAAAATGGAAAATCTTTATCATAGAGGATGATTTTGACAAAATATGTATACAATGCTATAATATGTATTAATATATAAAAATCTGTATTTGAATTCATAAAAGTGATGCAATCAACTCGTAAACACTTTACCAAGGGAGTAAATCTATGATGAAAAAACGATATACCATCAGTATCTTTGTTTTTACAATGCTTTTCTTAATCGGATTTATATTTACAAATCAATCACTTACTGCATCTGCTTCAGCAAAATCTAATGCAATCTCATTAAATACTACAAGTACATATCTGACAAAAGGTGAAACTACAACCTTAAAAATATCAGGGACATCCAAGAAAATAATTTGGACATCTACAAACAAAAACATTGCAACAGTTACAAGTTCAGGAAAAGTAACAGCTGTCGGTTATGGAAGCACCTTTATTAAGGCTTCTGTAAATAATAAAAGTTATAAATGTAAAATAACAGTAATAAATCCTGCAAAAATAGCTTTCGAACCCGCTTACACTACTGTATTCGTAAATGGAACTGGAGTAAGTCTGAATCCCGTATCCTACACCTACACTGCAGCCGAGTTGAAAAAGTTAGGGATCCGCTATAAAGTTACTGGTAATTCAACTGTAAAAATCAGCAGTACAGGGCTGGTTACAGCTGCTTCAGCGGGAGAATTTGAAATTATTGCCTCTGTACATGGTAAAAAGATTCAGACCATTGCTATGAATGCGGCTGCTTATGATGGATTTACGGTTCCGGATTTATGGCTTGAGACAAATATTGAGGAATATGTAGGTTTTGCAAATGACATACTGCCGCTTATGAAGGATGTTGAAATTATCTCAACAAACGATGGGATCGCGGTAGCAGAAAAAAGTTATCATATAGATCTAAACAGTAATTATAAACGCTGTGAAGGTATCTATGTAAAAGGAATAAAAGAAGGAACCTGTTATATAAAAGTTACTGTTGCGGGCATCACAAAAGAATTAAAAGTTGTTGTCGGTGACGGATATGAAAAACTGGATCCTGTTGATGCAATCAAAAACAATAATCTGAGTGGTTATACAGGGAAAGAATTAATTACGATGACAGCTGTCAGAAAGTTATTAGAGGATAATAATCTGTTTTCAGCGACTCTGAGTGACAGAGAAAAAGTTAAGATCTTACAGACTTATCTGAACTCAACTTATACCGGTAAATTCGTTGATGATACTTATACGGATCTTATATCAGGTGTTATATTGACTGGCAGCGGAGTATGTGCCTCCTATGCAGAAACCTTTAGTTTCCTTTCTGAATGTATTGGAATAGAAGTATATTATTGTATTGGAAGTGCAGATAACCGAAGCGGAATTGGATTTGCAGGCCATGCATGGAATAAGGTAAAGCTTGATGGAACCTGGTATTATATAGATCCTTACTGGAACGCAGGACTTAACAGTTTTAAATATTTCTTATCGGAAAATCTATGGGAGGATCATAGATTGATTGAAGAAGGATATTTTTCTGTAATTATGAATAGTGGAGTACCACCTTATAGTAATTCCCTGGAATAAAAGTTAATAAAATATAAACAGCTTCGTTACTGTAGTTGTAGGAATAATTCTCCCGAATAAAGAATTAACAAAATGTAAACGGCTCCCTGGTTTGAACCGACCTCCAATCGTTAGATTTATTAGGTCTAACTTTTGGGGGTCGGTTCAGGTTTGGGGGCTGTTTTTTCTTATTTAAAAATGAGTTAGAAATCGGCTATACATAATCATAGTTCAACCAAAAGAAATTACTGTTCATAACCATTGTTCAACTAGAGAAATTACTATTCATAATCTTAGTTCAAATTAAAAAGTTACTATTGCAAATAGCATAACTATTTCTTCCTGAGTTATGCTATTTATCTCGAAGAAGTACATTTTATCTGAAATAGAGATTTCCTGCAAAAAAATGTAAATAAACACCTTAATCTAAAATTTTCCATCATATTATATCTGAGAAATACTTTCAATTAAGAAACAGATTCATAAGAGGGGAGATTAAAAAATGTTTCATAATTTCAAAGTAGTTTTAAGAAAGATGTTTGGTGTTAAATGTAATAGCAGGAAATTAAAGATTTTATTAATGGGGGTAGTATTCCTAGGCTGTTTTTCCGGTTTTTTGATATGGAAAAATATCATGGCATACAGTGATGACGGTTATGCGGTCGGTTCTAACGGTAGCGCTGTGCTTCCGCATACTACAAGTGGAGATATTGATATCTGGCCCATAACAGAACCAGTGTTTATTGTGCAGTTATATTCTAAAATAGATGGAATGAGTACAGATAATGGTTCTTACGATGGGCTGGTTGAATCTATTAAGACAGTGATTCCTTATGCTACTGAGGATGCTATGTGGCTTTGCTCCAATCTTCTATCCGATTATTTGATTCGTCAAAATTTCCATACCAGTGAACAGGTATATTTTGCAAGAAAAACGAGTTTATCCTTAACCCAGTTGAACCTTGTTGGCGGTAGGAGTAATCCAGATGCGTTAGGAAGAATTAAGTATTTATCAAGAAATAAAAATACAACCTTTGGCGGTAATATTAATCAAGGGGTTTTCTATAAAGAAATCCTGGATTTATTTGTAGCAAATAACCGGAGCATGGCTTTGCTGGCAAAAGACAGTGAGTTTTTACAGTACCTAAATACAGACGATGAGTCAAAGTTAACGAATTCCTTAGAGTTATGGTCCTATATAACGGATGTCGCAGTAAATTCGGTAGGCGGTGGTAGTGAGTATAAAATTTATATTAAGGAAAAGATTGACGAATTCCTGCATGTTAAGGAACTTTATGATGCAGGGCTGGATTTTAATAAGTGGAATGATTCAAGTACATCAAAATTTACAACCAATGGATATACCATTACGACAGCCGACTGTTTTAATTTGCGATATCTGGATTTATTGATGACCCTGAATATAATATCAAATAACAAAACCTATTGGTCAGATGGGATAAAAAGCTTCATGACCGATAATAACGGAAGCGCAAATATTTCCATAACACAGGGAATAATAGGAAGATTAAAAAGTGTAAGTACTGAAGGAGGCAATGTTAAACCGGCGACTGTTTTTATGTCTTGCAATGATTTGACACAGGATGCATACCGAGTACAGAAAAATTATAATTTATCAGATTTGATTCCATCAAATACTGTTTATGAAAATGTAAACAAAACGGATTATATCAATCGGTTGAAAGCAGCAGTAAGCTTGTCAGAATCAAATACATATTATACGGATTCGATTTATTCCTCTAAAATTATAAGCAGAGTTATAGCCGAAAGAGTGAGATCCGTTGTAAATAATAGGCTGAGTTGGGGAAGCTCAAATAATCCGTTGAATCTGAGTGGTTTCTTAAAGTTTAATTTTAAAGGTGATACCTGGGATGGAACTAACTGGGTGCTTGAACCTCCTATAACCACTCTTGCTATAAATTATCAGGCAATTCTGACCTATAACTCAAAAGACCTGGATAAGATTAATAAAAAAGTCAAGAAAGAGTATAAAAAGGATAATAGCATAATTGACTTAATAAAATATTATGTCGATAGAAGGGCGCAGCAACAGCTAACCGTTATTACGGATGACGATGTTAACTTACAGGTAACATTAAAGGCACTTACATCACAGGGGAATAGTCCGGGGCAGGAGAATGCCATTGATGAGTGGACTACGTTTATAAAAAAGAATAATATTACGGAATTCAGATTACTGATTAAACTAAGCAGAAGCTTTAATGGTACAGCCTTTACCAGTATTCCAATGGAAGGCAGAGATTTTAAACAAAAATATACCAACAATGTTGAATGGTGTACTTCTACAGACTGGGAAACCGTTACTTCAGAAAAATTTTTGGAACTATTGCGTGGGAAAACCCCACTTGGCCAATGGTCTGATGATACTATCAGTAGGTTAAAAGTATCAGATAAGGAAGAAAAGGATATTATTTATTCAGCGAAAGTGTATATCCAATACAAAGCAACTGATAAAAAATGGTATTACACCACCGGAAAAGCGGATGAAACTGCAGAAAAGGATCTTATTGAAGCGGAGGATAAAATCTCGGATATACGGTTAACCAATAAAGTTGAAATAAAATATACCTGGAACAGGCTTCCGGTATACTTAAACTATCCCAGCAGCAGCTGGCATTCAGAGGAGCCGGCTTTAGCTTATGCAGAATTAAAAGAAGGCTCCATCTACAATGAAACCTTTGAAGCAATGGCAGGAGTTCCGTCTACCCGAACACTGTATTTTTCCTCCGGTGGTAACGAGTTTATGGTAGATTTAAGGGTGGATTACGAACCAGATAGAACGGCAATAAGAGAATATATCAGCCATTATAATGGAACTGAGTGTGAATACAAGAAGAATGACCAGTTAAAAGGAGGGACCGGTTCTTATAGCAAAACAGAGACCTTTGTAGGGGATGGCTCAGGTAAGACAATCAGTAAGAATGTTGTTGCCGAATCCTCTAAAATAGTTGAGCCTGACGGAAGCAAAACAAAGAATATAACCGTCAATAATCATACAGGNNATTTATGGGCAGAGTGGAAAGGAACCATTGGAAACGGTACACAGGAACCTGCGGATATCGGTAAATTCGATCCGGGTAAACCAGGAACTCCCTGCGCAGGCCTTGGCTTTGATCTGGGAACCTTAAGAACCAAAGGCGAACCCAATACCAGCTGGGAGGTTGATACCTATAATCAGAATTTGGAGCAGGCTATCAGCTGGGCAAAAGCAATGGAAGCAACCAACAGCACTTACACTGTACAAAAGATTGCGGACAGTGATGGACAGACCAGACAATATCAGGTTGGAAACGCGGTAATAACCGTTACCCTGAACGGAGGAGATAACAGTTATACGAATACGAAGCAAAGAAGCTATAGCGGAGGAACCTATACCTCTTCCAGTGCTGCAGGAGCTTCCTTAACCGGTTCTGATACAGGAAGATTGGGCAGCGGTTGGGGGTGGAATGCCGGTAAATTAGGTGTAGGATCGGGTTACTCCGATTGCGGTCATGGACACAATGCATCCGGATGGCACGTAGAACCGAAAGAGGCAGTAGCGCCGGATGAGAACGGTAATGGCGGCAGCCCGGCTGTCCCGGGAGTTAAACATTCACATAACTGCGGAAGCTATGCTCCTGGCCAGGATATAACCCAGGGAGCCTCCGGTATTATAGATTATACAATAAAGGTTACCTTTCAAAATGGTACTTTAAAAGCTGAGAATTATGACGGTAACAGTTTGGATGTAACAGCTGCCATTCAAACAGGATTAACCGGGATTCCCGCTCATGGACTTTGCGGCCCCTGTTGTATCCATGATCTGCCTGCCATTGAAGATATCTGGTATCAGGAGGTGACTTATGACACTATCCAGATTACAAAATGCAATGTATATAAGATAGAGAAGGGGTATGTTACCGATTTGTCAGAGATAACCTATGACAGTGATAAAAATCTGATAGCAAGTATCACCCAGGGGGATCCGAATATTTTTTATAACATAGCTGCAGACAATCAGCCTGAATTCCAGGATGAGAAAATAACCAATGCGTCAAAGATAGGAAGGATAAGGTACTCACTGCAGGAAGCGCAAGGGGATAGGGTATATTATGAAGAGATGTCAAAAGGGGCCGAGAAACGTACAAACAAGTGTGATGGGTTAAGCAGAGTGCAAAGTTCGCAAAATCCAGCACCTCTGGCGAAAAAGGGACATGAACTGGGGTTTGCCAGCGGAATTCTATACAGTAGTNNTATATGAATAAACTGGATGCAAAGGATCTGCTTACGGAGGAATGGAAACGCTTCTATACAAGGCGTACCCAGGAAGTAACGGCTACTGTTATATCTGATATGCTTATTTTGCAGACCTCCAGCGGAGATCAAAGTCCTGTATACTATGAAGAAATAACAAAAGCAAAAGCACAGGAGGACTTTCCTTCTCTTCAGGCCTCCGGGGATGTGAAGAAAGCATCTACCCAGGACGAGATATACAGAAAATGGATGAAGATGTGGGAGAATAATGGATTTACCTTTGCCAATACCAAGCCGGATGCGATTAATATTGGTTCTTATAATGGAAAATACAATTTAACAGCAGCAAAATACCAGGGAACCGGAAAAAAAGAAAAAATAACTACCAGATTTGATAATGATATGGCCATATTTTCTAGTGCAGCAGATGAGTTGGGACTTGCGACAGTAAGAAGCAGTCAATCATATAGCAAGCCGGTTAATGGAGCAGCTAATATCTCTTCACCGGGTAAATCCCAGGCTCGTATGGACAGAGTAACCGACCTGCTAATATATATAGATAAGATCAAACAGAACCCAATCAATGAAAATGCTCAATATGAAACTGGTGAATCCTTTGTATTCTATCGTCCTGTCTTAAAATATAAGCTGACTGGTGAAGAAGCAAAACTGATTACAGGCGAAGAGGTAATAAAGGATATATTTTCGGAAGCTGAAAATACAGTACTGAAAGAGGCTGGTTATAAATACGGTCCGGGACTGCTTTATAAATCGAGATACTCAGCTTATGATGATGGGCTGGAGGATAAAGTGAACAATATTATTGTTTTAGATGCGTTATCCACACAAAATGCCATGATAATAAAGTCGGAGGTGGAAGATCAGCGTACGGAGGAAGGCATCGTAAAAGATGCTATGGATACCTTAAAAGCAATGGAGAAATGCCCCGGAACTCCAGAGTTATGTGAATATCGTTATCTTAGCTGTAAGTATACTCTGGACACCACCAGTCTGTCATTTAACTTTGAAGATAAAATTACAGATAATAGCAATACGGGAGAGAAGGATATATATAGTTCCTACGACGGGCAAATGATTGCGAGCAGTATCAAAAATAAAGATGGAGCCTTTCCGGTCTATGAACTTCCAAAGGGAACAGAATTAACTTCAGGTGATAGCAGTTATAGTGGTTTTGGATCAGGCGGGTTCTTAAAGATAACAGGGAACGGTACAAGGTTACAACTGCCCTTCAATGATTGTAAGATCAGCAGAAATGGCAGCTCCAGGGTGCAGATTTCGGCAGATGTGTTTATTCCTGGAAGGCCGGAAAACGATATGATGCTCTTTTCCATTGGAGGAGTTGGTTTATACCTTCCGAGAGGCGGAAGTTCACCTGCCTTTATTACGAGTAAAGAAAAGACCAGAGCAGGTACTGTAACAAACATAGTAGGCAGAAAAGTAAAAATAACGGTTACTTTCAGTCTTGGGTCCCTTTATGACTGTGAACTTGAAGTAGATGGAATCAAAGTCATAAGTCAGATTACCAGCGGAGTTACGGAAGAGCAGATTGCGGAAGCAGTTATTGAAGATGATATGAGAGGCAGCAGTGTTAATATGGGCAGCTGGGATTTTGACAGTTCCTTCCGTACGAATTTTTATTTGGATAATGTTATCGTCAAAAGGTGCGGAGGAATTCTGGAGCATACAGCAAGCTGTTATACGACCTATAAAAAGGAAAGATCCTTTTATCAGGATACGTTTAACGGGCTTACCTCCATTAATAACAGTATTGACTGGACAAGAAGCCAGGATGACGGTTACTCCTATGGTATTATAACTTCCTTTTCCAAACATGTGCACGATACTTCCTGTCTGACTCAGAGCAGTGAAGGGTATCAAATTGCCCTGGCTGAGGCAAGGGAAGGAAACTGGGACACTTTAAAGAAGGAACTGGGAACTGAACTTTTTGAAAAGCTGGTTTCGAATTTCAAAATTGATGTGTCAAGTGGTAGTACAGGAAATATAAAAAGCGGCGATATCTTAAATTATTCTTATTCTGGTAATGTACAGACAGTAATCCTGCCAAAGGGTATTTATACTTTAGAAACCTTTGGTGCCCAGGGTGGGAATGACAGCACTGCCGGTGGAAATGGAGGATATGCGAAAGGTACACTGACACTTTCAAAAGCATCTACCTTATATCTTCAGGTGGGCGGTCAGGGTGCCGGCAGTGCATCCGGTGCCGGCGGCGGACACAATGGAGGTGGACATGCAGGCACAATCGGGTCCTCCGGAGGTGGTGGAGGAGCTACCTCCATAGCAACCGCTAACGGAAGTTTAAGCTCCCTGCTGCAAAATACTGAAACTAAAAATAAAGTGCTTCTGGTTGCGGGAGGAGGCGGTGGTGCCGGCAATAACCATACCGTAACCTCAAATACACCGTCTACCATACCTTACACTGGAAATACAAGTTATACGACCAGAAATGGAACCCTTGCAAAATCATTTATTGCAGCTGGGAATGGCACAGTTACATTTAAATCTACGGATTTCACGGCGGATCCTTACGGATTTATATATGTTTACGATTCCACGGGGGCTTTAAGAAGCAGTACTTCTGATGATGATAGCGGCGGCAGCCTGCAGTTTACTTGCAGTGCTACTGTATATCAGGGAGACAGAGTTGAATTTTATGCAGGAGCCTACCGTGATTCAGGTTCCTGTAACTGGAAGATTGAATATACAGTCTTATCCTCCACAAATACATATGTTGTAGGCGCCGGAGGTTCGGGAGGTGGTCCTGCCGGAGGAAACGGCGGTGAAGTATATAATGCTCAGTATAATGGATTAGGAGGTTCTTCTGCTTCCTATTATGCTCTCGGACAAGGACAGTCACACACCGGAGACGGAGGAGGTGGTGGCGGCGGAGGCTACTATGGCGGATTTGCTGCCATTGCTGATGCCGGCGGCGGCGGAGGTTCGGGATATGTTTCCTCACAATTGACAGGAGGATCATTGAATAATGGTATTAACAGCGGAAACGGCAAGATTGTTATTACCGTTCTGGAAGCAAACCGTTTTCCAGATGAAACAGAACTGTTTCATTTTATTAAGTCTGAAATGCACCTGATTCCTGATAGGGTAACAACGGACGGAGTAACAATAGTCAATCCCATCTGGGCTTGCAGGTTGATTAATAATACCGAAAAAGCATATACGGTGCAGACACTGCTGACATGTATGGAACCCCATCATTCGGGAGGGCACTATGATTATTCCAATGATATTTGCTGGAGTGCCTGTGAAAAGGATGAAAACCATAAAACCACCATTGAGGACACAATTGATGCCAATGGGGTTAAAGTAGAGCAGGCAGCTTATATAACCCTGGATAATTTTTTCAAAGTATATTTCCCTAATACAGGTGATTTTTATGGCAATGGGGCCTATGGTATACCGGAGCCAGTAATCAGCAGAGGAAGGGGATACACCCAGAATATGGATACCACAGAATGGACGAGGGAAAAGTATGTAAAATTTGACTATAATGTTTTATATGAGAGGAATGGAGTGTGGGAAAATCACACAGCAGGTGAATGGATTCCCTTGGAAATCGCAGATAAGACAACAACAAGAAAATATACATTAAGCGATGGTACAACACTCAATTTGCAAGGAAATACTTACCTGTTTGATATGACCAATCATTTATTGAACTATAACGGAGGTAGTACGACCTTATTGGAAGGTGGTACCCTGGCGATAATTGATGGTAAGATATTTGAATTAAATAATGATGGAACGGTTAATGTAAGCACTCCAAAAACAGAGTACAATTTTTATTGCCTGCTGGCTAATGATGAAGTATCCTGTGCGGAAGTTCAGTATGCAGTAGAAGGGATTAATTATAACAGGCAGAGCAGTAAGGAGACGCCTTATTTGGGAGATGGTATTTATCAAAATGAATTTAGTGTCTATAATTACGGTAATTTATATGCTACCAATAAACAGAGATTCAATAATTTTACTGCTAAGCATACTGCCGCTAAACTTGCCTACCTTGATATTGTCGGACGTATAGGTAATTTTATTATTGAAGATACGGATGATATGCGTTTTAGCAATTTCTTTAAAAAACCCATTGCAGAAAACCGCAGTGATTGGTATATCGAAGGAATTATCTCAAACGTAGACAGTTCCATAACTGAAAATTATTTATCCTGGCACAGAAACTCTGCCGGGTATCCCCTGGCTGTGGATGTACGCGCTGAACCGGTTAATGAAGCAAATGGATACTATAATACCTGGGGAACACAAGGATGGACAGTGAAGGCCAATAGTCAAAGTATGGGAGTTTCTGCGGATAAGAATACAAAAGCAGCCTTACAGGATCAACAGCTTAAGCTTGGTTATAATGTAATGTTTGATATTACATCGTTAGGCAATTACAATCAATATTTGCAGGTTATTCCATATTTTTATGCACTTAACACCAGTACCAATGAAATGACTCCTGTCGATATATATATCAATGATGATGGTGTTACAAGACCCATTAATTATTTCGGACTTTATTCAGAGTATATGGATGATAATGGGAATTATCTAAAAGGCTATGAGGAATTATCGAAAAATATATATCGATATAATATGTATTTAAACTGGACAAACGAAGCGGCCAGAAGGAATTATACATCAGGGGGCATGGAATCTCAGGTTACTGACCGGGTAAGGGATTATTTTACAGAGGAGGTTTATGGTTCTAACGGAGAAATTACAGGCTATAAATATCTGACGGTACCCTATGGTAACTATTTTAATCTGGGAACCATACAATGCCTTCAGCCGGGAAGAAGAGCCAGAACCTTTGTAGGAAACAGTATTGTAACAGCAATACGGCAGCAAGCTGCAAGACTGGGAATTACTGTTGACGGTATAAACGGAGGTATAAATACCAATCTAAACGGGGCTTACCGCAATGAAATGTTTTATCGCCAAGCGCAAAGATGGCACTTGACATTGGGACTTCCGTCCTCCGCTGTTTTTACAGCTTATAGGGAGAAGGGACTGCATATAACACCCGAAGATGAGTGGTATGAAACCTCTTATATTCAGGAAGGTAAAACAAAGACGAAACAGTTCTCCAAAGTATTCCTCTTATCAAAGACAGGTAATAATGAGTATGCAATCGGAAATAGATTTCAGCTTGATGGCATTGAATATACGATTACCGGTAAATACAGTGCCGGAAAGGAATTCAATGGTAATAATGATTATGTAATCATAATGACTGCGGACATAAAAGCAATCGGAGAAGTATGGAATTTAAAATATGAAACCGGTGATGACAACGGAAATATTATTATTAGAGGTAAAAAATATCATTTTGGCAGCAGTATTCCGACATTTATAGCAGCATACGATACCGTATCCTCATTAGTGGATATATCAACGGAACATACGCATTAAATCTATAAATCATACAGATGAAATTAATAAATCATATATCTTAAATTAAGAAATCATACATATGAAATCTGCAAATTATACTTACAGAAGCTGTTTTAGGAAGTGTTTTTAACAGCTTCTGTTTTGCTGCTTGGATGGAATACCTTCCTTCAGAACATATATAGGTTACATTTAAAATCTTTACCTTCTCCAGAAATAAAACGCCATATAAAGAAAACTATTACTATATTTAAAAGAAAAACGAAGTAAACAATCTAGGAAAAAACAGAAAATACGAAAAAATACTACAAATTATAAATAAATCTGTCATATTAAAAATAAAAGAAAGTTTAACAGATGTAGGGTTACAAGGGGGAGTTTAGAATGACAAAAGAAGATTTATTTGCAGCAAAAGGGGATAGTATTAAACTAAAGTTTATAAGAAATAACCTTGGATTATCTATTGACGAGTTTTCTAAAAAAACCGAAATAAATCTTAGTTTTCTGAATCTTCTTGAAAAGGGGTATCTGCCATTATCAGCAAGAGATAAGAGAAAAATAGGAGAGGCTTTCGGTTTACAGGAAAATTGGTTTGATGTAGTAGACATAAGTGAATTTCAGGACTCCAATGACATGAGTTCAACTGATAATAATGAGCTTAAAGAATCTACGAAGTCGACAGAACCAGCTATGCAGGCAGATAAAACCTTATCATTGCACAACATAACAATAAACTCCGGTGATGCCTTAAAGACAATTCGAACTGCAATGGGGCTGTCAAGGAAGGAGATAGCAGATGCGATTGATATTACATCAGTTCAGATAGGATATATAGAAACGGGTAAAAGAACCTTAACGGATAAGGTGAAAAATAAGCTGAATGAGTATTTTCGAACGAATTCAATAAAGCTGAGCGATTTATATGCGAAAGATCAAGAAATGATCAAACAGTTACTTGAGAGTAAAGAGGAGTTACAGGAGAATAAAAAGGATTGTCTGACCGACGAAGAAATATTAAATCAGGTAAGGGTGATAAAAAGTAAGAAGGAATACACCCAGGCTGCTATTTCTGATAAATCAGGGGTAAACAGAAGCCAGTTCAGTCTGATTGAAAACGGTAAGATGCAACTGAACAGACGAATCAGAGAAAAATTATTGGATTTTATTGAGTCGGAAGCAGAGCTTGAAAACAATGCCAGGGAACAGGAGGTTTCAGGAAAAACCACAGCTGTGAATTACTCAGAGTTAACCGTGGTTCCCGAAAATAAAGAAAATAATATAAGAGATTTTACAAAAGAATTTACCACCAATAAATACGAACTTATTAAAGTCATAGACTCCATGAAGAAATCTAGAGATGAATTAATCCTGAATATAAATATGCTGGAAAAGGTTGTAAGTTATATGTGACTATAATGATGTAAGGAGGTATAAATGGAAGAGCATAATATGTGCTGCCTCCTTACATCTTTTTAATGTTTCTTTTTCTTCTGTATTTATTTTTTCGAGATCTTATTCTGTATATATTTAAAATTGTTCCCAGTAAAATAAAGATTCCTGCTATTGCTATTAGTTTATAAAGTAGTACCTGCTGATTCAGGTTCAGATAAATAGAGGTACTCAGTTGAGCCATAATACGAATTTCTTGTGTATCTTTGTCTGCTGCCAAAGACAAAGCCTCTGGGTCATCAATAAAATTAATTACGTCATTTATCAGTGCATCACTGCCGTAAGTCATATAGTTTAAGGTTGTGAATAGTAATTCGCAGGTTTTATATAAAGGAATGGAAGAAGTCTTGAATTCTATAGCTTTGTTATAATCCTGAATTGCGACAAGTGATGACCTTAATGTATCAAGACCTTCTGGATTATCCGTTCCGCTTTTGGCAGCAGAGGCTTCATCAGAAGAATTACCGGTGTTAATGCTTTCAAAATATTCTCTTTTCAGTGCGGCTGATTGATTAATAATATCAGAGGAAATTTCCATTTTCATACAAGCAATATCGGTAAAATAAGAATCTCCATGTACATATGCCTTACCAAAACAGGTCTTGTAATCTTTATTCACAGTATTAAATATAACTTTTGCTTTTGCATTTATGTGAGCCAGACTTAGAATGGGCATCAGAATTGCTGTCATTGATATTAATATCATGCATATATTACAGGCTGTAAACAGTACTTTGGATGATTTTCGGACATTCATATAATCTAGCTCCTATATCTCAGACACTTATGATGTGTTTAATTTTTGATTTCAGTTTCTTCTCTTTAAGAACGGATTCGAAACGATAAAACTGGAAATAAAGTTCATTCTTTTGATTATTGGGAAGAGCACAATGTACAAATTCAAGAGGACTTTCGAAGAGATCCATGCAAACACCTGACAGGCGGAACTGCCGCAGAGTGGACATAATCTTAGGATTGGAAAAATAGTAATAAATTTCTTCTATGGAGGAGAAAGTAAAGTACTCTTTTAAAAGATATTGAAGACATATACATGCTCTGAGTTCACCACCGGAGCCGTTAAAAAAGTTCTTAGTGAATTTTCCGTTTTCCTGTCCGAGTACTCTTTGGTAAGAAAGAATCACAAGATGCCTCATATTGTAAGGAACATCATTAGGGTATAGCAGGTGAGCCACATAAAAACAGTCCTTACGGGTAAGTTCTTCCGGAAAAATGAGATATTTATAAGGGGTTAGTAAATGGAGGCCTTTGATAATATCCATATTAAGAGTTTCTGCTGTTTCTGCCGGAGTCCAACAGAGAATATTTTCAACAGCATAACGAAAAATGGCAAGTGCTAATTTATGATTGTTATGATCATTGTAACAGAAGAAACTTGAGGACAGATTGACTCCTTCGTCCTTTAAAAGAATTTTTTCATACTCAGTAATAATAGTTTGCGTATCCATAATCCCCTCATCCTTTACATATAGTGTATTTCTAATAATATGACAGATAAAAACATAAAATGCAGAATTATAGGACGTTACTGGGGCTAAAGTACTAGAAAGGGAGATGTGTTTCGGAAAATAATGTAAAACACGGTAAATAAATTTGATTTATTTTACGTTTTCCTGTGAGGAATTGTACCTAAGTATCTGTTTTTTTAACACAATACAAAAAAAATCAATCATATTGTATTAAAATCACTGACTTAGTTAGAAAAGAGGTATGGTATATGTTTTTGAGAATAAAAACAAAAATCTATATGTTAAAAACAAAAAGTAAAATTGCTTTAATCATAATGATACTCCTGGCAATAAGTGCAGTTATCATAGCAGGTTTTATGTTAAAGGCTAAAAAGACGGACCTGCCTGCTGCAGGCAGATCAAATACAGAGGAAGAGGTTTCTCAGGAGAAAGAAAATTTACAGGAGGGTATCAGCGGGCGTGAGATCAAAAATAAATACAAGGAAGTGAAAGGCACAGACTTTGCATTACTTGTTACAACAAATGCTCTATTAAAAGGGATAGATGAAAGTGAAAAAAAAGAGAATTATCGATATATTATAGACAATGACAACAGCAACAGAATTAGTCTGATCAAAGACGCAGAAGGAAGTTACCAGGATGCAGTTTTTGTCAATTATAACAGGCTGTTAAAAGATACAGTTGTTATAAATGATATCACGGGAGGTGGTTATATAGCACCCTATGGATTTTCAGACAAAAGTGAAACTAAATTTAATAAATATTCTGAAAGCAAGTCTATTGCAATTGAAGAGGAGGCTGTGTTTTCGGAGTACCCAATTTATGATGGAAGTTATAACGAAATAGGAATTCTATATATCGAAAAATAAAACTGATACCATACTAGATACAGCAGGGTAAAAAGGATAAAAAACGGAGGATAAATAGATGGATGAAATCTTAGAAAGCAATGTTAAGAAAAGTAGAAAAGGGAAAGGTCTGGCAAGAATACTTTTCACAGCTGTATTAGGTGTTCTTCTGCTGGCAGCTGGTACCAGGTTATTTTTTTATTTTTATGGAGATAACAAAACATCACAGGTAATAAAATTTGACACAGAAGAAGTAATGAGAGTAAATAATGAAAAAGTTGTGATGAATGAATTTCTGCTGTATGCAGCAGATGTTTATCAGGGATATAATCTGCAAAATGAGGCTGATTGGGATATGGAAGTGTCTGATTCAAGTAACAATACAACAACTTTTGAGAAACAGGTAAAGGGAACTATTTGTGAACAGATCAGAATGACAAAAGTTCTTTGTATGAAAGCCAAGGAGGAAGGAATTGCCCTTTCGGAAGATGAGAAAAATATACTGCTGGAGAATGCCAACACTTATTATGGAGATTTGAATGCGGCAAAAGTAGTGGATAAGACCCTAACCATTGATCTGATAGCAAAATTTTATGAAGAAAATGCTTTAGCACAGAAAGTTTATAACAGTATTATTGACAGTTACGATGAGAGCCAGGAAGCAGTAGAAGATGGTGACAGCGGAAATACAGAATTATCAGCTGGAGAAATGTACTTTATAGAAAAATACCATGATCTGGCAGAGAAATATAATGGAGAATATGATTATTATACTTCGATTAACTGGGGCTTATTAGAACAGTTATCATTTGCCGAAATAGGAAAAGCTGATACAGAAGAGGCACAATCATCAGAAACGGATACATCTGAGAAAAACAATGCAATAACAGATAAGGCACAGGAAGCAACCCAGGCAGATACACAAGAAACAACCCCAGGGGAATCGACTGGAAATTAATATACATAACAATGTGAGGTAAAAATAATGAAGGCAGTACAGATTCTGTTTGCACTTGAAAATTGCGAAGAAGAAAAGTTACAAAAGGGTATAGAGATATTAAGTATGATGGGGATAGAGATAAATAGTGTATATAAAGCACAGTCCAGAGATGAAATTACAGAATTAATTCTATCATATCCGGAGATAAATGTTATTATTGTTTCAGAGCAATTAAAGGGGTTTTTCACAATTAATGACTTTAGGATACTCCAGGGCGTTAACAGAATTATTATCCCCGTTATCAGCCGGTTAAAAAAAGGTAACCCGGAAGCAGTCGGTTATTATTTAGATTATAACTTTTACAACTTGTTGTTTGATGAAGAAACCTTAATGAGTGAGCTTGGAGATGTTATATTAAATGGCAGAACAAGAGAAACAGCAGCATTATATGCAGGTGTTGGCCAAAAAGTACTCAGTAAAGAAAATAACCAGGCAGGAGAGAGAAAGGGTATAGCAGGAGTATATAAGGAGGATATTAAATTTACGGTATCCGACCCTGGTGAGAGAATACAGCCTGTATTCAGCAGCAAAGCGGTAGCGATAGGATTCTGTGGTACTGATTTTAACTTTGAATGTACCCTTACAGCAATTTCTGCTGCGAATTATATTGCTGCAGCCGGGTATAAGGTTGCTTTAATTGAACCGGATTTTTCAAATGGAAAGCTGTTAGACCAGTTAATTCCCCGCCTTTCCGAAAATAATGCAAGCAGTTGCGGCAAAGTAGATTACTATTCCTTGTGGAATCTGGAAGAGAATATTAAACCAGCCGATGTGATTATAATGGATTTTAGTGGTATGAATAATGAGGATTCCTTATATCTAGGTAAAATGAATAAAGTGTTCACATGTTCTGATATTATATTATCAAACATAAACCGTTCTGCAAAGCACCAGAATAATAGCAGTTTTAAATATTCGTTATTGTATAGGGATAATACGAAAAGCAGAGCTGGAAACAAGGAGGGGGAATTTGATGTATTTAGACTATGCTCCCAAGAACTGGTTCAATTGCTTCATGTTACATTATCAGGATACGGAATAAAACTGGAGGATTATACCACGAACACCAGTTACAGCAGTATATTAAAGAAAACCAATGACTTAAACAGAGCAGATTTTTTAGAATACAACCGGAACATATCGCTGGTGGAACGACAGACAAAGGATGATAATGTTGATGACGATATGCAAGAAGAAATTGAAAAACAGGTTAGGATACCTCAGCCTGTTAAGCCAATATCGAGTCCGTCAAAGGAAGTATTGTATCCGGTAATGGAAAAAACCAATGCAGAACAGGAAAATATATTAAGAAAACCAGAGACATCTCAGCAGCTGCAGCAAATAAAAACCATGACTGAAAATACCCAAAATAACAGATCTTTAGATGGGGATAGGAAATATGATGCAACGGCGAGTGGGTATGATACTGGTTTGCAACATAATACTGGTTTGCAGCATAATACTGGTTTACAACATAATATAGTCCCGCAATATAATAGTGTGAATACAACTTATAAAAGTAATCCTCAGTTAGACGAAGATAAAAAAGCTCAGCAGATACCTGGGAGTTCGATAGAAAAAGGAAAAATGGGTGGCATTAACACAGTTTATACAAATGGAAGTCCAGATGAATATGCGGGCTACAATTATAATGAGGATGATAGGGATAGGTATAAACGATATGAAGATGAACGAT
>DJJW01000087.1 GCA_002434335.1 Lachnoclostridium sp. UBA6558 | reverse complement strand
AAAAATAATCAGAGAAATAAGGCGTCTGTTGTTCAATGGCATCCTCTAACATATCTACAGTATCAGGGCTGCAGCTTAGACGTCCGATTTTATGCAGATAGTCCGGGCGTTTATATCCAAGGAGCATGGTTGTCATTGTCTGTATATCTATCTTATCGCTGCTTTTTTCTGAGGTTCTATGAATTTCACCCTTTCCTTCTGCTGAAATGTGCAGTGTAAAAGTCCCCTGGTTCCAGGAAAGAAGCGGGTCATCCAAGGTAAAGGTCCATTTCCTGTCAGCGGTATCTGCCTTAAAAGGATAAAGGGTTATAAACATCTCAATGTCTACAATACGTGCCATAAAATAAGGTGAAATCGTCTCCTTGATATCTGCATCCTCCAGTAGAAAAGCCAAGGGTTCATCGGTATGGATATTCCCGGTAACCTTTGAAATCATGGAAAAGTGAGCACTGATAAAATTCCAGAGCCCGCTTCTGGCTTCTTCATGGACAAATATCATATCCTTTATATGAAAAATTTCATCTGCTATCCAGTAGAGCACATAACCGTCCGGCTCACCATCCTCGTTGTAATAAATGGCTGCCATCAAATCATCCGTATCCCAGAGCCAATACTCGTTCCAGGCAAGATCTCCCCGAAGCATCGCACCATGGGTCTGAAGTGCAAAACGCTCATAAGCTTCTCTGACCTGTTCACTTTCCGCAGGGACTCTCTCAATCTCACCGGATACCCTCTTATTTTTTGGCAACTGATAATCATTTATCTCAAAGGTAATCTTATCCGAAATGATTTCCCAGCCTTTCCTTCTATAATAAGGAATGGAATAGGGGTATAGATAAGAAATAGACTGCTTACGGCTTCGCATATTCTCAAGGGCCTGGCATAATAGCTTATGCATGAGTCCTTGACCGGAATATTCCGGATAAGTGCCTACCCCTGTAAGACCACCCATATCGTAGGTCTTATTAAAGATTCTGACTTGAAAAGGGTACACTGCTACCTGTGATATTAATTTATCATCATCAAACCATCCCAATACATCCGCCTGCTCAAGGATGGGAGATTTGGCTCTTATAATCTCTTTCTCTTCCCAGCCTATCTGATGGAGTTCTCTGTCAGTAACCTGAAAGACATAGCGAAGGAGCTGATTATATTGTTCCAGATGCTCTAAGCCTACTTTTCTCATTTTTAGCTGTTTTCTTCTACTCATAATCTCCTCTTATCTCGCTCTATAGCGCAAATAACAATTACAATTTTATTTTTATAGTTTTATATTTCCCTAATTGTGTCTGAAAGTACATAACCCCCTTCGGAACTCTCAATCTGTATTATAACATGCAATTAAAGGACATAGTTCCACTGCGCAGCTAAAATTGCACCCTTTGGTATCTCTTACAAATTGAAGCCCACGAGTGAAAGGTTCAACCCTGGATATGCAGTATTCAGTCACAACGTTATGCAGTATTTAATCACAACGGTATACAGTTTTCCGTCACTTCTTGGTAATGATATTCAAACTGGCTCTACTATTTGTATCTGAATTTCTGTGAGAAATTCTTCTTCCTTCATGGTTTCCCGGTTATCTACAACATATATTTCAAAGGGATTACCGGATATGGTAAAACCCTGAGACTTACTATACGCTATCATCTTACTTATACGTTCCGTACTCTGAAGGTAATCCCCCCTGTAACAGCAGGACAGATATCTTCCCTCCGGAAGTATAAAATCATAGTTCTCCTCTGTACGCTCCAGAATAAAGAAAATGCTGCGGTATACATTTACCAGTCCTTTTTCCAGATCCTCAAGAGACATCACCGCACCAATGGACTGATTTCCAAAATCTCTTATTTTATTTTCATGCTTCTTGTGAAGCTTCTTTACTGCAAAATCCATTTCTTCATCTCTGGTGATATATTCATTCAGTCTTACACAGGGACGGGGCGGCAGTTCCTTTACTACATATTCTCCTGCTGTAATACTGGCAGCAGACTTTAAAGCCTCAATACGGTCTTTCATTATCTGTTTTCTTTCTCTGAGTTTTTTTAGCTGCTCTTTGATATACCCCTGTTCTTCATAGAGTAAGGCAATGGTATTATCTATACTTTGATGATCCAAATATTCCTTTATCTGCTTCATGGAGAAATCCAACTGACGAAGATCCGATATAATATTTAACTTGTAGATATCTTTAAGACTATAAAGACGATATCCGTTTACATCTCTTTTCGGCTTTAAAATTCCAATTCTTTCATAATATCTTAGAGAATCCACTCCGATTCCATATAGTTTGGAAATCTCGTTTATTTTATAGTAATCTTTCATGGTTACCCCACCCTGACATTGATTTTTAGACACTTTGTCAGTAAAATAAAGCTCTTGACATTAGTATTATACCAGAGTTTAAAATGGAATGGTAGGGACTAATTCAACTTATGGATAAAAACCCCAGAAAAACACCTGAACAATAATTTCCAGGTAAATTTGAAAGGTTGGCTGTTATGTTAGGAAAAAAATTTATTACGAAATTTATGGATAATAATAAAGGACTGTTGACATTAAAAGGGTTTGGAGCCATATTGCTGGGTACGGCAATAGGTTCCTTCGGCGTTTATAATATACACCAGCAAGCAAATATTACAGAGGGCGGCGTAATCGGACTGATCCTGCTGTTAAATAACCAGCTTGGTCTCTCTCCGTCATTGCTGACCCCTATACTTGATATCCTTTGCTATGCTCTGGCTTTTCGTTATCTCGGCAAAAACTTTATTAAGGTATCCTTTATCTCAACAATAAGCCTGGCAGGTTTCTTCAGGCTGTGGGAACAGTTCCCGCCTGTACTTCCCAATCTGTCTTCCTATCCCCTTGCTGCAGCCATAGCAGGAGGTATCTTTGTGGGCACAGGTGTCGGCCTGATTATAAGGCAGGGTGGATCCAGCGGAGGTGATGATGCCCTGGCGCTTATCATTTCAAAATTTACCCGTTGCAGATTATCAAAAGCGTACCTGGCTACTGATATTGTAGTATTAAGCTTATCCCTGCTTTATATTCCGCTGCAAAGGATTGTTTACTCCCTTGTAACGGTAGTTATCTCATCCTTGCTTATTGAATTTGTACAGAAGGTTGGCCGTAAAACAGAAAAACCGGAGGAAGACTATTCTTCTGAGGAAACTCCTTTACCGGATTCCATTGAACCTTAACTTTCTTGGGTGTTTCTTTACCTCCCATCCCCTTGGATTTGTTATACTATGAATGTATTGTTCAATGAAAGAAAGCTGTTACGGCTTTTAACTATAATAAGATAATCTTGTCTTTAGACTATCTCATTACAGTTAATCAGCTGTAACAGCCTTAATTTTATAAAAAGGGGTACTATCCTACATTTATTTTAGTTATCTAACGACTCCATGATTTAATAAAAATTCCGTCCATATCTTATAATAGGCTGCTTTCAGATGAATATTGTCAAAGGTATATTGAGTAGGTATACCACCGGTCCTATCTGTTATAGCCTCGTTCACATCAATGTAGAAAGTGGTCTTATTATCAGCCAGGGTTGCAATCCCGTTATTTCTGTCTTTGATGTTCTTATTGTTAAAGATAGGGTCGGCGTCGGATTTTTTCTTGGTTACATTCATAATACCTTCAATATAGATAATGGCATCGGGCTGCAGCTTCTGTATCTCTTCAAGCACCTTTTTATACTCCGCAACAAAGGTCTTGGTGGTTCCTGTTCCTAATTCATTAATTCCAAGCATTATATAGATCTTGCCATATTTCTGTTTGGCCAAAGCCTTGTCAACAGTAAGCTTCTTTCCGTTCACTTCGGCAATTTCTTTTTCAAAGATATCATAAATCGTAAGACCTACATCTGCAAAATAAGTAGGCTCCGTCCAGCCGGAATATTCTGATAGTCCTACTGTTCTGGAGTCACCGATGAAAAGTGCGTCCTTGAAGTAGCTCTTTTCCACGACCTCATACTGAAAGTCTGCCTTTGTGCCAGAACCTGAATTGTTACCTTTTCCGGTATTGCCGTCTTTGCCTGTATTCTTATCGTCATCGGTATTTTTATCCGTATCGCTGCCTTTTACCGGTTTGTCAGTTTTGCTGCCTTTTTCTGTGCTGTCTTTTCCGGTACCGTTGTTACCAGTGCTGCCATCTTTTCCGGTAGTCTGTGTATCTGTACCATTATTGATACTTTTTCCGGAATCCTTATTAGTATCCATAGGTTCCTTCATTCCCTTTTTTCCGGAATCTATGGCTGTACCGGAAGCTACCTCTGAGGAATTTTTATCCGGCTCATTCCCTTGAGAATTCTTGCCGGCAGAGGGCTTGTTATTTCCTTCTCCGGGTGTTTTGCCGGTTCCAGGCCTGTCACCCTTGCTATTGTCAGCTGGATTACCTGTCTCCGCTACATTTCCCATAGGGTTCTCTGTTTCGTCACCTGTTTTTGCAGAATCAGCTGTTAGCTGCATACCATCCTTTGAATCTTCATTTTGTTTACCGCCTGCGATATTCCATGGATATTTTCCATCTTTTAATCCTTCAAAAACAACTGCAAGCTGGGGTACCTTTACTATATCAACAGAGTAATCAGCATATACGCTGTTCTTGCCGGCATATCCAAGGAGACTCAGAAGCAGTGTACTGGCTGCTACAGCAAACAGGAAATGATATCTTTTTAAATTCCTAAAATGTTTCATAATTTCACTCACATTCTTCCGCCGCGGGGCGGTATATAATCAAAGTCAAGAAGCTTACTGTTTAAAACTTGAAATACAGGAAGGGATTATTTATACCATTGGCTAAGAGATATACGGAGTACCAGAAGACCAGGAACAAAAAGGCTGTGCAGAGGATACTGTTCTGAAATTTCTCAAACAATCTCTTGCCATAGGGGAAGCAGAAAAATAATCCAACTATAAACAACCATTTGTATTGTCCAAGATACTTCATAAAATCTCCGGCGTTCACATTTATGCCAGGGATTATTCCAAACATTCTGCCAAAATAAATACCCGCATCCCTTAAATTGCTGATAGCAAATAATGTCCAGGTAAGAGGAATAGCGAGAAGCATATAGATTCTTGCTATAACCCTTGAATTGTCCAGTATTCTCTTAAAAAACAACTTTTCAAGGAGTATTAATAGAAAAAGCACCAGGCCCCACAATACGAAATTCCAGCTGGCTCCATGCCATAAACCGGTCAACAGCCATACTACCAGCATATTAAAGGCAAGACGTCCGGTTCCTCTTCGATTTCCCCCCAGTGGAATGTACACGTAATTTCTAAACCATGCTCCCAGAGTCATATGCCATCTGCGCCAGAACTCTGTCATTGATTTGGACATATAGGGATGATTGAAGTTCTCCGGTAAATGAAAGCCCAGCATTCGTCCTATTCCAATCGCCATCAGGGAGTAACCCTGAAAATCAAAATAAAGCTGTAAGCTGTATCCGAAGGAGCCAAGCCAGGCAAGAGGGGTAGATATGCTTTCAAATCCGATGGTCTGTATATCATTCCAAAGTATGCCGATACGGTTTGCAATGAGCACTTTCATACCAAGTCCAACCACAAAAAGCTTTAAACCCTTTTCAAATTTGAACAGGCCATACCTTCTCTCCTCCAGCTGTTCTCCCATGTCACCATAAGCCGCGATAGGTCCGGAAACCAATTTAGGGAACATCACCAGGTAAGTGGCAAAGCGGAACAGGTTTGGGTTTTCCTTACAATCTCCCCGGTAAATGTCAATTACATAAGATACTGCCTGGAAGGTATAAAAACTGATTCCTAAAGGAAGTCCCAATTGCAGGGTGGCAATATCCGTACCATGTGTTAAGGCTCTAAGAGGTACATTAATGTTTTCAATGGCAAAATTTATGTATTTGAAGAAGAACAAAATTCCAAAGTTAAAAAGCAGTGCTGCTATGAGCCATATCCTGGAATATACTTTATTACGCTTCATTTCTCTGACCGCTAAATAATTGACCAGGATTGAGATAAGAATAAGAACGAGATATTTTAAATCTCCCCAAGCGTAAAAACACAGGCTCCCGAGAAAGAGAACAGCATTCCGAAACCTGGCAGGCATAACATAATAAATTATTAAAAACAACGGTAAAAATCTAAAAATAAATTCCAGACTGCTAAAAACCACTGCTTTGTCCTCCCTCTTGTTGTCATTATATGGTCCATGCCATATCAGATATTCCTATATAAAAATAGGCTACGAGAATGTATTATAAACCATTTAAAAAATAATACCATTAAGTAAGCTTTAATTAATTTTACAATTTAGTAAACAAACTTACAAAAAACTTAACAATTTCGACATCTTCTCGGATATATGTAAATATATGTATTCCACCTGCTGTTTCTTTCCTGTTTTGTTATATTTTACACAGGTTTAACATACTACCAGGATTCTTAGCTGTGCTATTTTTCAATACACTTTATCCTCATAACAAAAAAGGCTGCCGGAAATCTCCCAGCTTATAATACAGCTTTTGGAGGCTTCTCAGGCAACCTGTTTCAACCATGAGTATTTTTACAGATAATCATTTTTATTAATCAATATTACCCAAATTAAAGTTTCACTTAATTCATATCATTTGATAATCTATTCTATCTGATAAATTAATTATTTTCTTTTTCTATCTGTTATAAAATCTCCCTTTAATATACCGGCAGATTCCAGACATGGTTTAACGGTCCGTTTCCCTGCCCCAGCTTAAGATTTGCCCTGATTGCACCGGTTACATACTCCTTTGCGGCAGTAATACTATCTCTGATTGCCTTTCCTTTTGCCAGATTACAGGCAATGGCTGAGGATAAGGTGCAGCCCGTTCCGTGGGTATTCGGATTGTTGATTTTCTCCTGCCGGAACCAGTATACTTCTCCCTCCTTATACAGCAGGTCATCACAGCATTCCTGCAGATGTCCTCCTTTTATCAATATGTATCCGCCATACCTGCTACCAAGCTTTTGTGCCGCAGCCAGCATATCACTTTTGTTCCGGATGCAGATACCACTGACGGCAGAGGCTTCGTATAAATTCGGGGTAAAGACATGGGCCAAAGGAAGGAGTTCTTCGATTAAGGTTGATACTGCCTCTTCCTTTAAAAGACTTTTTCCGCTTGTAGAGACCATTACTGGGTCTAATACGATATTTCTCAGCCGGTATTCTTTCATCTTCCTGCACAGACACTTCATGATTTCTGTGTTATACAGCATTCCAAGCTTTACCGGATCCGGATAGATATCTTCACAGATGCGGCTTAACTGTTCCTCTACAAACTTGGGGCTGACTTCATATACTCCGGAAACACCAAGGGTATTTTGTGCCGTTAGGGCTGTAATTACACTCATGCCATATTGTCCATGTGCAGTAATGGTCTTTAAGTCCGCCTGAATTCCCGCTCCTCCGCTGCAGTCGGAGCCTGCAATCGTAAGTACTTTATGCATAGTTGTCTGTTTCCTTTCTTTTTCTCCTTAAGGAATCTATGAAGATGCTATTATCTGCTTTGCAAGACTTTTCATTTCTGCTGTAGCCTGTTTAATATCCCTGCTGCCAAGAATTGCTGATACAACAGCCACACTGCTTATACCAGTACCTGATAATTTGCATATATTAATACTATTGATTCCTCCGATGGCTGTTACCGGTATGGATACCTCTTGACATATGTCTTTTAAGGTTTCAAAGGACAGCAGACTTGCATCGGTTTTCGTAGAAGAACCAAAGACTGCACCTGCCCCTAGATAATCCGCCCCTTTTTGCTCCGCTTCTGCTGCCTCCCGGACATTATGAACTGACATACCGACTATCTTATTCTTTCCAAGGATTTTTCTTGCTTCTGCAATATCCCCATCCTTCTGTCCCAGATGTACACCAGCCGCATCCACTGTCGCCGCTACATCAATTCTGTCATTTATGATAAGGGGAATCCGGTACCTGTCTGTGACTTCTTTTACCGCCAGAGCTTCTTCGGTAAATGCATCAAAGGAAAGTTCTTTCTCTCTCAGCTGTACCATGGTTACTCCCGCTCTGACGGCAGCATCTACCTGCTCTGCCAATTGCTTGTCCCCCAGCCAGGTTCTGTCCGTAACCAGGTATAAAAGCATTTTATCCCTTAGCTTATCCATATTTTAATATCCTTTCAGTTCTTTGTCAGCAGAGCGCGCTCTTTCAATCGCTCATCCTCCATATTGCTTATGGAATCCATTAAATGAATCTTCAAGGAAGCAGTCCCCTCTTTCCTCTCCATAATTTTCTCGTAGGCAATTTCTCCGCTTATTCCCATGGCAGCAGCTCCTGCTATTGCAGCCCTTAAGGGTTCCTCCGGAAAAACAGCGCAAAAAGCTCCGATAACTGCGGTAAGCATACAGCCGGTTCCTGCTATTTTACACATGGAGGCATGTCCGTTGCGAAGATAAAAGACCCTTTCTTTCTCTGCAATAATATCCGTTTCTCCCGTCAGAACAATGACTGCACCGGTCTTTCCGGCAAGTTCTTTTGCTGTGAAACAGGCTTCCTCCTGATTAGTTCCCGTACCACCGTCTTCTTGGGCTGCATCCACTCCTTTTGAGCTGCCGGTTCCTTTATACAAAGTCTTTATTTCTGATAAATTTCCTCTGATCACACTAAAGTCTATTTCTTCCAATAACCGAAAAGCTGCCTTTAAGCGGTAGGCAGAAGCTCCCACTCCCACCGGATCCAAAAGTACAGGCAGCCGCAATGCATTTGCCCGTTTACCGGCTCTGATCATAGCCGAAAGCCGGTTGTCATTTAAAGTTCCCAGATTGATTACCAGAGCATCGCAGCCTGCTGTAATTTCCTCTGCTTCCTCCCAAAAATCCGCCATTACCGGATATGCCCCGCAGGCCAGTAATATATTGGCACAGTCATTAGCCGTAACATAGTTGGTGATACAGTGTACATGAGGTGCCCGCTCCCGTAATCTCCTGAAATTTTCCTCAAAAATAGTATGTACCATTATCTCCTACCTTTAAAAAGCAGTTCTACAGAATCTCTACCTTTTCTCCGTTTAATATTTTATTGGTGGTTCTCATTGCACACATTTTACCGCACATGGAACAACTGTGCTTATCTGACGGCGGCGCACTTTCAAAATATTCCCTGGCTTTCTTTGAATCAAGGGCACAGGCAAACATTTCCTCCCAGTCAATTCTTCTTCTGGCATCGCTCATCCTGTTATCCTGCTCTCTTGCTCCCGGAATGCCTTTGGCAATATCCGCCGCATGAGCAGCAATTTTGGCTGCCATGATTCCTTCCTTTACATCGGACAGGTCCGGAAGCCTTAAGTGCTCCGCAGGGGTAACATAACAGAGAAAATCCGCACCGTTTGCAGCCGCTATGGCTCCTCCGATAGCCGATGTAATATGGTCATAGCCAGGTGCAATATCCGTTACCAAAGGCCCCAGAACATAAAATGGCGCACCATGGCACAGACGTTTTTGAAGAGTCATNNCCCTCCACCAGTACCTGTACATCCTTCTCCCAGGCTCTTAAGGTCAGCTGACTCAATTCAATTAATTCTCCCAGCTGTCCGGCATCTGTACTGTCATGAATACTTCCCGGACGGAGCGCATCCCCCAGACTGATGGTAACATCATATTCTCTTAACAGCTCCAGGACTTCATCGTAATATTCATAAAAGGGATTTTCATTTCCTGTCATCTCCATCCACGCAAACAACAGTGAACCTCCCCTGGATACAATATTGGTCAAACGGTGGGAGGCTTTAAACATTTCAACGGCTTTCTTATTGATTCCCGCATGGATAGTCATAAAATCCACTCCCTGTTTGGCATGTGCTTCCACCACCTTCAGAAAATCCTTTGCCGAAATATCCATAAGCTCCTTCTCCAGATAGCCTATTGCATCATACATGGGCACTGTACCAATCATAGCCTTTGAGTAGTCTATCAGCTGTCTGCGAAAGGTATTTGTCTTACCGTAATTGCTTAAATCCATAATAGCCTCGGCACCAAACTCCAGNNCAGGTTGACATTTATTTTTGTCTTTAAGCCTTCCCCGATTCCTTCCGGGCTCAATGAAGTATGCAGCCTGTTAGCCGGAATGACAATACGTCCTGCAGAAACCCGTTCCATGAGCAGTTCGGTATCCATACCTTCCTTTTTGGCCACAATTTCCATCTCTTTTGTAAGTATCTTCTTTTTGGCTGCTTCCATCTGTGTATGATAATTCATTTTTTATTACCTTTCTTTTGTTATTTCATCTTTTACAGTTGTTCGTTGTGAATAAGTTTCTGTAATATACCGCTTCTGCTTAAGGATAACAGGAGTACTACGGACATTATGGCACCGGCGAAAGAACTGATACTAAAGGGTATTACGAAAGCGTAAAAAGCACCTTTACCGGATAAAAACATCGCTGCAACAGGATAGGCTAAAAGAGCTCCAAGAATGCCTGTACCCACAACCTCTCCCAAANNCCTATAGAGTATTCCACACAGTAAAGCCCCGCACATGCTCCCGGGGAAAGCCAGAATGCTTCCCGTTCCCATGATGTTTCGAACCACTGAAGTAACAAAAGCCATGGAAACTGCGTATACCGGCCCTAACACTACTCCGGCAATCACATTAAGGAAATGCTGCACCGGAAAAACCTTTGAGGCACCAACAGGAATATAGAAGGTTGAACATACTACTCCCAAAGCGGTTAAAACCCCTGCTAATGATAACTTTTTTACTGACATTTTCATTTATCCTTTCTATTTTTTAAATAAATAATACCCAAAAAGGGATATACCCGCAGGTATATCCCATAAATACGATTCATCAATGTTATACTTCCCTACGTTGGCATTATCCAAATCAGGTACGGTCGAAACTATTGTTTCCTCTCAGCCTGCACACAAGCTCCCGAATTATTTATTTAGTTTTATTATAGTATCCATAATCTGTAATGTCAATTGAATTACGGAAACCTTTTCTATATTGGTTAGGGAAACATTTTTATATTGGTTACGGCACTTTCTGCCTATTACTACAGTAGCCTTTCAACATTGATCATAATCGTTTCTTCTTTGTACTTTATATCCAGTCTATACTACACGAATACATTTACTAATTATGAAATTTGAAAACCAGTCTGGGCATATCATGAATTATACTTTTCTCTACCTGATATATCCCGCCTGTATAGGCTAACATAATTCTGCTCCAAAACAACTGAGCACGGCTATTGATATCTTCTGAACTGGTATCAAGCATCCATCTGCCTCTGTGTTTATCGAGTACACGAATAACTGCTTTTTGAGAGATTCCTTTACCCCGGTAGGGGCGTAATAGAAAGGTCTCGTGGACGTAATAATCCACTTCTTTTACTACATATTTACCGCTGGCTATGAGGCAGAAGCCTGCCGGTAAGCCATCAACTGTTATGCAATAGGGAAAAAGCTCTTTCGGATTTTCAAACCAGATATTCTGATTGTCATATTGCTCGGTCAGAGTACGTGTTTCATCCTCTTCAAAGATACCGTATCGATTTGGCAGTATTCCATGGATTTCAGCCAGATCATGCAGATATAGCGGGTACATATTTTTTATTATAAAGCCTGTTTCTTCCTTGCATAAAATCACATCTATTTTCATATTTGAATTGCTCCTTTATATTTTATAATTCAATGCTTTACTGAAATTATAATTTATAATGCAATTCTTTACTGTAACATAACGCTCCATGCGTATTGATGAGTCCATCTAAAGAATTGCATGGAGCTTGCTACTAAACCTTATACTGTAGCTATAATTTGTCAATGTCGTCTCTCCTTTCTCTTAAATTGCATTATTTAAGTTAGTTTATATTCACATTCTATTATTGATTCTTGTCTCATCCCAATAATTTCTATGGATATCTTATCAATTCTGGTTTCAAAGTAGAAGCAAATTAACTTCATTTACTTCCGTACTGGTCTAATATACTTGAAAAATCGTTCCGGATCGTGATACATGTAAATAATTCTGCCGGGGGTAGTATCAAAACAATAACCGGTGCCTGCAAAATCAAAATTTGACATAGCCGTTTCTATCTTTTCCTCCACACTGCGATTTTCCTGTTCGTAATCGAACGGACCATGTTCAAAGACAATATACTCGTCTTCGGGAACATCGATCATAAGCATTTGCGGTGGTACTTCACCTTGATAATCAGCGGGAAGACGTACACCATAACACTCTGTGCGCGGTATACCCCAATCGCAAAGCCTGCCCTCCGGGTCATTGATGTACGCCATAATTTGGCCGCTGCCGCTGTTAACTTCGCTCCCGCCATTGTCGTCCAATTTCCCCTTGATACTATCCAGCAAGCCGCAGATTGTTTCGCAATCCTGTCCCGGAATCAGACTTTGTTTTTGCCAAAAATCCCAATATCCATTGCTTTCATAGTTTTTAATATGAAGGAACTTATGTGCTGGAATGGTTACAAAGTAAATTTTAACATCATCTTTCGATTTCATCATACCAATCTCTCCAAATCCATAAAAGTAGCGGTCGAAAGGGCTAATTTTTGTACGAAGAATGACAGGCTCTGGCTTTTTCCGGTATTCACTTGGCGTTACGCCATAGGTTCCCTTGAACGCTCTTGTAAAAGCCTCGTGGGATGAAAAGCCATAATCAAAAGCAAGCTCCAAAAGGCTTTTTTCACTGTCTCTTACTTCTTTAAGCGCAAAGGCCAATTTTCTATGCCGCAGATAATCCCGAAACTGCATACCCGATATTTCCTTGAATTTTCTGGTAGTATGAAATTCAGAGTAACCCAGCTTGCGGGAAAGGAACCGCAGTGTCAGCGCTTCATTATAATGATGTCTTATACACTCGTCAATTTCATCAACAATTATTTGAATCTGCATGTGCCATTCGTACATTTGGCCTTTCACCTCGTTTCAACTGCTCTGCTTTTATTATAAAGAAACAGAGCGATGACTGCTTGATTTTACTTGCTAATCTTTCACGAACAGCCAATTACTTGATGCGTTGTTGTCTGACGATAAAAACAAGTCAATTAAAGTCAGACTTCAAGCAATTGATTTCCAATTAAGGTTATGCTTTCTTTATTAGTGGGTGCTTTATCAAGCATAACTCATTCCTCTTACAAACTATCCATTTCATATATAAAAACTTCATTTCTTTTGCAAGCTTGACAATTCTTGGTCAAACCATGTTTCAATGTCATCTCGTAGAGCTAAAACAGAATCATCCAGCGATATGGGAAGTCCGCGGCAACCGCCATCACAATGACCGATTTCTCTTTTTCTGCCGCAGCCATATCCCTTTGCTATCAGGTCCTGCAAATTTGGAGGAAACGTTTTAATGGTGTCAGGGTATTCTTGCGTCTTTGTCGGTTTCACATTAATATGATAACCGTTGTTAAGGGAAGCGTTAATTCCCCATAAATCTTTCCGCTTATAACAATACTTCATATAGATATGAAATCCTTTTACTTCCACATTACAGGTAAGTCCTTTATTCAGATAGCGCTGATGCAGTTGCAGAATGAAATCCTGCACATCTTCTGATAAAGGCTTGATTGTATCCTGCACGATGGAAAGAACATCACTATCATCCTTTTTCAATACTCTGTAATCACAACGCAAAAAAACATCCTGGTTAACGAGGGTACCATAATCTATTTCGGCGATTGCCATGACTTTCAGACCTGTCAGCATAGTGGGGTTATCTGGATATGTAATCTTTATAGTTTTGATGTCTGACAAGTTCTGCTTTTTTTCATTTATATCTATACCGTCAATGCAAATACCGCAATCCGACAGAAACCGCAGACATTCAAGGGTTTTGGTAACAGTCAGCTTTTTACCTAATATAATATTTCCGCTGGCGAGAGATTGCGAGTTTTCAGCTGGTATGCCATAATAACCTATTTTCATTAATATAGTGCTTACATTGTGCAGGAACGGATAATACACCGAAAGTGTGGTGCGGTTTTCGTAGTCATGGGCAATTTTTTTGCTGTTATCATAAATATCACCTTTGGCGTATATAACATCGTAAAGCCGAATCAAAAAGGCTCTGAAAGCCAGAACCCCCTCACGTATACTCTCTTCAGCTGAAACATTTGTATATGCAGGCTTTATCTCATAAGCTTCGTACGTTTCGGGCACCATAATTTTCTTCAAATAGCTTGCCACATCCTGAAGCGTTTTCCTCATGTGTTCACCTCTTGTCTTGTAATTTATTTTGCCTTATATCAATAATTTGTAATTCAAATTAGTCTATTGCTTTACACCGTTTACATTCATAAATGTAATGGAAAGTAAGTAAGATAAATAACATTATCTCAGAAAATACAATAGCTTCCTTCACTGATCATCCAGTCATCCAATGTCAATAGAAATACTTATTATTTACCTATGCAACATAATTATTATTATCTGTCTTCAATTTACTCAATATAACTATGACACTCCATAAACCCAACTTCCCATTGCAAATACATGTAGTCTAAATATACCACTATATGGATATTATTTCAAATTATATAATCTAAAATAATTTTTCTTTTTTACATTCTTAAATGAAGTAACGATAAAATTATATAAGGTTATCTTAAGAATAAATTACAGAATACAATCTCAAATCCTAAATCCATCCCAGACTATAAAAAAACTGCCCACTAGTTTATCCATAGTGGACAAACCGTGGGCAGTGGGCAAGTTTTTTAACCAAACTTGATTATATTAAAATCTATTCAACAAGAAAATCCTTAGAATTTACCTGCATCAGCAGCCTGCTGAATGGCAACAGCAACCGCTACAGTGGCTCCAACCATAGGGTTGTTACCCATTCCGATAAGACCCATCATCTCAACGTGAGCGGGAACGGAAGAAGAACCTGCGAACTGAGCATCAGAATGCATTCTACCCATAGTATCTGTCATACCATAGGAAGCAGGACCTGCTGCCATGTTATCAGGATGAAGTGTTCTGCCTGTACCGCCGCCGGAAGCTACGGAGAAGTATTTCTTACCCTGCTCAAGACATTCTTTTTTGTAAGTACCTGCTACTGGATGCTGGAATCTTGTAGGATTAGTGGAGTTACCAGTGATGGAAACGTCTACCCCTTCCTTATGCATGATTGCAACACCTTCCGTTACGTCGTTTGCACCATAGCAGTTAACTTTTGCTCTGTCTCCATTGGAGTAGGATTTACGGTATACTTCCTTCACCTCTCCTGTATAGTAATCCATCTGTGTCTCTACGAAGGTAAAGCCGTTGATTCTGGAGATGATCTGAGCTGCATCTTTACCAAGACCATTTAAGATAACTCTTAAAGGCTGTTTTCTTACCTTGTTCGCGGAGAGTGCGATACCGATAGCACCTTCAGCTGCTGCGAAAGACTCATGACCAGCAAGGAATGCGAAGCATTCTGTGCCTTCTTCTAATAACATCTTACCTAAGTTACCGTGTCCTAAACCAACTTTTCTCTGGTCAGCAACAGAACCGGGGATACAGAAAGCCTGAAGTCCTTCACCGATTGCAGCGGCAGCATCTGCTGCTTTTCTGCAGTCTTTTTTGATAGCGATTGCAGCACCTACAATATAAGACCAACAGGCATTTTCGAAACAGATATTCTGAATACCTTTTACCTGGTTGTATACATCAAGACCGGCTGCTTTTGTAATCTGTTCTGCTTCTTCGATGGAAGCTATTCCATAGCTGTTTAATACAGCATTGATTTTATCTATTCTTCTTTCATATGATTCAAATAAAGCCATTTTATGTATCCTCCTTCGGTTATTCTTTTCTGGGGTCGATGATCTTCACAGCATCCGCAACACGTCCGTACTGTCCTTTGGACTTCTCATAAGCGGTTGTAGGGTCATCACCTTTTTTAATGAAATCTGTCATTTTGCCCAGATTCACGTACTGATAACCGATTATCTGATCTTCCTCATCCAGAGCGATTCCGGTTACATAGCCTTCTGCCATTTCAAGGTAACGGGGACCTTTCTTTAAAGTACCATACATAGTACCAACCTGGCTTCTTAAACCTTTTCCTAAGTCTTCAAGTCCGGCTCCGATTGGAAGTCCTCCTTCAGAGAAGGCGCTCTGAGTTCTACCATAAGCGATCTGTAAGAAAAGCTCTCTCATAGCTGTATTGATAGCATCACAAACAAGGTCTGTGTTAAGTGCTTCTAAAACAGTTCTTCCGGGAAGTATTTCAGCTGCCATAGCTGCTGAATGTGTCATACCTGAACATCCAATGGTCTCTACCAGTGCTTCCTGGATAATACCGTCTTTTACGTTCAGGGTCAATTTACAGGCTCCCTGCTGAGGTGCACACCAGCCAACACCGTGTGTTAAACCGGATATATCCTTCACTTCTCTGGCCTGTACCCATTTTGCTTCTTCAGGGATTGGTGCTGCACCGTGGTTAACGCCTTGCGCAACCGGACACATCATTTCTACTTCATGTGAATAAATCATGTCTAGACTCCTTTCAATGTACATCAATTTTGCAGTATCTACTATCTAGTCGCGGATACGGGGTTATTAATGCCTCATAAATGCGGTAATACCGCCTTGCAGGCAGGCTTAAATCCCCTGCCATCTATGCTTTTGTAAGCAGACAGTATGTTATTATTTTAACACCGCACTTATTCTCTCATAAAAAGTCAAATTAGTCCATAGTTTTTGAGAAAAAATTATTAACAACACACTTATCTCTTACAGGAATTTTATGCCATTTTAAGGTTCCTTCCGAATTGTTCACTTTACTTTAACAGACACATAAGGATTATTCTTAATGGTAAACCGCCAGAGATAATCTTTTGCTTCTCCTGCATAATCGATATTGATCCGCTTGGAGGTTTCTATTTCGATTTTCTCTGAATTTGTCGGTTCTTCAAGGTATAATTTACTGTTACACAGATCCAGACCATAATGTTCCTTGGTAATCCCCATACCCTGACACAGTTTACCGGGTCCGTTAAGGAGCATTTTGAGTTTGGTATTCTTTCTTCTTTTTTCCATGATATCAATGCCTTCCAGCGGTTCAAGTGCCCGAAGAAGTACCACCTCCGGAATATTTTCTTTATTGGCTACAATATTCATGCAATTATACATTCCGTAGATCAGGAAAATGTAAGCATATCCCCCTTCGTTGTACTGAATATTGCATCTGCCGTCTCTTTTTCCTTTATATGAATGGGCTGCTGCATCGATTACACCCATATAACTTTCTGTTTCAACAATGATTCCTTTGGTTATACCCTCCTCCGATTCATGGACCAGTACCTTTCCGAGAAGAGCTTTTCCAAGCTTTATACCGTCCTGTCTATAAAATTCACGTGATAATTTCATCTCCGTATTGCTCCTTCTAGCTCATGTTTATCCTAGGGTGAATCTGAAAACTGCCTGTGACTGACAGGAGGTTCCACATTGTGAGAGGCAAGCACGCAATTTTAGGGACGTAGCGAAGTAAAAGTTCCGACCCGTTACAAGCAGTTTACCGCCACCCTCAAGTAACCCATATAAAGTATAGATAATTCCAGCCGTTATTTCAATGGCTTTTTAACCTTTTACAGCTCCTGCCGTCAGTCCTTCCACAATCTGATTGCTAAAACAGCAATATACCAGAATGGAGGGGACCACAGCTATTACAATAGCAGCAAACATCTGAGTATAGTTTGTTGAATATGGTCCTACAAAATACGTTAATGTCACAGAAAGTGTTTTCTTGGCCGCATCGGATATGAACACCATTGCTAAGAGCAGTTCGTTCCAGTTACTTACAAAGGTCATAAGACCGGTAACGAATAGACCCGTCTTAGACAAAGGCAGCGCAATCTTAAAAAAACTGTCATATATAGAACAGCCGTCAATACAAGCCGCTTCAAACATATCTCCCGGCATACCGCGAAAAAAATTTACCAGAATATATATAGTCATCGGTAAAGAGAAAGTTACATAGGGAAGTATCAAAGAAAGCAGGCTGTTAGTCAGCCGCCAGTTAGAGAAGGCAACAAGCAGCGGTATTAACACACAATGCACCGGTATCATCATGCCAATAAGAAAATATCCCATAGCAGAATTGGCGAACTTCCATCTCATACGCCCGATGGCAAAGGCAGCCATAGCTCCAATAAGCATGCTTGTTACCAGTGTAATGGCACAGACTATTACAGAATTTAAGGTTGCAAGACCTAATTTTCCGGCTGTCCAGGCTACCCTGTAATTATCCCATTGCAGTGTCTTTGGGATGCGAAAGGGACTGCTGAATATTTCCGCATTTGTCTTAAAAGAAACCAATATGACCCATAACAACGGTGTTATGTAGATTACAGCCAATAGTCCAAGAAATATATATACGAACAGAAAACTTACTTTAAACTTTCTCACCTGCTAACCTCCTACATTTCATAATCATCTGTCTTCAGGCACTTACTGATAATAAAGGTTACAATAATACATAAGACCAATAACACTACCCCTATAGCACTGGCATAACCGTATTTAAAGTATTGAAACCCCTGGTTATACAGATGGGTAGCAAGTACGTCTGTCCGATGGTTCGGTCCTCCCTGGGTCATGTTATATACCAAATCAAAGAATTTCAGTGAGCCAATGCAGTTCAGGGACAGAGAGGTGGCAATCATAGGCTTAATTAAAGGTAAGGTAACATGGCAAAAACTCTTAAACCTGCCAGCTCCGTCTATATAAGACGCCTCATAAAGGGAACCGGAAATCCCCGCAATCTGCGCCATATATAACATCATGGTAGTCCCTACATACTGCCACAGGGCTACAAAGGCAATTACCCACATGGGAAGAACAATAAAACCTTTTGTATCCATCAGCCAAAGAGGCCCTTTTATACCTATCAGGCTGAGCAATTGATTGACACCCATTTTCGGATTAAAGAGAAAGGACCAGAGAAGTCCCAGTGCTGCAGAAGATAATACCGCAGGCAGATAATAAATATTCTTAAACAGATTCCTTCCACCCTTTACATTGGTAAGCAGCGCAGCCAGCAGTAAACCCATAAATTGCTGACTGACAGCAGAAAACAGCATGAAGAAAATGGAGTTCTTTAAGGCTGTCCTCATGGTGGCATCTTCCGTAAACAACTTCTTAAAATTATCAAGTCCGGTAAATTCAGCACCGGTTAGGGCATTCCAGTTACAAAGAGAATAATAAAGTGCCTGGCAAATCGGCACTAAGAGAACAGCAGTAAATAAAATAAATGCAGGTGCAACAAACAGAATGATTGCTGTCTTGTTACGATATATTTTGTCCATAGGGTACCTCCGTGGCAGTTTTTACTTAACTTCGATATACGAACCCACAGGGGCTGCATAAACGATTGTTACAAGAATGTGCAAAAAGAATGTCGTAAGAAGTCCTTGGCTTTTCTGTCTGAACGGTCTGAAAGACATATTGCCGATTCTGTGTACGGAAAGCAAACAGTGATTTGTACGGTTATAGTACACAGAAATCGGTAATGTGCCTTCCAGTCGTTGTGACAGAAAGTAATGGGACTTCTTACAGCAGCCTTTGTGAAATAAACAGTCTCTTTTTTACCTTCGTTCTATTTTTTCTTACGGACATTCTCGGTATAGAAATTTTGAACCTGTTCAAAAGCCTGTTCAGAGGTCAGGCTGCCCAGGAACAAATCCACCATTGCATTATCAAATACATCTCCGGCTTCCACCGATGCCAGGGATTCATTATAAAAGCCCAGCGTTAAGGTTGATTTAGACAGGATATCCATAACATAACCAAGCTGTGCAGGTGCTTTGTCCTTATCATATGCCACGTCGATTACCGGAATCTTACCACCGATTTCTGCTGTATATTTCTGCGCTGTCTCATCGGTAAAATATTTCATCAATGCCAGGCAGGCTTCCTGGTTCTTAGTGGTAGCGCTCATTACAAGGTTGTCTGTCTTAACAATCATACGGTTAGGATCTGCTCCGCCTTCTATGCCGGGAAAGCTGAATACACCGCATTTCGCCTCGAATTCCGGGTTATTTCCGTTAATCTGTCCGATTGCCCAGGAACCCTGAACCAGCATGGCAGCTTCTCCATTATAAAAAGCAGCGGTTGCCTGATCATTGGAATCCCCTGCTGCAGTTTCCTGAAAATACTTGGATAGCTCTACCAGTTTATTCCCTGCATCAAGAAAGGTCTTGTCAGTCCAGTCAAGTGTTCCTTCATTCACACCTTTTAAGTTGTCCGGTCCACCCTCACGATCACAAAGATAACCGGCGATCATGGACAGGCACCAGGCTGTTCCGGCAGAACAGGAAATCGGTGTATACCCGGCTTCTTTCAGCTTCTTGCAGGCTTCGATCCACTGGTCATAGTTTTCCGGTACCTGTACCCCTGCTTTTTGAAACATCTCTGTATTATAGAACACCAATGCTGCTGCAAAGTTGGTGGGTACTGCATAAATCTTTCCGTCATAGGTCATACGCTCAAAGATACCCTCTGTGAAAGTACTGTACCAGTCCTTTTCACTGGTTTTAAGAATATCCGTTAGATCCGCTGCAACGCCAGCCTCCACATATTGGGTAAGATTTGGACCCGGATTACATATAAACACATCCGGGCAGTCCTTGGAGGCAATCAAGGCATTCAGTTTGGTATCATATTCCTCCAGATTTGTGGTAACAGCCGTTACATGGTATTTATCCTTGTAATCCTCATTGAACCGGTTGATAACCTCAGCATAACCCAGGGAAATCAAATCCTCTGTTGCCGTCAGATCATCCCAGAACATCCATTTGATCTCCTGTACTTTCCCGTTTGATGCATTTGCTGCCTTATCCCCTCCGTTGGCGTTATTTCCTCCGCACCCTGCCAAGGAACCGCAAACCATTACCGCTGTGAGAAGTACTGCAAGAACTTTTTTCTTAATCATAAATACATAACCTCCTACTCATTATTAATTGTGGTAAGTAAACCTAATATTCAGCCTAACCATTAAGCAATGAGTAAAGTATAGCAAAGCAATAATCCAATTTCTTCCAAATAATTGCTCATCTACTCCTAATTCTTGCTATAAATATCAGTACTTTATAAAAGCTAATTTACTCGCGGTTATCTATAGTGCTTATACGAATAGGATTTTTTTTGTAAGAAATATACAAAATAACCTTTCTTTCTGGTAGTACAAAGGTATATACTAGGTATGTATTCTATTATGACTCTAAAAAAATCGCAATTTTTAAGAAAGCTGCTTCCTGTTCTGTACAGACGCAAAACTTTTTGGTTACCATGGACATTTTTAAGTACATTGTTACTTGCTGCCAGGTTAGCAATCTCGCAGCAGAAAACCATGGAGTTTTCAAAACAATGAAAGGAATTTTCAGACATTTTTAGTTAAACTAAAACTTTATTTAAACTATATAGTAAGGGGAACGAGGTCATAGTCATGATAGAAACCTTGAATGGAATAAAAGAAACCGTTAATTTTAAGACCAATACGACCATAAGGCTCTATGCCAATGAGGACTGCGAAGCTTATCCCAGTCATTGGCATGCTCCTCTGGAAATCATTATGCCCATTGAAAACAGTTACCGGGTCACCTGCTGTAAGACTCTGTTTACTTTACGTGAGGGTGATATCCTGATCATTACTCCGGGAGCCATACATAGTATGGAAGCTGAGATTGGAAAAAGACTTATATTTCAGGCAGATTTTACTCTTCTTCACGGTATTAAAGAATTAGAAGCGACTTTATCCATTATTTCGCCTGCTCTTTTGATTATTCCCGAGGACAAAAAAGAAGCCCATGATAAAATCAAAGAGCTTCTTTACGAAATATCCGAAGAATATTTTAATGACATGTCACTCAGTGAAGCTTCTATTTATGCGAAGCTCCTTGAGATTTTTGTACGTATAGGCAGAAGTTATTCCCCTAATCTGAATTGCTTTAACAGCAGGCTTAATAAGCAGCGGGAATATACCGAACATTTTCTGTATATCTGCAGCTATATCAGTGAGCACTGTGCGGAAGACATAAGCCTCGATAAGGCTGCTGCATTATCAGGCTTCAGCAAATATCATTTCAGCCGCCTGTTCAAACAATTTACCAATGTCTCTTATTACAAGTACCTGAATAAAAAGCGCATCGAAGCAGCTGAAAAATTACTGGCTGATAATGAATTAACCATTACAGAAGTATCCCTGCGGTGCGGTTTTTCAAGTCTTTCAGCATTTATTCGTATGTTCCGGCTGGTGAAGGACTGCACTCCCACGGAGTTTAAAACCATGTATACCTCTTAGTGGGTATAACTCTAATTTTTTTTGCTTACCAAAAGAAAAGACAGCGGAATACCTTTGTTATTCAATTCCTGAAAGGATTCCGAGATATCATAATCAAATTCCTTCAGTTTCGTTATGTTCATCCCATTTTGTATTATCCCATTTATGATATCCGACAACGTATGTGAATAGCTGTAGAAAGTCTTGGATTCATAAGCTTTACCGCACATATACCCCATACCGTTGCTTTCAATCCAGGGATCTTCTTTAAAATAGGAGTTCACAATTTTTTCAGGCATGCTTTCGTTGAAGTTCTCTTCTCCAGATACACCAAACATACCTGTTACCGGGTGCATCTCATTGATAAATAATAGTCCATGGGGCTTCAGACAGGCAGCTGCTTTTTCAAAAAATATCTTTAAATCGCGAAACCAGGCCAAAGCTCCTATGGTTATGAAAATATAATCAAAGCTGTTATTATAATTTTCGCGGATATCTCGTATATCTGTTGCGATAAAACTACAGTTTAAGTTTAGTTCCCCGGCTTTCTTATTGGCAAAGGCAATCATATTTTCTGCAATGTCAAAGCCTGTACCACTAAAGGCTCCCAGCTTCATAAGCCCCATCAGTTCCCTTCCGTTATTGCAGCAGAACTGTGCAATTGTCTTATTCTTAAAATCATACTGGGTAAGTTCCTCTGCCAGCACGCCTTCTATAAATGGAAGGTTCTCATTTGCCAGACGGGAATTAATATCATCTCCCCAGCCTTCCTTGTGATTCTTAAAGGCCTCTTCCCAGGCCTCTTTATTATTTATAGTATAATCCATTATAAATTCCTCCCTGTTTAACCATTGCATAGCTTGATTTATATTACCATATCGGAAGCCACCTGTTTAGTTTCAGGAATTCTTTAAATAAATTAATACACAACGTAATAAATTAACTTTTAGGATAATTGTCATACATGAGATAGGGCCGCCTGTTGGCGGCCCTAAAAATATTATTTAACGGTTACTTTGATTTTTTGCGTATGTTTTCCGTAAGTTATAACCACATAATCCGTACCCTTTGCTACAGCTTTGGCTCTGCCTGTGGACTTATTGATATCAACTATGGATTTCTTTGCAGTGGAATAAGTTATACTGTTTGCAGCATATCCATAACCTTTTACAGCAAAGGTAAATATTTCACCTTTCTTCATGGAATTCGTTTTCAGCACTACCTCTATATACGCCTTCTTTACCGTTACTTTTTTGGTAAAGGTCTTTGTTATGCCGCCAATGGTGGCAGTAACTGTTATGGTAGCAGCTCCGATACCTTTAGCAGTTATTTTACCTTTGGAGTCTACTGCGGCTGCTTTTATATTACTTGACTTATAGGTTATGCTCTCCGTAACCGCTCCATTAGCAATTGCTGCCTTTACCGACTCCGGTATTTCCAGCTTAACCGTTGTGGTACTTCCGGTATTTCCGCCGAAATACAGCGTTGTTGATGAAACTGCAGCCTTTAGCCCCTCCAATTCACTCTCTAAAGAAAGCTTATCGTCTAAGATAATCACATAATCAGAGGCATGGGCAAATTGAAAAGAGGTATTTCCTTTTGCATCGACTTTGTTTATGGATTGAAGTTTTAGAGTCTTAGTTAGCGGTTCATAATAATACAGGCTTGCAAATTTACCTGAATTGCTCTCCTCTAGCTGTATCTTCAGTGCTGCCTGGAAGCCGAATTCACCGTTATGAGCAAGCTGTAAGGGAACATAAGGTTTCTCGCCGGTTGTTTCCTGAATAAGTGAAACCGGTATTGCATCTGTATCCAGAAGGATTTTAAGATTAACGGCTGCCAGGTTCTTACCTGTTATATCCTTTCCGTTGATAATCCAGCTATAACCGTTATATTGCAGTTCCATACTGATATCTTTTCCCTTAATAGCTGACAGGACTTCTTTGGGAAGAACAGAATCACTCCCTGTCTGAATTACGATATTTTCTTTCTGCCCTTCCTCTGCTGCCTGCCTCAGGTATTTAGCAATATCCTCCCAGCCTTTTATATTATCTGCACCTTTGATTCCTGGGTCTGTTGCCGGACCAGGTGTTTCTGTAGGAATCACAGTAACTGTTGGTGTGGGTTCTGCTGTAGGTGTTGCAGTTATCGAAGGTGTTACTGTAGTTGTTGGTGTTACTGTAATTACAGGTGTTACAGTTGGTGACACCGTAGCCGTCGGGTTTACCGTTACTGTAGGTGCTACGGTTGGGGCTATCGTAGCTGTGGGTGTTGGGCTAAGTGTTGGTGCTACAGTTGGTGTGCTTGTCGGGGTTGGTTCAGCTGTTACTGTTGGGGTTGCTGTCGGTGTTACGGTTACTGTCGGCGTTTCAGTTGGCGTAGTACCTGCTTCTGATACCTGCCTGATGATAATTGCGTTTAGCCTGGAGGTATTTCCCGTAGAAAAATACATGGATAGCTGCCCATCGGTAACAATTACATTTCTTACACTTCCAATATTATAGGTATTTGCTGCATTGCTTACTGTAAATACAGAGGCAGCGTTCTCTACGGTTACCTTAACACTGCTTTTATTTGCGGAACCGGAGGAAAAGTCAATGTTATAGGTACCATTAGGAAGGTCAACCAGGAAAGTCTGCCCATCAGGAAGTACGAAATCCGTATATACTTTGGCAGGGAGTAATCCCTTTTGTGTAAATACCTCTGTACGTCCTTCAATGATTGCAGCACTATTACTAAAACCATAACCTTTGGCTGTTGAATACTCAATTTCCAGCTGCTCTGCCGTCTTTTTAGCACCTTTTGCATTTACGGTAATCCCTGTCCATCCGCTTTCAATATTACCGGCATTGATACCAAAATCAAATCTCCATAGCGCCTTATAGTCTACATATACGGTAATAGCAGCTGTCCCTGAGTAGTCAGCAATAGTTCCGGTAACTGTTATGTTACCAATGGTTTTAAGTGCTTCTACTGCAGCCTCTGTATTCCAGATAACAGGCACACTTGATTTTTCACCTGATTTGAAATTTGCATTTACCGTTGTAGGAAGCAGGGACTTTAATTCGGCTTCCGTACTGTTAAGTGCCGCTTCAACACTTTGGATTTCATCAAGGCTTACAATGTAATCCTCTTTAACTTCTATTTTCATCTTTACACTTCTGATACCAAATTTTCCGTCAGAAGTCTTTAACTCTGCCGTTGTTCCCTCTGCCTCGTAAATACCAGTACGTGACTGATCAACTCCTGTAGTATCCCAGGTAACAGCTGCTTCCTCTGCCATACCGTTTAAGAAGCGGAAGGTAACCTTTGCGGGAAGATCGATGGAGGTTTCATTTTTTACAAGATAGTGCGTATAATAAGGTTCTGTCTCACTGGTCTTTGTATATCCTGCAAATTCATATCCTGTAATAATATTTGGTACTACCGTTACAGTTTTCGTAATTGTAAGTGTATAACCGTTTATAGTTGCAATTACATGATAGGTTCCTGGCTCTTTCAGGTTCAGCTCTGTAACATCCCAGGTAACCCCTGCTTCTGTTTCTTTACCATTTGAGGCAATTACCTTTATGGCTGCCGGCAATAGTGCCGCCACTCCGCCTGCGGGCACTGGGGTATCTTCTACTATGTCCTCAAGTTCAAAATCTGCTATCGAAGTCAAATCCACTGCAGTCTTAACCTCCAAGGGCAATGACAGATAGGAGGTCTTTCCTTTTATTATTGCTGCTACGCAATACTGATAGGCAGTATCTGAAGCCGCCATCAGATCCTTATAGGTAAGAGTATCTTTATCCACCGTACCAAGCAGTTCAAAAGCCCCCTGCTGTCCTGTTCTTCGCAGTATCTGATAGCCTTCTGTCTCATAACCATAGATACTATCGGAAGCAGGCGTAAAGTTAAATTCTACGGAATGGATTCCGGCTGCCTTTAAGCTCAGCTTTGCAGTCTGCACTCCTTCAGTCAATAAATAGTCCAGATTTGCCGGCTGGTTATAGCCTACATTCTGCCAAGCGATGCCCATACGGTAAGCATCATTTTCCATAAGGCAGGGAATTACGTAATCCGTATAGATAGTTGAAGTATATATTCTGATCTTACTGTTATCCGCAGAGGTTCTGGCTATGATTTCTTCTCTCCAGTCACCCAGAATATCTGCTACCAGACCCAGATTACCTTTCGTACCGTTACTGGTATAAACTTCAGTACTTTCAAAGAGTTTTTCCGATACCCGGTCTGTATAATTCCATTTTGTGATGTTCGTACTGATAGGTACATATGCACTGTTGTTAAAGCTATGATTCTGCAATTCGCTCAACAAATCTCCGTCCCAGAAAAGTGAGAAGTTCACATCCGGGGTTCCGTTGGATATCTTAATGAAATTCTCCAGGGTTGACAGGGAAGAATAAAGTCCTCCGTCAGTACCGTCCCAGGCAGGATTTGCCCACATTTCCGCCCCTTCATAGCGGGGGTCCACATCTGCTGCTACACCACGCCCGGTATCTACACCGGTAAAATAACCCCATAACACTTGGCCGGTTTCCGCATCATGTATCTCTACCTGGTATTTGGCATTGGAATGCTCATGAACAGAGAAGATTTCAAGGCCAGGGTTAGANNCAGAAGGAATCCAGTCGGATACGTGCATGGCATCTCCATGACCTAGACCGGTGGTATATTTTAAGCTTCCGTTATGGTCTACGATCAGGGCACCATATACAATCTCGTCTTTCCCGTCATTATCCAGGTCATTTACTGAAAGTCCGTGATTACCCTGTGCTTCTGTTTCGCCATAAATACTTACCGGATAATCATTGGTATCAAATTTCCATCGTATCTGAAGCTTATCGCCGATTCCATCGTTATTGGTATCCACAAAATCATACGCGGTCAAACAGGATCTGCTATAGTAACCACGGCAGAACACAGCACTGGGCTTCTCACCATCCAGATAAGCAACTGCTGATAAGAATCGGTCTACACGATTACCATAAGCATCTCCCCAGGCGGAAACATCCCCTCTTACAGGTACATATTCCGTGGTATCAATAATCCTGCCGGTTTCACCGTCAAAGATTGTCAGATATTCCGGCCCGCTTAAAATATAACCGGAGGTATTCCTATAATCATTGGAACTGCTCACAGAAGAGGTAGGTAGTGCTGAAGCATTTACAGCTCCTACATACCCGGTTTCAGTAAGGACATTGTTCACGTTCTGGTAAGAGGTGCTGCCGTCCGCAGTTTTACAAATTAGCTCTGCACTGCCGTCACCGTCAAAATCCCATACCTGATACTGGGTATAGTGGGCACCGGAACGAATATTAACTCCCAGATCAATTCTCCACATTAAAACGGCTTCCCCTGTAGCAGGATTGATATCATAAGCATCCAGTATGGTAGTGCCGGTATAACCGGCTCCGGAGTTATCCCTGGCATTGGAAGGATACCATTTTACAATAAGTTCATAAGCACCGTCTTTATCCAAATCTCCTACGGACATATCGTTGGCCGTGTAGGTGCAGCTTGTTCCGTCGGGCATTATCTGGTCTTCTGGTTTATCAAGCTGCATTTCCATGAAATAATTGTCCCAGACAGCCGTTGCAATAGCTTCTATACCAGTCGTACCATCGGAACTTCCTATTACTTTATATACATCACCGGAAGTACCTGACGCATCCACACAATTTGTTACTGGCAGATCGGAGATTAATATCTCATTATTCTTATAGACTGTAAAGGTAGTATTCTCTGTATCATTCTCTAAGAGTCTCCAGCTTAAATACACCCCTGAGGTCAGTTCATTCCCTTCTGTATCCTTTGTGGTTACATTGATTTCACCCCCCTTATCTCCTGACAGATCCACTGCCACCAGCCCTCTGTCAGTGAGTACCTCTGCTTTCTGCCTGATAAGGGAATCTGTTATGGGAGTCTGCAAGGCATCGGATTTCTCCCCTACACCGCCTTTTCCTACCGCTTCCACTTTGTAGTAATAGTTAATATTGGTATCCAGGTCACTGTCAGTATCCGTATAGGAAGGTGCAGCTGCTTCTCCTACTTTCTGAAAACCGGTAAAACCTTTGGCTCCTTCAGCTTTTGCAGAACGGTAGATGTTATAGGAAATTGCACCATTTACTGCCTCCCAGGAAATTACGATATTCCCTTCTGCTGCTGAAACACAGGTCAGATTAACCGGTTTAGCCGGAGGTGGTGAATTAGGGTCTGTCATTTCAATGGTTATGACAGAGCTGGCTGCTGATTCTGTACCGTCAGCCGTTACAGCCGTTACATAATACTGTCTGGTCTCACCGATATTGGCTACCATTGCCCTTGCATCCAGAGATTCCCTGTCAGCTGCTGTAATTGACTTAACAATAGTAAAGTTAGAGTCTGTAGAGGATTTCTGATATACATTATAGGAAACAGCTTCGCTAACTTCACCAAAGCTTATGAGGAAGGTAGCATTCCGCTCGGTAAATTCAAGCTCTGAATAGGATACATTGGCCGGTGCCAGTAATAAAGGCGTAATTTCCATACCGTTGATATAATTGGATCCACCTACTCCTAAATTCAACATTCCATCCGTAACCCTGACCACAGCACTCAAGGTACCGATTGCCTGCCTTGCAGAAATTGTTCCAATAGATGCCCCTTCTGCTGTGTAGGAGGCTTTTATGGTACTAGTCCCAGGCATCAGATCACCTGCATATATTTTCAGTTCATAATCACCGTTCGGTAATTTTACCGCAAATTCACCTGCTCCCAGACAGAAATCATCCGTCATGGCGTTGGAATCGGCATTGCCGTTATTTGCGCGGTACCTGCCACCATTGGGTGCGGTAAGCCAGCCGTATCCCAGTGTCTCAGAATGTTGCTGGGTGCTGGTTACCTGATTCCAGCCCGCGAGTACCGGGTCAGAGGCCACATTGTCAAAGTCGTATCTATACTGTGCAGATTTGGTGGTTACGGCGAATTTCTCTGAGAACTCACCTAACCCGAACTCATTAAAGGCTCTGACAGCGTACACATAGGTTCTTCCGCCTACGCAATTTTTATCTGTATATTTAACCGTAGAACTCACTGAATACTTTTGTGCCGTTGAAAATTCCACATTGTCTATGGTCTCACCCTCCGTAAGTTCTTTACGGTAGATATAGTACAGCTCGGCACCTTCCGCACTGTTCCAGTTAAAGCTTACACTGGTTGCTCCTACCGTAGTAACCGTCGTTCCGGTAACTGTTGCCGGAAGGGTGGTGGGAGCATTAAGCTCTACTGCTCCTTTCAATATATCAAGCTGTGCATCGGTACTGTAGCTTCCAATCAGCTTCGCCACACATTGGGCAAACTTATATGCGCCATAATACTGGAGATGGGTGGAATCTGAAACACCACCGGCATAAGCGCCTTCATAATCGCCGGCTGCCAAATGCAGGAAGAAAGACTTGCTGCCCTCCACACCAATACTTTCACACAAGGCCAGGGAAGCACCTGTCAAGTCCAGTACCGGAACTCCCTGTACTGCGCCTAAGGTCAACATAGCCTGCCTGTAACTTTCAAAGTCACTGTTAAAGGTTCCATCGGCCTTCGGGCTGTACCTTGCTACCGGGGTTACAAGGACAGGAATAGCTCCTCTCTGCCTGGTTCCGTCTATGTAATACTGTAAAGCCTCCGGGAACTCTGCCGGTGACACATAACGATTTGGTCTGGAGGTTGTGGCATCATTATGTCCCCATTGCACCAGGACGTAATCACCGGGTTTTACGTCCTCCAGGAGGTCATCCAGTTTCCCCTCGTCTATAAAGGACTTGGAACTCCTGCCGCCGATTGCCCTGTTTTCAATTACAACGTTTTCGGTTTCATAGGTCTGGGCCTGGCTGTAGTTACAGTCAGCTGTTTCATATTCGCCTACAAAGCTGCCAAAGAAATTGTGCAGTACCTGCCCCCATCCGGTCTGCGGATAATAATACGCATCATAGGTCTGCACAGTTGAATCCGAGGCAATAAATATCGTCGGTTTCGCTACTGTTCCATTGGTTGCCTGCCTGATTATGGATACCTTACTTACGTATACCTTACCGGGAACTGCCGATTCTTCCTGTGTAGCGCTGCTGGCTGCCAGGAATTTCAGATTCAGTTGCCCGTCCACCAGTACCGCTGTTATGGTTGATGTAACCGAACCTCCCGGAACAACCGTTATACCCGAGGCTTTTGTAATATCCTCTGCCTCCAGATATGCGGTATAGGCTGTATCTGTTGGATTTACCAGGGTGATACCTACATTGTAATCGGCATTCTCAAGATCCATACTGAATTCTGAAGTATTTTCATAGGTGTATACACCATAACCACTGCTTTCTGTTTCTGTCCACACCTTCCCCGATATTTCCAGTACGTCTGCACTGATTGCTCCTCCTGACACGGTATTAACATAACCGGCAGCTTCAGTAAATACCGGAACTCTTGGGTTATATACCCCGCTAACCCACCCCGCTGCTTCATTTGGATATGCCACATCCCGAAAACCAACTCCTGCATCAGGTGTATACACACTATCCTTTGTTATATCTGTGCCAAAGTTGTATTCGGCAATTAATTGTTCCTCGGCATAATGCGTATAGCCTGACGTGTTCCCACTGATTTCCTGTGCAGCTACCGGCAAACCGGTACCGGCTGCATTGCCTGCAGTCATGGTTACAGCCAATAATACAGCAAGCACTCTGCGTTTTCTCTTTTTCATCCCTTTACCTCCATCATAATTCTCACTTACAGGCAGCAGCTGAAAGCTTTGCTGCCCTCCGTAAATAAACCCCAAAAAGTTACTTTCTAAATTTTACAAATCCTATATTAAATCTGATATGTAATATTTTCCATTCACTTTTTATAAAATACTGTTCACTTTCAACTTTGAATAGTGCATTTTTATATAACTTCAAACTCAAATTAGCTTACAATTTGTTTGTTTTTGTTATTTTTTTGACATTTAAATAAAATAATTATACATTTTAACCTAAAATACTATCACAAACAACAAGCATCCATTTTAAGTTGAAAAATGGATGAAATATACTTCATAGAATACGATTTACAAATCTCATTTATGTTTTTTACTTGTAATTTTTGAATAAGATAACTATAATTAATTGAGTTACATATAACTCATACACAAACTTTTTGACTTCATCCCGGATATTGATTTGGATGAAAATAAATTAATCTTTACTTACAGTTATCTTTTGAGTTTCCAGACTTATCAGGCTCTATAGCCGGGCATGTCCAGATTAACCGATTATAACGAATGACAGAAATGAAAATGGAGGCTTACAAATGAAAAAGACAGACACCAAAGACATGATGTTAAAGGACAAGCTGCTTCAGGGAGTTAAGAATATATTAATTGTAACTGTTGTTGCATTATTCGTAACAGCCGGAATTGCATTACAGATATCCTACGACACAGCTATAAAAGAGAAAGAACAGGGCTTTGACGTAGAAATCAAAACAGCCGTTGATAATCTTATAAGCACTCTTTCAGTTAACTATGCACGTTATGAGAACGGTGAGATAACGGAGGCTGAAGCTTTGACAACAGCCGAACAGTTAGTCCGGGACAGTCGTTATAATAATGGCAATGGATATTTTTGGGCAGATATGGCTGATGGACTGTGCGCTGTTCATATGAATCCGGAATACGAAGGTACAATGAGGTTTGATGCGGAAGACAAAAAAGGTAATTATTACATACAAAATCTTATAAAAGCAGGGGACAACGGGACTTCTTATACAGAATATTACTTCACCAAACCGGACAAAGACGGCATCTTTAAGAAAAGAGCTTACACCGAAAAGTATGAACCTTACGGCTGGTATATCAGTACCGGGAACTATTACGATGATATTAACCGTGAAGTATTTAAGCTCCGAGGCCAGCAGGCTGTTTCCAGTGCTTTGCTGATCCTTATAAGTATTGCCTGTGTTATTGTCGGTACAAGAAAGACCAGCAAAGTTATAGCAGGTATCATACAGCCCCTGACACTGGTGACCAGACGGCTACATCAATTGTCCGAAGGTGACGTCCATTCCGCCGGAACAGAGAATATTACAACAAAAGATGAGACCGGAATTCTGGCTGCTGCTGAAAATAGCCTGATTACACAAATGTACTCTATTGTGGAAGACATCACCAGGAATCTCTCAAAAATTTCTTCCGGTGATTTAAGAATTCAGACCGACGGAAATTATCAGGGTGATTTTATACCTATAAAGAATTCTATCAATGACATTACTGCCTTTCTAAACGAAGCACTGCTCTCCATTAATCAGGCCTCCAGCCAGGTAAAGAGCGGCTCCGTACAGGTTTCCGATATGTCAAAGACACTGGCGGAAGGAGCCAGTGACCAGGCCGGAGTTATTGAAGAACTGTCAGCTTCCCTGGATGAGATTTCTGCTCATGTAGAGAAAAATACTATAAGTGTGGACAGAGCTGCGGAATATATAGAAAAGATCATCGATAAAGCGGAAGAAGGTAATGACCGCATGCAGAACTTACGGACTGCCATGGAAAATATCGAACTTGCTTCCGGAAAAATCAGTTCCATTAACAAAGCAGTAGGTGCAATCGCTGCCAGAACCAATCTCCTGGCACTGAATGCTTCCATTGAATCAGCCCGTTTAGGTGCAGAAGGTAAAGGTTTCGCTGTTGTAGCAGAGGAAATGCGCCTGTTAGCTATGCAGTCAGCAGATGCAGTTAACGAAACAGAAAAACTTATCAATACCTCCATTGTAGCAGTAGAAGAAGGCTCAAAGACTACACTAGAAACCGCTTCCTCTTTAAATGATATCAACACCATGATTGACCGTTTTAGAGATATTATGAAAGAAATAGACAGTCAGAGCAGGAAGCAAAACAGCGAGATTATGCAAATAACCCAAGGCATCAACCAGATATCTGCTATCGTTCAGAATAATGTTGCCGCAGCAGAAGAATGCTCTGCCTTCAGTGAAGATCTAAATGCACAGGCAGCTTTATTATTTGAAAATATAGATAAATTTATTGTGGTAACCTAGGCTGTGTCGGAATAATTTTTGCCCGTTCTGAATGCTGTACTTTACCTTCTATAAAGTAAAACCTCCAGTCCGGTGCAAAAAGTTTCAGATACACGCTTCCGTAATTCAGCAGTATCCGTTATAAAAGGAATCATTACAAATTGGATAATCCGGAAAGAGGTAATTATGAGAACCTATGAAGCAATTGATGTAATCAGCAAAGCTATTATAGCAGATGGACTATGTGAAGCAATTCTTGTAAAAGGCTCCATTGGACGGGGAGATGATGATGAGTTCTCCGACGTAGATATGTATGCGGTTGTAAAAGAGGAACACCTGCAGACCTTTCTGGCGAATAGAATGGAATATCTGGAGAGCTATAAGCCGATATTATATGCCAGCCATGTGAATTTTGTTGCAGAACAGATTGTTGCAATCTTTAACAACGGTCTCCATTTCGACTTATATACTGTTACAGCAAACACACTTCCTCATAGTGACAAAGCCCGTATCATTTACGATCCAGCGAATAAATTCACTTCCTATGAACCGGAATTACATATTATCTCTGTGGAAGAGCTGGTTGAATACTTTAACGAAGCTATGTATTATTTTATAGAGGGCGATGCAGCTTTCAGGCGCGGAAATTATCCCTGGGCACAGCATATTATGTCCAGTACCATTAGCTGCAGTGCTATTTTACTCCGTTATCTTTATGATAGGGATTATGCCTATTTAGGACTTAAGAAAATAAATGAGGTCATTCCTGCCAAACAGTTTGAGTGGCTTTGTGGTGCTGCTTCCGGAATGGATAAAGAAAGCATTAATAAAATCATGGATTATCTCATCAAGATACTGGATTATGTCATTGATAACTATCCTACAGAGATATCAGAGAAGTTCAATCTCAAATTTTATTACTGGATAAAAGAAAATATCGGAATATCACTATTTCGGTAAGATGTGAGAATTTTTATATTTTTATTACTATCTAAATAATATAAAAAGCAAAGTAGAATAATATCAGAATCTTGTTAATTTCCATATTATGTAATACGAAATCATATTGACATCATAATTATAAATATCAATCATATTAACAGCAAAATTATGAATATATAACTTATATTAGCATAAAAATTATAAATATCAAAATCATATTAACAGCAAACCATATTAACAGAAATTATATTAAAGTATAATTATATTAATATCTTCGGTATCAAAAGCTGCTATATTAAAGCTTCGCTTCACAATAAATTTGTGAAGTAATACTTTGAAATAGCAGCTTTTATTCTTTATTCTTGTTCCAGGATGCATTTCTTAGGGCAGGCAANNGCTCCGCAATCTACACAGGCAGTAATATCCACCAGCCGCTTTCTCTTCTCTCCCTCTTTGATACATCCTACCAGGCACACTCTCTGGCAGGTACCGCATCCTGTACATTCACTCTCTTTTATAATTCTGGGCATACTGCCCTCCTTAAAACTATTCTTTACAGTGTCTGTTTGCAGGCTTCTACTGTAATTTCCAATACCCTGGTAAGGAAAGGAAATTTCTCCTTCATCCTGCCAAAGTCCTCTCCTTCTTTCAGAAATTTTGCTGTTCCTTCCAGTAAGAACCCTGTCCCCATATATTGATATCCCATTACTTCCTTGCTGCCTAGTGTAAGCCTAACCTTGGGATTACTCTTAATATTATTCTCTGTATGAATCATAGCAGCTGCAGGAATAAGAATTCTATTGTCTTCTGTTATAACCAAATAACTGTTCCAGGTATTTACTACATGTGCTTCATTATCTGCACAGGTTACTATGGATACTACTCCTTCATGATTTAATACTTCTAAAAATTTTTCTGAAAACATATGATTATCCTCCATTTGGTTCCTTGAGATGATGTTAAAATAAAGTTAGATTTGGTAACATGATTCCTGGTGGTATGATATTACAGACGACTGCTGAAAAATAACTTATTACTATCATGAAGCAATCACAGATATTATAAATCGTCGATAATATCTATCTTTAATTATAATATAATAGTAACGTTCATTTGTCAATCTAATATTTTTCGTTTTTGTTTTTATTACTGTCAACTTGAGATTTATTTTTAAACAGCTTCAAAGATAAAATCAGATTTATGTACTATTCATTTTATTTATAAGTGTCTCTTGAAGGAATGTTGTGATTAGGATATTATTATATGGTATAAAGTGCGCGGGACGCACAGATTGGAGATAATATGAAATTTTCTGTTGGTGTAGAATATGCAATGCATTGCTTATTATATATGGTTAATTCGGAAGCCGGAAAGTCCGTCGGTATAAAAGATCTGGCAGCTTTTCAGGGAATCTCTGAAACCTATTTGTCCAAGGTCTTTACGAAATTAAGTAAAGGAGGCATTATCAAATCAATTCCAGGTGTCAACGGAGGTTATGCTTTAGCACGTCCGGCAGAAGAAATAACCTTCTGGCACGTCGTTGAGGCAGTTGAAGGAAACGAGTCTTTCTTTCAATGTGCGGAAATCAGGCAGAACAACATTCTGCTGGATAAAGATAATCTGCCCGACACACACACACAATGTCCCTGCTTAATCAAAGTGGTTATGCTGGAGGCAGAAAACGAAATGAAGAAGTATCTAAGTACCAAGACTATAGCCTGGCTCTATAACGAAGTATACCATAAGATACTTCCCAAAGAATTTGAGACGGCTACCATAGAATGGTTTAATAATACGAAAAAACAATGAAAGGAGCAGTTCAAACGGAAGGATATATGCTCCTGTTTGAACTGCCCCTTTGTTTATAATTCCATAAGTTCCTTCAGCGCAGAAATTTCATAAACCGGCCTTTGACAGCTTCTGTTCTGACATAAATAATACGCTGTCCTGTCTTCTAAAGGATAATCTTTGGTAAAAGGAATCAACTCACCAAGCTGCTCTGCATTCTCTGAACTCTTTACCACAACACTTACACCGGGAAGATAATGACGGTTTAAGAACTCCTCTAAAGCTGCTGTATCTCCTTCCTTTGTGACACATACCAGCTCTTTGCCAGGCTGTATGTAATCAAGCATAGCTGAGAGTGTGAAACTGTGTGATAAGGGATGATCAATAACCCCGGAAAGATACTTTATCTGAAGCTCAGCTGAATTTATGAATTCCGTATTCCCAGTCAGATCTCCAAGCTTCTTTAATACAAATGCTGCCGCTGAATTACCGGAGGGTATAGCATTATCATCTACTGCTTTGGGACGGTAGATCAGACTTTCACTGTCTTTCGCACTTAAATAAAATCCGCCTTCCTTTTCATCAAAGAAGAAAGCAAGCATTGTCTTTGCATAACTGACTGCAAGCTTAAGATACTGAATATCAAAAGAAGCTTCATATAAGTTTAGCAAAGCAAGACTATAAAATGCATAATCCTCAAGATGTCCCTCTCCTTTACTGCTGCCGTCTCTGTAACGTACTTTTAGACGCCCTTTCTGAGATAGATGCTCTTCAATAAATGCAACTCCCTTTTCAGCCATTGAAAGATACTTTTCTTCTCTTAACACTCTGTAGGCTTTAGCGCAGGCTGTTATCATAAGACCATTCCAGGAGGTCAGAATCTTATCATCCTTGTGAAGCTCTGTCCTTCCCAAACGGTACTTATAAATCTGTGGGAGCAGAGCATCAATTCTAGCCTCCAGAATGGTCTCAATGTTACCAAGTTCTAGTGCAGAAATTCTATTGGGAATGTTCTTTCCTTCAAAATTACCTTTTTCAGTTATATCAAAGTGTTCATTAAAGTACTTTCCATCCTCCTTGCCCAGTAACTTTACTGCTTCCTCCGGCAAAAAGGTATAATACTTCCCTTCCTCTCCCTCACTGTCTGCATCCTGGGCACAAAAGAAACCACCTTGGCTGCTTCTAAGCTCCCGTTCCACATAAAGCAAAATTCTTTCTGCAATTTCACCGTAATGTTTCTTTCCCGTCAGCAGCAGGCATTCCAGATAGGAAAGGGTCAGCAGGGCATTGTCATACAGCATCTTTTCAAAATGAGGCACCAAAAAAACTGAGTCTGTAGAATATCTGGAAACACCGTATCCTATATGATCAAATATTCCGCCCCGATACATAGCATCCAGTGTCTTTTCTACTATAGCAAGTACTTCTTTCTCTTTGTAATAATGGTAATATTTAAGCAGGAACAGCAGATTGTGAGGTGTAGGGAATTTAGGCGCTCTGCCAAAACCGCCATTGGTTTTATCAAAATACTTCTTAAAAGCCGCTGCACCGGAGTCTGTCAGCTCTCTCAGGTCAACTTCTGATTTTATATGCTCTTTCTGCTGCATGGCCTCCATAATTTCATCACCGGATTTTAACAGCTCTTCTTTTGAGTTGTCCCATGCTTTTTTGACTGCTCTTAGCAGATCCGTAAATCCAGGCATATTATACCTGGAAAGCTTCGGAAAATATGTTCCTGCATAAAAAGGCTTCTGANNTTCTGATCCGGGGCCATAAAGATACTAAGCGGCCACCCGCCTTCTCCTGTAAGACTTACACAAGCTGTCATATATACATTATCAATGTCCGGACGTTCTTCTCTGTCCACTTTTATTGCTACAAAATTCTCATTGAGGTATTCGGCAATTTCCTTATCCTCAAAGGATTCATGTGCCATTACATGGCACCAATGGCAAGTAGTCAACTGCACCCACTCAGGAGTAGCCAATAGACAAGAATATCGGTTTATCTTCTGCTTTTGCTTTAGCAAAGGCTTCCTCATTCCACGCATACCAATCAACGGGATTATAAGCGTGTTGAAGTAGATATGGACTTTTTTCATTTATTAGTCTATTGGCTACTTTATCAGTAGTTAGCACAGGCATCACTCCTTTCAAACTGGATTTTAATTTAGTATACCCAAATTTTTTAGAAAAATAAAGAAACCTCACAAAATTTAGTGAGTTAGTATTCGGAATTTATTTACTTACAATATGTAGAAAATGCTTATTTTATAATCCAAGGAATTGGATTACCTTGCTCCAATATTCCGGGTCCGAAAGGTGTTGTTTCTCCTGTTTCTGGATTGGTTGGTTGGTCTACTTGAAACAAAAAGCCACTCTTTCCGTATCTGCCAAGTTTGCTTTGGTCGTAGCGTTCACTATCCATGCAAATGCTGACGGCTTTTAATGCGACCGCCACTTCCTGACTTCCCTCGAAAAGTTCATGTTCCCATAAAAATTCACATTCGATATTCAGAAAACACTCTTTGATTCGCGGCGCGTTGACCTTTTTAGCTTTCTCCGCCGTTAAGCCGGAGGCGGTGATTTCATCAGTTTCAAACTGATTATTACCAATCGTTTTAACACAGCGGTCATAAATGTCGTTTGAAGGGAAATTTAACACACACACCTTTGTTTCTTTCAATGATTGATACATATGCCCGCCTTTATCGACTTTTCCCATGATACAGATAAAGTTGTCAGCTCCGCTTCCCGCAAAGCTAGACCAAGATTGCAGACAGGCGTTTTCCTTACCGTTGGATTTCCAACCTGTGACGACGAATACCAACGACGGCATGGCTGTCACAAAATCATACCATGACATATTGCCGTAGGCTGCCAGGTATTGCTCAGTAAATCTCTCTGGTCTTTCAATAATAGAAATTTCCTTTTTCATAATGAATCCCCTTTTTATTTCAATCATAACACAGCAATCACGACAACAGTATGTCTTGTTTGACAATATAAATACATAGATAATTTCTCCTTTTGTTTTGAAATATTGATCAGTATGCCCCCGAAAAAGCTACTATGAGATAATGCAAAGTAGCAAAGTGTGTTATGTATTTCAGAACATTTCTTATACTGTCTGCAAAAATTGCTCTTCTGGAAACAGTTATAATAAACCATAGAAAAACATGCGTGTCAATATCATTTGGTCTATATGGCTTACAATGGATCGTTCGTGCAATTAACCCCGAAGCGAGACAGCACTCCGTGAATACAATTGCTATATGATAACAAAATATCCCGGGTAATCGACCTTTGCCGAAGGAGTAACTTAATATAGAAACAGAGTCTTTTGATTGCTGTTTTTGACACTGAATAGCATATGTGATAAAATAAAAACTGGTAAAATAATGAAGAAAGGAGCTGATGCTATGTTTATAAATATTATTGAGGTGAGAACGTATTAAATTAAATTAGCCGATTTACCAAGGTTAATTTACTTCTCTCTTCGCAGGAGGAGTTAAATATGAGTTTATCAGAACCCTTTGAGACCAAACGAATGAGTTTTCGTTTATTAGATATAAATGATATAGAAGTGGTTTGCAGGCAATTTTCTGATGCGGATATGTGCAGATACTTTAGTGAACCGCCCTGCAATCTGGAGGAGGCAAAAGAAATCATTGAACATTACCAGAATCCGGAGGGAAAAGATAATCTGCGGTATGGTATGTTTGATAAATCAAGCAAGACCTTTATTGGAACCTGTGGTTATCATTACTGGGATAAAGAACTGAAACAGGTTGAGATTGGATATGATATCTGGAAGGACTATTGGAAACAGGGTTATATGTCCGAGGCTTTACCGGTGCTCCTTTCTATCTGTTTTACACAGCTTTGCGTTGATTGCATCTATATCCTTACACATCCTGAAAATTATGCCTCTCAGGCTGCTGTAAGAAGATTTGGCTTTAAAGAATGCAGCTTCCGCAGATTCTCAGATGATGATCATCAAATATGTATGGAATTGCTGTCCTCTGAATGGAAGTCCGATAACAATTAATTTAAAGCCGCTTATCAATGTGATATGATTCCTTCAAGGTAGGCAGATTAAATATAAAAATATGTTACTTTGGAGAAACCATATCACTGGAAATAAGGGCTTTCTTTTTATCCTCGTCACAATCTGATTTATGTTTTCATGCATTTCAGTATTTATTTCGTTTATTTACCTGTATCGATTTGTGTATTACCTTGTGTATTACCTTCTTTATTTCCCTGTATATATTTCTATATAAATTTTCGTGATATTTGACGAGATAAGTTTCTGTATTATATCCATGTAAACTTCCATTTATATTTCATGTATATTACGAGTTCCAATTACTATATTGTGTTAATTTAATTATGGTAAGAAACATCAAAAATATTTGTCCTTATTGTTATATAATAGTACTGTAACTTATGTAGCGCTATCATAAGTCACTCAATAGTAACACGAGATG
>DJJW01000027.1 GCA_002434335.1 Lachnoclostridium sp. UBA6558 | reverse complement strand
TTTTGTGCTATATCATAAAACGGATGTTTAACGAAGTTAAATTTCTGTTTTATGATATAGCACAAAATAATCAGAGAAAAGGACACAAAGAAAAAAACAATAAACGGTTACTACAATTCCACTCTGTATTTTTCTCCGATAGCAACAATCTCATCTAAGCTCAGTTCCTTGAGAAGTACATTTTCCGCATCATAATAGGTAAGCTTATCCGCGGGCAGTGCATTCATGAAATCTGTAAAGTTCACAATATAAGGCGCCTGCTCTTCTGAAAGTGCCACCAGTGTTACATACCAGGCACTGATAGCAGATTCTTTGCCGGTATTAGGCAGCTCTAAGCCAAATGGTATTTTTGGAGAAGCAGGAAGGATGCTCGGGGTTGCCTCCGTAATTGCAAACATTCCGATAAAATCCTCTTTTCGTTTATAAATTGCCGGTTTGGCATAATACACGTCTATTGCCTGCATTTTATGTAGGTAATCACTGAAATCCTTTAAATCCTCAGCCTCTCTAAAACGTGCTTTCTCTTTTTCACCCAGTACAAGGGGCCATAAGGCACAAAATATGGTTAAGGATTCCTTTTCTTCATCGTTGCAATAATTCTTAAGTACTTTTAAGCTAAAGTCCCTGTTGGTTTTTCTGGATTCTTCTAATTCTTTCTCATTCAGAGTAGCTCCATCTACATCCACTTTACAGTTGGCCCAGTGGGACTTAATTCTTTGAATAAGATCGTAAAAAGCATCGGTTTCCTCCAAAGTAGAGGGAAATGGAAGCCGCAGATATACAGAATCTTTCTTCTGGGCGTTCCAGTCAATGCCGATACCCCGTGCTAATCTGTCCGGCAGATAAGCAACAAAACCTTCTTCACCCAGCTCGCCTTCTATTAAACGTAAACCATCGAATCTGCCATATTTTAATTTGCTGCCTAGTAATACTTCCAAGGGCAGAATTTTTTTAAACAGTCCCTTTTGTGTGATTGTAACATCTACTCCCATAGTGTTAAGTTATCTCCTTTGTAGGTATTTAATTGCCTGAGATTAAATCCATTGTAGCAGTTATAAGGTATTTACTCAATTAAAAATTGGAAATAAATAGTCTAAGATTGTATTAAGATATGCTAAGTATTTCTGAAAAATAACAGAACAGCCTGTTATGAACAGCTGAATGATCAGGAAATAGAAATCAGGTTTCTTCGTGATTTTATATAAATCAGTATATAAAGTATATTACTTAAAAAGATACCTTGACAGATGAGGTATATATAAATATAATATAGTCAAGATAAGGAGGTAGCAATATGTCAATTACATCAGATGTAATTCGTGGCCATACCGAACCGATTATCCTGGCACATCTATTGGAGGGGGACAGCTATGGTTATCAGATTAACAAAGAAATTATGGAGAAGACCAACAATTTGTTTGAATTGAAGGAAGCTACTCTTTACACAGCATTTCGCCGTCTGGAACAGGCGCAGCTGATCACCTCTTATTGGGGAGACCAGGAAGTGGGTGCCAGAAGAAGATATTATTCCATTACGGATAAGGGCCGCCAGGCATATCAGGACTATAGAAAAGACTGGGAGAATGCCAAATTAATAATTGATGCTTTATTAAAGTAGATGGAGGAAGAATAATATGGATGAGAGAATGAGAGCTCATATTGAGAAGCTTTTCGAAGAAGCACCCAAAACAAGAAAAGCATTTGAGCTGAGAGAAGAATTACTTGGTAATTCGGAAGAACGTTATCAGGATTTGGTAGCTGAAGGTATGAAACCGGAGGAAGCCTGTATGCTGGTCATTAATTCAATCGGTAATGTCTCGGAACTGTTCGAGGGATTGGAGGATATAAGCCCTGATAACAGGAGAATTCAGGATGAACAGTATAAAAAGGTTGTTTTAGTAAAGACTGCGGCAGTGGGATTATATATCTTTAGTGTGGTTCAGTTTTTAGCCCTTGGACTTATTAGCAGTTATATGTATTTTCCCATAGATTTGACTATGATTGGTTTTATAGTAATGCTGTTTTTAGCTATTATACCAACCTGTATGCTTGTATATACACGGAATATGTATCCGAAATATAAACGTAAGGATGATACGGTAGTTGAGGAATTCAAGGAATGGAAAAGCAGTACCCATAAGAGCAAATCAGTAAAAACCGCTGTGCTTTTCGTAGCATGGACTTTCATATTAGTGTTATATTTTGGTATAAGTTTTGCAACTTTTGACTGGTATGCATCCTGGATTATATTCCTGGTGGGTGCCTGTGTACATGCAATTATTGAATTGCTTTATCGTTTGAAGGAGGATAAGCAGCGTTGAGACCATTTTTTAAAGTCTTGATCATTGTCTATGCAGCGATTGCTGTCGGTTTGATTGGTCTGTTGATCTTTCTGATTCACACAGGAGGAATACGGACGGCTGATTTTTCAATAGGTGGTAATCTGAAGCTGGTAAATACACAAAGTATTAAGCTGGAGGGAATAGAAGACCTAAAGATTAAATACAGCTCCGATGATGTTGTGTTTTATGAAAGTGACAGTGACGAACTAATTATAAAAGAATATATGAGCTTTACTCCGAAAGAGGAGGAGCTTACCCAAATCACGAAAAGCGGAAAAGAATTAAGGCTGGAGGGTAAGAGAGACGGCTGGAATGGCTTTGTCTTAGGCTTTAACAGAAACAGCCGTATGGAAATATATCTGCCGGCGGGATATAAGAATAATATATATATCAGTACAGCCAGCGGTAACATAAAATCGGGACTGATTTTAAAGGTAAGGGAATTTGAGCTCACCACAGCCAGTGGTGATATAGAATTTAATGAAGTATCCGGAGCGAATTTAACAATCTCC
>DJJW01000089.1:27149-95263 GCA_002434335.1 Lachnoclostridium sp. UBA6558 | reverse complement strand
ATGAAAAGCAGAAATCTAAAAGCTGCACTGCTTCGTAAGCTCTCCAGAGAGAATGAAATGTTCCTGGGAGAAAGCCTTTTAATAGATCCCTTATACATGGGTTGTATTTATGAGAAAGCATTACAGGATAACTCTCTCATTTTCTTCATAGAGAGAATGCGTCAGGAAGCGCACAATTACCTTACCCTGTCCCTTGATTATCTCAAAGCAGGTCTCTATGAAGATGCCATAAACATATTGTCCTTATGCAAAGATAATAATCCTCTTTTATTCTATTATCAAGGTTNNAAGCTGGGCTTAACGAAAGAAGCTGCTGCCTTATATGAAAAAGCGGAAGGCCTCCCCGGAGATTACTGTTTTCCTAACCGGATAGAAGAAATAAAAATATTAGAGCATGGAATTAACTTACTAAAAACAGCTCCAATGGCGCATTTTTACCTTGGAAATCTTCTTTACGATAAAAAACAGTATGAACAGGCTGTTTATCACTGGGAAACTGCAGTCACACATAAAGAATCTCTGTCCATGGCATACCGAAACCTGGCTATTGCTTACTTTAACAAAGAAAATGATAGCCAAAAGGCATTGAATGCCATGAATAAAGCACTTGGCCTTGATAGTAAATATCCGAGATTTCTCCTGGAATACGATCAATTGTCAGCAAAGGCAAATATACCGGTAAGTGAACGTCTAACAATGCTGGAATCAGATCTTTCTGTGACCAAATCCCGTGATGACCTATACCTGCGTTATATCACACTTCTTAATTGTACCGGACGATATGAGGAGGCTATCAAAGCACTGTCTTCCCATCGTTTCCATCCCTGGGAAGGCGGGGAAGGAAAGGTTAGTTCCCAATACCGATATGCTTTGATTCAATCTGCTGTCAATCTAATAAATTTAAATAAACCGGAAGAAGCATTGCCTTTATTAACCGCTTCTCTTGCGTATCCTGAGAATTTGGGCGAAGGTAAACTACCCAATGTGCCAGACAACGAAGCTTATTATTATTTAGGTATTTCATATCGTAAACTGGGCAGGGAGGAAGAGGCAAAGAAATATTTCGAGCTTGCAGCAACAGGTCCTACAGAACCGGGAAGTGTGCTGTATTATAACGATCAGCCATCTGATTTTATTTTCTATCAGGGTCTGGCAAATAAAGCTCTTCAAAGAGAAAATGCCGCCTTAAAAGCATATCACCAGTTAATAATTTACGGTGAGAAACACTTATTTGATAATGTGTCCTATGATTTTTTTGCAGTGTCACTGCCGGAAATCGAAGTATTTCAGGATAATATACAATTGAGAAACATACAGTATTGTAATTATCTGCGTGCTTTAGGTAATATAGGACTTGGTCATAAGGCTGAAGCAGCACTTCTGTTACAGGATATCCTGCGAAAACAAGATGATTATCAGGGTGCTATTTGTCATAGCAAATTCGTATAACTGAAATTGTCAGGCTTTCTTTCGTACAATGCTTTAAGATAAACCATCTGTCTGCTGCCATAAATCTCACATTTATTATGGAGCGCAGTTCATCTTATAGTCATTAACCTTGAAAGCCTGACAATGAAACAGTCAGTAATGTTCTTAATTATCTGCAGCTATATCTTTAAACAATTTTAGCAAGCTCACGTAATGTTCTTGAAGAATTGGTCACTTCATCTGTTACGGATGTAATTTCTTCCGTGGAAGCTGCCTGGGATTCAGCTATGATATTGGAGTCATGGATCTGCTGTTCGATTTTTTCAATATAGTTCTTGATCTCACTTAAAGTAGCGGATACTTTCTTGGCGGAATCAGAACTTGATTGAGCTAACTTTCTGACTTCATCTGCTACTACACTGAATCCTCTTCCGGCTTCTCCGGCTCTTGCTGCTTCGATAGCGGCATTTAATGCCAGGAGATTAGACTGGGAAGCAATATTTTGAATTGTAGACAGGATCATATCCGTATCATTAATTTTTTGTTTTGCTGCTTTGGTAGTATCAACTACCTCTGAAATGGTTCCTTTAAGCTGCACGGAACCAGAGGCAATTTCTTCGATACTAGAATTAATCTGCTGTAAGGAATTAAAAATTATCTCTGTTGAATTTTGCAGTTCAGAACGTTTCTCCAAGCTCTTTGCTATTCCTACAGCTCCAAGCACTTCCCCAGCTTCGTCAATAATGGGATAGCAAATTGCCTGAAACACTACTCCCAAGGCTTCTTTGGGAACCACTTGGGAGATAACATTTTTGCTTCTCATAGCCAAACGTAAGGGATCTTCTTGTTGAATTACATCCCCAACCTGTAACTGTAAGGGTAATATGGGATTTGGCCAATATGCCAGAAACTTCTCATTATCTGTTATAGAAACTGCTATATCTTCTTGTACCAGGTCCTTTAATAACGGCAGTATATCAAAATACGATTTCATAATATTATCACTCATATTATTCTCCTTCTTTCATTTCATTGCATTTCATAATACCTAAGTATTTCATAATACTTATTGCATTCATAATACTTATTGCTATTAGACTCCCCGATTTACGCTCTATCATTATCATAGTAACACGCCTTACTTATTTCAGCATATTACGACATGAGACCTCATGTCAATAGGACAAATTGATTGCATAAAAAACAGGCAGAAAATTTGTACCCATTCTCTGCCTGCAATATATATAATTATCTAAAAAGATAATTCCTAGGATAACCTCATCTTGAAGTCCTCATAGCCAAACTCCTTAATGACCTGTGTACCTTTATCCGGATTCCATAAAGCAATGGAGGGAAGCCCCATACCGTTAAAGGTATTATTTTTAACCATAGTATAATGACCCATATCACAAAAAACCAACGTATCCCCTACTTGCAGCGGTTCCTGAAAAGAATATTCCCCAATCACATCGCCGGAAAGACAGGTTGGACCTCCCAGACGGTATGTATAAGCATATTCACCGGGTTTACCGGCACCTATTACCTCCGGTCTGTAGGGCATTTCCAGTACATCGGGCATATGGCAGGCCGCAGAAGTATCCAGTATAGCCAGATCCATTCCATTCTTTAAGGTATCCAGGACTCTGGCAACCAGGAAACCGGTATTTAAAGCTACTGCTTCACCAGGCTCTAAATATACTTCCACGTTGTATTTATTCTTAATAAAAAGAATGCTCTCAATCAGTGTTTCCAGATCATAATCTTTTCTGGTTATGTGGTGTCCGCCCCCGAAATTGATCCACTTCATTCCTGCTATATAGGAGCCGAACTTCTCATCTACTACCTGTAGGGTTCGTTTTAACACATCGGAATTCTGTTCACACATTGTATGGAAATGCAAACCTTCAATTCCTTTCAGCTCATCAGGTTCGAACTGATCTAAGGTTACTCCCATTCTGGAACCGGTAAAGCAAGGATTATACATATCCGTCTCTATTTCAGAATATTCTGGATTGATACGAATGCCGCAGGAGATATGCCTGTCACTGCCTTCAACCAAAGCTTTGTACTTTCTCCATTGAGTAAAAGAATTAAACACAATATGGTCGCTGAGTGAAATAATCTCCTCCATTTCATCTTCTCTGTAAGCGGGAGAAAAAATATGCACTTCTCCTTCCATCTCTTCTCTTCCAAGCTTTGCCTCATAAAGAGAGCTGGCAGTGGTTCCCTGCAGATATTTCCCAATCAGTGGATATACAGAGAACATGGAGAAGGCTTTTTGCGCAAGAAGGATCTTACAGCCTGTTTTATCAATTACATACTTCAAAGTTTCAAGATTTTTCTTCAGAAGAGTCTCATCCATTATATAAACCGGTGTTTTTAAGCTCTTCGGATCAAAGTTTAATACATCGGACATAATTCTACCCATTTATACTGCAAAAGCAGTATTGCCATACCTATACAGATTGAAAGTCTCCTGTATGGCATCCTTTCTTTATATATTTATCTCACCTGCTACTGTGTCTTAGATAGATTTCATGAATATTTGCATGAAATCTACAGCGCAAAATATCACAAATCGGTGTAATACAACAGTAAAAGGAGTTTTCAGACATAACGATATGGATTAACAATGTACGAAGAAGTTCAAAATGAATTCCTGGGAATATCATCTTGAACTTCTTTGAAAATACTGTGCTTACCTAGTATGCTGAAGCCTTAATCATTATCTGATTTAAAGGGTACCCTTCATTAGTCTACCAAATCAGGTGTATGTGTTTCTTTCCAAGGCAGACCGCAGCGATTTAATTCCTCCATAAACGGATCGGGATTGAACTCCTCAACATNNGTCCCTTTAATACCATCATGGCACCAATCATTGCAGGTACACCGGTTGTATAAGAGATAGCCTGAGAACCGACTTCTTTGTAGCATTCCTCATGGTCACATACATTATATACATAATACTTCTTTTCTTTTCCGTCTTTTACGCCTTGGTAAATGCAGCCGATATTGGTCTTACCTTTTGTTCTGGGTCCTAAGGATGCAGGGTCGGGAAGCACTGCTTTTAAGAACTGCAGGGGTACTATCTGTTTTCCTTCGAATTCAATCGGTTCGATTGAAGTCATACCTACGTTCTCCAATACTCTTAAATGAGTCAGGTACCTTTCAGAGAAGGTCATCCAGAACCGGATTTTCTTAATGCCTTTAATATTAAGAGCAAGGGATTCCATTTCTTCATGATGTAACAGATACATATCCTTTTCACCAATTTCAGGGAAATCATATACTCTCTTTATGGACATAGGCTCTGTTTCAATAAATTCTCCGTTTTCGAAATAGCTGCCGTTGGCAGTAACTTCACGAATATTGATTTCGGGGTTAAAATTAGTAGCAAAAGGATATCCGTGGTCACCTGCATTGGCATCCAAAATATCTATCTGATGTATTTCATCAAATTCATGCTTCATGGCATAGGCGGAGAATACGCCTGTAACACCGGGGTCAAAACCGCAGCCAAGTACTGCTGTAATACCGGCTTTCTCAAATCTTTCCCTGTAATCCCACTGCCATTTATATTCAAATTTTGCTGTATCCAGAGGCTCATAATTCGCTGTATCCAAATAATCAGTCTTTGTTGCCAGGCAGGCATCCATAATAGTAAGATCCTGATAAGGCAATGCAACGTTAATTACAATATCCGGTTTATAGCTTTCAATCAACGCAATCAGTTCCTGCGTATTATCAGCATCCACCTGAGCCGTTGTAATTTTTGTAAACTGGTCTTTTCCGTAAAGGGGATTGCTTCCCTGTTCCTTCTCAATTTTTTCCTTGTAGGCAACACATTTGGAAACAGTTCTGCTTGCAAGAAGTATTTCTGTAAATACTTCGGGTTTCTGGCAGCATTTGTGGATTACTACGCCGGCAACTCCACCGGCACCGATAATTAATGCTTTTGACATAGTAGGCCCTCCTTTGTGTAGGTAAAATGTATTGAATAAAATACATTGAATTAATTTTTTATTTTTATTGATTATGGTCTTATCTGCTTCTGAGTCTAGTGCTCTTTTTTTCATTCTTTGTTTTAGCATTAAGCTTTATTATTTAAGCTTTCATGACTTAAGCTTTTACAAATTAAAGTTTTTACTACTTAAGCTTTTACAACTTAGCTTTTACTACTAAGCTTTTACTACTTAAGCTTTTATTTCTGCTTTTATTTCTGCTTTACTTACAGCTTTTACATACTTATGCTCTTTTAATTGCATTCTTCTTTTAATTGCATTCTTCTTTTACTTTTTCTACATATTAATCAATAATTAATCTGACTCATTTAATTGCTCTTTAATATAATTTGGAATTGCAAAAGAACCTAAATGGAGCTCAGTATTATAATATCTGGTTTTTAACCCTAATTTATTCCATTCATCCGCTTTTAAATCCTTCACCGGGTCATATTTCTTGGAAGCAAATCCAAAAAGCCAATGACCTGACGGATAGGTTGGTATATGAGCCTGATAAATTCTGGCTACAGGAAATGTATCATGAATTCTCCGATGTGCTCTTATCATGGAGGCGGCGTAAGAAGAGTAATACATACTCTCATGCTGGTTTACAAGAATTCCATCCTCGTTCAAGGCTCTGTAGCAATTACCGTAGAATTCTTTGGTAAATAAGCCTTCACCGGCTCCGAATGGATCTGTTGAGTCAACAATAATAAGGTCATACTCGCCTTTTCTACCCCTGACAAATTTAAGTCCGTCTTCAAAGAATAAATGTACCTTAGGGTCTGTCAGTCCACAGGCTGTGCGTGGAAGATATTCTTTACACAGTTTAACAACCTCTTCATCAATCTCCACCATATCAATGTGCTGGATTCCCTGATATCGAAGAAGTTCCCTGATTGTTCCTCCATCTCCCGCACCAATAACCAGAACCTTTTTAATATCCGGATTAACAGCCATGGGTACATGGGTTATCATATCATGATAAATAAACTCATCCTTTTCAGTTACCATAAGATAACCGTCCAAGGTAAGAATTCTTCCAAACTCTTTGGACTCAAAAATATCGATTCGTTGGAAATCACTTTGCAAGCTTACCAGCTGTTTATCGATTTTTATTGAGAAACGTGCTTCCTCTGTATGATTTTCCGTATACCAAAGTTCCATTTTTTCTCCATTTCTGCACATGCATTTTGTGTATCCGAATTTGTGCCGAGGATTTCGCAGGCACAAATTTGCGGTTGAAATTGTATTTCTTTCAACCTTACTCCTCCACTACATTGATGTTGTTAACTGCCATATCCTCTGTACCGGTTAGAAGGCAGCCCTTCTCTTTGGCATAAAGAATATAATCAACAATATCCCCGGTGATTCTTTCGCCAGGTGCCAGGATAGGTATACCTGGGGGATAACACATTACAAATTCTCCGCAGATCATACCTACCGTTTTCTTAATGGGAAGAGGTGTCTTATCACTATAAAAGGCCTGCTGAGGTGCAATTACCACATCCGGATTAATGTATTCATGATCAAACATTCCCGATTGATCTTCTTTTCCATAAAGTCTCTTAATCTCTGAAAGAGAAGCAATCAGCCGCTCAATTTCCATGGCACGGTCGCCGGCAGAAATAATGGCAAGAAAATTACTGATATCACCGAATTCAATCTGGATACCATATTCATCCCTTAAGAGATCATAGACCTCAATACCGGCCAGTCCCACATTTCTGGTGTGTACAGACAGCTTTGTGGGGTCAAAATCAAATATATAATTGTAATCAATTAATTCATTACCAAAGGCATAATAACCTTCCAGTTTATTTATTTCAGTTCTTGCATATTCTGCATATTCCACGGTTTTTGCAAAAAGTTCCTTACCATTCAGACTTAAATTCTTTCTTGCAATATCCAGTGATACTAATAAAAGATAAGAACCGCTGGTGGTCTGGGTCAGATTAAGCACCTGTCTTACATAGTGGGGATTCATACTTTCCCCGCATAAAAGAAAAGAGCTCTGTGTCAAAGACCCTCCGGTTTTGTGCATACTGACTGCCGCCATATCAGCTCCTGCTGCCATAGCAGAAACCGGCATATTGTCACCAAAATAAAAGTGGGTTCCGTGTGCCTCATCCACCAATACCTTGACCCCCTGCTCATGGGCAAAGGAAACGATTCCTCTAAGATCTAGACAGACACCGTAATAAGTAGGATTATTCACTAGAATTGCCTTCGCATCAGGATTCTCAAAAATTGCCTGCTTCACATCCTCCAAGGACATTCCAAGAGGTATTCCAAGTTCTTTATTTACACCGGGATTTACATATACCGGTATTGCACCGCATACAACCAATGCATTTATAGCACTGCGATGAACGTTACGGGGCATGATTATTTTATCACCTGCTTTACAAACAGACATAATCATTCCCTGTACCGCTGCGGTAGTACCATTTACAATAAAAAAGGCGGCTTCTGCTCCGAAAGCATCGGCTGCAATCTGCTCTGCTTCACGAATTACAGAAGTAGGATGGCAAAGGTTGTCCAAAGGCTTCATGGAGTTCACATCCACCTTCATACAGCTCTCACCTAAAAATTCTGTCAGCTCCTTGTTTCCTCTTCCGCCTTTATGACCGGGAACATCAAAGGGTACTACCCTGTTCCCTTTATGCTTCTTCAAAGCTTCATAAATAGGCGCTTTTTGCTGAAGGAGTAAATTCATGTCATTCCCTCCTTCACTAATATATATTCATACCGCTGAATATCTCAATCATCTCTTTGCGAAGGTTGCTTGTAATCTCAAGCCTGTGCTTGGGAGTCAACTCATACACATCCAGATTGAAAAGATAATTCTGCAGTTCAATTTCTTTAATGAGCATCTTTGTGTGAAAAATATTGGATTGATAAACATTCACATCAATTGCGTCGTATTTGGTCAATGTTACATCGTCAATATAGTCCTGAATTGAGGTGATATCATGATCGATGTAGTATTTTTTGCCCTCAACATCCCTGGTAAAGCCCCTGACTCTATAATCAATGGTAATGATATCCGAGTCAAAACTACCAATCAGATAATCCAGCGCATTAAGCGGTGATATTTCGCCGCAGGTAGATACGTCAATATCTACACGAAAAGTGGATATGGAGTTATCGGGATGATACTCCGGAAGNNTGTAACATGACTTTTATCCAGGTGTGCATGTACCGTGTCTCTTAAATGGTCCGTATATTTACCCTGGTTGCATGATTCATCGATATGCTCTGAAGATAAATCTCCCTCTGCAATCAAAATATTTACGGATGCACCCTGAGGATCGTAATCCTGTTTCGAGATATTAAGTATATGTGCCCCAATCATCTCTGTTACATCACATAAGATTTTTGTTAATCTTTCGGAATTATATTGTTCATCAATGTATGCAATATAGTCCTTTTGCTCTCTCTCACTTTTTGCATAGCAAACATCATAGATGTTGAAGCTAAGTGTTTTTGTGAGGTTGTTAAAGCCATACAAAGCCAGCTTTTTCTCCAACCCTAACATCACAACCTTTCTCTTACATAATCGGTTTACATTGTAGCATGTTTGAAAGCAAAAATCAATGTGATTTTCGATAAGGTTTTATAGAATACCTGTAAAGAAGAACCTCTTATCTTATACACTGAAAACTGGCTTTTTTATAACTGAAACTGCGCCTGTACTGGTCTTGAGAAAAAGCACTAAATTTCATCCTCAGCAGCTTCATTACATATTAATTAATGGGTATTGTCTTCGAATAAGAAACAACTGGGGGAAATAAAAAAAGCCGATGCATAAGCAGGCTTTATACTGTTGCTTTACACTGTACACTCAGAAGCAATCTGTCTGTTATACAGTATCAGGTATCACAGCAAACACAACAAGGTAATATTAAAAATTACTAACAATTGTGGCTTTTTTACCGTTAGCACCTTCCTGCATTTACTGTAAACCTGGTATAAACTCTTATCAGTTCTTATTATCTCTCGATTTACATAGAATAACCTGAATATTTACTTTACAACAGCTAATTTTATGTATATGATTAATAAAATTATCATATCTCCAATAAAAGAAGAAATTGAGGTGATACTAAGTGATTGGAATACTTATCGGTTTATGCTCCTTTTTATTGATTGGGTTGTTCCATCCCATTGTAATTAAGGCAGAATATTACTTTTCCAAGAGAATCTATCCTGTATTTATCCTGACTGGCCTATTGTTCCTGGCTGCTTCCTATTTTACCGCTCATACCTTTTTCTCTGCAATTTTCGGTGTAACCGGCTTTTCCTGCTTTTGGAGCATCAAAGAACTTTTCGAACAGGAAAAACGTGTGGAGAAGGGCTGGTTTCCCAAAAATCCCAAGCGTTAATAGTTATGCGGCTTCTCTTTACTTAAGGAATGCTCCGTTTCTTTGCAGGATTTCCCTTAATTCTCTGATATTAACCCCTCTTACATCCATGTCCTTGTTCCTGGCTGCCAGCCTTGCAGCTGTTCCAGCAGCCTGTCCGGTTACCATGCATACGGGCATTACTCTAATACTGCCCTGTATGATATGTTCACAGGCGATACTCCTGCCTGCCACGAGAAGATTACCAATGTTTTTGGGAATCAGGCTTCTGTAAGGAATTCCATGGGATTCACCAGCGCCATATGCCTCCCAGCCTTCCTCCCCATTTTTCTCTCCTTTAAGAATGCTCTCTCTCTCCTCAAGACCGTGATGAACGTCCAGGAAATAGCAGTTACGGCCAATTTCATCCGGAAATGAACGGCGTTCCTTATAGTCTGTCAAGGTGAGTTTATATTCACCTATTATTCGTCTGGATTCTCTTACTCCCATGGAGGAGGCTGTGACAGCGAGAAAAGATCCTCCAAAAACTTCCGGAAGATATTCTTTCAGCCCCTGATGATATTGGTACGCCAGCTGTCTTCCTTTTATCAGTGCTTTGGAAACACTTAATGGCTCTGTTGCATCCACCTCCCATATATGTCCGGCATTAAAACCTATGGCACCGGGTCCGATGACGGAATTGCAACAGTGGGGATCCGTAACCAGCGGATATTTTTCTGACCTGGCAATATCATAGGCTGCACAATCCGGGTTCTGCATATGCAGAAAAGGTGAGTTGCGATAGTAGTAATCATCTACATTCGTAATCATAAAACAGTGGGTGGACGGCTGCACTTTATGGCTGCCTTCCTCGCCAATCTCAAAATCCAAACCTGCCATAGCAGCAATATCGGCATCCCCGGTACTGTCAATATATACTTTCCCTTTATACGCCGTGATTCCTGCTTTGTTGGCTGTTACAAGATACTCTATCCTTCCCTGGGCCTTAGGAGCTGCAATCACCTGTGAGGAAAAAAGGACGGTCACACCTGCCTCCAAGACCAACTCATCATAGACTCTTTTCAAGGCTTCCGGATCAATTGGCACCCAATCTAAGTCTTCTGCTCCAACATGCCTCATGCCCGCCTTTGCTTTCTCAAATACCTCCAGTGCAATCCCCCTGTATACAACCTTTGTCCTGTCGGAAAAGGGACACCAGGCGGGTACCAGTCCATTGGTTCCCATCCCACCTAATGCAGTGCCAGCTTCTATCAGCAGTACACGGGCTCCTTCCCTGGCAGCTGCTATAGCAGCTGCACAACCAGAGGGTCCCCCGCCCGCTACAATTATTTCATATTGTTCGTTTATCGGTATTTCCTGGGAAAATTTTATATTCATACCATCAGCCTCCGTCTACTAACCTATCATTCACAATTTTTCTTAATATACTATGGTCATAAAAGCATGGGAAGAAATGGTGAGATTGCAACGCTTATCCTTATCACAGAGTTAAAGTCACAGGCTTCGTCTCCTTTGTTTAAGATCAGTACGATCTTTTCTCCATCGGGATTAAGAAAAGCCGTTGTTTCCAATTGGTCCGTATAACGGGAGACCAGAATCCTCTTTGCTAGTGGGGTCTTATTCTTTCTTATTTGTAACCGAATTCTTCACAATGAGCAAGCCACTGTTCTTTATAACTATCCTGGATTTTCTTTAGTCCGGCTGCATCTGCCTGTTTTAAGAACTCGCTGATGGATGCCTCCACATCTTCTACCAGACCTGCCTGAATAGGTGTCAGGTATTGGGCTATAACGGAATTTAAATTGGCTCTTTCAATTTCATAGGAGGAGTAATCTTCAATAAAACCTACTCTGAGACTCTTTCCCTGCCATTTTGTTTTCGCTGACGCTTCATCGTATGAGGTTATCATATCTTTGTAAGCCGTATCATCTGTAGGTTTCATCTCTTTTTTAAACAAATGGTTTCTCAGATTCCAGGTATTCATATTTTCATAGCTAAAACCGGAATCCTTGATTTCCTCATAATACTCTCCTTCCACCAGATTCCAGTGTTTCCCCTGTATTCCATACTGTACCAAATCATTTGCCGTTTCATCTGTCATTAAGAAGTCAAGTGCTATCAATGCTCTTGCCGGATCTTTTGAGTTATGAGGGACAACTGTTGCATTCTGCAGAGGAGATGCCGGTGAAATGGTATTGTTCACCAAACCGTAAGAAACATAGCCCACCTCCCAATCCGGATGATTTTCTTTGGCGGCATTATAGGAGCCTATCCATTTATCCTGATTCATGCCACCTACGGAAGCTACAATCAGTCCTTCATCAAAGCTGTCTTCCTCTGTCTTTGACAGGGAACTCTTTGACCAAAAGCCCATATCCGCCCATTTTTTCAGTAATTTCATATCTTCTGTAAAGTCCGGTGATCTCCAGTAGTCTATTACTTCTGTGGGGGTATCAATTGCTGCCATCAAACCGTAATTGGCAATTGCTTTACCGTATTTTAGTTCAAAGATGGAATTCATATAGAAAGCTTCATTAAAGTTGTTCGCTACGGTTATAGGAGAAAGTAGTCCCTGATCCGGTTCATTCTGCTGTATTCCGCTGATATAAGCTTCAAAGTTCTCCAGCGTATTCGGAACAGGCAGGTCATATTTCTTTCTTAAATCCTCCCGGTATCTGATACCGGTGGCTGCATAGGTCTTCTGATCTGCCGGTACACTGTAAAGAGCACCGTCTACTTTACACATATCAAGAATACTCTGATCTATGAGGCTGCTGATATTTGGTGCATATTCCGGCAGCAGTTCATCAAGTTCATAGAAAGCACCGGTTTTTGCCAGAGCACTATAGCTGGTCCAATCGGCAGCATACATTAAATCGCATTGTTCACCGGAGGAAAGTACCAGATTATACTTCTGGGACCAGTCTGTCCAGGTTGTGAACCGGAATTCAATGGTAGTATTTATTTTCTCGGACAAATAGTTATTCAATTCGTCAACTACGGTCTGATAATCCTTACCCGGATCACCCACCAGATAAAACACCAGATTAGCTGGCTGTGAAAGATCATACCTTACTTTTGGATCATTGGATGTTTCTTTGGCCGGCTCCGGTTCCTTTTCCTCTTGCTTTGCCTGACCATTGTTTTCCCCGGCAGCAGTTTCCTTCTCTGCTACATTTGCAGTATTATTTCCCTTGCAGCCTGTAAAGGACAGAATCATGCAAAAGATTAATACAATGCTGATGACTTTTTTCATTGCTTTTCCTCCAATATATTATATTTTATATTAAGCACTTTCTGTGCAATAATATCAACCCTTGACTGCACCAACAGTAATTCCGGATACGAAATATTTCTGCAGAAATGGGTACAGCAGAATAATCGGTCCGGTTACAATTACGGTCATCGCCAATTTCGTTGACTCTGTGGGTACTTCCAGTACTACACCCGACGTTAATGCCAGATCTCTGATTGCCTGCGCCCGGTTTAACAGATTATACAGATAAAACTGCAGCATGTATTTCGAGGTATCATTAATAAATAATGAAGAGCTCAACCAATTGTTCCAATAACCAAGGGCAAGAAACAGACCGATGGTGGCAAGGGCGGGTCCAAGGACCGGCATAACAATCCTTGCAAATATGGTTACATGTCCTGCTCCGTCAATTTTAGCTGCCTCTGTCATTTCATCAGGAACAGAGCTCTTGATAAAGGTCCTCATTAGAATAATGTTATACGAGGAAAGGATTCCCGGCAGCCAAAGGGCCGTTAAAGTACCATGTAAATGAAGTATTTTGGATATTGTTATATACCAGGGAATTAATCCCCCTCCGAATATGGTGGTAAAGTAAATCATAAAGGAAATTCTGTTTCTGTATTTGAATTCCTTTCTGGATAAGACATAAGCTGTTACTGTTGTTATCAATAAGCCTACTCCCGTACCTACAACTGTCACAAAGATAGTTACCTTATAAGCATTCAGAATATCTTGCGGATTTTCCAAAATCAGTTTATATGCATCCAGTGAAAACTTCTTCGGCAGCAGGCTGTAGCCCTCATGAATTATGGTACTGTTCGCCGTCAGTGATCCTGACACAATCAATATAAACGGCAGGATACATACGGCTGCAAGTAATGTCAGAAATATATAAGCAATCACATCAAAGGTAATGGTATACCCTGACTTTTTAATCTTTCCTGTCTTTTTTCTCCTGTTTATTCTTATATCCACTGTGATTTCCCTTTCCTGTTCATTCTCTCACTCTTGTTCTTTCTGTCTCAGGGTTTCTATAACTGTTCCTAGAACAAGGCATAATCTTCATTTTTACGCTTAACGATAAAATTGGTAATAACAATGGTGATAAAACCAAAGATGGACTGGAAGAGACCAGCTGCCGTTCCCAAACCGTTGTTTAAAGGATTACTCATTGTTAAACGATACACATAGGTATCAAATATGTCTGTGTAATTGTACAAGAGCCCATTATTTCCTACTGTCTGATAGAATAAGTCGAAATGGCCGCGCATAATATTTCCGAGAGAAAATAATACCAGTATAATAAAGGTAGTCTTTATTAACGGTAGAGTAATAAATCTGATTTGTTGAAAGACATTCGCTCCATCAACCTCTGCTGCCTCATAATATGTACGATCGATTCCTAAAATGGCAGCCAGATAAACTACGGAGCCATAACCCACCCCTTTCCACAATTCAAAGAATACAATGATAAAGGGCCAGTAACCGGGAGTATTATAGAAATCAATCCGCTCTAACCCAATAGAAGTCAGAAAGGTATTAATTGCTCCGGTTTCATAGGTCAATAAATTATAAACAATAACGTTCAAAAGAACATAGGATACAAAATGAGGCATAAATATAAGGGTCTGATTCAGTCTCTTAAACAATTTATTTGTAACCTGGCTGATTAAGATAGCCGTAAATATTTTAAATATATGTCCCAGTACAATAAATACCAGATTGTAAAGAACCGTATTCTTAACCAGCTTTGGCAGATCTGCTTTCCAGATATATTCAAAATTATTGAACATGACAAATGGACTGGTCCACAAGCCATCCCGGAAATTAAATTTTTCAAAAGCAAAGTAGACACCGGCCATTGGAATATAGCTGTTTACCACAAAGTATACAATTGCCGGTAATAGCAGGACGAACAAGACCCAATTCTTTCTTACCTCCTTTAAAAATCCCAGTTCCTTATATCTGGCCCGCTCAGGTGCCTCCAGCTGCTTAATTACTACAAATCCTGCAATTGAAAGTATCATAATCAGATAAATCACGTTCGAATGTGCAAATACATTTGTAAGTCCCAAAGCCTTATTGGAATAAATGCCAAAGGAAATCACTCCCAAACATAAAAGAATGTTGAAAAACATGGCGTACTGTCCGGCTTCGTAGATTTTAATATTATTTGCATCGCTGCCGTACTTTTGTACTTTTAAGATAAACATTACATTTAGTATTATCATTGCCACTGTCACAACAAATAAAGCCATGGCAAAAGCTCCCTGTATACCAATTCCGCTGTTATACACAAAGGAAAGCATTGTCAGAGTGCTATAGCTTGTATTCATCCCCTTCTCTGCTAAATCAAGCTTCTGTACGGCAAGAAGCTGCGCCGGATCTCGTATCAGTATGGTTCTTACCAATACAATCAAAAGCACTGTAACCAGGGATATTGCTGCAGAGCTCCAAATTCCAAGCTGCTTTCCACCGTAAGATCCTTCTATACCGCTGCCTGCCAAAACGGCAGTATCTTCTTTCATATTTCTTTTCATTTTTATATCCATTGCATACCACAGACTGCTCTGCGATACAGCCACAATTAGTACAGGTTGAAAGAAACAATTGTGGCATCCTTTCTGTAATCATTTTTCTATCAACCTTATGCCTCTGCCTTCACTATATCAAATTTTGCATCTTAGAAATCAGCAGAGCTGATTTTTAGTCTCTCACCCACGAATCCTCAGGAACTGATTATTTTCTTCGGTATTCATTGGGAGTTACTCCGTTTAACTTTTTAAACACCCGGTAAAAATAGGTGGAGCCGTTAAAACCCACTTTTTCCGCAATCTCACCAACCGAATAGGTACTTTCCGTAAGCAATATTCTGGCATGTTCCATTCGTTTCTCCAAAAGCGTATCATTAATGGTATTACCCGTATACTGTTTATAAATCCTGCACATATAAGCAGTAGACATCCCGATTTCTTCTGCCAGCATTTCAATGGACAAAAGAGGATTCCAGTATTCTTTCTCAATCAATAGATGGAGCTCTGCGATAGTCTGACTCAGCTTATCCTTTTTTTTGTTCTCCATATCCTTTTGAATCTGCCAAAAAAGTTCTTTGAATTTCTCATTTCTTTCCTTTATAGTGTCACATTCCTGCAAGAGATTCATCAAAAGTACAGAACTGGCAGGTGAATGCAGGGAACTGTTCTTCTGAATTAAATTCACTGCATTCGTAATCATAAATATTAAACGGCTAATGACCATGTTATAAATAACTATCGGATAAGAATACGTCTCCGTTACAATTGCAAGATAAATATCCTCCGCTTCCCTTGCTTTACCATGGGTCAGACATTCCATCAGTTGTTTTTCTTTATTTTCCGGAAATTCATAATTCTGGACATCCTTGATCTTAATATGGCTGTAATGCACAATACTGCCCTTTTCCCAGAATATGCTTCTGGACAGTGCTTCTTCAATCTGCTCGTACTGGTAAAAGAGTTTATCCGGATTTTCTGTAAATTCACTGACTGCAATGGAGATTGTAATCTGAAAATATTCCTGTACCAGTCTTTGGGTATGGAGCAGGTATTCCTCCAATTTACTGGCTGTATCTTCTCCATCACAGACTGAAAATAGAAGATTCTTATCCAGGCTCATGTTAAGGCAATAGGTATTCGTACCGTTTTGCATCAACTCGTTCAGAATGTTTACTGCCGCAAATTTATAAGCATTTATCAGCTGGGAACTGGCGGTTTCCAGTAAATATTGATAATCATCCACCTTTATACAAATAAGTACCAGCCTTTGTTCTTTTGCCAGCGTCAACCCTAATAGAGATAACAGATCTGCTCCGTTCCTGCGCAGCCCTCCGTTTTCCAGACCGTTATTTTCCAGCACTTCCTTCAGCCTCATACTTTTCGTCAAAGACTCCGCCTGGCGTTTTTCCCGCAGGAGGATATTCATGTCTTTTGACATAACACGAATAGGATTTGCTAATCTCCAGGACCAGATAAATGCAGCAAACAGCCCAACACCTGCTATCATAAGGGTTATGATTATAATTACCGATTGAAGCTCCTTTACCTGGGATAACAGATCATTGTAATTAATAATACTGATATTTTTCCATCCAAATTTATCTGTATCCGTAAATATCACCACAGACTTGCTGCCGCTTATTTCCGTTAGATAATACCCTGATTTCTTTTTCAAAAGGACATTATCATAATCCAGCTGTTCCTTTACATTATCAAGTACCTTAAAATTACCGGAATTCGAATAGATTACTTTCCCGCTGCCATCCACTACTAACGATACCGTACCTGGATACTCCGTTCTCTTTACCGGGAATAAATACTCTGATTCCAGATTCAGCATAATAACATTTCTCTTCTTACTGTTCTTGAAGATATCGTACATAATATACGTATAAACACATTTTATGGTCTGCTGGTTGACCTGATAATATCTTGGAACCATGATAAAAGGGATATAATCCGTGCAGTTTTCTATCATGGCAGCCGCAGAGGTATCATAAAAATCCGCATTGGTGTAGTAATCTGCTTTCCAGGGTCTGATCAGCTCATTTTCATTGGATACATTATAGATTCTGTCCTTCTTACCGTTATATACATAGATAGAATCTACATTTGGTATTGTCACAAGAAAATGCCGCAGTTGCAAAAAAGCAGCACTCTCATCTATGGAACTGACCGCTTCATAGGTTAACAGCTTTGTAACAGAAATGTCGTTGTATATCTGATACAGGGTATTTAAAGCAATATTTGCAAGCTGTAATCTCTGCTCTTCCTCACTTTCCATTTTTTCAAGATTGATTTCATATTCATGCTTCATTAATATGGACTGGAAATTCACATAGAGAATTGATGATGTAATAAAAATAGCAATAACAACACAAACAATAACTGAAACCGATACTTTTAAATAAACTTTACTTTCCTGCATTTCTGCCTCCAACACCCCTCCATGCCTGTCAAGCTGGTACTGCCTTTTGTAAATTTAACTTAATTTCATTTCCTGATATTTTTACTAAAGCAGTGGAACGAGACGCAGCTGCACCTACGCCAATTGACCCGGTATAATATCTGTGTGAATATCAGATGCAGAATTAAGTGAAATTCATGCTAGGGTGTGTCTGAAAACTGCTTGTGCCGGGCTGGATGTTCCACTTTGTGGGAGACAATTTGCGAAAAACAGCAAGGCGTGATTTTGGGTGCGTTGTGGTGCTACGTTCCCAAAATTGCAACGCAGAATACCGCAAAGTGGGGCGTTCAGAATGGTGCAATGAGTTTTCAGACACACCCTAGGTAGAACTAGCATCATGATAGTATAATTTCAAAATCCTGTATACTTTCAAATCTTGTTTTTCATCTCTTTTTATAGCTTTTGTATATGAACAATTTTGATATAACTATATTATTTTGTGATTTTCATCAAATAAGTAAAGATTCTTATAAAAACAAGGTGGATTTTAGTAAAAAACAGCTCAAAAAAAGAGGCTGCTGACCTAAGGCAGCAACCTCTTAAACCACTACTTTCTTCTAAATTCCTTTGGCGTTACACCATTTTCTTTTTTAAAAACCCGGTAAAAATAGGTAGAGTTTGAATATCCGACCCGTTCGGCGACCTCATTTACGGATAGCTGTGTCTCAAGCAGCAGCTCCCTGGCTTTCTTCATACGAAGAAAGCCAAGTCTGTCTGTTATTGTTGTCCCTGTATACAGTTTATAGAGTCTGCACATATAAGCTGTTGATATACCAATGGAATCTGCCAGGTAGTCAAGAGAAAAAGAAGCTTCCGTATATTCCTTCGCAATCGTATCATTGATCTTTACCACCAGAAGTTCCTGTTTATCACTCTTTCTTTTCTCCAGTTCATTTTCAATGCGTTCAAATAAATCATAAAATTTTTTATCACGTACTGCTATGGTATCTGTTTCCTGTATTAGATTGGATAGCACAAAATATCCTGAGAAAGAAGAAGCATTTCCATTTTTCTTAAGGGTGGAAATAACCTTGTCTATTGCAAATACCAGTCGACTTACAACCATGTTATAGATTATAATTGGATATTGATAGGTTTCTTTTATGATCTCTTCATAATTTTTCTTCGCATCTGCTGCTTTGCCTGTCATAAGGTTTTCCAACAGCTGTTTTTCTTTTTGCTCCGGATACTCATAATGGGAATCACTTTTTACTTCCATATCTGCTGTAAACACAACATATTCTGGTCCGAAAAAAATACTTCTGGTCAGAGTCTCCTCTACCTGTTCAAAAAGACTGTATAATCTATCAGAATCCGCTTCAGGAGTGCTGACTAGAACAGAGATATTAATATCATAATAATTCCTGACACAGGCTTGCATCTTTCGAATGTGTTCTCTTAAGCTTTCCGCAGACAGGTTGTCCTCCCATTGAAGGAATAACAGGTTTTTATCATTCCACATATCCAGGTGAAATACTTTCGTACTTTCTCCCAGCAATTCACTTAAAATATTGGCAGCAGCAAATAAATAGGTCTTTAATGCTTCTACTCCCTGCGTTTCCAGTAGAATTTGATAATTATCCGGACACATACATAAAATAACTATTTTTTTTGCTGGTGAGCATTCCATTTCTATGAGTGACAGGAATTCCTGCCCGGTCATCTTATTACCTTTACTGTCCCAGCCACTGTTTTCTAGCAGCTCTGCTGTTTTTCTGTTTTTTGCAGCCTTATGAAGCTTTTGGTTCTCCCGCTGCAGTTTTTTCACGTCTTTGGACATGCTCTTTATTGGAATACTGAGACGCCTGGAAAAGATATGTGCAGCAAGCATACCGGCAACAGCTATCAGTATAGTTATCAATATGCTGATTGCCTGCATTCTGTTTACCTGAGCCAATAGCATTCCATATGATATGATGCTTATATATCGCCAGTTGTGTTTATCCGTACTGGTGAACATTACGACGGACCTCACTCCATTGATATCTGTTAAATAATAACCGGATTCTCTATCACCCATAATTCCTTCCGGGTCAAAGCTATTCTGTAGTTGTTCTGTCACCATAAATTGATCGTTATTAGAATATACTACTTTATAGTTCTGGTCTATCACCAGTTTAATGTTATCCGATTGTTTATCAAATCCCTGAAAAAGATATTCTTTGTTAAGATTTAAAAGAACAGCATCCCTTTCCTTGTTCTTAACCGAAGTTTTATACATAATATAGCTGTAGACACATTTGAAGCTGTCCCCATTCAATGGATAAAATCTTGGAATCGGAACAAAGGGCGGATACTTTTCACTGTTATTCAATATTTCCACCGCGGAGCTGTCATAGAAATTATCATCTTTTTTATCATAATCCGGATTCCAGGCTTTTATCAGCTCCGACTCGTTTGTCACGTTATAAATTCGATTGTTGTTTTTATTATACACATAGATAGAATCAATATCCGGTACTGAAGTGAGATAATAGCGCATTTGAAGAAAAGCTGCACTCTCATCAATGGAGGAAATATTATCGTATATGAATAGTTTCATTATAGATACATCGTTCATTATCTGATATGCCGTACTTAAAGCATAATTGGATAATTTCGTAATCCGTGCCTTTTCTGTTTCCATGTTTTGAAGCCTTGCTTTGTATTCGTGTTTCATCAGGATGGACTGAAAATTCACATAAAGAATCGTCGAAGTCAAAAAAATAGCGAATACTACACAAAAGATCATGGTCAAATATAATTTTAAATGAATCTTCTGGTCTTTTCTGTTATCCATCTAATTATCATCCTTCTCCGTCATATAGAATTAAACTCTGTTTCAATGATTTTACTGCTAAATAATATACTATACCATTTATTCCTTCCCTTTTCTGTATGCAGAAGGCGGAACTCCGCATGTTTCAGTAAATACTTTACAAAAATAATTTGGATCATGGAAACCCACACAAGAAGCCACTTCCTTAATTGACAGGCTGGTTCCGGTAAGATATGCTTTTGCCGTGTTCACTCGTAATCGGTTTATATATTCTCTAATATTTACGTTCATTCTTTTCTTAAAGGTATGATTGATATAAGAAACACTGCAATGACAGAAATTTGCCACCTCAGGTACGGATATTTGCTCCTTGTAATTTCTTTTTATATAATCCAATGTATGCCCTAGGATATTATCTTCACCGGAGTTAAACCGAATGTGACTGAGAAGTTTTGGATTCGTTATGGTAAAGTCATTATAAATCCGTCCGATATACTCTGCTGCAATCCCTAAAAGGCTATTAATCTTACCCGCTTCCGGAACCTGCCTGCTTATAGATTCCTGATACACTTGTAAAAGCAGCAGTTCATTTAATCCAATACTCCTGGCAAGCTCTTTCACAGACCTTTCACTCTCTTTTTCACAGGAAGAAAAAACCCCTGCATGGACTGTACCAATCAGTTGGGCATTGGAAAATATGGGCAGAATGAATTCCTCCACACCAGCGTGACACCTGCCATAAAAGGTACTTCCAAGTCTTCTGCATTTTTCTGCAATAGGTTTCTTCATTTCCTGGCATTTGTCCCAGAGGACTTTATCCGATTTCACCATCATACAATAGGGATTGCTGTGAATCATATAGGGATGGAGAAGCTCTGTCAATTCCTCATCAAGAAAGATAAAGCCGGAAAAATCATTGATACAGATGTGTATCCCATAATCTGCTGCAATCTGTTTTAGATACTCTGCTAATACTATATAGGATTGTTTGGCCATTTACTCCTCCCTGTTTATTTTATTCTAATCGATTTCTGTTTTTATGGCAATAACCTTGCAGAATTTTTAAGATTACTTACAGTGTTTTCAAGGTAAACCATTGGAAATTTCGCTATAATCACAGTGATATCATTATCTGGAGGTACAGTATGGTCAAACAGCCAATTGTTAAGAAATACGATATAGTAATAGTAGGGGGCGGAATATCCGGTGTGTGTGCCGCGATTGCAGCAGCAAGACATGGAGCCTCTACCGCACTGGTCCATAACCGACCGGTACTGGGCGGTAATGCCAGTTCTGAAATACGGATGCATATATGCGGTGCCGATTGCCATGGTAAAAGACCCGATGCCAGGGAGACCGGTATTCTAGAGGAAATACTCCTGGAAAATAAAAATCGCAATCCCCAGTGGTCCTTTTCAATATTTGATACCATCCTATGGGAGAAATGCCATTTCGAAAACAATCTCGATCTCTATCTGAATACCCACATGACAGAGGTTACTGTCAAAGACTATGAAATAAAAAAAATAAAAGCGGTACAGCTTACAACAGAAAAATTGCTGGAATTTGAAGCCCAGCTCTTCACTGATGCTACCGGTGACGGGACTTTAGCTTATCTTGCCGGAGCCGGTTATATGAGTGGACGTGAAGGTAAAGCTGTGTTTGAGGAAGAGCATGCACCGGAGAAGTCTGATCAGGTAACTATGGGTAATACCCTGTTGTTTCGAGCAATTGATGCAGGAAAACCGGTTCCTTTTCAAAAGCCTTTTTGGGCAAACAGCTATACGGAGGAGGAACTTAAACTTCGAGATCATGGTGAGATTACCTATGGTTACTGGTGGATTGAGCTTGGGGGAGAAGACCTTGATACGGTGTCAGATGGTGAAGAAATCCGTGATGAGCTTCTAAAAGCACTTTATGGAGTATGGGACCATATTAAGAATAAGGGAGATCATAAGGCAGATAATTATGTCCTTGATTGGGTAGGCTTTCTTCCCGGAAAACGTGAAAGCCGCCGGATTATAGGTGATTATGTACTCAAAGAACAGGATTTAAGAACGGGACGTATTTTTGAGGATGCCGTAGCTTACGGAGGATGGCCTATGGACATGCATGTAGCCGGCGGATTGAAGGCCAAATTGGAGCCTACGGATTATATTCACCTCGACAAACCTTATACCATTCCTTACAGAAGTCTTTATACAAAAGATATTCAGAATCTAATGCTGGCTGGCAGAATTATCAGCACTTCCCATATGGCCTTTGGTTCTACTCGTGTTATGGGAACCTGTGCGGTGATTGGCCAGGCAGTGGGTACAGCCGGCGCACTGGCCCTTGAAAAAGGAATCCGCCCGGCTGCCGTATCCTCTCACATCAGGGAATTACAGCAATTACTCCTAAAGGATGATTGCTATATACCGGGCGTTAAAAATGAAGATAAACAGGATATGGCAAAGAATGCTCTGCTTCATTGTTCCTCCGCTCTGGATAATGGCAGTTGCTGTAATATAACAAACGGGATATCCAGAAAAACCGGAGCTATTTCCAACTGCTGGATTTCAAAAGAGATGGCGGAAGAAGGGGAATGGATAAGCCTTACATTCCCTGTACCAATTAAGCTTATAACCCTCCACTTAAAATTTGATTCCGATCTGAGCCGTGAAATCTCAATTTCCATGTCAGAACGCGTGCAAAAGCATCAGATACCAGGACCTCCTTATACGCTGGTGAAAAATTATCAATTGGAATGTTATAAGGAAGGCAAACAGGTATATTCCGAANNACCTGTTAATAACAACTATCTGCGGTTTCGGAAACATTTGTTTAGCAGTCCAATAATATGCGATAAAATCCTTATTAAGGTTACCGGGACCCACGGTGACAGCCATGCCAGGATCTTTGAAATCAGAGTATATTAGCAAGCCGACATCTTAAGCCCCCCTCCGACACTCCGTATTACACTAAAGCAAAAGACAAGCTGCCGAATTTGTAGAGAAAGCGTACAATATTTGTACTCTTTTACATACGAAACGACAACTTGTCTTTTAGGCAATAGCTTTCACAACTACTATTTCAAACAGTAATCCTGAGCCTGAAATTATTTATTGATTTCTTCTTTTCTGCGAAGAATGTCATTCTCCTCTAACCCATCTCCAAGATTCACATAAATAACCTGTTTAGGGTGGGGACAGCTTTCCATCTCTGTACCGTTTTCATCACGAATTCCCTTAACTGTCAGCAGAAGGTTTCTTCCGTCGGGTTTCATGACTTCTATTTCATCACCTACAGAAAATTTGTTTCTTTGTTCCAGTCGATAATATCCTTCTTCCTTTTTCTCACCGATAATTCCAAGATAAGTATATTCTTTCACATAGGTATTGTTATCATAAATCTGAGCATCTGAATCAGGCTTTCCAAAAAAGAATCCTGTGGTAAACTGTCTGTAAGTACATTTTGATATCTCTTCTTTATAGTAGGGAATATTCTTCTCATAAAGGGCAGGGTTCTCAAAAAAGTCATCAATAGCTTTACGATATGTTCTGGCAACAGAGGCAACATAAAGAGCTGTCTTCATTCTTCCCTCTACTTTAAGACTGTTTATGCCTGCATCCACTAAATGCGGGATGTATTCTATCATGCACAGATCTTTAGAGTTAAAGATATACGTTCCTCTCTCATTTTCCTCCACGGGAAGATATTCACCGGGTCTTGTTTCTTCCACCAGATAGTATTTCCAGCGGCAGGGATGGGTACAAGCACCACGGTTGGCATCTCTGCCCGTAAAATAATTACTGAGGAGGCACCTGCCGGAATGCGCCATACACATAGCTCCATGTACAAATGTCTCTATCTCTAAGTCTTCCGGAATATTGTCCCTGATTTGCTTGATTTCATCCAAGGAAAGTTCTCTGGCAGACACTACTCTTTTTGCTCCCAGGCGGTGCCAGAAACGATAGGTTGCGTAATTGACATTATTAGCCTGTGTACTTATGTGCAGCTCCATATCCGGCGCAACTTCCTGTGCAATCTCAAAAACACCCGGATCTGAAATAATAACTGCATCTGGCTTTATATCCTTCAGCTCCTCAAAATATTTCCGAATGCCTGAGAGATCTTCATTATGAGCCGTTATATTCGCAGTAACATATACTTTCTTTCCATGAGCANNACATGAGCATGGGCAAACTCAATGCCAGCTTTCATATCCTCTGCCGAAAAGTTCTTTGCTTTCGCACGAAGGCCGTACATTTCACCGCCTATATAAATTGCATCCGCTCCATATAATACAGCAATCTTAAGCACCTCTAAATTACTGGCGGGTATTAAGAGTTCTGGTTTTTTGTATCCTAAATCTTCCATTATCATCGTTCTTTATTTCCTTTCGTATCTTGAGCTTTCTATCTCAGCACCTTCATGAATGATTCCATTAAAGCGAATATTATTACTGAGAAAGTTATAGCTTAAGCAATATTTCTTTACTTTGTACTATCCAATGATGCTGTTATTCTGTATATCCTTTAGTTCACAGCGGATATTCAAGCTAGTATCTGTTGAGATACCCTCATTTACAGTTCTAAGTACTTATTTCTTTATGCTTAACGTAACCCCATCACCAACGGATAATATGGTAGTAATTAATTCCTCCGAATGGGTCAGGGTATACAGATATTCCCTCATTCTGGTGTGGATGGTTCTGTCTCTCCTTGTTATACCATATCTTGACTGAGCTACTGTTCCATCCTGTAACACATTGTCCGTTACCAGCAGACAGCCAGGTGCCATAAGTCTTAAAACTTCCGGCAGATAATTCATATACTGTGCTTTGGCAGCATCCATAAAGATAAAGTCATAATAACCTGCCTCAACCTTTGTCAACTCTTTTAATACGACCAATGCATCACCTTCTAAGAGACGAATTCTTGAAGCTTTGTCATTGGATTTGAGATTCTCTCTGGCTTTACTCAGCCTGATTTCAACTTTTTCTATGGTTGTGATATCACAATTATCCGGCATACATTCACTCATTAAAAGCGCGGAAAAACCTACCGCAGTTCCCACCTCCAGGATGTGAGCAGGTCTTTTCATTGCTATAAGAAATTGCAGGAGGGATTGGGTTTCTTTTCTGATTATGGGTACTTCCTCTTTTAATGCCTCTTTTTCTAATCTGCCAAGATAAGGCGGTAATTCACTGCATAAGGAATTTATATACGCTGTAATACGTTCATCTACTATCATAAGTACTCCAATCCTTTACCTGTTAAAAGGCTGTTCTTCTTGAATGACATAAAAATCATCAGGAAAGACAGCCTCTTATTATCATTATATATTTTATCAGGCTCAATTTCAACTTGCATTTTTTGCTAATGCAAACTCCTTGCCTGTATGATACAGATTATAACTTATCTTATGTGCTGGCAGTGGTACTGTAATACTAATTACCAGTTCCTCCAGCTTCACCACCTGTACTATCTGATTCTTCCTCCGTATGCGGTGTAGTCAGTATATCGAAGATTTCATCATAAGTCATAGAAGTATTCAGCTCATAGGTGCCGGGCATAAGATTGTATTTTTTTAATTTAGCTTTTAAGAAAAAGGAATATTTATTAACGATAACACCGTATAATTCCAGTTTGCCGGCAATGTTCATGGTTGATTCCCCTTTTTTGATCTGTATCGTCGTATCACGACCGGGGGACTCTGAGGCTGTTACCTTTCCGAATACCTGATAACCGAAATCATGTGCCATACCGCTTACTTTAATCAATAGAATAATTACTATGGAATAAAATAATACATTTAATAAAATCTTCAATATGGTGCTGATTACTTTCAAAGCAACACGGGAAGTAGTCGATTTAGCTGCCATTCAAACTGTCTCCTTTTTATCTCCTAAAAGCTTTCCTAGTTCACTTCCATGATAATAGGAAGTATCATAGGATTACGTTTTGTTTTCTTCCATAAATAATCACTTAAGGAGTCTTTTATTTCATTCTTCATCTTACCCCAGTCAGTGGTATTTTTGCTTAAACATTTATCCAAAGCATCGCTTACCACATTTCTGGCTTCGTCCATCAGATTTTCAGATTCCCTTACATATACAAAGCCTCTGGATACAATATCGGGGCCTGATAATACCTGATTTGTGTATTTCTCCAGGGTCACTACTACTATGAGCAGACCATTCTCAGAAAGATGCTGTCTGTCACGTAATACAATGTTACCTACATCACCAACTCCAAGACCATCAACAAAAATACCCTGAGCAGGAACTTTGCCGACTACACCGGCACGCTCATCCANNCGGAGGAAATAACAAATACATTGTCCTTGGGAACGCCCATAGTCTGTGCAACTTCCTTGTGCTTGATGAGATGTCTGTACTCACCGTGAACAGGAATAGCATATTTGGGTTTTGTCAATGCATAAATCAGCTTGATTTCTTCCTGGCAGGCATGACCGGATACGTGGGTATCCTGAAAAATAACCTTTGCTCCCTTCATGGAGAGATCATTGATTACCTTAAATACTGATTTTTCATTTCCCGGTATGGGGGTAGAACTGAAAATAACTGTATCACCAGGTTTAATGGATATCTTTTTATGAATTGAAGCTGCCATTCTGGGAAGTGCAGCCATAGCTTCTCCCTGGCTGCCTGTAGTAATTAATACAAGCTTCTCATCAGGATAGTTTTTCATCTGCTCAATATCAATCATGATGTTGTTCGGCATGGTAATATATCCAAGCTCTGAGGCTGTTGCTATAATATTTACCATACTTCGTCCTTCCACTACTACTTTTCTTCCATACTTGTCAGCTGAATTAATAATCTGCTGGATACGGTCAACATTAGAAGCGAAGGTGGCGACAATAATCCTGTTTTTATTATTTTCTGCAAAGATATTGTCAAAGGTCTTACCAACTGTCCTCTCAGACATGGTATATCCCGGTCTTTCAACATTGGTACTGTCGCACATAAGAGCAAGTACACCTTTTTTACCAAGCTCTGCAAAACGTGGCAAATCAATTGTGCTTCCAAATACCGGAGTATAATCAACCTTAAAATCTCCCGTATGGATAATAAGTCCTGCGGGGGTAAAGATAGCAAGTGCAGCAGCATCTGCTATACTGTGATTGGTTCTGATAAATTCAATACGAAATACGCCAAGATTTATGGACTGTCCGTATTTTATCACTTTTCGTTTCGTGGATTTTAATAAGTTATGCTCTTTTAATTTATTTTCAATAATGCCGATGGTAAGCTTTGTAGCGTAAATGGGTACGTTAATATCCCTTAAGATATACGGCAAAGATCCAATGTGATCTTCATGTCCGTGAGTAATAACAAAACCCTTTACTTTGCTTATGTTTTCTTTCAAATAAGTAACATCCGGTATTACCAAATCAATTCCCAGCATATCATCTTCCGGAAAGGACAAACCGCAATCTACTACTATTATACTGTCTTCATATTCAAAAGCAGTGATGTTCATACCAATTTGTTCTAATCCGCCTAAAGGGATAACCTTGACTCCCTTTTTTATTGTATTTTCTTCTTTCAAACAATGCACCTCCAATGGTTAGTTTATGTAATAAAGTCCATTATATTTAAAGTGCATGGAATATTTAATTAGATTTGATTTTACAGGATTATTCTTTTTTTCTTTCAGCTGAGCATTCTTTGCAATAACCGAACAGCTTTACCTCATGATCTACCACTTCAAAGCTCATGGATTTTTGTATTTGATTTTCAAGGGTATCCAAAAGATCTCCTTCGAAAGTCAATACATTTCCACAACTTAAACATATCAGATGATGGTGATGATGACCTTTTCTGTCCTCATCCCTATTGCCAATTTCATAACGTATGAACCCGTCACCTAAATTCAGTTTATCAATAAGGTTCAATTCAGCTAATAACTGAATTGTCCTGTATACTGTAGCTAATCCGATATCCGGATTCTTCTCTTTTACAATCTCGTAAATTTCTTCAGCTGTTAAATGCTTATCCGGTCTCATCTCTAAGGCCTCCAATATATCAACTCGCTGGGTGGTAACCTTAAGGCCTTTCTCTTTTAACAGCATTTTAAACCGATCTTTTTTATCAGGCATTTTCAATCACCTTTCCGCTTCCATAGATAAGTAATATTATCGCTGAAATCTTTCATCTAACTAAATATTGCACCTTTATATCGTTTTCATTACATTTTATTATTAATATTTCTATATAATCCCCGTGTTAACGGATCAATTATCTATGATTCAAATTCAACATCCTCTAACAGCTCTTCAAAGATATCCGCTATCAGATTCATTTCCTCTTCATCTTCTACAATTGTATATAGGGATGCTTCATCCCCTTCGGCAGACATATCCTTTAAGATATAAGCCACACCGTCATCACCCTCGCTCTGAGAGTCTGTTACCAGTAGATAGGTGTATCCATTTAATTTTGTCTGCTCAATTACATTAAACTGGACTTCTTCATTATCTTCTGTAATAAAGGTCACTTGATTTTTCTGTTCTTCCATGTTACAACTCCTGTTGTACCTGTATTAGGTTAGTCAGGCAGGTCATACTTAAGCTTGTTGCTTAAATAGTCCAGATATCCCTGAAGTATCAGTACAGCTGCCAGTTTATCAATTACTGATTTTCTGTCTTCTCTTCTGACATCACCAAGTATTAAAGTCTGATTGGCTGCTGCTGTAGTCAGTCTTTCATCCCAGAGAATTACCGGCAGTCCGGTTCTTCGCTTTAACATCTCTGAAAATTCTTCTGATTTCAATGCACGCTCTCCAATGGTATAGTTCATATTCTTTGGGTAACCCAAAACAATACGATCAACATTGTATTCCTTAATCCTTTCTTCAATTCTGGCTAAGGTTTGCCTTAATTTATTTTCCTGCTTACGATTAATGGTCTCAATACCTTGTGCCGTTATCAGCAGTTCATCACTAATTGCGACTCCAACTGTTACAGAGCCGTAATCCAATCCCATAATTCTCATACTGTATAATTTTTATTATACAAAAACGGTATAATAATCCTTCCTGTTCGAATACGCCCCTTAATCTCTCTAAAGTGGCTTCTGACATATTATTTAAGGTTACGGTCAATGTAATCATTCAGTAATTGTTCCAGAATTTCATCACGTTCTACTTTCATAATCAAACTTCTGGCACCATTATGATTGGTTATGTAGGTAGGGTCCCCGGACATAATGTAGCCAACAATCTGATTAACCGGATTATAGCCTTTCTCCGTCATAGCTGTATATACGGCAGAAATAATCTCTCTTACAGATACCTCATTTTCCTTTTGAACCTTAAAAAACTGTGTATTGTTTATCTCCTGCATAACTTCACGTCCTTTGCTGATACTGTTTCGCACAATGTATTTACTTATATATTAATATAAAACTTCACAAATTTCAATCCATACTTTCACAAAACATCATTTCTTTGTTAAGAAATTCCTTTACCTTAACGGAAAGTATCTGATTTGTAAGGCTTTTTTCAGATTTTACAGCCAATTTCAGGTATCTTTCATTATGGCCGATTTGATAGGTATCTCCCTCGATTAAGGTTTCTTCTTCTACCAAAAGTTTCTCTGTTTTACCTATAAAGCTTCTTTTATAGGTATCTGACATTTCTTCTGCAAGGTGTAACAGCTCGTTACTTCTCTCTGCTTTTATTTCTTCTTTTACCGGATCTGTCATATTTGCAGCCCTGGTACCTTTTCTGGGTGAGAATTTAAAGATATGCATCTGAGCGAATTGGATGTTACGCAGATACTCTTTGGTCTGTTCAAATTCTTCTGCTGTTTCCCCTGGAAATCCGACAATTATATCGGTTGTTATCGCTGGATTCGTAAAATATTTTCTTAACAGAAGGCACTTTTCTAAGTATACTTCTGTGGTATACTTTCTATTCATCCTCTTTAAGGTGCTGTTACAGCCGCTTTGCAGGGATAAATGAAAATGAGGGCAAATCGTTTCCAGTTCAGACAAGCCTTTTACAAAGCTTTCCGTTACGATTCTCGGCTCTAATGAACCTAATCGGATTCTTTTTAGTCCTTCAATCTGATCTAACTGTTTTATCAGATCCAGAAGATAATAATTGGTTCCAGGTTCATAATCTCCAGGTTCCCTGATAAAGGCATCCAGTCCGTCAATCTCTTCTTCCGGCACACTAATATCAGCTGCTTTTACATCAGCAGTTTCCATATCTCCGCCTTCTTTCTTAAAATCAATTCCATAAGAGGACAGGTGAATTCCGGTCAGGACAATTTCCTGATAACCTTTTTCTACCAGGTTCTTAGCTTCTCTTAGAATAGACTTGGCGAATCTGCTTCTTACTCTGCCTCTGGCATATGGTATGATGCAATAGGAGCAGAATTGATTGCAGCCATCCTGAATCTTAATATAAGCTCTGGTCTTCTCGGATACATCCAGTATTTCCAGATCCTCATACTCAATGTTTCCGGAAATATCTATGATACTATCTATAGTATTATCATCAATATACGCTTTTAATATATGAATGATATCTTTTTTTCTGTTATTTCCTACCACAATGTCAATAGCTTCATCTTCCTTTAGCTGCTCACCAGCAGCCTGGGCATAACAGCCTACTGCCATAACAATGGCATCTTCATTCATTTTACGGGCTTTATGAAGCATCTGGCGTGATTTTCTGTCTGCTATATTGGTTACTGTACAGGTATTGATTACATATACATCTGCTTTTTCATGAAATTCAACTACACTGTAATCCTCTTCCTCAAAAAGCTTTTTGATACCCTGGGTTTCATAGGAATTAACTTTACAGCCCAGAGTGAGAAATGCAACTGTCTTTCGGTTATTTTTCCCGTAATTACTAATATCCATCTATATCCATTCCCTGTCTTTCTATATGATATGCATAAGGTTTTACAAATGCCGCTGCCTCTTAGTGCAAAGTGTCCTTGTCCGCGGATTTTTTTATTTACTTTGTATATTGACTTTTAAATAACGATTTTGTAGTATATAGTTGTATAAAGATAAGTTACCAATTCAGGTAAAGCATATCTTTCAGGATTAATATCTTTTTATATTATACCTCAATTAGTATGAATTGATATATTCCTGTTAAATCCATTATAAAGGAGGAGTTTATATGAAAACAGTCAAAATCTCTCTTAATTCAATTGATAAGGTTAAATCTTTCGTAAATGATGTTACTAAATTTGATACTGACTTTGATTTAGTATCTGGAAGATACGTAATCGACGCAAAATCAATCATGGGTATTTTCAGTTTGGATTTATCTAAACCCATTGATTTAAATATTCATAACGAAGAAAGCGTAGAAAAGATTCTTAGCGTTTTAAGTCCTTACATTGTTGAATAATTAAAGGTCAGGGGTTACTTAATGGGGATACTTAGGTATCCTCTTTTTATTCCTCCAAATCACACAACTTTGTGATATCATATTACCTCACAGAGTGGAAGCTTCCTAACGGTACAGATACTTATTAAGTTACCTTAGGACACCTGCTGCAGCCAAACCGGCTGCAGCATTTTTTTTTACGGCAGCAGTATAAATAATACTGCTTCATTCTGCTTCTATGAAATTCAAACAGGAACTCCCTATAAGCTATCTTGCAGGATGAAAGAACGTGTTCCCACTATCAGATACACATCCAGTAAAAAACTGCCTCTCACCAGAAATCAGGCGCCAATTCCTATCATCTTATATTACTTCACCATAATAATTTCTTTTGTTTCCAGAGCCGTTTTGGTTAATGCTTCAATATTTTCCTCCAGCAGCTTTTCAGAATGACGGATAACCTTTGCGCTGGGTTTTGTTACCGGATGCTTGGCCACAAATATGGTACAGCAGTCCTCGTAAGGCAATATTGATGTCTCATAGGTATTTATCTTCTCTGAAATAGTAACGATATCCTGCTTGTCAAAAGCGATTAACGGACGGTATACCGGCATATTGCAGACTTCATTGGTGGACATAAGACTCTGAAGAGTCTGGCTTGCAACCTGACCGATACTCTCACCGGTTATCAGTCCGAGACAGCCTGATTCTTCTGCAATTGTCTCCGCAATACGCATCATATAACGTCTCATAATAATAGTAAGCTCTTCATGAGGGCATTTCTCATAGATATAGAGCTGAATATCTGTAAAATTCACCACATGCAGTTTAATAGGGCCTGTATAGCGTGATATAAGCTTTGCCAGGTCAACTACCTTCTGCTTAGCTCTTTCGCTGGTATACGGGGGTGCATGGAAATAGACTGCATCAATTGCAACACCTCTTTTTGCAATCATATAACCAGCCACAGGACTGTCAATACCACCAGAGAGAAGGAGCATGGCTTTACCGCTGGTTCCGACAGGCATACCACCGGGACCCGGAATTACTTCGGAATACACATAGGAACGGGTTCTGACTTCAATCATGATACGCACCTGGGGATTGTGAACATCCACCTTTAATTCCGGGAATCTATTCAGCAGGTATCCCCCCATTTTCATACACATCTCAGGTGTTGTCAGAGGATAATTCTTATCTGCTCTCTTTGCTTCCATCTTAAAGGTAAAATTTCTGTCAGAGTATCTCTTTTCAACATAGTCACCTACAGCAGTTTTTAACTCTTCCCATTCAATGGTATCCACTATCATGACAGGACAGATCCAGGCAATTCCAAATACTGTTTTTAAGGCCTCAACTGATTCTTCGTAATCAAAATCATCGGGGCATTCAACATAGATTCTTCCCTGCTCTTTTGACACAAGAAAATTTCCAAGATCCTTTAAGGCATTTTTTATCTGATCCTTTAAGGCATTCTCAAAAATATACCTGTTTTTGCCCTTGATACCGATTTCTGCATATTTTATCAAAAATGCTTTATACATTATTATCCTCGCATTCTGCCGTTTGACGGCATTATATCTGTTGAAAGCAGCTTCCGGCTATGTCTCCTCAGAACTTCTTAACCGTAAAGTTTCATCTTTCACTTATTACAGCGTTCTTCTTACTTTTGTGATACCTTTTGCTGCCAGTTGTTAACGGCGGCTGTATTTTCTTAATACCGGTACCAGTTCCTTTAAAGTCTCGATAGCCTGTCCTGCCTCTTCTATGGTAGTAAATCCTGAGAAGCTGAATCTTATTGTGGAATCCAGTAAATCATTCCTTAACCCCACAGCTTTTAGTGTACCGCTTAGTCCCGGATGATTGGAAGCGCAGGCAGACCCTGCTGAGACGTAGATTCCCTTATCCTCCAGAGCATGCAAAAGAACTTCGCTCTTTATCCCTTCGAAGCTGACACTTAGAATATGCGGAGCTGTCTTTTTGACATCCTCCACCAGACAATTTACATAAGTCCCTTCTATTTCTTTCAGTCTTTCGATGATATATGTTTTAATTTCATATAACTTTGCAATGGTTTCATCCTGTCGGCTTAAGCCTTCTTTCACTGCCTGGCCAAAGCCTGCAATTCCCGGCACATTTTCTGTACCGGAGCGTATTCCTCTTTGCTGTCCCCCGCCAAATAACACGGGTTTTATTTTAACCTTACTGTTTACATACAAAAAGCCCACACCCTTTGGGCCATGGATTTTATGTCCGCTGGCTGAAAGTAAGTCAATACCTTCTCTGGCAGGATAAATACGAAATTTCCCATAGGCCTGGATAGCATCTACATGTATGCAAACATTAGGATTTTTTTCTTTTATTTTTCGGCTCAGTTCACTTATGGGTTGAACGGAACCAACTTCGTTATTAACATACATAAAGGAAACCAGTATGGTATCTTCCCCTACGGCTTCCAGCAGTTCTTCTTCTTTCATTCTCCCCATGGAATCAACCGGTACATAAGTTACCCGGTATCCGTTTTCTTCCAGAAACAATACAGGGTTATGTACCGATGGATGCTCTATCATCGTCGTAATGATATGATTTCCTCTTCTTTTTAACGCAGATGCAGTCCCTATTAAAGCAAGATTATTGCTTTCTGTCCCTCCGGAAGTAAATATAATTTCCCTGGGATCCACTTTCAAGCTCTTTGCAATAATATCAGTCGCTTCTTTTACATATTTCTCCGCTTCAAAACCCTTTCCGTGCATAGAAGAGGGATTACCAAAGGCTGTATCCATGGTTTCCATCATAATGCTTCGGACAGAATCATAGGGTCTGGTAGTTGCAGCGTTGTCCAAATATATCTCCATTATAAACCTCATTCCTTAATCCGAATTAATTATTCACCTTCCATTTGCATCATCAAAAGAGAGAGTGCTGTCAGTCCTGCCGTTTCAGTTCTAAGAATTCTTTTCCCAAGACTGACAGGAATAAATCCATTTGCTTTGGCCGCTTCCACTTCGCTCTCTTCGAATCCGCCTTCCGGACCGATAAATACCCCTACACTCTCATTGCCGCTGATACGATTAAGGATTTCTTTCGTGTAGGATATACCCTTTTCGTTTTCATAGGGCATCAGCTTTATATTTAAAGTATCTGCATACTCCAGAGCTTTCTTAAAGGAGTATACTTCCGTTACACGAGGTATAATCCCCCTGCGGGATTGTTTGGCTGCACTTTCTGCAATTGCCTGCCATCTCTCAAGCTTTTTACGCTCTTTCTTTTCGTCTTCTAATTTAACCACAGTTCTGCGGGTCATAACCGGTACAATCTCAAAAACTCCAAGTTCTACGGATTTTTGAATAATCAATTCCATTTTATCCTTTTTCGGCAGGCCTTGGAAGAGGTAAATCTTACCTCTTAATTCTGTGTCTGCCTCCCACTCTTTAATTACCTTAAGTAATATTCCATCTTTTTGGAATTCCGTTATGACACAATGGTAATCCCTGCCCTTGCCATTGCAGAGAACCACCTCATCCTCGGCTTTCATGCGAAGGACATTCTTAATATGATTGACATCTTCTCCGGTCAGGGTTATGGCCCCATTATTTATTTGATTCTCCTGTACATAAAAACGGTGCATGTGTTTAACCCTTCCGTTATCAAAGCTATTATTTTATTGCAATTACAGATACCCAGTCTCCCATTTCTTCCACTCCGAGCACCTCAAAACCATTGCTCTTTATTGCGGCAAGCACCTGCTCCTTCTTTGTATTTATGATTCCTGAACTAATAAAAAGTCCGCCTTTTTTAAGATGTACTCCAATTTTCCCCGATAAAGGGATAATGATATCTGCAAGGATATTTGCTACTGCAATATCATATTTCTCAAATCCTGCAGTTTTCTTAATTTCCTCATCGGATATAATATCACCGCTTATAAAGGATACCTTTTCCTCTGTAAGCCCATTCACTTCGGTGTTTTCTACGGAGGCTTCTACAGCACGAGGGTCGATGTCTGTACCAAGTACGGTTTCAGCTCCAAGTTTGGACGCAATAATTGAGAGGATTCCACTGCCGCAGCCTACATCAAGTACCTGCATGCCGGATTTCAAATATTTTCTCAAGGCCAGGATACACAGCTTGGTAGTCTCATGCGAACCGGTGCCAAAAGAGGTTCCCGGATCCAGTTCAATGACAATATCTCCGTCTCTTTTATCAGTCAGGACTTCCCAGGTAGGTTTGATAACGATATTATCCTCTAAACGGAAAGGCTTAAAGAAAGCTTTCCAATTATTAATCCAGTCAAGGTCCTCTGTCACGGAGATCTCGACATCCCCAGCGCCGGTGTCAACAAATTGTGATATCTCTGCAAGTCCTTCCTTTACAGCGTTCACAGTTGCATCAACATCAGCTTCTTCCTCCAGATAAAAACTGATGAATGCCTCATTGTTGGATACATCAAGTTCCGGAAGAATGTCTATAAACAACTCTTTACGCTCTCTTTCTGTTATGGGAACATTATCCTGAATCTCTATTCCTTCTATCCCCATTTCTATCAGCATATCACTTACAAGCTCTACTGCTTCTGTGAGAGTCTTAAGAGTGAGTTTTACCCATTTCATTTCTGTTCTCCTGACTTAAGCAGCATCTCTCCAATACTATTCAGACAGCCATACTCCCTTGCGGATTGCTGTTAAATATACCGATAAATGCTGCTATTGTATAATTTTATTTATCTTTTCCGAAGAATTTTTTCTTACCTTTTTCTTTTTCCTTATCACCTTCGTGGGATTCTGGTTCGCTCTTCCCCTCCATTGCTTCCTCAAATTTCTGAAGCAGTTCTTTCTGATCAGCTGTGAGTTTCGAAGGCACCTGAACTACCAGTGTTACATAGTGATCACCTCTGACCTGTTTGTTACGAAGAGTAGGGATACCTTTTCCTCTGAGCCTTACTTTGGTATCTGTCTGAGTACCGGGCTTTACAGTATAAAGTACATCACCGTCTACTGTGCTTATCTTAACATCACCGCCAAGGGCAGCTTTTGCATAAGAAATAGGAGCGGTTGAGAAGATATCGTATTCCTGTCTCTGGAATATGGGGTGTCGTGCCACTGTAACTTCAACCAGCAGGTCTCCTCTTTCGCCACCATTAACTCCTGGTTCTCCCTTATCCCTGATACGGATGCTTTGTCCGTTATCAATACCTGCCGGAATGGATACCTGGATTTTCTTCTTTCTGTTCACATAGCCGCTGCCATAACAAACGCTACATTTATCTTTTATTACCTTACCGGTTCCATTACAATCAGGACAGCTCTGAACATTTCTAACCATCCCGAATAAGGATTGCTGGGTATATACTACCTGGCCTTTACCACCGCACTTTTTGCAGGTCTCTGTGCCGGTTCCCGGTTTTGCACCAGAGCCGCCACAAGTAGTACACTCTTCTTTTAAGTTAATATCTAATTCTTTATCAACTCCGGTTACTGCTTCTTCAAAGGTGATTCTTACACCGGCACGGACATTAGGTCCCTTCATGGGACCATTACTGGCTCTTCTGGTTCTTCCGCCTCCAAAAAGATCTCCGAAAATATCTCCAAAGATATCCCCCATATCCATGTTGGTAAAATCAAATCCACCTGCACCGCCGGCTCCGCCGTCAAAGGCAGAGTGACCGAACTGGTCGTATTGTCTTCTCTTCTCTCCATCACTTAATACTGCATATGCCTCTGAAGCTTCTTTAAACTTTACTTCTGCTTCCTTATCCCCCGGATTTGCATCGGGATGATACTTCTTGGCAAGCTGTCTGTATGCTTTCTTTATTTCATCCTCTGTTGCAGTCTTGGATAATCCAAGGACCTCATAATAATCACGTTTATCTGCCATGCTCTAATCCATCCTCCTAAAATAAAACAACCTCTATTCTCTATATTGAGAAATAGGCAGTCCTTCGACTGCCTATTGTAATACTTTTGCATTTTCTCCGATTCGACAAGTCAAATCATATTTTAATGAATTATGATACAATCGTCAAGCAAAAACTTAAAGGACTGTATTGTCACTAACAATAATAATTAAACTTCTCTGTAGTCACCGTCTACTACATCATCTCCGTAAGAAGTATCTGCACCGCCCTGTGCGCCTGACATATCAGGTGCAGGACCACCCTGTGACTGCTCATAAAGCTTAGCAAATAAGGCCTGAGCACTTTCCATTAATTTCTCTTTCGCAGCTTTGATATCTTCTACTTCGCCGTCGGACATAACTTCCGGATTGGATTTCTGAAGTAAATCTTTTAAGTGATTTAAGTCAGCCTCAACCTTTGTCTTATCATCAGGATTAATCTTATCACCAACTTCAGTTAAAGCCTTTTCAGTCTGGAATATCATAGAATCTGCATCATTTCTAACTTCCACAGCTTCTTTACGTTTCTTATCCTGTGCTTCATATTCAGCAGCTTCTTTTACTGCCTTGTCGATATCTGCATCAGAAAGGTTAGAACCTCCGGTAATTGTAATATGCTGTTCTCTTCCTGTTCCTAAATCTTTCGCTGATACATTTAAGATACCATTGGCATCAATATCAAAGGTAACTTCGATCTGAGGAACACCTCTTCTTGCTGGTGGAATACCATCCAGACGGAATTGTCCAAGGCTCTTGTTGTCTTTGGCAAACTGTCTTTCACCCTGTACAACGTTAATATCAACTGCGCTCTGATTATCAGCTGCTGTTGAGAATACCTGACTCTTCTTGGTAGGAATAGTTGTATTTCTCTCGATTAATCTGGTAGCTACACCACCCATAGTCTCAATGCTTAAGGACAGTGGAGTAACATCAAGAAGAAGGATGTCTCCTGCACCGGCATCACCTGCTAATTTACCACCCTGAATAGATGCACCGATCGCAACACATTCATCCGGATTTAAGGTCTTGGAAGCTTCCTGACCAGTTAACTGTCTAACCTTATCCTGTACAGCAGGTATACGTGTAGAACCACCTACTAATAGAACTTTCTTAAGGTCAGAAGCTGTAAGTCCGGCATCTCTTAATGCGTTCTGAACAGGTACTGTTGTTCTCTCAACCAGGTCATGTGTCAGCTCATCGAATTTAGCTCTTGTCAGGTTCATATCGAAGTGCTTGGGACCTTCTGCAGTTGCAGTGATGAAAGGAAGATTTATGTTTGTTGTTGTAGCAGAAGATAATTCTTTCTTAGCTTTCTCTGCTGCTTCTTTTAATCTCTGAAGTGCCATTTTATCAAGACTTAAGTCAACGCCTTCTGTCTTTTTAAATTCTTCAATCATATATCTGGTAATCTTATCATCGAAGTCATCACCACCTAAACGGTTGTCACCGGAAGTAGCTAATACTTCAATAACACCATCGCCGATTTCAATGATGGAAACATCGAAGGTACCACCACCTAAATCGTAAACCATGATTTTCTGCTCATGCTCGTTATCAAGGCCATATGCTAAAGCTGCAGCAGTAGGCTCGTTGATAATTCTCTTAACATCAAGTCCTGCAATCTTACCTGCATCTTTTGTTGCCTGTCTCTGAGCATCGTTAAAGTAAGCAGGCACAGTAATAACAGCTTCTGTTACTTTCTCACCCAGGTAGCTTTCAGCATCCGCTTTTAATTTCTGAAGAACCATTGCGGAAATTTCCTGAGGTGTATATTTTTTATCGTCAATCGTAACTTTATAGTCAGTTCCCATATGTCTCTTGATGGAAGAGATTGTTTTATCTGAATTTGTTACTGCCTGACGTTTAGCAGCTTCACCTGCTAATCTTTCTCCTGTCTTTGTAAAAGCTACTACGGAGGGAGTTGTTCTTGCTCCTTCTGTATTAGCAATAACTACGGGCTTACCGCCTTCCATTACTGCTACACATGAGTTTGTGGTACCTAAATCGATTCCAATTATTTTACCCATGATAAATTTCCTCCTTCTATTATAAGTGTTTTTATTATGCTTGATATATTAATATTTATGAAAGTGAACCATATAAGCCCACTTAGCTTCCTCTGTATTAGTTTACTACTTTAACCATACTGTGACGAATTACTACATCCCTGTAAGTGTATCCTTTTTGGAATTCTTCAGCAACAATGTTCTCACCCTGTTCCGGATCTTCAGCATGCATTACTGCATTATGAAAATTGGGATCAAAGGGTTTTCCAACTGCTTCTATAGGCTTTAACCCTGCGTCTGAAAGAGCTGTGAACATCTGTTTATAGATTTTTTCAACACCTTGTGCGAAAGCACTTTCTCTTTCTTCTTCAGAAATGGCACCTAAACCTCGTTCAAAATTATCGATAACAGGAAGTATTTTCTCAATGATATCTCTTGCTCCAATCTCAAACATCTGAGATTTTTCTTTCTCGGAACGTTTTCTGAAATTATCAAACTCAGCCATATTACGGATCAGTCTGTCATTTAATTCGTCAATCTTTAAATCTTTCTTATCTTTTTTCTCTTTCTTGTCTTTTCGAAAAAAGGATTTTCCGGATTTCTGTCCATCTTTTCCATCTTCTTCTGTATCTTCTGCATCGGACTCCTCAACTGTTTCTGCAGTCTCTGTATCTTCTGCTGTCACATCGGATTCCTGTTCCGTTTTCTCTAAGGTATCTTCAGAAACATCAGGATTGATATCCTTATCTTTTAAGGTTTCATCCATAGAATTCGTTTTATCTTCCACTTATACAAACCGCCTTTCCTTCTGTTAGGTTTTAAGACTATGCTACGTCTTCTTCTTAAATATATCATCTAATTGCGCCATAAGGGTATGCAATATATTTACTACTCTCTCATAATCCATACGCTTGGGTCCTATAATACCAATCTTGCCATATACGCCTTCTTCAATCTGATAGGTAGCAGTAACTACCGAACAGTCCTTCATGGACTTAACTGGTGTCTCACTGCCTATATAGACCTGTATGCCTCCGGATTCCGGAGCCTCCAGTTTGTTAATGATGATGTCGGAAAGCTGTTCTTTCTCTTCCAGGGTGTCTATTAACTCCATTACCTTATCGACATCACTTAATTCCGGGTATTTCAATATATTGGTAGCACCGCTTGTAAAGATTTCCACATCCTCTTCTTCACTGATTGCTTCTGCTACTGCATCCAGTATATTGCTGACAAGCATATGGTAGTTCCCAGCCTGTTCCTTCATCTTTTGTATAAGGGACATGTTGATCTCTGTAAGATCTAAACCCTGAAGGAAAGTGTTAAATACAATATTAAGCTTTAATATAATTTCTTTATTCAAACATTCGGTTACTTCAATGATCTTATTCTTAACCACATTACCCTCAACGAGAATAACTGCAAGGATATGTGTCGCATCTACTTCCGTCAGCTGAATAAACTTTACCTTCTTGCTTCGGTATTGCGGCTTCGTCACCAGAGTGGTGTAGTTGGTATTGTCTGCCAAAAGCCTTGCCACTTGTTTTAGCAACTGGTCAAGTTTACCTGCTTTCTCAAGAATCAATTCCTTCATTTCTTCCACTTCATGGGTTTTATCTTCTAATAAGGTATCCACATATAAGCGGTATCCTTTATCCGAAGGTATTCTGCCGGCTGAGGTATGGGGTTGGATGATATATCCCAACTCCTCCAAATCTGCCATTTCATTTCTAATAGTGGCAGAGCTGAGATTCAGGTCGGTGTATTTCGATATGGTTCTTGACCCTACCGGTTCACCGGTTTCCAGATAATTTCGGATAATAGCCTGTAATATCTTCAATTTTCTTTCATCCAGTTCCATCGAATCCCTCCTGCTCTTTGATTGTTAGCACTCACTTCAATAGAGTGCTAATATCTTTATACATAAAATAGCACTTAAGCTTTACTTTGTCAAGTGCTATTTTCAAAAAAATCCAATATTTTATGCATAATTCTCACTTCAACTTATATAATACTTACTCGGGTAGTTTTCTCTTTATCAAGCTGAAAAATACTGCCCTAGAGCAAAAATCTTGCCATGACAGTATTACTTAAGTCAATCCCTTTAGCGGTTAGAAAAATCTGCTCGTTTTCTTCTGAAAGAAGTCCTTCTCTTACAGACTGTTCAATGGGTAAGCTATAAATACTTTCAATGGAAGACCCAAAAAGCTTCTGAAATTCTTCTGTGCTTACTCCATTCATCAGCCTTAAGCCAAGAAACATAAACTCTTCCATCTGCTGTTTCCTATCAAGCAGTTCTACGTCTTTTGGAAGGCTGTCTGCTATTCCTGCCTGCTGCAGATACTTTTTCAGATCTTCTTCCTGATGAAATCTTTTATTCTCAATTAGGGAGGAGGCACCCAGACCCACACCCAGGTAATTCTTTCTGATCCAATATGATATATTGTGTCTGCATTCCCTGTTCTTAAGGGCATAATTAGAAATCTCGTAATGTCCGTATCCAGCAGCCTTAAGCCTTTCTGCAGTACTCCAATACATTGTCCTGTCCAGCTCATCATCAAAGGGAACCTCAGAATATTTTTCGTAAAAAGGTGTTCCTTCTTCTATTATAAGGCTATAGGCAGATATGTGCTCCGGTCTTAAGCTTATGACCTTCTCTAATACCTCCATCCAGTCCTGTAATGACTGCCAGGGAAGGGCAGACATAAGGTCAATGTTTATGTTTTGAAAGCCTGTCTCCCGGGCTGCCTTGTAAGTATCTAAAAAGGTTTCATAGGTATGGATTCTTCCAAGAAGCTTTAAGTCCTTGTTATCAGCAGACTGAAGTCCCATACTGATACGGTTTAAGCCTGCTTCCTTTAATCCAAGGAGCTTCTCCCTGCTCACTGTTCCCGGATTTACTTCTATGGTAGCCTCAATATAATCCTTCATCGGCAGTTCACCGAAAGCTTTCTCACCAGAAAGATAACGGTCCTCTATTTGAAAAACATCTTTTACCGTTTCCATAATACGTACCAGTTCTTCTTCCGTTAAGGTGGAGGGTGTTCCCCCTCCCATAAATATTGTACTGATTCTGTAATCCTCTGTCATATATCGGTAGCTGTTAATCTCCTTTATTAAAGCATCGACATAGGCAGCTTTCGTTCCACGGTCAGCTGCTGCGGACAGAAAATCACAGTAGTTACATTTCCTTTCGCAGAAAGGTATGTGTATATATAACCCCAGCTCTTTTTTCTTTTCCACTTAACTGTTAACCTCCACGGTTTGTGCGCATATTGAGCGCAATAAATATGCCTTTAATATTTTAATCAAAAATTCTTCTGATTATGTGATCTAAGTTGGTTCCGAATAATCCTTTTTTGAGAGCAGTTCATATAATAAATCTAACCATCAAAAAACAGAAATCCAAATAAGATCACAATAGCAGAAGAATTTTCATTCATAAATTATTTTCTTAATTATAAGGTAATCTTACTAATCTTCATCCAGTTTCAGCACACTCATAAAGGCTTTCTGAGGTATCTCTACATTACCCACCTGGCGCATACGTTTCTTACCTTCTTTTTGCTTCTCTAACAGCTTTCTTTTACGTGATATATCACCGCCGTAACATTTAGCAAGTACATCTTTTCTCATAGCTTTTACAGTTTCTCTGGCAATAACCTTACTGCCGATAGCTGCTTGAATGGGAATTTCAAAGAGCTGTCTCGGAATCTCTTCCTTCAGCTTACCGCACATTTTTCTGCCGCGTTCATAGGCTGAGTCCCCATGTACGATAAAAGACAGAGCATCCACTTCTTCTTTGTTTATCAGAATATCCAGTTTCACAAGTTCGGACTGTACATATCCCTTCATTTCGTAATCAAAGGAGGCATAACCTTTTGACCTGGACTTTAAAGCATCAAAGAAATCATAGATAATTTCATTTAATGGGAGGTCATATTTTAACAAAGCTCTGGTAGTCTCCATGTACTCCATACCAAGATATATACCTCTTCTCTCCTGGCATAAGTTCATGATAGCACCTACAAACTCTGTGGTAACCATGATTTCTGCACTTACCATAGGCTCCTCCATCATCTCTATCTCAGATGGATCGGGTAAATTGGAGGGGTTTGTTATTTCAAGAATCTGACCGTCTGTCTTATGAACCTTATATACAACTCCCGGAGCTGTAGTTACGATATCAAGATTATATTCTCTCTCTAATCTTTCCTGAATGATTTCAAGATGCAATAAACCTAAGAAACCGCAGCGGAATCCAAATCCTAACGCCGCAGAGGTCTCCGGCTCAAATTGAAGAGCAGCATCATTTAACTGAAGCTTTTCAAGAGCATCTCTTAAATCGGGATACTTAGCACCGTCAGCGGGATACATACCGCAGTAAACCATGGAGTTTACCTTTTTATAACCCGGCAGTGCCTGTTTACAGGGATTTGTCGCATCAGTAACGGTATCACCTACTCTGGTATCACGTACATTCTTTAAACTGGCAGTCACATAACCTACCATACCGGCTGTAAGCTCTTCACAGGGNNCAGTTGCACCGGTTGCCATCATTTTTATTGTGGTATCTCTTGTTATCTTACCTTCCATGACACGGCAGAAAATAATAACCCCCTTATAGGAATCATATTTTGAGTCAAAGATCAATGCTTGCAAGGGAGCTGTTACATCTCCTTTGGGAGGTGCTATTTTGGTTACGATCTGTTCTAATACTTCTTCGATGTTAAGTCCTATTTTTGCAGAAATCAGCGGTGCATCCTGTGCTTCCAGCCCGATTACATCTTCAATCTCAGCTTTTACCCTTTCAGGCTCCGCACTGGGTAAGTNNAGTCTATTTTATTAATAACCGGCATAATATCCAGGTTGTGGTCCAGCGCCAGATACACATTGGCAAGCGTCTGTGCTTCAATTCCCTGTGCAGCATCCACTACCAGAATCGCACCTTCACAGGCAGCAAGACTTCTGGATACCTCATAGTTGAAATCCACATGTCCCGGCGTATCGATAAGGTTAAAGATATACTCTTCGCCGTTCTTTGCCTTATATACGGTTCTGACGGCCTGAGCTTTTATGGTTATTCCTCTTTCCCTTTCAAGTTCCATGTTATCAAGTACCTGTGCCTGCATTTCCCTGCTGGTCAGCAGGCCTGTCTTTTCTATAATACGATCCGCAAGGGTTGATTTGCCGTGATCTATATGAGCAATGATGCAGAAATTGCGAATATTGCTTTGTTCAATCATTTATTAAGTTCCTCCTGCAAAAATGAGTTGATCCTTTTTCCTAATTTCGGTCAATATGGGTATTATAGCATATGAAAAGGACAGTGACAAGCAGATTAGATTACTAGAGAGGGTAAGTGGACGTGAATATTGGGTCTTTGGCAACGGACAAGGAGCATGGCTTATAGGAATCCATTTTCTTGTTCAGGGTACCAAATTCCACTAAAATGGCANNAAATTATACCAAACTCGCTGGAAAGTCTTATGAGTGTAGGGCTGTTTGCTCAAACAGTGGTATAATTTTTCCTAGGGACAACTGCTTCCATTTAAGTGTCATTAGGTACCCTTCAATAGAAAATTGCTTCCTATAAGCCATGCTCCTCTGTTTTATTGGCATTAAGGTTACCCGATTGCTTATGATTTTATACATTGGTTATAATGTTCTTTCGTTTTATGTTCTTTCGTTTCTATTTTTTTGTTTTGTTATTATTTTTTTGTTTTTATATTATCTAGAGCGTCAAAAGTTTTAGTATTATCATTTTTATGATTTCACTTTAGTTAGCTTACTCTTCACCTTGCAGTACCTGATGAAGTACTTCTGCCAGGTATTTCATGGAGTTCTTTTCTTCCTGTACGGTATTTTTGGCTGTACCTACTTCCGCCAGGATTGATTTTTCTCTTAGATGCAGATTGAAGCGGTAGCCTTTTAGGTAGTTCTTATACATAAGCCCCGGGAACAGTTCTCTTCCCTTTAGCTGGAGCTGCAGGCTGAAGGCCAGGTTTGCCTGTAGATTTGGGTTATACAGACTTGCTATATCNNATCTTCTCCTTTGGAGTTTCGGCTTAGTCCGTTAAAGAGCATGATATTTGCAACTTTTTCACCGTTTAAGTTTACTACTCTTTTATTGCCCTCATCTCGATGGAGATCTATAACTACTTCCACTGTTGGATTTTTCTTTAAGAGTTTTGTGACACCGTCTTTTGCGTAATTATAGGCAAGGTTGCGGTCCAGATACCCTCCCATCATGTCATACTTCGTTTTGTCATGAATTACCTTGTAACCATAATCTGTCTCTAAGATGTCTGCCAGCACTTCACCTACTCCTACCACCGTATCTGCTACTTTTCCGCTCCTGCTGTCTGCAAATGCTTCCTGGGAATGGGTATGGTATATCAGTATTTGCGGCTTGTCTTCTTTCGTTTTTAATGTCATATCCATTCCTAACATTGCTTTTGCATCAAATATTGAGTCTTTGACTGATGTGGTACCATCCACTATGTAGAAATTATTATATAAAAAATGCTTATTTTCCAGCTGTTCCAGCGTATAGTGTTCTCCATTTCCATAACTGATAGCCTGCTTGTGACTATCATCTATGTGACTGGTGCCTTCATCCTCCAGATAAAATTCTCCGTTTATTATATCTATTGGCAGCATGGTGCTGTTGATTCCTTTAGAGTCAACTGCCACCGCATCTTCGGATTCTTCTGTTGTTTCAGCAACCGTATTCCCCGAGGTCTGTTGAGTGGTATGTACACCCTGTTTAATGAGCTTTAAATAATCGTCATACCTTAAAAGCGTATTATCTTTGGAGGAATATATCAAAGGATTATTATTTATGTACTGATTGCTTTTTTCACTTTCTGATTCATTGGCATTGGCAACATATTCATTGATTGGGAAGCTATGTATCATTCCGCTTAAGGCATAGCTGCTGTTACTGTTTTCACTGGTATCTCTGACATATTGGAATATGGAATTATGATTCTCCAAAACATAATTGCTTATAACGGTTATTACTTTTTCTTTCAGTGATATACTTGATTTCGCCAGGCCGTTATTGCCAAGTACATTTATTCCCTTAATGAGTACCGTAAAACTTAATATAAGTATAATTGACCAGAGAGTCATAAAAAACATTCTTTCAGCCTTATAGCGATATCTTCTCATTCCTTACTCCTCATTTCATTTACAGCATTGTATAATTACACCTTATTTATCTTATGCCGTAAGTGAGATTCTGATAACTTATCCATCCATATTTAAGAAATTTTTAAGACATGCCCTGCTTGTTGGTTTCTTGTATACTGATGACCTCTGATTATCGAATATAGATAAAATATTTTAAATTGTGTATGCCTTTAGTTAATGCTAGATCCCTTCATGATTAAAGGCTGCCTAACCAAAGTTTCTTTACTTTTTTATCGTTTCATTTTCGGTTAAATCTCTGATATTGTGTAGATAAAACAAAGTGCTCTTTTGTTGTTCTGATTTTCAAATTCACTCTAATCAGCCATCAAAAGAACACTTCTAAATGGTTTCTTATACGAAGCACTCATTCAAAGCTTCTGATATGGTATAACTCATTTGCTTTACAGCTTCATCTATATTTTTAGGCGTTACAAACATTGTTTTCATGCTCTGACTTCCAAGCTCACTGGTAAATTGATTGATTTCCTGTTCTTTGAAGCCTTGTCCCTGCATAAATCGCTCCATCGTATCCTTAACGATGGTTGCGGCATCTACTACTGTAGGAATACCAATTGCAATAACCTCAACACCAAGACTTTCCTTATTAAGAGCTTTTCTGTTATTTCCCACACCGGACCCGGGGCTGATTCCAGTATCGGTTATTTGTATGGTCTTATTTACCCGGTCTACACTTCTTGCTGCTAATGCATCGATAACAACTATTAGTTTGGGCATAGTCTCTTTTATAATGCCTTTTAATATTTCACTGGTTTCCATTCCGGTCTGTGCCATTACTCCCGGTGCTATGGCACTGATATTTCCCATTTTGTTCTTTGTAAGAAACTCACTTCCATATTCCTCTTTTAAATGTCTTGTTACAAATAAATTCTCTACGACTTGTGGCCCTAAAGCATCTGGTGTTACATCTCTATTCCCTAATCCGGCCACCAATATTTCTTTTCCGGCTACATTTCCGGCTAATTGACGAACATACTTTACGATTTCTTTCGAGATGGGTTCATGGTAGCTCTCATCAGAATCTCCCAGATTAGCAGCTTCAATGGTTATATAGTTGCCAATGGGTTTTCCCATTGCTTTGGCTCCTCTTTCTTCCTTTATTGTTACTGTAGTAACTTTTATGTCCCTTTTCTTATTGTACTCTTCTTTTAGTATCACACCTTGTATTTCTACATCGTCCTCGGGAAAAGTTTCACGGATTTCCAGTGCAAGGTCGGTTCTTGGCAGGCTTAATTTATCCATTGGATATGATTCCTCCTTCTATGTTTTTAAACTTATTTTTTGCATTTTTTTTGGAATTATGTATTGACATAACATATGCTTTATAATACTATATAATAGTATGTTTACATTAGAACGTCCGTGTCCGGATTTAATGAAACAAGTGATTGAAAAATTACTCAAAATTTAACATAGTTGTGGAGGTGTACGATTTGGCTAACATTAAATCTGCTAAAAAGCGTATTTTAGTTAATGAAACAAAAGCGTTAAGAAACAAAGCTATCAAGTCTAAAGTTAAGACTACTATAAAGAAAGTTGATGCTGCCGTGGCTGCCGGTGACAAAGACCTTGCTAAGACAAGCTTACTTGCTGCTATTTCTGAAATTGATAAAGCAACATCTAAAGGTGTTTATCATAAGAATACTGCTTCAAGAAAAGTTTCCCGTTTAAGCAAAGCTGTTAATACCCTTGCTTAAGAACAAAATCTGAATTAACCCATTCAGATTTACAATAGAAAGAAATAGAGCCGTTGCTTCTGGTAACGGCTCTATTTCTTTTGTTTATTTGTTGGGGTTATATAGTTTGCAGAAATATACATGAGTATATACCTATAATGTTATACTTTCAGTAAATGGCTGGGGTTGGCACTCACTGCATTTATAGCCTTGGATACTATCTTCACCAATTCCAACTCGTAATCTGCATTGAGACTTTCTGCTTTTGCATACAGTTCTCCTTCTTCCGAAACAACATATTTAGGAGTTGTATTATTCAGAGCACATGCAATAATATCATCACGGCATCTGTCACATTTACACCCTTCGAACTTATCCCATATTTCATCTAATTTTACAACCACTATTTTTTCCATCAGATTATGATATCTCATAAATTCCCCTTTATACTTTATTATTCAATCTGACATCAGTATATCATGATTATATTATAATACAAGCAGATTATGTAGAAAAAGAGAGAAAAGGGTCCTATTTACTATAATTTCACCCGTTTCTCTCTCTATATTGATACTATTCTTTATTATGCATTAAGTTTGAATAAAGCTACTGCCTGATTAAGGCTGTCAGCTACCTTCGCCTGACTCTGAGCCATTTTTGCCATGTCATCAATGGATCTTGAGGTTGTATCCATGCTGCTTAGGATTTCCTCTGAGCTCTGAGCGGTTCCTTCCATATTTGCAGCAATGCTTTGAACTACACTACTTATTTCTTCCGTTGAGGCATTCAGCTCTTCTGACATGGATGCCGTATCCTGTGATAAGCCATTCACATAAATAGCATCTTTTTCATAGTTTATACCGGTCTGAATAAGAAGATCATAATCGACACGTACCCTGTTATCAACAAATTCGAGAATTTCTCTGGAGTTATCTGCCAGATCATTGACTGAGTTGATTACCTTCTCAACCAATTCTGTAATATCCTTAACATAACCAGTGGATTGCTCTGCCAGGCTTCTGATTTCATCTGCAACTACTGCAAATCCCCTGCCGTGCTCTCCCGCTCTGGCAGCTTCGATGGCTGCATTCAGTGAAAGTAAATTCGTCTGTTCTGCTATGGATGCGATTGAGCTTGCAATTACAGAGATTTCTTCTACAACCTTGGCATTTTCAATGGATCTTTGAATCTTCTCTTCCGTCTGGTCGTATAGTTTATCAGCAAGTTCTTTGGATTTGATTCCGTTTTCTTTAATCTTAACTGCACGGTTCTTAATTGTGACTGACTGCATATTACCGTCTGAAGAACTGGTTGCTAACTGGGTAACCCCTGAATTAACCTGATCAATAGTAGCTGTTAATTCCTCTGTGGCTGTATTAACATCTATAATGCCATTTACAATATTTTCTGTATTATTATTTATTATTGTAAAAGTTGCTGATACTTCTTCTATTGCAGCAGCTAACTGCTGGCTTGATGCTGCAACCTCCATGGTTCTGTCCATAATATTGGACATGGTACGTCTCATTCTGTCCTGTGCTTTCCCTAAAGAGTTGATTAATTTACCCAGTTCGTCATTGCTTACAGAACTAATCTCAGTAGTCAGATCACCATTTTCCAAAGCCTGAGCAAAGGTAAGTCCGAGCTTAAGGTACTTCGTTATGTATGTGGAAAGAACAAACCCAAGCAAAGCCGCAAGTACAATACCTAAAAGGGAAACTACCAGTGTTAGGATATTAAGCATAGCAACATAATCTTTATTTTCGTTATTTTTGCTTTCAGCTATGTCCTGATTGCTTTTTACCAATTGATTAAGCTGATCCTGCATTGTAACACGGCTTACTTCATTCTCTTCCATAAGTCCTTTGGCCATTGCCGTATTTCCTTGTGAGGTGTATTTGATAATTTGGTTTCTGGATTCTCTGTAATTCTCAAGTTCCTCTTTGTAAGTATCCCAGAGTTTTTTATTATCATCCTTTAATAAATTCTTTTCATAAGTATCCATCAACTGATCATTATCAGCTTTTAATTCCTCAATAATAGGAAGTATTTCATTTGATGTCTGCATACTCTGGGCATACAAAACATTCAACAGATATGCATTGATTTCTAAGTTGTTTTCTTTGATTTCATGAAGCACATCAATACTTTTGAGATTATAGCTGTACATCTGAGACCCGTTTTCAGCAATCTTACGTACACTTCCGGAGGCCATAAAGCCTAAAATAATAATAAAAACTAAAAATATTGAAAAACTTGCAACCAATTTCATACGAATTGATAGATCCTTTAATCGCCTCATCCACAAAAATGTATATATAGAAAGCGGCATCCTATATATACTCCTCCTATGCACATTATTTATTAACTGCCGCAGTAGTTATTTTATTTATTTAAATTAAATAGTATTAATAAAATATTAATAAATCAAAATTTCTATGTCAAGAACTATAATGTCATATTTAAGTGTATTCTTTCCTGATCTTGTAGCAAAATGTCCAAAAAGGTTATAAAAAACATCCAAAGTGTAAAAACTAACTTTGATTGATAATAATTAATCATTAATTTTATAAAATTGTATTGCATTCAATCTTATAATGTGGCATAATAGAACCATGATAAATAATAATAAGATTCATTATCAACACTGAATTGCAATGTACTATATAAAATAATTAAAAGGAGTGTAACCATTATGTTTAAACAAATTGAATTATCCTACGACTTTAAAGACCTTGAACCTCATATTGATGAATTGACAATGAATACTCACTATAGCAAACATCATGCAACTTACACCAATAACTTAAATGCTGCTTTAGAAAAAGCTCCCGAACTATCTGGTAAGACCATCGAGGAGATCTTTACTTCCTTAGACAGCCTATCTGATGAAGCACAAAAAAATGCTATTCGTAATAACGGCGGTGGTTTCTATAATCACAATCTTTATTTTGATACCATGTCACCAAAAGGCGGTGGTCATCCAGAAGGAAAGCTGGCCGAACAGATTACAAAAGACTTTGGTAGTTTTGATGTATTAAAGGAGAAACTCACCGCCGCTGCCACTACCCGTTTCGGTTCCGGGTGGGCTTGGCTTTCCGCTAACAAAGCAGGTGATTTACAGGTTACTTCCTCTCCTAATCAGGATAATCCTATTATGGAGACAAAAGGTGAATGGATACCCATTCTTGGTATTGATGTCTGGGAACATGCATATTATCTGAAATATAAAAATTTGCGTGTAGACTATGTTAAAGCTTTCTTCGATGTTACTGACTGGAATAAAGTTGCTGCGAATTACAAAGAAGTAACCGCATAAGATAACAAGGGCGTTATTTAAATACTTTAACCAGCAAAAGCTTCTAAAGGCTTAAAGCATCTTTATCTAATCCGTTAAATGATTCATGAAACGAATCATTTAACGGATTTTTTGCTTTATAATCCCATGGCATAACTTTTAAGGTGTCCCATTTTTTTGCCCATTTTCTTGTCTTTTTCTCATATATTTCTCTGGTTATTCTAATTTTGTTGGCTATCACTACCTGAGCAAACATATGACCCAAGCCAAAAGGCGCATAAAGCTTTAACTCATCTGACTCCAGACTCACTCCAATTGCTGATGCAGTTGTAGGCCAGGTATCAATGGCCTCCTCCAAGGATTTATAAGGCTCAACAGCATATCCGAAATGCTGCTGATACCAGAGATGTACTCTTGCCTGGTTCTTGATGTCTATGGGGATGTTTTGATCACCGATCCTCTCTTTGACCTGCTCAATTATATTGTTTTCACCTTCATAGGTAATATCCTTTTCATCAAAATATACGAAATCCAAATCCTCTATTCCATACATAGGTTCTTTGCCATTTTGATAATTCCATACGGACTGAGTTATACAGCCTGCACCGATATAGTATGGCATATTTAAAAGCCCCTCCACTTTCTCAATAACATTATAGAGTTGTTTATTGGATTTAAGGATTTTGTGAAGCTCTTTGGTATAATTGTCATTTTGCTCTATCTTATCCTTTGTGTTCATAGGGTCTCCTTATAAAATATATTGTATCAGGTGTAAGCCTTCATTCGAAAAAGTTATTTATAAAAGAAAATAATATTAACATAAGAAATTTTCATTTACAAATGATGTATTTAATGATAGACTACTGTTAGTTTGCTGTAATTCCTTCCATCCGGATATGGAAAGGGAATGATAAGCCAATGAAAAAAATCTTAATATCAGTTCTATTGTGTATTTCTTTATTTTTTCTGCCAGTTATGCAGCTTCAGGCAGGTGCCTTCAGTTCAGTCCCCTTTGTCTTATTAACTCAATACGAAATGACCCTTAATGTCGGAGATGAATTTCAGATCTTTGCAATTACTCATAATGGAAGTATGCCAACCTTTAAAAGCAGTGATTCGAAAATAGCTTCGGTTAATACCTATGGTGAAATAACTGCTAAAAGTGCCGGTACAGCCAAGATAACAGCTAAAATCAACAAAGCGGAAGCATCCTGTAAGATTATAGTCCGTAAAACAACTATTGCAATCCTTGCATCAAAGAATTCAATTGAGGCAAGCGAATCACTTGCATTATCTGCAAAAACTTCTACTGGTAATAATGTAACCTGGAAGTGTACTCCTAAAAGTGTGGCCGTAATTGACGAAAATGGTACTGTAACCGGTTTAAAACCTGGCAAAGCTGTAATCACAGCAACTGTTGACAAAACCAGCTCTACCTTTTCTCTAACTGTGAAATCACCCAAAGTAACTCTTAACCGAACCAGTCTCTCGTTGTATCGAAGCCAGACTTTCAGCTTAACGGCGGATGTATCCTCTAAGCTAACACCAGCCTGGAAATCTAACAAGAAAAGTATCGTAACCGTAGATGAAAACGGTAATGTAACTGCTCTTAAACATGGTGTTGCTATCATAACAGCTACTGTCAGCGGAATCAGTAAAAGCTGCACTGTAACTGTAAAGCAGCCGGAAATCACTCTGGATACTCATGAAATCACTATAAAAAAAGGTAACTGCATTAAAATTAATGCCAAAGTATCCTCCGGCAATCTACCTGCCTGGTCCACCAGTAACCCAAATATTGCTACAGTTGATGTAAAAGGAAATGTTACTGGAATACAAAAAGGCCGTGCTTACATATATGCCGCTGAAGACGGCATTAAAATGCGCTGCACGGTCTATGTAACTGAATAACAGTTGTATAATCCTTAAGATGAAAAGAATTACGGCAAACAGATTAAATTTAAATCTGTAAATTAATCTCTTAAACGAAGGGAATTCATCTGCTCCAATAATTCAACGAACTTTTCACCGGTTCCCCCCGCATCAGGATGATATTCTTTCGCAAGTTCACGAAATCTCTTCTTGATGGCTCCGGCATCCGCATCAATTGGAAGCCCCATCTTCATCAGTATATCCGGATCATAGAGACTACTATCCAACATCCCCGTTTCCTGAAATTTTCTATAAAAAACTGCATAATAGAACTGACCAATTACATTCTTAAGTCCATCTCTATCTAAAGTGATTAAGTCTTTCATATTATATCTAACATTTTTACAGTTATCCTGGAGGCAGAAAAATTCCTCCCATACCAGTTTTTTAGGTATACATTTACAGGTTTCCCAGCCTTTGTAGATTCCATTGGATTCGATTTGATGGAACCTTAACCTCATTTCCATTTTTTTCAGGTTTCTTATTTTCCGTTTTATATCCCCTTCACTATAATAACAATCCGGCAAATCTTGTACCTTCTTTCTAAGTCAATTGCTTGATTAACTCTTAGTATAGAATATTTTAAAGCTTAATTCCAGTCCCAATCATACTATTAAAGGATTTATCTCTCTTCAAATACTTTAACTTCATAAGCCTTAAATAAAGTCTTTCCCTCCGCTACAACACCTGATTTCAGCTCTTTCATAGGTTTTTTCACCGTTATTTCAGTATCTTTGTGGGCATAATTAAGTACAAAATAAAATGTTCTTCCGTCTTTTTTCCGTACACATAATTCACACTCTTCTGAGAGTTCCAGAATATCTTTGTAAGGCGCAAGCATTTCGGTATACGACAAAATGGCCTTTACATTATCTCTGCTAAAGGTAGCTCCAAAATATAAAGTACGTCCTTTTCCGAATGGACGCTCTACAAAAGCTGCTTTTCCATCATAGTAATTGCCGGAATATGTGCCAAGTAATTTGGTCTTTTCATCCGTCAGAGTTAAAATATCATTAAACACTGGTGCTTCTATTCTGGTACCAAGAAAATCTATATACATATCATCATCATTTGGACCAACAAAAGTAAAATCTTCTACCTGCGCACCAACCAGCTCTGCAGCAAGTCCAGGCATTCTGGTCATGGGACATTTACCGGTTTCATCTTTTTGTCCTGTACGGCAGCCGAATATCAAAGTACCTCCCTGCTTCACATAAGCCTGCAATAATGCCATCTTCTTCTCTGTTAATATCAAAGGATGAGGATAAAATAATACAGGATATTTCAGCAAGTCCTCTGTCTCACTGTCTTCCTGAAGATAAATATAATCCATAGGGGTATGGTTTAACTGGGATGCAATAAAAATCTCCATATAACTGCTTCTGTCAAGCCGTTGATGCCAATGGTCAAGTCGTGCATCAAAAACATTACTGTAATCTTTCATTACACCAATTTTAGCTTCATATACTGCTCCTGTTACGGCTGCAAGCTTTTCAATCCAGTCATTAACTTGTTTAACTTCTGCCAGCTTTCTATTGTCGCAGTTATCATAATCCAGAATGCCATGCCAATAAATTTCTGTACCCATGGTACAGGTTCTCCACCTGAAATAACTTATATAATCTGCTCCATGTGCTATGCTTTGGAGTGACCAAAGGGTCAGCTGCCCGGGTTTTGGAGCAGGAGCTTCCATTCTGGTATTCCAGCCATTTGCTCCGGACTGTTGCTCCATAATACCAAAATGAGGGCAGACAGAGCGTACCTCCGTCAGATTATTACTCCATTTGCGGTCATTTAATTTTCTGTCATTTTTAGGGTCTTCTTCTAAACAATAGGCAAAATTCGGGTAGGAATCATAAGTATAGACGTCCAGACATTCTTTCTCAAGACGATGGTTATCCAGATTTCCGAACATGCCATTTGTGGTAATGAAGACTTTGGGATCTATATACTTTCTTAATATATCACTTTGCATTTTACAGAAATCAATGGCGCTGTCTGAAATAAAACGGATATAATCCAATACTTCATGAGGATTAGTAGAATCACTTGCTGTGTGTCTGGGTACATATATCTCATCCCATTCTGTATAAGTCTGATTCCAGAATACCGTTCCCCAGGCATTGTTCAATTCTGCTAGGCTATTATATTTCTCCTTTAAAAATAGGCGAAAAGCAATTGTATCACTATCCGAGTAGAACTCATCAACCTCACAATTAAGCTCATTATCAATCTGCCACCCAACAATACATGGATGTTTGCCGTAATGATCTGCCAGCTTTTCAACTATTCGGGTACAAAGCTCACGGTATTTTGGTGAATTATAGTTATAATGTCTTCTTTGTCCGTGTTGTATAACCACTCCGTCCTTGGTTCGATTCAGAACCTCCGGATACTTATTAGTAAGCCAGGCAGGCGGTGTTGCCGTTGGAGTACCTAAGATCACTTTTATTCTGGTTTGTTCTGCAACTTTTAAAAAACTGTCAAAGAATTCAAAGGTAAAACAGCCTTCGGTAGGTTCAAATTTACTCCATGCAAATTCACCAATCCGAATTGTCTGTATTCCTGCGTCAAGCATACGACTTAGGTCTTCCTGCCAAAGCCTGCTATCCCAGTGTTCCGGATAATAGCATACTCCCAACCCCATTTTATCCCAATAAAAATTCTGTTTGCTATTCATAATCTTCTCCTGGTGTCATTTTTTTAAGACATATCTTACTTTATATTACCATAGATTTCAGAACATTTCATTTATATCATAACAATAATAAAAATAATATTATTTCTCTTTTTTGATGGACTGCCATTCATGTACCATTGTCTCTTATAAGAGTATCCGATGACAGCCTGTGAAGAATATATGCCATATATAAAATGTTAATTACACTTGATAGATTTACACAACTTAAATTTTCATGAAGCTATAAAAAGGGGCTGTTGCATTCATTTTGCTACAGATTTTGTTTCGTATTAGCGTAGAAATAAGCCCGCCAAAATTCAGCAGGCTTATATTTAATGTCATTTTAAGAAACCATATAGATACTTTTCAGGACAGTCCCAACAATCAATTGATAAAATAATCTACATATCTGAATAGAGAATCCTGATAGCTGAAATTTACATATCCTTTTTAAAAACAATATTCCAACCCCGAAGCTGATAATATTTTTTGAATGTAATAATCATAATTCACCTCCATGCTAAGCTCATTCAAGTTTTTATTTTTACATCCGTTTTACAATATCAAACTGAGAATTAATAATCGTCCACAACTGAGGATGGTAGATCATTATGTTCCATATTCCGCTTCCTGCAATTGAATTTTCTCTTATAATGTTGATTAATCCGACTATACTCCTTGCATCAACAAACCATACGATATGCCTTGCCGGAATCGAGATATTATATTGATCATAATAAAAATAAGGAGTTTGCGATGCTTCATGAAAAAGAATTATTGCTTCCACATCATAAGCTAATGCCATAACAGAATTTATTGTAAGTGAACTGGCACTGGACCTTTCCGGTATATACGGAAGCTGCCAATCGTATCCAATAATAGGGATCCCTAAAATAACTTTGTCGCGGGGCACTTTGGTTAATATATACTTTGTCATAGCATCGATACTATTTAAATTAGTGACCGGACCCGGGGGATTGCTATTCGTACCCCAAACGAATTTTAAAAACAATATACCATCCACATAATCACTAAATTGTGAATAATCAATTCCTTCCTCGATTAAGCTTCCATCGGTATCCTTGTTCTCATGATTTATTGTAATAAAAAAAATTAAGTTCTCCTGTTGTAAGTGTTCAGATACTCTACGTATAAAGTTAGTATACAACGATTGATTACTTTCATTCAGGTTATTAAATACAATATTTACACCGCCATAACCTTTACTTTTAATAATGCTTAGGAATTGCTCTATATTGCTCTTTTGATAATCCTCATTTAACAACAGTTCGTAGGAGGCTTCAATGTCAGGCTCACCTTGCCTGGTTAGTGTTGCAAGCATCAGCAAGGGAACAACACCATACTCTTTGGTTGTTTGAATAATTTCAGAATCGTCTTCATAGGTAATGATATTCCCCTGTCCAATGGTTGTATAATTAAATATTGATAAGTAGGTTAAGTTAGGTAAAATTTTTATCAAGGTTTCTTTCCTAATATATGCATATCCAAATCCATTTGTCGTTATACTGCCGGTTGTATTATAGGAAATTATTAATGTTTCACCAACATAAAGATAATCCCTATCGGNNGATAAATAAGGGTTATTTTTATATAATTGCATCACTGTTACACTATAAAGATCAGCAATACTTTGCAGATTCTCTCCCTCTTGAACAATATGCACCTGCTTTGGATAAGCTATCACAATAGACTGTCCTATAATCAGTCTATACGGGTATACCAAACCATTATCAAATACCAATCGTTCAGGTAAAATACCGTATTTCTCAGCTATCGACCAGATACTGTCTCCTTCTTGAACAACATAGATATCCATAGGTTAATCCCGAACCACTTTTTATCAGTATATGACTAGATATGGTAAATATTTATATATTTTAAATAGGCCGCTAACTTTTACAATTCTTAAAATAAAATGCTCTTAAAATAAGTCTGTTTTCATAAGGTAGAAAATATCTATACGAAAGAATCGTGATAATATATCATCTATTTTAGCATATAATAGACTAAGGAAATTACTGATTCAGGTAGAATATGAATATTAGCATAGGCATGAAAGCTCCCGATTTCACTGCTGCATCAACACATGGTACACTAAAGCTCTCTGATTTCACTGGCCATTGGGTTATACTTTTCTCCCATCCCGGTGATTTTACACCAGTTTGTACGACTGAATTTTTAGCTTTCGCTCAAATGAATGACCAATTTGAAGAGATGAACACCAGGCTTATCGGTTTAAGCATTGACAGTAATTCTTCTCATCTGGCTTGGGTTAATCAGATTTATCTATTAACCGGTATTCAGATTCCTTTTCCAATTATTGCAGACCGTATGGCTGAAGTGGCAGCCCTCTATGGAATGATTGCACCGGATACCAGCAAACAGGAAACTGTCCGGAATGTTTACTTTATTGACCCCGATCAGACAATTCGTGCTATTCTTATATATCCTCTGACAAACGGGCGAAATATTTATGAAATATTAAGACTCCTCACTGCGCTGCAAACAACAGACAGCTGTAAGATAGTAACCCCTGCTAACTGGCAGCCTGATAAACCTGTTATGGTTCCACCGCCTCGCAGCTATGATGAATTGGTGGAACGCATAAATGATCCCCAAAAATCAGAACTGAATTGCATTGACTGGTTCTGGTGTTATAAAGAATTAAATCAGTAAAAATCAAAACAGCTGCCAACGATGATAATAGTTGGTAGCTGTTTTACTTTGTTGCCTAATCTAAATAGAATTGATAAAGTTTGTTAAAATCTATGTCGCCATTTGTGATTTCATAAATATTATCATTTACAATCATATAATTATTATCTAAAATAATAATTTGATTTCCATTCTTGTCATTGAGTTCTGTCCTATAAGAATAATCACTATCTATATACCCGTTATAAGGTTCAAGTGTATATCTTGCTAATTTCGGTATGAAGTCATCAATTAGATATTGTTGATTCCCATAAGCGATAATTATTTTCTCATTAAATTTTATCGATGAGTAATTGCTTTGTGTCATAGTAATTATGTCTGATGCATTAATAATCTTTGGTTTATTTGCGAATATAATAATTAAAAGAATAGCGGAACAAACAATTGTGTAAAGTATTTTTTTCTTCATGATATTTATCCTTCCGTTACATTAATAAGTGATAGAGTTTTGGTTAATGTATTCATAGCTATTTATATGTCTGATGCCTAATAAAAATATTAGCCATGTTTAATTATGCAATTTCACCTGGTGTGAATTTTTATTTTTACATTTCAGGGTTATGTTTTTTATTATCAAAATAAATATCTATGACACAAAGTAAAATACCTGCTAAAGTTAACAGCCAGAAGATAATATAAGGTACACTTACCCCCATACCAAGTAATGCTCCTTTTATTCCATCTATTCCATTATAATTCCATGGATTTAGAGCTATAATGATTGTAAGTGCTATTACGCCTACCATTCCCCAGGAAAACATCAATACTCCTAAAATAAATTTTTTCATTGTTGGTCCTCCTATGAAATTTTAACTTTATTATATTCCATTATATACGAAAGAATTTTATTGTCAAAATATTAAAATTATATATTGTATTTTAATTATTTCTGATTTTAACTGTAAAAAAGTATTTTTGGTTATAGTCTATTTTATAATAACACGTAACAAAAAAGCACCCATCACTGAGTGCTTTTTCATAACTTCAAACTCTATAACCCTTCATATGACTGACCTTTTAATGATGGAGCATAGGGGACTTGAACCCCTGACCCCCACACTGCCAGTGTGGTGCGCTCCCAACTGCGCTAATGCCCCGAACAAATATTAATATACCATGTATAGACACAATTTTCAAGTTATTTTTTATAACTGCAAAAATCCATTTATATCTGCTTAAATCTTCTTTAAGGATTTCATTTTTCAGCAAGTATCTATGAATAAAGCCTTTCTAATATTTCAACTATATAACAAAATGGTATGAATGAAAAATGAGAATCAGATAAAACCGTAACATTTATTAATGATAAAATAGCTGGTAAAGGCTCAAATAGGAGTAGAACCTTTAGATTAATATTTTTACAGAATTAGACACAAATACCTATTTACTACCAATATAGTTAATGTTAAATTATGTAATATATTAAAGCTCGATCCGGATAGAGATATTTAATATAAAATCCACAGTCAATTTTGTCAACTTTTTTAAAGGAAAGGTGGTACATATGAAAAAAATTCAAAAACTCAGNNTGTTATTAGTTGCGCCTATCACAGTATCTGCCAGTCTTCCAATAACTGTAGCAACTACGCTATATGTTGATGCTGCAAGGATTGGTGAAGCTGACTCATTTTTAATTAGTAAGAACGGTAAGTTCATGCTTGTTGATACTGGCCTGTCAACCGATAGCACAAAAATAATTGACATGCTCTCATCACGTAGTGTAACCAATCTAAAGGCTTTCGTCATTACTCATTATGATGTTGACCACGTCGGTTCCTTTTTAAATGTAATTGATTATATCAAAAACCGTAATGGTACGATTGATCATATATATGGCAGGAAGTACACTTCTGCTCAATTAAACACGTTGACACCACAGCGGCGTACAAATTATGTAATGTTTATCAATGGAATCTTAAGATATTTAAATCGTAGTTCTGAAGAATTCAACTTATCGAGTTACGATACGGTAGCTGTTGCAACAAAGGCAAATGAATTGTTTGGATCCGGGGATGGATTATGGATATTCCCTACCAGAACTAACCCAATCGCCAACTTTACATTAGATGGTAATACTACTGTAACATGGCTAAATAAGTGGGATTCCTATATTGTTCCAGGTATGGATCCTGCTGATGTACCCGCGAATTTTAACAATGACTCTCTGACCTTTAAATTAACTTATGAGAACGGAGAAGCCATGTTATTTACAGGTGACATTTCCTGGACTCCACAACAAGATCTAGTAGATAATTGCTATTCACAAATTAGTACTTGCAGTATCTTAAAAGCTCCGCATCATGGCATCCCAGAATACCAAAAGCCATCATTTATAACAGCTGTAAATCCTTCCTATACACTTGCTACTACCGATTTATCATACAATCGGCTACCCGGAATGATTACGAAGGGAAAATACGGAAGGGTTTATTATACCGATACTGCTTCTGACTTCTGTACGATAGCAATACGGCTTAAGGCTCCCTCTGTATATCTTGAAGATACATCTTTAAGTTTTTATACGAATGATACAAACTAACATTATGTATGCCCGAAGGGTTATTCCTTCGGGCTTTTTCATTATATCACATCTATTTATGTGTTCTTGCCGTGTACTCCTGCCATACAAAAACATTTATTGGATCTATGTTTTATTAATCATTTTTCTTCAATTTCTTTGCCGCCTCTTAAGTAACTTTACTATATTTAATCTTTCTTTACTTATGTTATCTTTATATTTTCAAATATCTTCTATCTTTTTGTTTTAATTGACAAAATAGGTATTATATACCATAATATTTTCATATTATAACACAGGAGGAATTATTTTGAGTAATTTTTGCAGTAAATGCGGTCAGCCTCTTTCAGGGACAAATTTTTGTCCTAATTGTGGTGAACCAGCAAAAGATAAAAATGTAGAATTTATTAGTTCAGAATATCGTGATAACTCACAGCGTATTCAAGAAGTTATACCACCTACTACTTCAACCCCACCCATACGAAAAAAACGGACAAATAGCGGCTGCCTTGTTTTTTTTATGTTATTTTTTATAGTGATGGCATTTGCAGTTGTTACAGCCATTATAAAACCAGAAATATACCAAAACTTAGAAAATAACAAAGAAACTTCTGTTGAAGATGAGGAACAAAGTTGGCTGGATTTTGATAAACAAACATGGAAAGAATTCAAACTGTTGTATACCTCACATAACAACTTTCTATCAGCTGTTTCAGGTTATTCTGAAAATAAAATAAGTTCCCTGGATTTTTATAATACATGTTCTGAAGCTGAATCTTATTTCCAAAATGTATCTACTTCATTTAATTACGGAACGAACGACGATGAAAAGACTTATTTAAGTGTCTTTGAGTCTGTAGCCTTATCCGATCAATTAGCTGCTCAATATCTCATGAAATACATAGATGCAGGGAAAACGAGCCACTTATCTAAAGCCCAAGAGTGCATACAGAAAGCAAAAGATGGTTTAATAATGATTTCACAAAACAGAAGTATCTTACTCGCTAAGACTGGGCTTACCGAAGACGAAATTAAAGAAAAAGTAGAAAAAGATTTGTTAGAACTAGATGCCAAATAATAATTACGATAACTCTAGAGTAAAGTCCTATCTTTCATCTAACAACCTAAAGGTGTCCTTATGTAATAATCCATTTCCTAAAAATAATTTAAAAAATTAGCATCGTTTATATATTATAGTTAATAGTTAAAATGTTAATACTCAAAAATTGCAACAAAAATTCTACATCAAGATAACCCGGAGGAAAACCCCGGGTTATTCAAGCTTTACTAAACCCGCATTAATGTCCTTACAGGTATAGTATTTATATGCATCTCCTACAATGCAAATTTAATTTTAACATTTGACAGCTCATTTTACATTGGTTATATATTCCATTATAATTCACAAATAGTTTTAATTAGTACCATATAGTGAAATTAGGACTTATTTCTTTTTAATCTTATTCCTATCACATACTTATAAGTTTGCCCACTTTCTGTATATTATCATTTCTCTCATTATTCTATAGACGAACTACTTCAGTCATTAATTAATCTGTACTGTTATCTAACCTTCAAAAACTTAAGTATTTAGCTTAAGTGTATATTAAAATAATAAATCATACTGCATTCAGCACTGATAAAGAGATATTAACCTTATCACTAGGACAAAAATACTGTTTCCATTTATGCCAACATGTAATATAATGCAATTGTCTAGAGTAAAAGAAGTAATAGCAAATCGGATTGAAATACCCCCCGGATCATCCCCCCGGGGGTATTTTTGTGTTTATTAACTTACATGAATTATTAATATCGTATCATATGCATTACAAGACAGGGAATCCAAGCGATGCATTTGATATCAATCTTTTAAAATCAAATCTCTATACTCACATAAATACACTGAAAGAAAGTCACATATTATCTTGTCCCAGGTCATAAAATGTAAAAAAGCACAAAAGGTACCTTATGGATTATCATACCAGGCACAAGGAAGAAATTATTTCATTACCCAGGGAATACCCAATAGAAACTGCTATACAAAATAATGATGTTGTTTTAAGTATCGTTCTTCCGTATAATATGGAACGCTTCTTTCTTTTTATTGACAATGCTTCCAATGGAATCCCTGACAAAATCAGAATAATTATCTATAGCTTTGATTCTCCTGATTTATCAGCCAAAAGTATCCTTGAATATGATGGCAATATGTACATATATACCCTGGATAGTCGCTTTACAGGTCCTAGAACTTACTTTGGCCATAACATTAAAGAGAGTAAGCGTAACGACAGAAAAGATATGATAATTGATTATCATCTCCTCACCTATGACGGTAATGAATATCCTGTTTATTGGCATAATATTGATTTCTATGACAGGTCTGTTTAATAAAAATCACAATCTGTACGATACCCAATGATAATTAAGATAACATATAATTAATAATGATAACGAAACGCCACTTGCAGTAAAATATATTCTCAGTATAATACATATAAATGTTATCACCATAACATACACTTTTTTCTTAGAATACCTTTAATTTTATATATAGAAAATAATAAATGCTTGGCTGCATCCATACTTATGTATTGATGCAGCTTATAAAAACTTATTAAGAAGCAAAAAAATACTTTACATGAAAGCCCTGCATGTATTAAATATTAAAATACCTGGCAAGCAATAGACGCATTGATTTTCAATGCATTTCTAACCCTTATTCTCTGCACTTCTCCCAATTCTTCTATTGGCTTATATGCATATTCCGTATGCTCCTGGCTTAATTTTATTAATTTGTTTTCCCTGAAGCTGCAACGAAAGATACCTACCTGAGCGTTAAATTCTTTATGATAGTATAGTCCTGTAAAAGACTCTATCNNGTCCTAATTCTTCCAGACATTCGCGTTTAATTGCTTCATCAATGGTCTCACCTGGCTCCACTCCACCTCCGGGTAATCCCCACCTTTTATCATTGTAAGACTGTTTTAATAATAGAACCCTATTATCCTCATCAAAAATAGCGGCATGAACGCTAAATCTATAGGTTGTTGAAAAGCTCAAATCATAACCTTCTTCCATTCATTTTTATTGTACACTATTTGCAGTTAGTATTTTCACATCTGTCCGGCCTAGAACCAATGTATACCAACCTGAGTCTGCATAAACTTTTAGTGCCAATGAGTATTCTTTATCCATATTGCATTCTCTGATGTCCTTGTAAACATCACTTGTAGAATGAAATACATAATCAAATCATTCTATTTCCAATTGCATATATTATAATAAAAATTTGAGGTAATTATAATGCCCGGAGGCTGGAATTATCAGGCTTACATTAGTCCTTACGAACCTTATGTCTTCTTTCGTACCATGGATGCGGAGGAAGATTACTTTTATATTCCCGTAGCAGTTGCTACTCAGATCGTTAACGGTACCAACTACCGTTTCCTTACCATCGCAGAACCAAAAAGCGGGAATGGCACACCTTATTTTGCTCTGGTTGAAATTTATAAGCCTATTCAGGGTGATGCCAGCATCACAAATATAACAGCAATTCCTTAAAAAAGTTATATGAAGCCTAATAAAGGACTGCCAGATGTATCATTGATGTATTCCTGTCAAGAAATGACAATTATAACTCATTCTCCATTTTACATCCTCTGCAGTCCTTTCATTTAATAATTTAAGCTTCTAACTGTTTCTCATGTTTTTCAAAGAAATCCTCTCTTGGTTCTAAGAATTTCAATTTGTGATTATCTTTATCTGTTATCAAATCATTTAAAACAGAAAATGCATATTTCCAATTCCATAGCTTTTCATCTACGGATAAATATTCACGAATCCTTTCACAGCCTGTCGGAGCTATAGGGTGCAGCAACAGGACACCAATACGTACGCCATATAGTGAATCTGCCAATACCTGTTTACGTAGTGTATCATTATCCGTTGTTTCTGCTGTTCTCATATTATTAACCCAGTATTTATTCATGAATCGTATATAAGAGTCCAAAACATAAGTAATACTGTGAAATTCATGATTATACATATGGCGCTCATAAGTTAGAACAGCTTCTTTTGATTCCTTTCGTACTTCTTCGCTGATTGTAATCTCCGGTATTTTTGAATCATAATATTTCTGAGCCGTGTAGAAGCAGGAACGTACCAGCCTGTTGAATACATTGGTAAGCAGATTTCCTTCCTTCAGTACCGGGTCCACACCTTCTCTCTCATTTTCAGGCAGATACACCTGAGGTTTAAAGCTTACGCTCTTAGAGGCCAANNCTGTTCAGGAGTATAGAAATCCAGCAGTTCTCTAGCCATTGGAGGTTTAATTTCACTACTGCTTCCCGCCTTCTTATCCATGAATAAAATATGCCTGTTGGCAATCAGATGTGGTGCAACAAACTGATCAATGTCTGCTTTCTCTCCATAAGTAGTCTTCAAAGCAGAAAACAAGGCCATTTCAGCATTTCCATAGAAATAAATATTGTCTTCACCTATAAATTGATATACTGTTGCATCTTTATTTTCCCACCAATTTCTCCATTCCTCCTCTTCCTTCCCCAGCTGTTCCAGATAGGTTCTGGTAAAAGAAATAGGTGCCCAAAGAGATTCCGGCCATACCCAGAAGGTCAGTCCTTGCATATCTTCTTTATCCGGTACCGGAACACCCCAGCTGATGTTTCCGGATAGACGAAAGGGTACTAAAGTCTTACCGGTTCGAAAGCGAATTCCTTTCGTATTCAATACTTCTCTTGCTTTATCTCTGTCCTGCAAATCTTTAAATATATAAGTTACAGAAGCTTTCTTATCTTCTTTTGATAATTCATGGGAAGGCAGCAATCTATTTAATTCATCTTCTGTGGTTTCTGTTCTCTCAAACTCACTTTTTTTCACATAGATACAAGGGGGTTTTAAGAACTCTTCAATGGTTTTTAAAATGTATTTTCTGGTATTCCCTTTTCTTTCTTTCGCTACATATTCGGTTAACCATTCGATGCATTCATCCAGTTTAAAATACCAGTTACCTACTTCTTTTACCTCAGGAGTCTTCCCTGACAAAGTACTTTTCGGATTAATCAATTCACTTGGCATATACTGATGTCCTAAGGAGCATTCATCCGCATAAGCTTTTTCAGAAGCGCACCCTTCAATGGGACAATTCCCCACAACCTGTCTTCCATTTAGGAATACACCGAAATCTGGATCAAAAAATTGAGGAGTTGCCAGCTTTTCCAGATAACCATTCTTATACAGAGTTTCAAATATCTCTTCTGATACCTTTTTGTGGACCTCTCCAGCTCTGTCAAGACTCGATGCGGCATATAAGGTTAAACTGATTTCATATGCATTCAAGGTTTCTTTCTGGTGATTATGATTCTTTCTGACATAGTCTTCAAGGGTCTCTTTGTAAGCTTCTCCTTTCTCTTCTTTTAGTTTTCGGAAGCTCTCCAGGATGGGCGAACCATAACAATCTGTACCGGATACAAATATAACATTTTCCTCACCAATTCTGTCTCTTAAAAATCTTGCAAAAGTATCTGCATGAACAAATACACCACCNNATTTCCATATGGCATTCCTGCCGTTATTACTGCCCGTTTAGGGAATTCTGGTCTGGTTTCATAATTTTTCATCAACTATACCCTATTAACCTTGATATTTTGTTATATTGTTTTCTATCCAAGTTTAAGATATAAAAAATATCTTTTAATAACCGGATAAGTAAAAAACTTAATTCAAATAATAGGTTAATCCGCTAAATACTTATAGTAGTATTATAAGGCGTCCTTTCATAATATGATAATAGTGAAATAATAATCTAATCTAATAATATCCAATAATCCTTAATTCTCTTCTTATAATGCATTTTATGTTATTCAATTACCCTTAGCTTAAAAAAGAGTATAAAAAAACACCTCCTGCAATTAATATTACAGGGGCGAATTATCGCGGTACCACCCTATTTTGCTAATATG
>DJJW01000089.1:0-27061 GCA_002434335.1 Lachnoclostridium sp. UBA6558 | reverse complement strand
CTTTTCAATTTAAATTTAGTATATGCATAATAATTATTATTGTCAAGGTCTATTTCTGTTTTTTATTATCTTAATTCTGTCTTTTGTTATCGGACTTTTAATTCATTTTTTTCTCCAGTTTGTGATAATACACTTTTATGATTTATCTAACTTTTTCTAAATATACCATTCACAACTGCATTAATAGCTATCTTGACTATTCTGTCGATTTATCCTCCAATTTGACCGAAAGACCTTCCCCTGATAAAAGAACTTTTTTCCGAAAATACCATATATTGAAACATCTAAAACATTATTACATCCCTGGGGAGGCTCTTTATGAATCCTATGACTTACGATTTTGCCGTTATCGGCGGGGATTTAAGGCAGGTTTATATGGCTGAGGATTTGGTATCCAGAGGTTTTTCCGTGCTCTTATATGGCTTGGAAAACCTTAGCACAACGGCTGGTATAGAACATGCGAAATCTTTAGCCCAAGCAATAGATTCCAGTAAAGTTATCCTTACACCCATTCCATTTACCAAAAATGGTATCCATATTTTATCCTTGGATTCCAAACCGGATTTAACCCCTGAAATTCTGTGCAGTCACTTAAAAAAGGGGCATAAACTCTATGGCGGTTGTTTTACAGACAGTATTAAGGAATTTTGTGAATTTAACCAGATTTATTACAATGATTTTATGGAGGAAGAAGCAGTAACACTGTTTAATACCATTGCAACAGCAGAAGGTACAATAGCAGAAGCTATCCTTAACAGTGGCGGAAACCTTCATGGCAGCAACTGCTTAATTCTAGGATATGGCAGATGTGCAAAAACTCTTGGTGAAAAATTAAAGGGTCTATGCGAACACATTGATATAGCAGCCAGATCTCCTCTTGCACTTTCTCAGGCTAAGACCTCTTCCTTTGGCGCAATAGCACTTTCTGCTATTTCTGATTATATATCCCAATATGATTACATTTTTAATACCATTCCTTCAATGGTACTTGACAGAGAGTTGCTGGAACAAACCAAAAATGAGGTCGTAATAATTGATATAGCTTCAGCACCAGGTGGTGTTGATTTTGCTGCCGCTAAAGAATTAACCCGTAATGCCAGATTGTCTCTTGGCTTGCCGGGTAAATATGCTCCTAAAGCCAGTGCGGCTTATTTAACTCAATATCTATTAAGTGATTTAGACGAACTTAAGCTCGTTCAATTGTAACCCGCAGCTTTTGTTTCCGAAAGTGAGGTATTTATATGTCTTTGCATAATAAAAATATCGGTATTGCATTAACCGGTTCTTTTTGTACCTTTGATAAAACCTTTGAAGAAATCGAGAAACTGTTAAGAGAAGATGCAAATGTATATCCTATTCTTTCCTTTAACTCTCAGAAAATAGACTCACGCTTTGGAAAGGCTGAGGATTTCTATAAAAGACTTGTGGACCTTACCGGTCACACTCCTATAACAACCATAGAAGATGCAGAACCTATCGGACCTAAAGATATGTTCGATATTATGGCTGTTATCCCCTGTACAGGAAATACTCTGGCTAAAATGGCAAACGGTATTACCGATACACCTGTTCTCATGGCTGCAAAAGCTCATATTCGTAATAACAAACCACTTGTTATCTCTATTGCAACAAATGATGCGCTTGGTAATAATCTGCAAAATATCGGCAACCTTCTGAATCAGAAAAATATCTATTTCGTCCCCTTCGGCCAGGACAGTCCAAACGGTAAACCTAAATCTATGATAGCACACACTCATCTGCTTACCCTAACCATTGAAAGTGCTCTGGAAGGTAAACAGCTGCAGCCTGTTGTTATCAGCCCGTTTTAATATTTACAGTCTGCCGATAACTTAATGAAAGAAGCTGCCCTTGTCCCTGTTAAGTAAAGCAGGAACCGGCAGCTTCTTTCTATTGTTCATTAAATGCTTATTTCTAATTCTATTTCTTTTTTCTATTAGTTTTTCGATTTCTATAATGTACCCATAACCGTGGACACTCCTTATCGCTCTACCAATATAATTTCCAGTCCTTTTTCAACCTTGTCAGTGCTTCCAGATAAAAATAATCTCCCCAGGTATTACACTCGTCTACCCCGTAATGATTACAGGTATTATATGGTGAACGGTTAGAGTAGGTGCTGTGAAGTACCAGACCATTAGAGGTTTTATGATCTTTCACTGCATAATTGTCATAAAGGGATTTAATAATTTTCCCAGCCAATCCGTTATAGTAAGCCTTTTCATCTTTCTCTAAAAACTTAGCCATTTCCAGCATACCACAGGCTGCTATTGACGCTGAGGAGGAATCTCTGGGCTGCTCTGTACCTTCTTTGAATTCAAGATCCCAATAAGGCACCATATCCTGCGGCAGAGCTTGTAAGAAAAAGTCAGTTACCTTCCGAAACAGGTCAAGATATTCTGCCTTCCTGGTATAACCATAGCTAAGCGCAATTCCATAGATTCCCCAAGCTTGTCCCCTTGCCCAAGCTGACCCATCCCGGTATCCCTGACAGGTGGCACCATGAGAAGGTTCTCCGGTATTCAAGTCAAAATAAAAGGTATGCCAGGTAGAATAATCTTCCCTGATTACATTCTTTAAAGTTGTATGGATATGCTTTTCTGCTATTTCCTTGTATTTTCCGTCGCCGGTTATCTCACTTGCCCAGTAAAGCAGTGGCAGATTCAATAAGCAATCTATGATCAAACGACAGTTATCCGGACTATCCATACTTCCCCAGGCCTGAATATATTCACCGATGGGATGGTAGCGGCCGATTAGGTGATCTGCTGCCAGCAAAGCCGCTTTCTTGCCGGTTTCATTGCCGGTTAACTTATAGCCAGCAACGCAGGAAGGGGAAAACAGAAAGCCCATGTCATGATGATCTACATCCTCCAGTTGCTGAATGCGCTTGAGAAAGGAATCTATCTGTATATTTGCAGCTTTTTTAAACGCCTCATCCCCGGAATTTTCATAATCCAGCCAAAGTTCTCCTGTCCAAAAACCAGTTGTCCAATCTCTGTTCTCTGTACCTTCATAGAAATTATCTACACTGTATGCTTTTTTGAATTTAAGTGTAAAATCCGGAAGTATTTTTTTATCTTGAGCAATACAAAAATCTATTGCCTGGTCAATTTCACTATCACTAATTAATACATTCTCCTCAAACAATCTCATTTTGTAAATCCTCTATCCCTTGTCCCAGCCAACTATTCTGAGACAATTATCAGATACCTCTTTCTATTAATAATTTTCTATATAACCAATTTATTTTCTGGTATAAAAATCCTTCACTACCTTTTCAGCAGGTTTACCATAGATATCATAACCGCCATCTTTATCTGCATCCTCGATATGATACTGCCGCCATGCCCAGTCCCATAAACCGAAACCGGACACCCAGTCCCTTTTAGATGTAGTCTCAAACATCTCCTGATACCAATCTGCCTGCTCTTGCAAATTAACTTCACCTTTTACATTCCAGTCATTTGGAACATTCAGTGACCCCGCGGTAGACATACATCCAGCCTCTGCAAAGAAAAAGGGCTTGCCAAACTTCTTTACAACTTTTTCAATACGGTCAAGTTCCTTCTCCCAGTGTCCTTTGGGATAATATCCGCTGGAGGAAATAATATCAACACAGTCCCACCAGCTTACATGTTCCTCCTGGTATTTATCAGTATTATATGATACGAGGCCCTTATATACTTCTTTGATATCCCCTATTAGTTTACGCCATTCTGTTTCCCTTCTCTGGGACATAACCATCTCACAGCCGGCAATAAACATTTCACAACCAGTTTCCTGTGCAATACGCGCAAAATGCAGCTGAAAATCTGTATAGGACTTAAACCATTTGCTCCACTTAGGCTCGCAGTGCACATCGTTATCAAAAAAGTTTATATGAGCTCTCCAGGTTCCATCCAGGCAGTTAACAGTAGGTTTCAAAGCAACACGAAGTCCTAAGGCTTTCGCATAGTTGATCATTTCTTTTACTTCCTCACCGGAAAGAGTATGATGAGAAGTATAATCTATCTCTTCTGAGTATGCCTTTTCCTGCATACCGGCAGGTACGAGGATAACAAAATCTGCACCTGTCCTTTCTTTCATCTTTGCTAAGCTTTCCTTTGCTGCTGCTTTTTCAAAACTTCCCTTTAATGCAAAGGACCCAAAGGTTATACCATTAATAAATTCCATATTTCTTACTTCTGCCTCATCTTTCTGCATAAATTTCTTTCTGTATAGCTTTCATTTTGTATAGATTTCTTTCTGTATAGCTTTCATTTTATATATTTATTTTCATATATTTCATCTGTTTAGGCATGATTATATCTTTGAATTATTTTTTTATTTCTTTTACCGCATTTTCCAGTGCTGCGATTACTTTATCACACCACACATCGAATTCAGGATCTTCATTCTGGTAATCCGGATGACTAAGAACATAATCTATTACCTCTTTTACACCCTGATCAAATCTCTTGGTACAAGAAAAACCAGGGACCAGGCGTTTGATCTTAGTATTATCAAATACAACTGTATTTGCTTTATCCCCTGTTAGAGAACCTCTGAAATCCTCTGTACTGGCTGCATCCAGGAACTCTGAGGATACATAGCAGGCTTTTAATTCCACACCCAGTGCGGCTGCTATAGCATTATAAATCTGGTTCCAGGTAAGTGATTCATCTGAGGTTATCTGCACAGCCTCACCAATAGCGTGTATATTTCCCAATAAGCCAACAAAACCTTTGGCAAAATCACTGTTATGGGTCATGGTCCATAATGAAGTACCATCTCCGTGTATGATGACCTTCTTCCCTTCAAGCATTCGCTTGATAACCTGATAACTGCCCTTTGCTCCATGAACTCCAAGGGGTACACTTCTCTCATCATAGGTATGGCTTGGTCTGACAATCGTTACCGGGAAACCTTCTTCGCGATATAATTTCATCAGATAATCTTCACAGGCAATCTTGTTTCTGGAATATTCCCAGTAAGGGTTTGACAATGGTGTTCCTTCATTAATCCGGTAGTCCGAGAGGGGCTTTTGATAGGCAGATGCTGAACTGATAAATATAAACTGCTTTGTCTTTCCCTTAAACAATCTGTAATCTCTCTCAAGCTGTTCAGGTACAAAAGCAATAAAATCTGCCACTACATCAAAGTTATGCTCCTTTATGAAGTCAGCAACCTTTTCTTCCTCATTTATATCAGCGATTAATACCTTAGCCTGTCCTTCCAACTCTCCATTTTTGTTTCCTCTGTTTATCAGATATAATTCATGACCTTCATTCACTAATGCTTTTGAAATCGCAGTACTGATAATTCCTGTTCCACCAATAAAAAGAATCTTCATAATTACACCGTTACCTATCACAGACCTGACCTCCTGCGATACTGCCACTAATACTATAGAGTGAAAGAATCTTTATGTGGCAGCCTTTCGATATCAGATTTTCTTTCACTCTCTACCACTTTGTTAAATGCTCAATTAATTCCGGGACACCTGCTAATCATAGTTTTGCAGCTTAATAAGTCTTCCATAATTCTATTAATCGTATCTTGTTACTACCTGCGATGGCTTATCAAACCCCTGAGAGAATTCCTTCCACCCTTCTAAGTTCATCTCTGATTTTTAAGCTCTGGGGACATTTATTTTCACACAATCCGCAGTCCTTGCAATTACTTATGGTTTTACCATCTTTCTTTATATAGTTTGCCATTTCGTTCCTTGCATATTCCGTTAATCCATAAACATTATGATATGTATAATAATTAAATATCTTCGGTATATCAATGCCTGCAGGACATGGCTGGCAATAGGCACATCCGGTGCAATATAACTCACTGAATTTCTTCAGATTCTCAACGGATTCTCCAAGTTTAGCCCATTCATCTTCTGTCAGACTTTCTTTGCTGCTTCCAATAACCAGATTCTTTTCCACCATATCCAGGGTTCCCATGCCTGATAAGGCACAGCTTAAATAAGGATTACCAAGGACAAACTTAAATGCAAGCTCATAGGTGGAAATGGAGGGTTTGCCAGTCAGTTTCGTATATAAATCTGTTGGAGCAGCCAATCTTCCGCCTCCCACAGGACCCATTGCCACAACACCTAAGCCCTTTGAAGCAGCATACTGAATCATTTCTTCATTGCTTCTGTCCAAAAGATTATACTGAACCAGCATGGTTTCCATCGGAACGCCTCTTTCCTCTGCTGTATCGATGATATATTTGATCTGTTCCGGTTTATCATGGAAACTAAAGGAAATATGCTTAATCAGTCCTTCTTCTTTCGCACGTTTCGCTTCCTCTAATAAATTTAATCTCAATACGACGTTGTCATATTCCTCTCTGCTTAGTCCCCAAAAATGATAGAAATCAATATAATCCGTGTCCAGCTTACGAAGACTCTGTTCCAAACGCTTTCTGTAATCAGCAGTTTCTTTACAGGTATCAGCAGGCATCTTCGTTGATATTATAACCTTTTCCCTGATTGGCTTTAATGCCTTTCCGACTGTTATCTCACTGTTATGATGGCAATAATATGGCGCTGTATCAAAATAATTCACCCCGTTTTCATAGGCCTTATGGAGCATCGGTATCGCTTTGTCTTCATCAATATACCATTTTTCATCTTTTTCGTATTCGGGCAGCCTCATACATCCAAACCCCAAAGCAGAAATCATTTCACCTGTGTTTCCAAACTTTCTGTAATTCATTGTGAACCCCCTTAAGAATAAATTTTATCATTTATAAATAGTAGTATATCCTATAGAGCCTACTCTAGGTCAATGGTTTTTATTATACCTGTTATTTTTGACGGCTATTTTTGTGTCAAGTCAATCCTAGTCAAGTCATAAAGTACACATTTGAAAAAGCTGTGACAAGGAATTATTATCTAGGCAAACATATATATTTTAATAATAATTAATAATTATTTTTTAGTTAATATAATCCTTGTACCATCCATCGCTTTGTTCTATAATTTAAATTTGGAATATGAAATGATTTATATTCCTTTATATTAAAGGATGAAAGAAAATAATTGTACTTGAAAGGCAGCCACAATAAAACTCTTTCACCTTGCTAATTCGTGGCGTTGTCATAATTAATTTTGACAAACAATAGGTATTATAATGAAAAAAATTAATAATTACAAACATGCTGTAACATCTAAGTACCAAAAATCACAAATTATTTTAATAAGTATCGTAACAGGTCTATTGGCTGGACTGGTATCCAATGCTTACCGCTATTTGCTCAGTAAGGCAGAAACTTTTTCTTTTGAAATGTATAGCTATTTCAGGGTTCACCCCAAACTTATTCCCGTACTTCTGGTAATTCTATTAGCAATGGGATTCATCACAGCTTTACTTGTAAAATACATTCCCTTTATCAATGGAAGCGGAATTCCCCAGGTAAAAGGTATTATTTCCGGTAATATTGAACATAACTGGCTCCGCACCATTTCAGGTAAATTTGCAGGAGGTATACTTGCGATTGCAGCCGGCTTATCTCTTGGAAGAGAAGGTCCGTCTATCCAGTTAGGAGCTTCCATAGCCGAAGGAATAGCCGATAAATTTGCTCGTACCAGGTTTGAAAAGAAAGTACTTATCGCAAGCGGTGCTGGGGCGGGGTTGTCTGCTGCTTTTAACGCGCCTCTGGCAGGTGCACTTTTTACCCTTGAAGAAATTTATAAGTATTTCTCACCTCTTGTCTGTATCTCAGCAATGGCTGCGGCAGTGGCTGGAGATTATACAGCAGGACTGCTTTTTGGTACTAAACCTATATTTCAGTTTGGTGCAATCTCACAAATTCCATTAACACATTACTGGTATATTCTTTTACTCGGGCTATTTCTCGGAGCATTGGGCGTGTTTTACAATAAATCTCTTCTGTTTACACAGAATATTTTTAAAAAATACTTTCAGTTCATGGGAAGCTTTAAGATTATGATTCCTTTTGCTTTTGCGGGTCTGCTTGGCATTTATTATCCCTTTGCATTGGGCGGAGGGCACGTTTTGCTAGAGAAGATTGATATCAGAACTGGTATTGCAGCGCTTCTTGTCGCATTTATGATTAAACTACTATTTTCAATTATTTCCTTTGGATCCGGTGCTCCTGGCGGTATATTTTTCCCATTTTTAATTATTGGTTCTCTTGCAGGAGCCATTGCTGGTAAAATATTCATACAAATCGGTCTGCCTTCTGATTGCTTTTATACTATAGTAATTTTATCGATGTGCGGATTCTTTAGTGCCATAGTTCGCGCACCTTTTACCGGCATCATACTTCTTTCTGAAATGACCGGGTCTTTTACTACTTTGCTGCCTCTTACCATGATTTCAATTATCTCTTATTTCACGGCAGATTTGTTAAGAGGTGAACCCATTTATGATTCACTTCTGCGTATACTGATACATAATACTGACTGTGATGTCTTAACCGAAGATAATAGTCGTAAGGTCACTTTTGAAGTAGTTATTCATCATGGTTCCTATGCAGAGGGTAAACAGGTAAAAGAACTAGACCTGCCTGACAACTGCTTACTCATAGCAGTAAATAGGGATAATCGTGAATTTATCCCAAAAGGAAATACACTTCTTACCCCGGGAGATCTTTTGGTTTTATTAACAGATGTGGATGAAGAACCCCTGGTGCGTCAGCATTTATTTTCACTTATGGAAGTACCTGAGGTATAGTTGACAGTATATTTTGATTGTGTTAAGGTTAAGTCAGATTATTAAATTACGGGAGGAATCCGTTATGTATACAATCAAACAAGTTTCAGCCAAAACCGGGCTATCCATATATACTCTGAGATATTATGACAAAGAAGGGCTTCTTCCATTAGTGAAACGAACCCCTACCGGTATCCGCAAATTTTCTGATGATGATATTGCCTGGATTGGTTTAATCTGTTGTCTCAAGAACTCTGGAATGTCAATAGAAAAAATAAAAGAATTTATGAATCTATGTCTGAAAGGCGAAGAAACCGTTGAGCCCCGTAAGGATATTCTGCTTTTGCATAAGCGACACATTCTGGAGCAGATGAAGGAACTGCAAAACAGTCTGGATACCGTGAATTATAAGATAGACCACTACAAAGAAATAGGAATATTTCATATAGACAGAGATAAACAGAATGCGGTATAAGCAGCCACATGTATTGTTATGAATTACTGGGAACGAAGTATAATCTATTCCCAGAATATATTACATATCTTAAGGAGAGTTTACCATGTTTTCTATCCCTCTGGATACAGAAGCCCAGGTTCCTATGTATGAACAGATTTATTCTTATATTAAAAATGAAATAAAAGACAGCAGATTAAAGGAGCATGATAAGCTCCCTTCTGCCAGAAATCTGGCCTCTCATCTTAATATCAGCCGTAATACAGTAGACATGGCGTATTCTCAGCTGGTTTCGGAAGGTTATATAGAAGCGGTCCCCAAAAGCGGGTTTTATGTTGCAACCATCTCTTCTCTTTCATCGATTCAAACTGCTCCTGTTTCAGTACAAAATATAAAGCCAAAGGTAAAGGAAACCTACCAATACAATTTTTCTCCTTTTGCAATTGATATTAAAAGTTTCCCCTACAATGTCTGGCGAAAACTATCCAAAGATTGTATGAATGAATATAATAATGATCTTTTTCTCTTAGGGGACAACCAGGGTGATGAGACCTTAAGAGCCTCTATCGCCGGATATTTGTATAGTTCCAGAGGAGTTGTCTGCACACCTGAACAGATAATTGTAGGTGCTGGAACAGATTATCTCCTACTACTTCTTTGCCGTCTCTTCTATTGGTTATACAGAGATAAAGCAGAAGGTGATATCTCTGCTGTGATTGCCATGGAAAATCCAACCTACAAACGGGCTTATGAAATATTTACAGATATGCAATACCCTGTCATTCCTATTGAACTGGATCAGAACGGTATACAGGTAGAAAAGCTTCAAGAAACTACTGCCAACATAGCATATGTTACACCCTCCCATCAGTACCCTTTGGGTGTAGTCATGCCTATAAAACGACGCCAGGAATTGCTTTCCTGGGCTGCTGCTAAACAGGAGCGCTATATTATTGAGGATGACCATGACAGTGAATTTCGTTATAAAGGAAAACCCATCCCTGCATTAAAAGGAATGGATTCCTTAGAGAAAGTGATTTATCTCGGAACCTTTTCAAGAGCGATTGCTCCTGCAATCCGTGTAGGCTATATGGTACTGCCGGAACAACTCCTTCAGCTATATAAGAACCATCTAAAAATATTTTCTTCAACAGTTTCACGTGTAGATCAATATATCATAACTCATTTTTTAGCGGATGGTTATTTTGAGCGTCATCTGAATAAGATCAGGACCCTTTATAAGAGCAAACATGACCTGCTGCTGCAAGCTTTAAAAATCTTTCGTAATTCTATTGTCATTGAAGGTGAGCATGCCGGACTTCATCTGGTGGTTTATTTTAAGACCAATCTGACTGAACTGGAACTTATAAGTCTAGCAGCATCAAATAGTATCAAATTATACGGTTTGGATGTCCATTACATTTATCCGAAGAAGAATTCAATTCCGGGTATTCTCTTAGGCTACGCCAATCTGACAGAGAAAGATATCCTTGAAGGGATTAAGGTTTTATATGAAGTCTTAAAGGATTCTTTGCTTACCTGACGTAGCTAGTACTTATACTGTTTTGAATACACTAAGTTAAGATATTATAGCTTTCTGACTGCCTTTTTAATCGTTCACAGGCTAATTAACATCTCCCACATATATTGGAGATGTTATCTTACCGTTTTCATCCATACACTCTGCCATTGCAGCAGGATATATGGTATACCCTTTTAACCTTGATAAGTCCAGCCATTCAACTCCCACCTGTACGGCATCAAGATTTGTTGCTTTTGACAGATCAACCGGTGTTTCAAGTTTACAGATAAAATAATATTCAATCTGATGCATATCTGAATCACTTTCAGCAAACTGATGATTTTTCCCTATGTATTCCCGAACCCAAACCAGTTCCCCTACACTTACCTGTGCTCCCAGCTCTTCCAGGCATTCACGTTTTAAGGCCTCAACGAAGGTTTCACCGACTTCTTGTCCACCTCCGCTGAAAAGGTATGACGTTTTACCATCCTGAAAGTCACATTTATTCAATAATATTTTACCATTCTCAATAATAATTGCTTTAACGCTGTTACGAATCGGTTTCATATTAACTCCTTTCATGAATATGTATTGATTTTAATTAAGTACTGCACTGTCTTTCGTATTTCACTTTATATCAGCGCCTGATACTTGCGCTGAAGCAAAGGCAGTAGAACAGGTAAAGAATAAGGATGAAAACATCTGCTGCTTTCATCCTGTCCATCAAATTATCTTTAAAGCAGCCCCAATTGCGAAAAATAGTTTCTTCCGTCTGCCAGATCAATATCCATCTGTGCTTTCAATTCTTCCAGCGAACCGAAGGTTTCCTCTTTTCTTGTTCGACTGAGCAAAGAAACCTGAATAAATTTACCATATAGATCCTGATCATAGTCAAAGAGGAAAGTCTCTACCCTTTTCTCAGGTGTCGCACCAACTGTAGGATTATGTCCGATGTTGGTAATCCCAGGATAATCTTTCCCATCTATTGTAGTAAGAGATACATAGACCCCATCCGGTGGCAGCAGCTTTGATTTGTCAGGCATAAGATTTGTAGTGGGAAAACCAATGGTACGACCAATCTTACGACCATGCATTACCTCTCCCATTACAGAAAAGGGTNNAGGGTCTTCCAAGCAGTTTCACTACATTCTCCATGTTTCCTTCGCTGATCTGCTTACGGATACAGGAGCTGCTGATATCTTCATCAGCATTTTTTTTCTTGGTGATAACTTCGAGTTTATAGTTATATTTAGAGGCATACTCTGCTAACATTGCTGTATTACCTCTTCTATTCTTTCCAAAACAGAAATCAGAACCTACCACAATATATTTTGCATCCAGTTTCTTTACCAGTACCTCTTCTATAAAGTGCTCTGGTTCCATAGATCTGGTTTCTTCCGTAAATGGATAGGATATCATTACATCGACTCCGTACTGGTCGATGATACATTGCTTCTCATCTTCTGTATAAATCAATTCCATTTCTCTATCTGAAAGCAGGTTACCGGGATGATAGAGAAAAGTGAACACCACTGCATTTAAACCGTTTTTCTTCTGCTCTGTGATTTTTTGGAGGAGCAGTTGATGACCGGAATGCAATCCATCAAATTTACCCAAAGTAACCGCACTGTTCTTTAATTCAAAATCCGTTCTGCCTGCTATATATTCCATAATTTATACCTATTGCTTACCGCAGGCAGGCCTGCGATACTGCCACTAATATAATAGAGTGAGAGAAGTTCAATGTGGCACCCTTTCAATCATAAATTTTCTTCCACTCTTTGATATGACGTCGATTTGCTTTTTTTGGGGCATCACTGACAAACTCTGAAAAAACAATAGTATGAGCACCTTCTGTACTCACTTCACTTTAGAGTTCTTTTGTGTGATGATACTCCTTCACACTAAGTTAATATCTCCATATTTTCTTCGCAAAGGAAGTCTTCTTTGCAAAATCATTACAAAACAAAAACATTTTATTTTTTCTTCAAAATGTTTACAAAAACATTTTGTAAGGTTTCATTATTCTTTCATCGGGACGACCTTCATATAGTCCAACAAAATTACCCTGCCAGTCATATACTCTGATTCTTTCAGCAGAAATATTGATATCCTCCTGAATTATTTGATCCGCTGATAAGAAATTGCCGTTATACAACTGCTTATCAAATTCCTGCTTCACATTAATACCGGGATACACAGCAAACATTTCATCTGCTTTTTTTATATATTCATCCAGGTTGCCCTCATTTATTTTATCTGCTATTTCATTTATTTTCAAGCTTTTACTAATATGAAACTCCCCGGCTCTGGTACGAAGCAGGCTTTTCATACAGCCTCCGCAGCCGAGCTGTTCTCCTATATCATGGCACAGGGTTCTTATATAGGTGCCTTTGGAGCAATCCACAGTTAATATTACTTGTCCTGTTAAGATGTCAAGCTCTTCAATTTCAATACTATGTATCTCAACCTTACGGGCTTCTCTGGGAACTTCTATCCCTTCTCTTGCCAGCTCATAGAGACGCTTGCCCCCAATCTTTAACGCAGAATACATAGGAGGAATCTGTTCATAGGAACCCTGAAAGGAAAGAATAGCTTTTCTGATTTCTTCTTCCTCTGCCGTTACCGGTCTCTCCGATAAAACTGTCCCTGTTATATCCTGGGTATCCGTAGTGGTACCAAGGAGCAGCACCGCCTGATAGGTCTTACTGCGGTCTGTCAGTATATCACACAGTTTGGTAGCATTTCCAAGACAGACCGGCAGGACTCCTTCTGCATCCGGATCCAAGGTACCAGTATGTCCGATTTTCTTTTGTTTTAATATACCCCGTAGTTTTGCAACTACATCATGTGAGGTATAGCCTTTTTCTTTATAAACATTGATAATTCCGTTAATCAAAGACCTGCTCCTGTTCCTTCATTATTTTCCAGCTGATATTCGATGTGAGGTGTCAGATTATTGAATACATCATGAAGGGTTCCTTTCATTGTACAGCCGGCTGCCATTATATGACCTCCTCCTCCAAAGTACACGGCGATCTTACGCACATCCACTATGCCATTAGATCTTAAGCTGACCTTGTACTCGTGAATATCTGCTTCATAAATAAGGATTGCCACTTCTACTCCTTTGGTTATACGAAGCTGGTCTACAATGCCATCCAAATCTGCGGACTGTACTTCATAAAACTCCATCATCTTCCTGCTTACACAGGACACGATGCATTTTCCCTTCAGCAGCAGGATACTTTCCAGAAGACATCTGCCAAGTACCTGATTCTGGTGATAATCCTTTCGGTAAAAGGTATTATCAATCATATCGGAAAAGGGAACTCCTTTTTCAATCAAAGCACCTGCAACTTCCATCGTTCTCTTGGTTGTATTGCTGTGTTTAAAGACTCCGGTATCATGTATGATTCCCATATATAATGCTTTTGCTATGGAAAGATCAATATAATCCTTGTCCATCAGCTCATATAATACTTCGCAGGTGGAACTGGCATCATGTGCTACATAATTAACCTGTCCAAAGTTCGTATTGCTGATATGGTGATCGATATTAATTGTTTTGATGGAATTCTTAAAATATTCTTCCGCAAATCCAAGTCTGTCTATACTTCCGCTGTCCAGTGAAATAAAGACATCATAAATTCTTCCCTCTTCATTTTCCTGTTTTACCTTGAGAGAATCTTCTGTAATTTGTAATTTATCTGCTATGGGTTCCAGATAAAGGTCTATTTGTGCATCTTTTTTAATATGGCTTAAATAACGGTATAGGGCCAGACAGGAACCGGCACAGTCCCCGTCCGGCCTCATATGCCCGGATATTCCGATTGAGCTTGCATTCCCCACTTCTTTCAGCAAATCCATCCAACTTACCTCCCTGTTCCTATACCTGTATTCATAAGATGATTATACTATACTAGATGTCATTTTCCTATACTTTCTAGCTTTCTTCTTCCTCTTCTTTTACAACTTCCTCTTCTTTTAAATCCTTTGTAACCTCATTGATCAGATGGGACATATTAACACCATACTCAATAGACTGATCAATAACAAAGGTTAACTCAGGAGTATTTCTTAAATTTACCGTTTTTGCCAGCTGGCCTCTCATATAAGGAGCTGCACTTCTAAGCCCTGCAAGTGTGCTTTTTTGTTCCTCTTCATTACCAAGAACACTGATATAAACCCTTGCATGTTTTAAATCTGGTGCTACATCAACTGCCACTACAGTAGTCATGGGATGTATTCTTGGATCTTTAATTTCCCTGTTTATTAACTGACTCAGTTCTCTTTGAACTTCGCCGTTAATACGTGTATTCTTAATGCTGTTCTTTCTCATTTTAAACCCCTTTCGTGAATACCAAATCTTTTATCTGATATTCCTGAATTTGCAATTGAAAAAACTTTCTTTTGCTTTTTCAATCTAACACCTAGGCATACCACAAGCGCGCTTGTGACAGCCCAAATAAGAAGCATGAGAAGTGGAAATTGTATTTCCACACTATCTCCTGTCTGCGTACTTTTGCACACATATAACCTATACTTTGCGCCATAAGGATTAAGCCTGTTCTTCTCTCCCCATGGCGCAAGGTTAATTACGAAGTATTCCTTCGGTTATAATTATTTTCTCGGAACTTCTTCCATGATATACAGCTCTACCTGGTCGAATTCTTTGATATCATTGAATTTCTCAAATACCAGACCGCATTCATATCCGGTAGCAACTTCCTTCACGTCATCTTTGAAACGTTTTAAGGACGCAAGGGAGCCTTCATATATCTTCTCACCTTCTCTGGTTATTCTTGCGAGGCTGCCTCTTTGAATCTTACCATCAAGAACATAAGAACCCGCAATGATACCAAGGCCGGAAGCTTTAAATACCTGACGGACTTCAGCATGACCGATAACTTTTTCTTCATAGATAGGCTCTAGCATACCCTTCATAGCTGACTCTACATCCTCAATTGCATTATAAATAACTCTGTAAAGTCTTAAATCCACTTTCTCGCTGTCTGCTTTTTCTTTCGCAACATTATCAGGACGTACGTTAAATCCGATAATAATAGCATTGGAAGCACTTGCGAGATTTACATCGGATTCGTTGATAGCACCAACACCACCGTGAATTACTCTGACTGCAACTTCATCATTGCTGAGTTTTACAAGACTCTGTTTCATAGCTTCAACAGACCCCTGAACATCTGCTTTGATAATCAGATTCAGTTCTTTTACATTTCCGGCTTTAATCTGTGAGAATAAACCGTCAAGGGAAAGTTTTGCTTTCGTATCAGCAAGAAGTTTCTCTCTGCCTTGTGAAATATAAGTTTCAGAGATAGCTCTTGCTTCTTTTTCTGTATTAGTTGCCATAAAAATCTCTCCGGCAGCAGGCACTTCATTTAGACCAAGAATCTCTACAGGTGTAGAAGGTGTAGCCTCTGTTACTCTTCTACCCTTATCATCCATCATTGCTCTGACTTTACCATAAGCCGAACCTATGGCTATGGAATCACCAACATGAAGGGTACCCTTTTGTATAAGAACCGTTGCAACAGGTCCTCTTCCCTTATCCAGCTCTGCCTCTATAACAATACCTCTGGCATTTCTGTTAGGATTTGCTTTTAACTCAACCAAGTCGGAGGTTAATACAATCATCTCAAGCAGCTGTTCAATACCTTCTCTTGTATGAGCAGATACAGGTACAAATACAGTATCTCCGCCCCAATCTTCTGCTACCAGTTCATATTCCGTTAATTCCTGTTTCACACGTTCAATGTTTGCACTGGGTTTATCTATCTTATTAATAGCAACAATAATCTGTATTCCTGCTGCTTTCGCATGGCTGATAGCCTCAATGGTCTGGGGCATTACACCGTCATCGGCAGCAACTACAAGAATTGCTATATCAGTAGACTGCGCACCACGCATTCTCATAGAAGTAAAAGCTTCATGACCCGGGGTATCAAGGAAGGTTATCTTCTCGCCGTTTACTTCTACTACATAAGCACCGATATGCTGTGTGATACCGCCTGCTTCATGAGAGGTTACATGGGTTTCTCTGATTGCATCAAGAAGTGAAGTCTTACCGTGGTCAACATGACCCATAACACACACTACAGGAGGTCTCTTCTCTAATTTATCCGTATCTTCTTCTTCTTCTTTTAAGAGTTCTTCAATAACATCCACCAAAACTTCATGTTCAGCAATAATTTCATATTCAATGGCAATCTCTTCTGCTTCCTCGAAAGTAATTTCCTGGTTAATGGAAACCATCTTTCCAGCAAGGAATAATTTCTTTACAAGCGTAGCTGCCGGCATCTTCATCTTGTCAGCCAGTTCTTTGATTGTAAGAATTTCAGGAATTACGATTGTCTTGATTTCATCCTCTTTCGCATTCTGCTGTACTACCTTAGGTTTAATAAACTGTCCCTTTTTCGGTAATTTAATTTCGTTGCTGTTATCTTCGAAATTTCTATCATAATTACTTTTTGTATTTTTAGTATTTTTATTTGCCCTGCTATTTCTGGTTCCAGCAGAATCACTTCTTGACATACCAATAGGACCATCAAATTTCTTTGTGGAATCTGTTCTGCTGCTGGTACTTCTCTTTCTGTTGTCACCACTTACTTCATCTTTATCCTTATTCATGCCGCCAAATCTGTCATAGGATTGATTTCCGCTGGGTCTGCCCTGATAATTTCCACCTGGTCTGAAGCCATTACCGTTGCCCGCCGGTCTAGGTCCGCCACCATTGTTAGGTCTGTTATTATTGTAAGGGCGGCTCTGTCCGTCATTATTACGGTATTGCCCCTGTCCGCTTCCGTTATTATAGGAACCGCTTCCGCCATTGTTGTTATAAGGTCTGTTTCCGCCTGTTCCGTTGTTATTATAGGGTCTGTTTCCACCTGTTCCGTTGTTGTTATAAGAACTGTTTCCACCATTATTGTTATAAGGTCTGTTTCCACCTGTTCCATTGTTGTTATAGGGTCTGTTTCCGCCTGTTCCATTGTTGTTATAGGAACTGTTTCCACCGTTATTGTTATAAGGCCTGTTTCCACCTGTTCCATTGTTGTTATAAGGTCTGTTTCCACCATTATTGTAAGAGCTGTTTCCGCCGTTATTATTATAAGGTCTGTTTCCACCGTTATTGTTATAACCCTGATTGTATCCGCTTCTTTCATTCTGTCCGGTGCTCTCCCCAGTACTCTGACCCTGCTGATAAGGCTGACCTTGAGGACGGTTGTTATTGTAAGGACGATTCTGGTTATTCTGACCGCCTTGACGATATCCGGAATTCTGACCTTGTGCTCTTGTAAAGCCTTCTCTATCAGGTCTTTGTCCTTGATTATTGTCAGGTCGGTTTCCCTGGTAAGGTCTGTTTCCATTCTGGTTATTGTCATATCTGGAACCTTGGGATCTTGTAAAGCCTTCTCTGTCAGGTCTTTGTCCCTGCTGCTGAGGTCTTCCTGCATTATCCCCTGTTCTCTGTCCCTGATAAGGCCTGTTGTTGCCATCCCTATCATTTCGCTGTCCCTGATAGGAGGAACGGTTGTTGTACTGATTATTATTGCCGTGTTCTGAAGAACCGGTTCTTTGACTGTTAGAACCGTTTGGTGTATAACCATCCTGAGGTTTGTTACCCTGGTTAAAAGCGACAGTCTCCGTCTTATCCTCCTTAATTGCTGCTGCTTCTACTGAAGCAGGTTTTTCAGCTTGATTTGCTTTCGGAGCAAAATGCCCTTTTACCATGCCAATCTCCTTATCCTCGATGCTGCTCATGTGGCTTTTGACGTCCACACCTTTCTCATTAAGAAAGCCTACGATGTCTTTACTGTGTGCATTGATTTCTTTTGCAAGTTCATATATTTTAATTTTAGCCATACTTACTACCTCCACTAATTATGACTCATGTCATCACTGCTTGTTTGCAGTTTCTCACATGTGTCATCGTTGTTTATGTTCAGTTGCTTTTCTACCATGTCAGCCAGGCCTTTGTCTGTTAGAACCAGGGAAGCCCTGAATTCTTTACCAATAGCATGACCAAGTTCTGTCTTTTCACCAAAAAAGTAAATCGGCACTTTATAGTAAGTACACATATTGGTAAACATTTTTTTTGTGTTATCCGACGAGTCATCAGCCACAATCACAAGCTTTGCTTTTCCTTCTTTCACGGTTTTTTCCGTAAGAAATTCGCCGCTTAAAAGTTTACCTGCTTTTGTTGCCAAACCGATATAAGATAATACTTTTGTTCTATTTTTTTCATATGCCAAGTCCGTTCAGCTCCTTTTTCAATTCCTCATACACCTCTGCCGGAATATTCACTTTTAGGGACCTTTCAAGGCCTTTGCTCTTTGCTGCCTTGGCAAAACAATCTAAAGACTTGCACATATATGCGCCTCTGCCGTTCTTTTTGCCTGTGACATCGAGCATGATCATATCCTCCGGTGTTTTAATAACACGGATCATTTCTTTTTTATTCTTCATCTCACCACAGCCGATACATTGCCTTTGGGGAATTTTTTTTACTGTTGCCATATTTTCCTTTCATTCAACTGTTTACGGCGATAAAAATTCATGGCAGTATTTATGCCAACTGTTTACCAGCCGATTTCGTCTGCCTGTGTTTCACTCTTGATATCAATCTTAAAACCTGTCAGTCTTGCTGCAAGACGTGCATTCTGACCTTCTTTTCCGATTGCAAGGGAAAGCTGATAATCAGGCACGATAACACGGGCACTTTTCTCTTCTTCGTCTACAGATACCGCAACGACCTTTGCAGGACTTAATGCATTCTCTATAAGAATAGCAGGATCTTCGCTCCAGTTAATGATGTCGATTTTCTCACCCTTAAGCTCACTGACAATGGCATTTACCCTTGCTCCGTTGATGCCTACACAGGCACCAACCGGATCCACATCCGTATTGTTGGAATATACTGCAATTTTTGTTCTGGAACCAGCTTCTCTTGAGATACTCTTTATCTCTACCGTTCCGTCCTTTACTTCGGCTACTTCTGACTCAAACAGTCTTTTAACCAATTCAGGATGAGTTCTGGACACGGTAATCTTAGGTCCCTTTGTAGTATCCTTTACTTCCAGTACATATAACTTTATGCGGTCAGTGGGTCTGAAATGCTCACCTCTTACCTGCTCATTCTCTGTAAGAACTGCATCTACCTTACCAAGGTTAATACTTACATTATTTCCTACATAGCGTTGTACAATACCCGTTACTAAATCTTTTTCTTTACTGTAATATTGATTGAATAGTACTTTCCTCTCTTCTTCCCTTATTTTTTGTACTACTACCTGTTTTGCCTTCTGAGCAGCAATACGTCCGAAATTCTTGGGAGTTACTTCCACATTAACAACATCTCCGATATCATTTCTGGGGAATTTCAGTCTGGCTTCGACTACACTGATCTGTGTAACAGGGTCGGTTACAGTCTCTACGATTTCTCGCTCCGCATAGNNATTGATGTTGACCCTGATATTGTCTGCTTTTCCGAAATGGTTTTTACAGGCCGCAACTAGTGAATTCTCCATGGCTTCCAGCAGAATTTCCTTACTGATATCCTTTTCTCTTTCAATCTGATTTAATGCGTCAATTAACTCTTTGTTATTGTTCATTTTCTGTGAATCCTCCTCTTTTCTCCTGCTTTATAGTCCATTGTCAAAAATCAAACGCAAGGCGGATTAAGGATATATTCTGCCTTGGGATCGCAAGCGTTTCTTCCTCTTCAAACTCAAGAGTTATTGTTTCATCGTTATAGTCCTTTAAGATGCCAGTAAACTGCTTTTGCTTCTCAATTGCCTTATAAAGCTTCACATCAACTTCTTGACCAAGGCTTCTCTTAAAGTCTTTCTCTTTTTTCAGCTGTCTGCCAAGGCCCGGTGAGCTGACCTCTAAGATATAAGCATCTGGTATAAAATCATGTTTATCCAGCAGGTCACTTAAGATTCTGCTGACAATCTCGCAGTCATCCACTGTTATTCCGCCTTCTTTATCTATATAAGCTCTTAAGTACCAGTTGCTGCCTTCTTTTACATATTCCACATCCACCAGTTCAAATTGATGCTCTGCAATGATCGGCTCCAATAATTTCTCTGTCTTCTGTTCGTAATCTTCTTTCTTAGCCATTTCCCACCTGAACCTTTCTATAAATACAAAGAGTGGACTTTCGTCCACTCTTTCCAAAACTTTTACACTCTCAATTTCACATTATATCACTATGTCAACAAGAAAGCAAGTATTATTTCCCAATTAGCTTAAAATCTGGTCTGGTACTATTGTAATCCGAATTTGCCCCCCTATATACACCTATAGAATCAAATGTACAAATACTTAACCCAGCCAGTATGGTAATTCTTTCTGACGAAACTCTTAAGCATCTAAGTGTTATCTTCTATGTGAGAGTTCCTTCATAATATCTTTCCAGTCCAATCCGCACTGAGCCATAAGCACCATCAGATGATATAAATAATCGGAAATCTCATATTTTAAATCTGCAGCATCAGGGTTTTTAGCTGCAATAATTATTTCTGCAGCCTCTTCTCCGCATTTTTTAAGTATCTTATCTATTCCCTTGTCAAAAAGATAATTCGTGTAGGACCCCTCTTTGGGATGTTCCTTACGATCCATGATCACCTCATATACATCATTTAAGACCGTTAATGGATTGGTGTCATCATAAGGTTTCTTAACAGCTTCCTCAAAGAAACAGCTGGGACTGCCTGTATGACAAGCTGGACCAACCTGTCTGACTTTCGCCAAGAGGGTATCTTTATCACAATCGAAGGTCAGAGCTTTGACATATTGGAAATGGCCTGAAGTTTCACCTTTGAGCCATAGCTTTTTACGGCTTCTGCTGTAATAAGTCATTCTTCCTGTTGATACGGTAAGTGAAAAGGCTTCCTCATTCATATAGGCAACCATCAGTACATCCTTCGTCTTATAATCCTGTACAACAACCGGCAGGAGGCCGTCACTATTTAATTTCATATCAGCGAAGGATATACTGCTTTCATAGGTATTAACTGAAATACCTCTTTCTTTTAAATCCTTTTTAACACTTTGCAAATCCCTGTCCCCCAAATTTACTGCTACGAGGCCTTCGATTTTTTCTCCTGACAGATAAGCTTTCAAATCCATTTTATCTATTCCTGCCAGGGACTCGCTTTTTATGAAATGTTTCTGATAGCTTTCCGTGAATTGCTTACAATACGCATTAAAGTCATTACCAGAATCTGTTTTAATTAACAAAAGTCTGTCTATGCCCAATTCAGCCGTCAGTGCTTTGACTGTCTGAGCATCTTCATTGTCTCCTGCTTCAAGATACAGCTTTTCACAGCCAAATCTGGCTACAGCTTCTTTTACCGCTTTATTTCCGGCTTCAGCACCTTCTCTGGCATTAATTTCATAAATATCGGTTATTTTAACGGTTACCGCATATGCACCGGTATAAAGTGCTTTTTTTACGTCTTCAAAACGCTCAGCAAAAATATTGATAAGAATGGGAATGTCAATTTGCTTCGCCAGTTCCAACACTGCTTTTAAAAATTCCTCACCAAGGGAATGATCCTGTGTTTCAGCACTGATATAAAGTTCATCTGCTCCTGCGGCTTCATATTGAATTCCTGCTTTTATAAAATCTTCTGCTTTATCTTTTTCATAAACCAGCCAAGGTACTATTTTCTTATACATACTAACTCCCATCTGTGTGCTTTGGCACACATACAAATCAAGACGCTCTTTTCAGATGTTATTCTACCATACCTTTTGTAGACAGTACTCCAGTAATTCTGGGATCAAAAGCCGAAGCTTCATCAAGAGCTTTGGCAAAGGCTTTAAAAGCTGCTTCAATAATATGATGTGTATTCCCGCCATGTATTTTCTTAATATGAAGATTCATTCCCGCGCTGTAGGAAATGGCATAAAAGAACTCCTGAATAAGTTCTGTATCCAATTCTCCAACTGCAGGTGCCAATTCCCCCAAGTCACAGATCAGATAGGGTCTGCCGGATAAATCAATCGCACAAAGCACCAATGTTTCATCCATGGGAAGCATGCAGCTGCCAAATCGCTTAATTCCATTTTTATCTCCAAGCGCCTGCCGGATGGCTTGCCCAAGCACTATTCCCGTATCTTCCACTGTGTGGTGTCCATCCACAAACAGGTCGCCTATGGTATTTAATTTCAAGTCAAAAAAACCGTGTCTGGCGAACCCCTCCAGCATATGGTCAAAGAAACCGATTCCGGTCTTTATGTCTGAATTACCACCGCCATCCAGACTTAATGTCAGATTAATATCCGTTTCTTTCGTTTTTCTGCTGATATTTACCGTTCTCTCCATAACAACCTCTCAATCTGCTGCCTGTTACAGCTTATCCTTGCCTGCAACTCGCTGTTTATATAACTATTCCATAGTCCTAGAATGCTCTTGCTATTGAAACTTATGTTTTATACAATCCCAGACTACTTTTCCTCTTTTTCAAAACGTACTGCAATTGAATTAGCATGGGCAGTAAGCCCCTCTGCATTGGCAAAACGTACAATATCTTCATATACCGGCTGCAGAGCCTCTTTTGTATAGGAGATAATACTGGATTTCTTAATATAGTCATCTACACTTAAGGGAGAAAAGAATTTCGCTGTTCCGTTGGTCGGCAGTACATGATTAGGTCCTGCAAAATAGTCCCCAAGAGGCTCACTGCTGTATTCTCCCAGGAAGATGGCTCCCGCATTCTTAATCTTTGTCATCAGAGTAAACGGATCCTTTGTAAGGATTTCCAGGTGTTCTGAAGCGATTTCATTTGCTGTGTCCACTGCTTCGTTCAAATCTTCTGCAATTAGAATATAACCATAATTATCAAGGGATTTCTGAATAATCTCTTTTCTTGCCAGGTTTTTGGTAAATTTATCGACTTCTTCTGATACCTTATCCGCAAGTTCTTCGCTGGTGGTAATCAGAATGGCGCTTGCCAGCTCATCATGCTCTGCCTGAGATAAAAGGTCAGCAGCCACATACCTGGGATTAGCAGTTTCATCTGCAAGAACAAGAATTTCACTTGGTCCGGCAATCGAGTCAATGCTTACATGTCCGTAAACTGCTTTCTTAGCCAGTGCTACATAGATATTTCCGGGTCCAACGATTTTATCAACCTTAGGGATTGATTCCGTTCCGTGAGCAAGGGCTGCAATAGCCTGAGCACCTCCCACCTTATAGATTTCCGTGACACCAGCTTCTTTTGCAGCTACCAGAGTACCGGCATATATTTTACCGTCTTTATCCGGAGGAGTCGTCATTACAATTTTCTCAACGCCGGCCACCTTTGCCGGTATGACATTCATTAATACAGAAGATGGGTAAGCTGCTTTTCCACCCGGAACATATACGCCTACTGATGCCAGAGGGGTTACCTTCTGTCCTAAAATAATGCCGTTGGGTTCACTGTCAAACCAGCTGTACTGTTTCTGCTTATTGTGATAGACCCTGATATTCTCTGCCGATCTTCTGATAACCCGAATGATTTCAGGATCTACAAGGCTGTAAGCTTCCTCTATTTCTTTCTCGGAAACACGGATACCCGCTGTATCCAGTTCTGCTTTATCAAAGCGTCTGGTATAATCCAAAACCGCCTCATCTCCCTGCGCTTTTACTGCTTCTATAATCTCAGTAACTGCTTTTTCATAGGTTTCATACTGGTTAGGGCTTCTTTTCAGCAGGTTTTTAAGAATATCTTCTTTTATATCTTTGTTTAATTTTGCTATTCTCATTCTTTCCACCTCGTTTTTCTTATTTTTGTCTAGCCAGTACTTCCCTTAAATCCGTAATCAGTTTATTGATTCTTTCCTGTTCCATTTTCATGCTGACCTGATTAACTACCATTCGGGCTGAAAGGGTGCAGATTTCCTCCAGTACTTCCAAGCCATTTTCCTTTAATGTTGAGCCGGTCTCTACTATGTCTACGATTACTTCTGATAATCCAACAATTGGTGCCAGCTCTATGGAACCGTTTAATTTAATAATCTCAACAGTCTGATGTTTTTTATTATAGAAATAGTCTTTGGCGATACCGGGATATTTCGTTGCAACACGAATCAGTTCTCCATGCTGCAGCAATTCTCTTGCCGAAGCCGGTCCTGCCACGCACATCCGGCATTTACCGATTCCCAGGTCAATGACTTCATAGAGCTTTCGTCCTTCCTCCAGTATGGTATCTTTCCCTACAACACCGATATCAGCAGCACCATATTCCACATAGGTCGGAACATCATTGGCTTTTGCCAGAAATACTTTTATTTTCTGTTCTTCGTTTACAAAAATCAGCTTNNGCTTTCTGGAATCCGGATCTTTCATTTCCTCACAGGTATACCCAACCTGCTCTAATATTTCCATAGTCTTTTTCGCCAGTCTGCCTTTAGCCAAAGCAAATGTTAAGTATCTCATCACTTCACGTACTGCATCCCGGATAGATAGCCGTTATCTTCTTCTCAATATCCGCAGAAAGACATTCCTTTCCTTGCAGCATCCTTTCTATCATCACAATTAAATCATCACTAAACTTTACTATTAATATTTCTATATAAGTATAAATTCCACTTTATAGTACTACTGCCGCAATAATACGGCAACTCCAGCCTGTATCAATAACATGGCAGTTTCTGTAATTTAAATTACAGTGATATATTTTCACTGTTTAAAAACTCCTTTAGATTAGCAGTATTTCTCTCTCCGGTAAGGCAATTTATAACTTCAACACTGTTCTCCTTATCAAAGAATAAAATGCCGCCAATGCTGCTTCGTCTGCAATAATCAACATATGCAGAAAGAGTATGCTCTTTCTCAACCTGAAGCAGTTCAATATTCATATCCTGGCTGCGAAACTGATTGGCCAGTAATATTGCAGTCTTCATAAATTCCCTTTGATACAATATAAGTGTGTTCTCAGTTTTCGTCCTTAANNGTAATTTTCTGTCTCATTAATGCTGTCATTAACTGGTCCACCAGAATGGCAATACCGATTGCCGAAGCATTCTTCCCAAACTGTCCCACCAGATTGTCATAGCGACCGCCGCTGGCAATAATGTCACCGGTACCATAGGTATATGCCCTGAATATGATTCCTGTGTAATAATTGTACTGGCTTAACATACCAAGGTCAAAAGTAATATATTTCTCCAATCCATAAATAGTAAGAATATCATATAATTCTTCCAATCTTTGAATTGCTTTCAGAGCCTTTTCATTTTTTGTCAGTGTTTTCGCTTCGGAAAGTCTGTCCAGAGAACCAAACAGTTCCGGTAAAGTCAGGAAAGCTTTCTTTAGTTCCTTGCTGATTTCTTTTCCTGAAATAAGCTCCTCAACACCAAACATATTCTTTTCTTCAATAAGACTTCGAAGCACTGCTTCTTCCTCTTCACTAAAACCTGCTTCCTCTGTCAGCCCATAGAAGAAGCCTGCTTCTCCGATTTCGACCTGAAACTCCTTAAGGCCGGTCTCCAATAAGCATTCAATGGTGAGGGCCAGCATTTCCGCATCTGCATTGACAGACGGGTCGTTGATCAGCTCTGCTCCAAGCTGTGTAAATTCTTTTAGTTTTCCTTGATAACTTGTGTTATTTATAAAAACACTTCCCATATAGCATAAACGAATGGGAAGGGACTCATCTTTGTAATATTTAGCAGCGCACCTGGCAATGGAGGGAGTGATATCCGGTCTTAAGACCAGCGTATTTCCGTCTCTGTCTACAAATTTATACATATCCTTTGGAGGTACCGTCCCTCTTTCCTGACTGAAAATATCAAAAAATTCAAAGGTTGGCGTCTGAATATCACGAAAACCGTGCAGTCCCATAACATGATGCAGCTTATCCTGTAAAATTAGCTTTCTTTCACATTCATGGTTATAAATATCCCTGACACCTTCCGGTGTATGCAATAATTTCTCTTTCATTGACATACCTGTTCTTTCTACTCAAATTTTACATCCATCATTAATTACTTTATGAATAAATTTTACCAGTTTATAAGACTCTTATCAACCTAAATCCTAATCTTTAATATAAACAAATCTCTCTATTTTATTATAATTTTTCCAGATACTTCAACGTGGTAACGTGATAATTCATTAGCAGATAGATGTGAACCAATTATAATACAATGCCTGCTAACTGTCAACAAAAAATTGCCAATACTCTGGTTCAAGGAGTTTCTTATCTTTAAAATACATTTAGAAATTAGAGATGATCATGGACTAAGTCACTTTGTAAGAGCCATGATATTAAACTATGAGACTAGGATTTAGGTAGTTGGAAGTCCTAAATATAACCATAATTAATATATTTATTATTCTCTATCTCATAATTAATTATAGAATATAATTCATCAAACGCTTTGCCTTCA
>DJJW01000007.1:52113-99352 GCA_002434335.1 Lachnoclostridium sp. UBA6558 | reverse complement strand
CTGTTCAGTTATCAATGTTCAATTAGCTGTAATGCTAGGTTTTATCTGCCTTTTCCTATTATGTGAGGTCTGGTGTTTTGCACCAGCTCGACTATCTTATCACACTCAGCGGAGCTTGTCAACTACTTTTTTTATTTATTTTTCAGCAGTTGTTTTCGTCAGTAAAACCGACGGAGAAGGAGGGATTTGAACCCTCGCGCCGCTATTAACGACCTACTCCCTTTCCAGGGGAGCCCCTTCAGCCGCTTGGGTACTTCTCCATAATGGCTGATTAATGCAATTTTCTTCAAAGATAAACTTCCTATTATAATAGGAAGTTTATCAGCGGAGAAGGTGGGATTCGAACCCACGGTCCCTTTCGGAATCACCGGTTTTCAAGACCGGCTCCTTAAACCACTCGGACACCTCTCCGAACACTGCTTGAACAGTATAGCAAAACTCAAAGAGCATGTCAAGCACTTTTTAGCGTATTTTTTTCTTTTTTTGTATTTTTTTATAATTTAACAAGAATTCTTATTTTATGCCCTTTAGCAAAGCTTCTCCAACCCTTATATCCTCCGGAGTTGTTATTTTTATGTTACTATAACTGCCCATTATTATTTTAATAGGATAATTAATGGTACACTCCAATACCATAGCATCGTCTGTAACAGACAGGGGGACTCCCCCTGTCTCTTGGTTTAAATCCTCCAATAACAGCTCATAAGCCTGTATAATCAATGATGTCTGAAAAGCTTGAGGAGTCTGAACTGACCAGACTTTACTTCTGTCAGGCGTTTCTTTAATTGTTCCATTTGTGTCAATAATCTTAATTGTATCTTTAACTGGCACACCTACGGCACAGGCCTTATATTTTTTTGTATTTTTAATAGTTTCTTCAATTATTTCAACGCTGATAAAAGGTCTGGCTCCATCATGTATCAGCACATAATCCGATTCCTTACACTCCTGTAATCCATTAAATACCGAGAGATATCTTTCTTTCCCTCCTGATGCTAAACGAACTGGCTTTTTAAAGGTATAAGCCTTAAGCAGTTTCTCCTTCAGATATTCCCTGTCACTTTCATTTATTACCAGTATTATCTCGTCAACACTGCTATTATCAAAAGCCTTCAGGGAATAGTAAAGAACCGGATTATCTCCCAATAGCATGTATTGTTTTGGAATCTCCGATTGCATCCGTTTACCACATCCGCCAGCTAATATTATAGCACTGACCTTATCGTCTGGGGCATTAATGTCTTTCTCCATAATACCTACCTCTGTCCAATTTTAAGATTTGGTATTGCATTCAGATCCAATCCGTGTCTTGTACCATTTAGATATTCGTAATAAGCGGCAGCTCCAATCATTGCTGCATTATCAGTACATAATATCGGTGACGGATAATAAAGCTTCAGGCCTTTCATTTCACAGGCTGTACCCATAGCTTCTCTTAGTGCAGAGTTGGAAGCTACTCCACCTGCCAGGGCTACCTTTTTTAGCTTATAATCTTTCGCTGCTGCCAGTGTCTTGGTAACAAGCGCATCTACCACAGCTTCCTGGAAGGACGCTGCTATGTCTGCTTTATTTATTTCTTCCTTCTTCATTTCACAGTAATTCAAGTGGTTCAGAACGGCAGACTTTACTCCGCTAAAACTAAAATCATAAGGAGCATCTGCTATGTTGGCCCTTGGGAAGGCAATTGCGTCTTTCTTTCCTTCTTTTGCAAGCTTGTCCACCTTGGGTCCTCCAGGATAACCAAGCCCTATTGCTCTGGCAACTTTATCAAAGGCTTCGCCGGCTGCATCATCATGGGTCCTGCCGATAATTTCATACTTACCGTAATCCTTTACAATTACAAGGTGCGTATGTCCTCCTGATACAATCAGACATAAGAAAGGAGGCTCCAGGTCTGGGTGTTCTATGAAATTAGCAGAAACATGTCCTTCAATATGATGCACCCCTACCAAGGGTTTCTTGGCGGCGTAGCTGATTGCCTTTGCTTCTGCTACTCCTACAAGCAAGGCTCCAACCAGTCCGGGTCCATAGGTTACACCAATGGCGTCTATGTCCTCTAAAGTAACTTCTGCTTCCTTTAGTGCTTCTTTTACTACCTGATTAATTTTTTCTATGTGCTTTCTGGAGGCTATTTCCGGGACGACCCCTCCATACAGGGTATGAAGTGCTATCTGCGAGGATATCACATTTGATAAGACCGTTCTTCCGTTCTTTCCTACAGCTGCAGCTGTTTCATCACAGGAAGATTCAATAGCCAGAATAAATATGTCTTTTTCCATTTTTAACAGATTGCTCTTGGAGCAATTCCTTTCCAACTTTATTCATTTTGTTAAAGATAACTAGAAGGCTTCTACGGTAGCCTGATAATACATTACAAAGACTGTTCCTAGATTATACTCTTTCCCAATCCCGTTAAATTGTATTCCCAGGCAACTATAAGACTACAAAACCTCTAATAAATATTATCATTATTATAATATTATAATCTGAGAATAACTATCAAATACTTGTCAATGTCAATTCCTAAAGCCTCTCTGCTGCTATCACCATAATTTGTATGTTCATATATGAATCATATCTAGTAATTAATGTTCTGTAAAAGATTCTAGTGCTTGTTACCTTTAAATACCTGTGCATAATCAGAGGATAACTTTTATTACCCAATGCTGACAAACGCAGGCGTAACGATACTATGCTGACAAACGCCTGCGTAGTAGTAGTACTATGCTGAGGTTTAACCGGAATTGTATAAAGGTAATCCAACCAGAAATATGCATACGGATTGCAGTACGCTGTTTTACTTATAGTTATTCATTCGGATCGAATTCCAGTGTAATACTTTTCTTGTCAGTTCCCGCTTTTGCTTCCGGGAATATAGCTCTGGTATCAGCCATAAATTCTTCGGGCCTTATTAAAGACGGACTGTAATGTGTCAGCCATAGTTCCTTTACCTTGGCTGCTTTCGCCAATCTCGCGGCATCATAAAAGGTCATATGCTTATGCTCCGCCGCCTTATTTTCCTTATCCTTCTCACCATACATTCCTTCACAGATAAACAGGTCTGCCCCCATGGCATGTTCACTTATGGAGGGGATGGGTCTGGTATCGGTACAATAGGTTAACTTAATTCCTTTTCTTGGCGGGCCTAAAACCATCTCCGGGGTAAATACCTTATCCTCTGCTTCTACCGTTTCTCCTTTTTGAAGCCGGTTCCAGTATTTCTGAGGCACCTCATTTTCTGTTGCTTTCTCAAGAAAGAATCTGCCGCCCCGATCAATCTGCACATTATAACCGTAACACAATACATTGTGATGAACTTTGAAGGCCTGTATCACATATCCATTGATTCTGAATTCTTCTTCTGCACCGTTTATCTCTATGAAATTAATATCAAAGGGAAGTTCCGGTGCAATTACTCTTAAGGCACTTACTACCCTTTCCAATCCCTTTGGCCCGATCATGGTAACCGGTTCGGTTCGGTCTGCATTTCCCATTGTAAGGAGCAGCCCGGGTAAACCGCTGATATGATCTCCATGATAATGGGTAAAGCATATAACATCGATAGGATGAAAACTCCATCCCTTTTCTTTTATTGCAATCTGGGTTCCTTCACCACAGTCTATCAGTAGACTGGAACCATTGTATCTGGTCATTAATGCTGTGAGCCATCTGTTTGGCAAAGGCATCATTCCACTGGTTCCTAGTAAGCAAACATCTAACATGTATTTTCCTCGCTTTACTGTTTTGATAAAACAGTTATTTAATAATGGCAGAAGCCTTCTGCCTGTGTTTCCTAAATAGTACCATAACATTTTTAAGGAATCAAGCCCACTGGAATATTACTGCCGGGCCTGTTCTATTATAACGATTCCATACTTGTATTATAACCCAAATCGTTATATCTAAAAACAGCAAGAATCTGGCCATGACAGTCTCTTGTGATAGTGCACTGTCACGCCAGGGACAATTTTCCATAGGAACGTTATAATGCGTTACACCTTGCAAAGCTTTTTGTGTATTAAGACACAATATCCCATTACTAACGAATTTTCTCATTATAATTTAACTGTTAAAAGCCTTACAACAATAAGAACAGAGATAAAAATGAAAATCAAAAGAAGGAATGTACCTATGGAGAGACCTACGTTTTCTTATTATTCAAATTGCCCTTCCCTTTGTGAAAAGCAGACCTGCCGCCCTTTTTGATGCTCAAATCTATTACATAAAAAAAGAAACAGACAACCAGCTCGGCTATGCCTGACCCCTGGTATGTCTGTCCCTCTCTTTATAGTGCTTCTTTCTTATGAATCTTTTGTATCGGTATCTTAAAGGATGAAATGAATTTGTCATAACAATCTTCACACATATTGAATTTGTGAAGTTCCAAATCGTACTTGGAAAAGTATCCCCACTCTTTTGCAGCTTCAAAGACATCTTCTTTCATTATACCTTTTTCTACCGCTATTTTCTTTCCACAAACATTACAAAACATGTCATGTCTGATTATCGGTGCTTTCCTTACCTTATCCATGTCATTCCTCCCGCCGACTTGTCCGCCTTCTTGTTATTATTATAACGTGAAATCCAGAAAATTTACAGTGGGAATTACAACCACATTATAAGTGCATCCTCTACCGGTGCGTCATAATAGTTTTTCCTGATTGCAGTATCCCGAAAGCCTAACTTGTGATAGAGGTGAATAGCTGATATATTACTGAGCCTCACTTCCAGTGTAAAGGCTTCTATCCCTGCCTCTCTTGCCTGCCTGAGCAGTTCCCGCAGCATGGCTTCCCCTACCCCCTGGTTCCTATACCCGGAGTCAACGGCGACATTGGTTATCTCTCCCTCACCAACAATTCCCCATAAGCCGCAATAGCCGAGTATTCTTCCTTCTTCTTCCACTACCAGGTAAAGATTACTGGGATTACGAAGTGACTGAAGAAAAGAAGCTCTGCTCCAGGGTCTTGAAAAAGAATTGCTTTCTATCGTATAGACCTGGTCCATATCTTCTTCCTGCATATGACGAATCAGCATAGACTACACCCCTTCTTGTTTTTCTGCTCTCTCTCTTTCTGCCTGAGACATTCTTAAATACTCAGGCTCAAAACTGTCTGCATTCTCAATACGTCCGGCTTTATAATACTCTACGCTTAAACCACCCAGTGCTGCTGCTCTTTGCCTTGAGAGATGGATCGGTGCTACTGTATAAGGTGACTTCAACAAGGAAGCAAACTTTGACAACTGCGCTTCTACCCCGTCTCCCAGAAACAGTATTTCATTATCATACTCATTTAATATAGCTGCCAGTTCATCCACTTCGGCAGCAAATTGAGGACGAAGCACTGTAAAATTTCCGGCTTTCCATTGATAAAGACCTGTATATACCTGGTTTCTCCTGGCATCCATCATAGGGCAGATAAGCTTATCTGTTCCAAAAAAATTATATGCCAGCGCATCCACCGTAGGTACATTGATAATTGGTATATCTAATACAAGAGCCAGCCCTTTGGCGGTGGAGGCACCGATTCGAAGTCCGGTAAAGGAGCCAGGCCCCCCTGCAACGGCAATGGCATCAAGCTCCTCTAACTCCATATCTACTATCTTTATCACTTCATCCACCATAGGCAGTAAGGTCTGTGAATGTGTCTTTTTATTATTTACTGTAAATTCTCCAAGAACTTTTTCTTCTGTAACTACCGCTACGGAAGCAACAAGTCCGGAACTGTCTAAGGCTAATATTTTCATTTCAGCTCCCATCTGTGTGCTCTTGGCACACCTACTAATCAGATTATTGAAAAGATGTCTTACCTTCTGTTTTCTACGGTAATTCTACGATAATCAAATCCTTTGTCCGAATCCTTTTCTATAGTAATTCTGACTGGATTATCAGGAACCAGTTCCTTAATCAGCTCTGCCCACTCCACCAGACACACACCCTCTCCATAGAAGTAATCCTCGTAACCTATCTCTTCCATTTCTTCAATATCTTCTATACGATATACGTCAAAGTGATAAAGTGGCAGTCTGCCTTCTTCGTATTCGGAAACAATAGTAAAGGTTGGGCTGTTAACCGGTTCCAGGATTCCAAGACCTCTTGCAAAACCCTGTGTAAAAACTGTTTTTCCGGTTCCCAGATCACCGGATAAACAGTAAACCTCTCCTTTTCCTGCTTCTTCACCCAGTCTTTTGCCCAGGCTGTAGGTTTCATCTCTGTTATATGTCTCTATTATCATAAATTCTCACAGTCCCTTATATTTTTCTGCGGTTATTTTATTCCGGTTGAATACCTGTAACTTTTTCTTTCATATTAATGATTACAGTTACACACCCTGTTTTACTTAATACTCAAATGCTTTCTTTAGATTGCAGTGCCCTTCTTAAAGCCTGCCCTTAATCTATTTGTTATCTAAATTATACATGGTTTGCTATTATCATATAATCATTTGCAAGTATGAGTCAATGTTTTTATTGTACTGCTGATTACCTGGGTTTACAACATTAAATTATTAATCTCAGGTAATTACTATGCTTCCGTTCTAGTAATTCTATGATTACAGGCCTATTTCCAATATAATCATATAGTATCTATATACTAAACATTATTTCTGTAAATATGAAAGTTTTCACAAAGCCATATCATAATGAGCTCATTTATTTTATAATGTAGTAAAAATGCCGGTCTGTAAACACTCTGAAAGATTCAGGCTATGCATACAAAACCGGCAATTACATCATTTTATGTGATCTATCAAGGTTTGGTGCCTTAAACGTCATGATACAGAGCTTTTCATAACGTCAGACAACAACAAAAGAACTTCGTTTTTTAGAACTGTATTCTCTTCTTTAACATTTCATAAGTAAGTTGACCAACTATTCCGAGAAAGATTCCTTTTACCAGATTAAAGGGTGTAATACCAAGAAGTATTAATGTAAACATATCCTTGATTCCGGGTATCATAGTTGCTGCTGCAACGATATTTTCTATTCCGCCATACATTCTGGCATACATGGGTACAGTAACGAAATAGTTCATAAGAAAACCAACAACAGTCATTACTATGGTAGCTGCTCCGAACACTAAAAATGATTTATATTTACCTTTCAGTTTATGGAACAGAAGCCCGGCAGGTACTACATAAGCTACACTGACAATAAAGTTAGCCAGCTCCCCTATACCCATAGTCTTTGATGCAGTTATGGCTTTTATAAGGTTCTTTATTAGCTCTATTACCACACCTGCTGCAGGTCCAAACCAGAAAGCACCGAGCAACGCGGGTATATCACTAAATTCCAGTCTTAAAAATCCGATAAAGGGAGGAGAATCCAAAAGCATCAGCACATAGGACAGTGCAGATAATAAACTTACTGTTACCATTGCTTTGGTAGTAAACATATTCTTTCTTTGATAGGTTCCTCTCATCATTTTGTTCTCCGACATTTTCATATTAATCTCTCCTTTTGGAAAGGAAATTCCTGGTGTTCGGTGCAGAATAACTATTTCTTCGTTTATTCACACTCTCTCCAAGGAAGTAATTGGCTCAGTATTTAGAGCCATAACTTCGTAAGCAGAAAAATAAGGCCCCGAATATAAATATTCGGGGCCACTAAATACATAGAATCATGCATATTCTGCAATCAGCTTCTTCTCACATCCAGACTTTACTGTCGGTTTTGGAATTGCACCAAATCAACTGATATCGATGAAACCGTATATCAGGTCGCGGACTTTACCGCCGGTCGGGAATTTAACCCTGCCCCGAAGAATTTCCTTATTTTTTTGTGTCTTTATAATAGTCCTATTATACAACTTTGTCAATAGGAATTTTATGTGATTTTTTTAATGATATCAGGCAGTGTATTCCCTGAAACAGCAGAATTCCAAGCCCTGCTCCTACGGCATCAATCAGCACATCAGTAACCATACCGGATCTTCCGGGAACAAATAACTGATGTAATTCGTCAGTAGCTGCATAGAGTGTACATATTAACAGTCCTGTAATAAAACGGCGCTTTCCTTTTAACCCATGTTTCAGCAATAAGGGGAAGGATACTGCAATTCCAAGCAATGCGTATTCCGTCAGATGTCCTACCTTCCTTATGGGGGTATGTATAAGCTCTATAATATTTTCTTCTTTTGCCTGTGTTAATTCCAGGTCTATCGCATCAATTACAGCTTCAACCATGGACTTCGTTAACGAACCGCTCAGATCTGAGGATTGATTTCCGTTTTCCATGGAAAACATAAATATCATTACCATTATTAACAATGCCGGTATCCAGGTTAACCACAATTTATTACTATTCATTCTTATATGCCTTTTCATTTCCTTCCTACTATTCTATTACATTTTTGGTAGGATGCCACTTTTTATTTAAAAATTATGGTATAACATAACTCATTCTATGTCAAGCTGCCTGTTCTTACGATAGAACAGCCGCTTTCACAGCAGAACAACCGCTCTTACAGCAGAGCAGCACATTTATCACATGAATCTGCCCTATTCTTTCGGTGCATAGGCTTGTGTTACAGGAACTGTATCATCGTAGATTTTTGCTCTTAACGCTTCGATGTTACGGTTAAAATCAAGTGTTATAACCTCCATCCCCCGTATACGCATGAATTGATAGGAATTATCTACCGGTATACTCCATTGATTCAGCTCATAACCGGCGTACTTCGGAAGAGAAAGTATCAAGGAGAAAATATCCCCCTCCGATAGATCCGTGGTTATCTCCGGAAGCAGTTTATTCAGTAACTTATTCAATTCTAATAAATTCAACTTTTTTACTTTATTAAAGGCCTGCTCCAATACCCTTCTCTGCCTGGCAGTTCTCTCAAAATCCGTGCCTATATAACGGTTTCTGGCATAACCTAAGGCCTGCTTGCCGTTTAGCTTCAGTTTACCGGGACTTGTCAGGTAATCTACATCATTCTCTTCTCCCTGCAATCGATTTAACTCCGCTATGTAATCATTGATAATGGGTATTTCCTCTTCGGTCACGTTTATCGTTACCCCCCCGACAGCGTCTACTATATCCATAAAGACATAAAAATCCACTGAGGCATAACGATCTACTGCTACTTTAAAGTTCTGCTCTATGGTATCCATTAACAGCTGGGGGCCTCCAAAGGCACAGGCTGCGTTTAACCTGTTATTATTCTTCCCAGGTATTTGAAGGTAGATATCTCTTAACAGAGAGGTAGCTGTAATGGTTTTCTTCTTTTTATTAATTGACACCAGTATCATTGCATCTGATCTGGAATTTTCACCTTTTGCCCTGGCATCTGTTCCTATCAGTAAGATGTTAAATACATTTTTATCTGATAAGACGGTAGTACTGTTAGCCTCCATATTCTTTCGTATTTCATTTTCTGCATTTTCTATATCACTTGCAGGTGAGTCAGGTTCAGTGTTGTCAATATCCTCCGATAAATCCATAGCCTGGCTTTCTGCTGCCTGTGTATCCGCCTTCAGAGAACCGCTGTTATTTATTTTACTGATATAACTGTGTACGAGAAGATACACACTTAGCACCAGCAACCCTATGACAAACAATATTAACAGCAGCCCCTTCTTCCATTTCCTGTTACTCCTTTGCTCTATATCTTCCATATATTGCACCCCCTGATATCACAGGCATACCTGCGACACTGCCACTTTTATATAGAGTGAAAGAATCCTTCCGTGGCATCCTTCCATTGGTATATTTTCTTCACTCTTCCTTCAATTCTTCCGTTAAAACAGTCTCTCAAATTGATTTCGTTTCTGCAATTCTCTAATCCTGTAGGATTTAGACTTTTTTTGTCTGCTTTAATTGGTTGTCCCGTCGGTTTAAAATATGTTATAATTTTGTAAATATTTAACATCACCAATACATGGGAGGGCTTAAATTTATGTTGGAACACAGTGCTGTCTTAATTCAATTATTATCGTCTGCTATATACGGTAAACATCCTGATGCTGTTCCTGATCAAACGAACTGGGATGCTTTATACGAAGAAGCCAAAGCACATCAGGTTCACACATTAATCTATCCACTCCTTGAGGAACTTCCCAAAGAGCTTCGGCCTTATGCTTCTTTTCTTGAAACTTATAAATGTGAAGTTCTAAGAGAAGCCGCTCTTCAGATACTGCACATAGAACAGATGGAAAAGGTATTTACTGCCTTTATGGAAGCCAGTATTCCCATTATTGCACTTAAAGGACTTATAATCAGAGAATACTACCCGCACCCTGAGCTTCGCACCATGGGAGATGCTGATGTACTGGTTCATTCAGCCGATCTGCAAAAGGCACATAAGGTGCTTACTTCCCTGGGTTATCGCAGAGAAAAAGTCAGCGAAAGACATATTGCATATTTACATACCGTCTATCCCGAAATAGAACTCCATGAAATCCTGACACTCAATGAAGCCTCGGAAAATAAGAAACATTTTAGTGATACTGTCTGGAACAATGCTCATTATGATTATGTAGGCGAAGTACCGGTTCTGGTTCTTTCAGTAGAAGATCAGATACTTCATTTACTCTTTCACACCATTCACCATATTATGCTTAGCGGTATTGGCATCAGACAGATATGTGACCTTACTTTGTTCCTGAACGCTCATCTAAATGATTTTGCCTGGGAAGATATCCTGGCAGAAATGAGAGAGTATGGCTGGGAAAAATTCGCCTCAACGATATTTCAGGTATGCCACCAGCTTTTTAAGCTTCCTGTTCCGGCTTTTATTCTGAAGGAGAATTCATCTGACAGTACCATATATCACCAGCTCTTAATTGAAGATATCCTTAATTCCGGTGTTTACGGTAAGAGAACAAAGGAACGGGAGGCCTCCAGACACATCTTATTGTATATGAAGAATAGCGCCGCTACCGTGGCTTCTGATATAACCCAAAGTAAACCAGCAGGGCATAATGCAGATAAATTGGTTCATCTTCTGCGATTTTTCTTTCCCAGTCCCGATAAATTACATTATCAATACCGATATGTAAGAAAGTACCCCTTGCTGCTTCCCTTGGCCTGGTTGCATCGGGCAGTCTATAATCTCCGGCAGCTGTCTGTTCTTCCTTTTGTTTATAAAAAGAAATTTACAGCTTCCTATGAAAAACGTATTAAATTGCTCCAGTGGCTGCAACTTCGTTAGCCATTTCATTAAATTCTGACAGAATTTCTTCTGCACTCCTTTCTCTTAGTCTGCCGCCATTTAACTCAAGCACCCTGCGGCAGTACCGGAGGATTGAGAGCCTGTGGGTTATAATGATACAGCTGACTTGTTTTAAGTTACTGATATTGTGTATAACTTCTCTTTCTGTATCCATATCCAGCGCCGAGGTTGCTTCGTCTAAAATCAGCAGGGGTTTCTTTCGAATAAGCGCTCTCGCTATGGATATTCTTTGAGCTTGTCCCTCCGAGAGCCCCACTCCCCGTTCTCCTAAGCTTGTGTCTAAGCCTTCCGGTAATTCGCTTACAAATTCCCAGGCACAGGCAGCCTTTAACATCTCCTTTTGTTCTTCTCTGTCTGCCTGACTGTCACCGACCCTTAAATTCGCCTCAATGGTACCGGAAAATAAGGTATTCCCCTGTGGTACATAGGATATTAGCTGTCTTATGTAACAGTTCTCAAGGTCATATTTATTTCCCTTGTCATTTATATATATATGCCCGCCACTTGGTCTTAGCAGCTGCATGAGCAGATAGATCAAAGTTGTTTTTCCCTCTCCTGATGCACCAGTTAATGCCAGGATATCTCCTGCCATTAACGAAAAGGTTATATCTTTTAGCACAGGTTTATCAGGTGTATAGGCAAAAGTCAGCTCCTTCAAATCAATACTTTCAAAACCATTTACCTTCTCCCTGACATAGGTGTCCGCAATCGGCTGCCCCACAGCCTTAGCAGGCTCTAAATCCTCCCTTAAACTCTCTACTTCTATTATTCTCTTTGCAGAACCGGCTGCCGAATACATCATAGGAAAAAGAGAAGCCAGTTCTATAAAAGGCAGGATTACCTGTAAGATAAGCTGTATGTATGCAGTAATCGTACCCACTGTCAGCGTGCTGTCCAGCACATAGGCAGCTCCCCATCCGAATACTGCAAGAAAACCTATCCATAAACCTATCATTATTAATGTATTTGTAACAGCTGAGGTATAATTTCTCTTTAGTGCCAGCCTTTTCCTCTCTGCCTGAAGCTCTCGCAGTTTGACTCTGCTCTCTCCTTCTTTGCCAAAGGTCTTAATAATCAGCATATGCTCCAGGCATTCCTGAAGATAGGATCTGTAGTTGGAATCCGCTTTCTGAGCTTCTTCATGAACGGATACATAACGAGAACCAGCAAAGGCACCCAGAATTAGTGCTGCCGGACCTACTAATACTGAAAAATAAGCCACTCCTCTATGAAAGGACATCAGAACAAGAAAGGCTGCTGCCAGACCCATTACGGAAGCTGCCCCTCTGGTTAGTCCATTTATTATTCCATTTACTATCACCTGGGTGTCTCCATTAACCCGGGCAGCCATATCACCTGTATGGTACCTGGCGTATTCCATCCAGTCAGTATTTGCAAGCTTTTCATATACTTCTTCTTTTAAGCTTCCGGTCATATTTTCGGTGGTATGAACTGTAAGTACAGTAATAAGCCATTTGCCAAACAATAGAATGAGTACAGATACTGCAAAGAGAATTCCTCCCCGTACTGTTGCTTTCGTAATACCACCTATAAAGGAATCAATCAAATCTTTGGATAGATAAGCCATTATCACCTTAATAACAGAAGAGACACTTCCTGCCAGCACTAAAGTTATCAGAGAAATAATATGTGGATGGGTTCTCTTTCCCATCCATTTAAGAATCTGTATTTTCTGCTTCATCTGTATACCCACTGCTTATCGCTGCCATGTCAGCGATACCGCCACGAAAATTAGTGAGAAAGCTTAGTGTGGCAGCCTTTCAATCATAAATTTTCTCTCACTCTTCTAATCATCATGTTTTATTTGATATCTTAAATAATTCCTTAAATTCCAGAATCCGTCAGTACACTTAGACCGCTTCAATTACTGTATTTTCGCTGTATACTGCGTAATTTATGATACCGAAAGATTATCATTTTACGAAAAGGTAATATACAGAACCATAAAAAGGCAAGAGTTTTCCAAAGGATGTTATTTACTGAAATCTCTGCCCTCTTTCGCCATACTGTAGTAACTTTCGCCAGTATCTGATCTTTGCGAATCGGCCCTTCCAGGCTTCTTTGTGCATCTCCGTTTATATATACATGTTCCTTTTTCTTAAAGATGACCCGGTGCAGCACATATGCGCTGTCATCTCTTTGTATTAAGATAATGTCTCCGGCTCTTATTTCCGAGAAGGAACAGGTAATTAACTCTACACTGTCCTTGTTATCACGCAGGAAGGGATACATACTGTTTCCGGTTACAGTTATCCGTACACTTTTATCATCTTCCAGAAATTTTCGGATTACGGGCATCATAACCCCCGTACTGATTCTTTTTATTTCAGACATTGGTATAGTAACTCCACTGCTTCCCTGTCAGGCCTGCATTTTAAAAGAAATACAGGTGTAACAGCTATTATTTCCTCCAGATTCTTAAGTGCCAGCTTCATATCCTGCTCATTGTTATATGGCAGAAAACTTCTGGGCATTAATTTCTTTAGGGTTTCCTCCCCTGTTAGTTTCATAATATCATTTTCTTTTGACTGCTCCAAAAGTACAATTGAACTTAAATCAGCTGTTTTATTGGTACATTTCCTGCTTGCACCGTTCCATAGGGTGCCGTATACTCTTGGAACACCCTGTATTACCCTGATTGCAGGCCTGTCATGATTGATCATGACAGCCCCTTTGTATTTTCTCCACAGATTTGCCTGAGTGGTCTTTCCCATTCCGGAGGGTCCTGAAAAAATCAGCCCTTTGCCTTCATATTCTATGGCGGCGCCGTGAATTACCAGTCCATTATGCCGTAGGATACGGTTGCGAAAAGCAATTTCTCCAAGTGTGCTTAAAAAAGAAGCTGCCGGCTTCTTCTCCTCCGGAGTATAGGAAATATCCACCTGACTCCAATCTCTGTCCGCTGTCATTCTATAAGACAAGCTGTCTGTCATTCTGTTAAAGAGATACAGCTCTGTTTTTTTAGCATCCCTTGTATAAGGAACCCACCTTATACTCTCATCAAAAACAATCAGCTCCTTGGGAACCTGAATCTCTTTAGCCAGTCTGTATGTAAGCTTCATTTCCTCTCCGGAAGACCTTTGTTTAAAGGTGTCTAACTTCCTGTTTGACCACTTAAAATCAGTCTCCAGGGTTATGGGAATATCTGCTATCTGCAAAGTACTTTTCATGCTACACCCCTGTATACCGTAAGCTCGCTTGCGGTACTGTTTTAATATCAATCTTGAAATATCCTTGACTCTGGCTCCCATTGCAAGCCGTAACCAAACTCCAATACCTATCGCAAGAACCCTTATGGCACCGTTAATCAGATATATAACATCTACCCTTCACTTAGTTCCCCACTCAGGCTGCATCTGTCCGCAGATGCACTAAGCTTCTTAACTGCAGCCTCCTGCGCTGGTATAACCAAGTTTGCAGCGGCTTTTTCTGCAGAAGATCATCTCCCAGATGTAAGTAAGGGGATCGGGTCCTGACAAGCCTATATGGCAGGTTGCCAATCTTTCCTCCGGTCTTAATTCAACGATTTCAATTGTAGGCTTTATGTATTCCTTCATACTATTTCCTCCATTTTCTGATTTTCTGCCAGCCTGCTGTTTTCTCTTGCCAATTCGCAAAGATAGGGTGCAGGCTCTTTAAAGCTTCCGGTTTCATTTAGCAGTCTGCCCGGACAGGTCTTGCATTGCCCTTTCAGGGAACATTTACTGCAGGTCTTGCAGACCGGAACTTTATCACACTTTTGAACCAGTTCCCTCCAGGCACGTCGAAAGGAACTTTTAAGGGGATGGGTCTTGGGAGTATTCATTATGGAGCAGGGCACCATTACTCCTTCCCAGGTTATAAAGAAACTGTTCTTTCCGCTGTTACACGGAAAAGCATTATTACTCAGGAAATAATCAAAACACTCCGTTGCTTTTATATAAGCCTCTTTATCAATATGTACGGTTTCGTCAAAGGCCTCCGCCTCCGTTTCCGGCTGTGTATCAAGAATCAACTGCGCCTGCTCAGCCGGAGACAACCGCCCGGTATCAATCTCCCTCCTCTCCCTTTCCGGTGTGATATAATCCACCAGATTTAATTTTAAACCAAATCCCTCTGCCAGATTCCTGATAGCAGGCAGATCCGATCTGTTTTCCTTAATTATGGTTGTTCTTAACTGAAGGTTTATTTCTGCCTCCTGTAGTAACCGTATTCCCTCCAGGGCTTGCCGAAAACCGTTGGCATTCCCGCATACTTTCCTGTAGGTATCTGGGGAAGCACCGTAAAGTGAAATATCTATCTGAGAAGGAGGTATGGTCTTAAGCCAACTAATAACCTCCGCTGTAATCAACGTTCCGTTTGTATAAATACTAATGATAAATCCCATCCTGGTTAATTCTTCATAAATTTCTTTAAAATCTTCACGAAAAAACACTTCTCCTCCGGTCAGAAGCAGAAACAGCATACCGGAATCCCTGGCCTCTCTGGCTATCTCGATCCATTCCTTTGCACTTAGTTCTCTCTGCTTTAAGTCACTGTGAAGAAGTCCGTTACAGGCATAACACATTCTGCAGCCCAGATTACAGCGGGTGGTAAGCTCAAATTGTCCTGATAAAGGTATTTTATTGCTAAAAGAGTTCATTGTAAGCGTTGCACTTAACTGTCCCCAGTTCATTGCCATCTTCTATCAATCCCCTCTCATTAATCTGGCTGATAAAGTCTGTGATATCCTTCGCTGCCACCTCTGCTTCAACACTGTAATTTTCTCTTAGAAGCTCCACCAGTTCCTCCTTTGATTCTATCCCCTGTTCCAGCTTAGACCAAAGCAAGGCTCCACTTTCACTCAGACTCATTAATCCATTAAAATCCACTACCCTCTGCCCTACCGGTACCACCACCCAGGCGCCTGCTATTTCACGCAGCAAAAATCCGCTCTTAATTTTCATGTTACACGTCCTCCCTTACGCAGCTTTGCTTTCACCTCTGTTATGGGAACTACTGCAAGCACTGCCAGACTCAGATATTCCTCTACCTGTTGTGCAGTCTTGATTCTGGTCCCTTTTATATATCTTATAGTCAGCGCAAGCACTGTGATAACTCCCCCCAGCAAAGCTCCTCTGACGAACCCTACTGCATCTTCTTTTGGAAACACCTGTGTACGGCCGGCTTCCTCCAGAACTTTTATTTCAAATATATCTCCAAATTCTCTCTTTATTACTTTTATATAAGCATTAATCAGTGTTACAGCCCTATCTGCATCATAATCGTATACTGTAAGTTCTATAATCCTTGTATTTTCCACCAGGGACAGGTACATGGTTTCTCTTAATTCAGCTGGGGTCAAATCTGCATCTGCTTCAAGAACTACCTTCTCCAGTATATTTCTATTCTCCATAAGGCGTATCAGATCATCTGCTGCCTGCATACCGGTTTGCAGCTTTGCAACCGCATAATAGTAGTCCGATATGATATAGCGGTTCACAAACCCTACTAATAAGCCTGCCAGTACTGTTATGATTATTATTGATTTCATTTTATTTCTAAGGTATAACAGATATTCACTGAAGGTATCCTTTGTATCGGTTTTTAATCTTTCCATGAAAGCTCCTTATCCGCTATGTAATATATAACGCTTTGCTATGTCTGTAATACTCCTGCTAATCAGGTGTCCCAGTATGCAGCCCAGTACATTAAGCAAAACGTCGTCTGTCTGCAAATACCCCCTTTGTGTCAGGTACTGTGCAAGTTCAATAGTAATGCTAAAGGTTACTCCACATAACAGAAATACTGATAACTGTTTATTTTCTGTAAATAACATGGAGAGAAGCCAACCAAAAGGCATAAACAATATGATGTTTTCTATGGCATAGATATTACCTTCAAGCCTATGGGAAAAGGTTGCAAGAGGCATTAAATCTATATCGGTCCTGGAACCGGGAGGCCTGGAAAGAATGGAAAGAAAGAAAACAAAAGTAATATAGGTAAATAATAGAAACAGTATTACCTGTGTCTTTCCGGTCATTATTCGGAATCTGTTTCTCCTCTTCTGACCAAAAAACAGAAAGGTAAAATCAAAAAACATAAGGGCAAGTATTCCGGAAAACGCCGATGGTACCAGATAAGTAGCCACTGCCAGGATGGTATCGTTACAGATGGGCAGCAGCAATCCGTTATATATATTGGTCTTTAAGAAGCTTCCTGCCGTTATGTATAAATATATCTGCTGCATATTCTTCTCCGTACTTTTTCTTAGCCGTATCGATACACTCCCTTATCCTTGGAGGTCTGATTTCATCCCCATGACTGTCCGTGGCTACAAAGTGCAATAGCTTTCGTTTAAGGAGTTTCTTAATAAATCGCTGCAATTCCCTTCCATCCTCCCCTCCTATACCGGAGGCATTGGATTGGATATAAGCTCCCATAAGAATCAGTTCGTCAACGAGCTTCATATCTTTTCTTAATACATAATACCGCTCAATATGTGCGATAACCGGCTTATATCCGCCTATTATCAGATTTTGAATGCTGCTTTTTAAATAACGGTATTCACAGGAGGGCTGAAATTCAACCAATACATAACTTGTATTTCCCAAAGTAGGAATTTCGTTTTTCTGAAGCCCGTATACAGTGTCCTGACTGTAAAAAATCTCACTGCCCATATAAAGCTTAAGTTCCGGAAACTGTTCTTCTGCGTTTATTTTCAATTCCTCAAAGGCTACCTTTAATTTACTTAATCTGTCTTCCCCTTTTCGGTAGCATATATGGGGTGTTGCTATCACCGTGCGGATTCCTTCGGAAAAAGCAATTTCCAGCATACGCAATGCCTGGTTCATGCTGTGAGCACCATCGTCCACTTTTGGTATTATATGATTGTGTATATCAATATATCCTTCCATCTTCACCACCACTTTTTACGGACTATTCCACCTTTAATACAAGGGATACATTTTCAGATTGATTGCCTTCACTGTCTTCTGTTGTAAGTACGATAGGATAGGTTCCTCTTTTATTCATATCATAGGTTCCAGTTACTCTTACGCTGTCAAGAAGTGCCTGAACGGAGTCTTTATCATCAATGATATTTTTAATATAGGCTTTCGGATTGAATTCTTCCCCTCTGCTTAGAGTAATCTCTGAGCTAAGAAGTTCTATNNATTCTATTACCGGTTTCTTCTTATCCGCGGAATCGTTGTTTGCTTCTTTCTTAGAATCAGCCGTTTTCGAATCACCAGTTGATTGCGCTGTTTCTTTCAGCCCTTCTTCTCCATTTTCCGAAGCTTCTTTGGCATTTTGTACTGTTTCATAAGGTATGAGTATATCCAGCTGTCCTACGTTATTGCTGGAATCTTTGGCCAGATAAGTAATCTTTGCTGCTGTACCATCCGGCATTGTAATAAGATCCCCAACCATAACAGTGGAGGTAACATCGCCATCTACATCATCTTCTGCCGTGATACCCTGTAACAATAAGGAGGCGTCTTCTCCTTCTCTATAAACCAGGTTCTCATTATCAATATGAATGACCGGAGCTGTTTTGTCTTCTTTTACAACTATGTATATCAGCAAAGCAAATAGAAGCGATGTAATAATCCCTGACAATATAATAAATTTTTTCATAATTTACACGCACTGCCTATCACAGGTAGTAGTTCTGCGATACTGCCACAATTTATACGGAGTGAAAGAAGCTTTATGTGGCAGCCTTTCATTTGTAAATTTTCTTTCACTCTCCAGCTTGCTGTTATTGCTCTCCGCAATATAACCGGGTGCTATCCGCTAATACGGGGCATAGGCTGCTCCGTAATATTTCTTGTAGGTTAACCCGTAATACCTTTGATGCTTTACTTCTACTTTGTTCAGTACTGCTCCCAGGACTCGGCAATTACTCTTTTCCAGCTGTTTCATAATCTTCTGGACAAATTTATAGCTGTTGGCATCTGCCTGTATTACAATTACCGCTCCATCACAGCTTTCAGCTACATTTGCGCTGTCTATTACAAGCCCTAAGGGGGGTGTATCAATTATGATGTAATCGTATTCCTCTCTTTTACTCTGTAATAGTTCTTTGAAATATCGATTACTAAAAAGGTCCGAGGGGTTTGGCGGTATGGGTCCGGTAAAGATCATATCAAGGCCTTCCAGGTTGGTATTGTAAATTACCTCCTCGCTTGTGTTCATACCGGAGAGATACTGGGAAAGCCCATTAACAGACTGATTTATCTTCAGTCTTTTTATCATATTGGACTTTCTTAAGTCTGCATCTATAAAGAGTACCTTCTTTCCTCCTTCCGCCATTGAGGCTGCCAGCCGGATGGATACGGTGGATTTGCCTTCACCCGGAATACAGCTGGTGATACAGATTATCTTTACATCTTTTCCGCAAAACTGAATATTGGTACGAAGTGTGTTGTAGGCTTCATAACCTCTGAAATCTACACTTGCCTTTAATTCAATATTAATTGACTGCATTTTCTATACCTCCTTTGTAACCTTTTTTATTTGCCTTTTTGTATGCTCTTTTTAATTCCGCTCTTACTTTCCTTGTATTTAGAATATCTTCTTCCAGAGGAATTTCGGCAAGTGGTATTATTCCCAGATGATTTTCTATATCCTCGTTGCTCTTTATATGGTCGTTGCTTAAGAAAAACAATACAATCAGCCCCACAGCAGCACCAAGGCCTAAGATGCCTCCAAGCATGATATTCCTTGAGAAATTATCTTCCGTAGGTGTTAATGGAATACGGCCTCTTTCCACCACATTGACCTTCTCAATATCCATTACCGATATCATCTGTTCTGCCGATACATCGGCTATTTCATCGGCAAGTTTTTTTGCCAGGAAAGGATTCTCATCTCTTACTGTAATCTCAAGGATTCTGGTTTCCTCAGGGATAAATACGGTTACTTTACTAACAAGCTGTGCCTGCTCCAGGTTTAAGTCAAGATTATGTATCACCTGTTCCATAATAGGTCTGCTGGTTACCAGAATCTCGAAATCCTTTATCAGAAGGCTTCCCGTAGACAAATCCGCACTGGTTACTGTTTTTGCAGGATCCTGTCTGTTTATTACGTACAGTTTTGTTGTTGCTGCATATATGGGTACCTGAGTCAGTTTTGTAATGATACCGCCTGCCAGAGCACAAATGATTGCTGCGAAAAAAAGTATCCAGAACTTATCAAGCAAAGCATAGAATATTTCTCTTATATTAATCTCTAATTCTTCTGTTTTCTCAAATTCCATTTTATTAACCGTACCTTTCTCCTATATATGTATAAACCTGCAAATTTTTGCCCAAAATATTTTTACGTTTGTACTGCCTTTTATCTCATACTATTACGCAGTATAGTCACACTGAAACCTGCTTCTATCTCTTCTGTTCCATGCTACTGTTTAGTCAAAACAGGGATAGAATCTCCTGTCAATCCTCTTACTTTCAAGAAGGCTTCTGGTATTCTCTAATAACTGCCTTTTTATTTCGGAGCCGTGATAGTTCTCAATATAACGAAGACCTTCCTTCATCATAGGCGCCCTGATGGAATCAGAACGGGAACCTGTCCCTATAAAATGAACCATTTCATAGCTTAACAGACGCCTTGCATGCCTTACACGGGAATCAAAAGGGTTCCCCAAGAGGCTCTTAATATTCAGCTGCATATAAACACCAAGGTTTATAAGCTGTGCAATACCTTCATAATTACCATAAAGGCATTGATAGTTTTCTGCATGGGAGAGTATCGGGTAATATCCCTGAATCAGCAGACTGTGGAGCCCTGCCCTCATACATGCATACTCTTCTTCTCTGTAAAACCTGACCAGACAGTATCTGGTACCCGCTAAGGTAGCTGCTTTTCCTTTACGCAGATGCTCTGTAATATCACTGCTGTAAAACAGTTCATTACCAAGCTCTATTCGAAAGTCAGGATTAAGTTCACTGGCTGCCTGGCGAACCTTTCTAAGCTTCTCCTCCAGTTCACTTTTATCCGGATTTATACAGCCGGCTCCATAATGAGGTGTTGCAATGATATAAGTAATGCCTTCTTCATAGGCAATCTTAAGCATATTTCTTGTCTGTTCCATGCTAACGGAACCATTATCCACCGCCGGAAGTATATGACAGTGAATGTCTATAAGCTGTTCCAAACCATTTCCTCCTGCTTATTTTGATCCCCTGCCAAACAATACTACAAAGATTGTTTTCAGAATTATTTTTAAATCCATCTTAAGAGACCAGTTATCAATATATGTCAGGTCGAGTTTAACGACCTCTTCAAAGTCCGTAATATTGCTTCTTCCGCTTACCTGCCATAGGCCTGTAAGGCCGCAGTTTAAGGCAAGTCTTCTTTTATGCCGCCCCTCATACCGAAGAAACTCTTCTTCTGTAGGAGGTCTGGTACCTACAAGACTCATATCCCCTTTCAGAACATTTAAGAACTGGGGGAATTCATCCAGACTGGTTTTTCGAAGAAAACTTCCGACCTTGGTAATACGAGGGTCATCGGTTATCTTAAACATCTGCCCCTCCATTTCGTTCTGCCCCATTAATTCGGCTTTCCTGGCTTCCGCCTCCGCACACATGGAACGAAACTTGTATATCCGAAAGCGCCTGCCGTTCTTTCCTACTCTGACCTGGGAAAAGAATACCGGTCCGGGGGATTCTATGATAATGGCTATTGCAATGAACACACCCAATACCCCTGTTAATATACAGCCGATGATACCGCCTAAAATATCTATCAGCCTTTTAATATGTAAATGGTACTCATCAAAGACCTTGTTACTAAAGGTCAGCACATGGTACCCGCTCATATTCTGAATACTTTGCTCGGACAGCCTAAGCCCAAAGGTATTAATGCTTAGGTTCACATTCACTCCCATGTTCTTAAACTGAAATATAATATCTTCCAGATTAAAGTTCACGGTATAATCACTTGGTAAATGTATGAACACACCATCCAGAACTTCCTGTTTTGCTACTTCGAACATATTTTGAATACCGGCTCTTACCGGAACTCCAAGCATTTCATTTCCTGTCATATCCAAGTCAACTATCGTAAGATAGCTGACTTCATATTCCCAGGAATTTTCACCGTTAATCTGTTTTAATACTTCCCCTGCCTGTGTGGTGGTAGTTACTACCATTATCTTGCTGCTTGCCCTGCTCTTCTTATAGACGCCTAACAGAATCCACTTAAAATACTGCCTGACGGTCAGAGAAATGATTGTATTAAAGAAAAAAAACAACAGAAAGAATAATCTTGAGAAGGCAACTCCTTCTCTGGTCAAAAACATAAAAGCCGTTATGGTTAAGGAAAAAATAATATTTAATTTGCATACTTCCAAAAATTCGTCAATGAAACCTCTTTTAACAAAATCCTTATAGGTATCAAAGGCTATAAATACTCCGCTGTAAAGCAATACCGCCAATACCAGTGCCCATCCAAAGACATTATAATACCAGTATTCTGTTATCTCACTGTAACGGATACAGGCTGCCAGTATGTAAGAGATTATTATTCCGATACAATCTATTAATAACAGATATCTACCGGGCAAATTCTTCTTTATGAAAGCCATCGTATTTCACATCCTTAATCTTGATTTGTATTTTCTTTGACAGTACGTAACAGATAGCAAGAAGGATACTTACAACTGATACCGAAACTATGAGTACTCCCATATTAATGTGTTCGCCTGCTACCTTGCCGTTGACGATAGTTATATTCCTGTATTTGTCCGACAGGCTTATCAGTTCTCCGGAAGGGTTAAAACCTGCTTTTAAACCGCAGGCAGTAAATATATCTTTCGCAAGTCCTATGGCAATTTCTTTGCTGTCACTCGATAACTCTTTCATACTGATTTTGTTTTCCAGGTTCAATAGATGTAGTAATTCCGCAGCTTTGGCCTCCACTTCTTCTTCCGCTGCAGCTCCCAGATTAATGTTATTAAGCCCGAAATACTGCAGCAGAAATTCCTCATATTTTCCGCTTCCATCAGTATTCTCACTGATTTTGTTGGTTAGGATGTCAATTATAATCGCTTCATGCTGATTGATCCTGGTGCTTTTATCCGCACTTACTGTTACTACCGACTGCTTCATTGTTTTGGCATTGGCTTCTTTTAAAGGTCCCCCGGCAAAAAGAAGAAGCACTGCCACACACAGGATGGGTATTACAAGATTCTTTAACCTTTTCATGATGATTCCCCCTTTCACATTCTGTCATCAGGTTAAATACTTACCAGTTAATGCAGCTGAAGAACTGCGTCAATTGGTTTATCTTAGTTTCCTTATTCGGACAAGCCCGGACAGCAGACCGGGCGTTTCTTACGCTGCTATAAGGAATATTCCTCCTATGTGATTAAGTAAATATTTACCAGTTGCTACGATTATAAAACACACCTTTTAAATTCACAAGTTACAAACTGTATTTTCATACATCTTTTCATCGCAGTAATTTCCATTAAAACTGTGTATTTGAATTCGTTTTACAGCATCTTTTGTCCTTATACTATTTTCTACCCCTTTGTTTTAAAGGAACGACAAAAAAGCAGCAGCTTATGTTCTTTCCTGACGATTACCGTCCGGTTAACATAAGCTACTGCTGTATTTTATATTTATTCAGAAATATTCAGTATTGATTTATAGATATTCCTGGTATTTCATGATACTTTATGCCTTGAGTTGATCTAGAAAGAAATATAAAGTTAAATTTATATTACACATATATTCCAGTATTTTTGTGTCTGGACATGAAAATGCAATAAAATAACTTATAGATTTATAACTTCATCGTTAATTGGATTCGCTTCTTGGCAGTATCCACACTCATGACCTTTACTTCTACAATATCACCTACACTGACCACATCCAATGGATGTTTGACGAACTTCTTATCCGTTAGCTGAGATATGTGTACAAGTCCGTCCTGATGAACACCGATATCCACAAAAGCTCCAAAGTCAATTACATTACGGACGGTACCCTTTAATATCATACCTTCTGTAAGGTCTTTCATTTCAAGTACGTCGGTTCTTAATATGGGTTTTGGCATTTCCTCTCTGGGATCTCTGCCGGGTTTCTCAAGTTCCTTAATAATATCTGTTAAGGTTATCTCTCCGATTCCAAGTTCTGCTGCCAGGGCTTTCTTATCTCTTATCTGTTTACCCAGACCCGACAGCTTTCCTGCCTGGATGTCAGCAGGTGCAAGTCCTGATTTCTCCAACAGCTTAAGAGCTGCTGCGTAGGATTCCGGATGAACACTGGTACTGTCAAGGGGATTCTCACCCTCTAAGATCCTTAAGAAACCTGCACACTGTTCAAAGGCTTTGGGACCTAATTTAGCTACCTTTAACAATTGCTTGCGGTCAGTGAAGGGTCCATTCTCTTCTCTGTGGGTTACTACATTCTTTGCTATGGTTTTTGTAATACCTGAAATATATTCCAAGAGAGAGGCGGATGCAGTATTCAGATCAACACCTACTTTATTTACACTGTCTTCTACCACGCCGGACAGTGCATCGGACAATTTCTTCTGGTTCATATCATGCTGATACTGGCCTACACCAATCGCTTTGGGGTCAATCTTAACCAGTTCTGCCAATGGATCCTGAAGTCTCCTTGCAATAGAAGCTGCACTTCTCTGACCTACATCAAAGTTCGGAAATTCCTCTGTAGCCAGTTTACTGGCGGAATATACGGAAGCTCCNNCGCCTCATTTACGATAATATATTGTACTCTTCCGTGGTATTCCTTAAGCAGATCCGCTATGATTAATTCTGATTCTCTGGAGGCAGTTCCATTTCCTACGGATATAAGTGTGATGTTATATTTCTGTATCAGCTTCCTTACGGTAGCTTTGGCTTCTTCTACTTTATTCTGAGGAGCCGTTGGATACACCACCACTGTGTCAAGTACTTTACCCGTCGCATCCACTACAGCAAGCTTACAGCCGGTACGAAAAGCGGGGTCCCAGCCTAATACAACCTGCCCCACAATAGGAGGCTGCATCAGCAGCTGTTCCAGATTTTTGCCAAAGACCTTAATAGCCCCATCTTCCGCTTTTTCTGTCAGTTCATTACGAATCTCTCTCTCAATGGCAGGGGCTATCAGTCGGGAATAGCTGTCACTGACAGTCTTCCTTAGTATCTCCTCCGTATTGGGATTCTTTCTTGCAATTACTTTTGTTTCCAGATAGAGAAGTATCTTATCTTCCGGTGCCAGGATTTTCACAGTAAGGATTTTCTCATTCTCTCCTCTGTTAAGAGCAAGCACACGATGTCCCGCCAGCTTACTTAACTTCTCCTCAAAGTTGTAATACATCTCGTAAACACTTTCCTGTTTCTCGTCCTTGGCGGCAGAGATAATGCTTCCTTCTTCAAAGGTTACTTTACGGATGTGGATACGGTAATCTGCTTCATCGGAGATATTCTCTGCAATAATATCCATTGCTCCTGCTATTGCTTCTTCTATGGTATTTACTTCCTTTTCAGGATCCAGGAAGTTTTCCGCTTCTTTTTCGATGGGCTTGTCTGTCATCTGTAAGAGAATGATGTTTGCCAGAGGCTCAAGTCCTTTCTCCTTTGCTATGGTAGCTCTGGTTCTTCTCTTTGGACGGTAGGGCCTGTACAGGTCTTCTACTACTACGAGGGTCTCGGCAGCTAATATCTGTGCCTTTAATTCTTCTGTTAATTTTCCCTGTTCTTCAATAGTTGCCAGCACACTGGCCTTTTTCTCTTCCAGATTGCGAAGATAAAGAAGACGTTCGTGCAGATCACGTAACACCTCATCATTTAAGGAGCCGGTTACCTCCTTACGGTATCTGGCTATAAAGGGGATGGTATTGCCCTCATCTATTAGCTTTACCGTTGCTTCTGCCTGTTCCAGCCGGATTCCTAGCTCGCTTGCAAGCTGTCTTAAAATATCCATGGTTTACTCCTTTTGATTCTCTTTCCTCGTTATAACAATGTTATTATAATAACATTGCGGGAGAATAAATTCAAGCCTGTCGGATTGCTCATGGGTTGGGGGTTGTGGCAAGGGGGACGAAAACTGCGGACCTCTTTGTACGTTTTTGTTCGGACAAGGTTCCTTATTCCACTAAAGCTGCAGGGATTGCTTAGGGCAGTTCATGATATGCCGAACTCGCGGAATAAACTGCTATGGGTTTCGGGAGGTTTTTGCTGCTCAGACAGCGGCATATCATGAACTTGGCGCAATCTCTGCAGCTTAAGTGTCATAGGGAACCTTTCCGAGACAAAAACTCCCAAAGAGGTCCACAGTTTTCTGCGCGTTGGGTTACGGAACCTTGCCAGGGCCTGGAGGGAGGTTTTTGATTGTTTGGGTTTTTTTTACTATTTGTATTTTTATTATTTTATATTACTCCGGGATTTATTTTGTTTATTATTGTGGTCTTTTGGTATTCTATTCTGTTTTTGTATTATGTTTTTGTATTATGTTTTGGTATTCTTTATATGGAGTAGATATAGAATTTGGTATCTGGTGATTATAGAATGGTTAAAGACTGGTACAGGTATAGGATTTTTAAATAACTGTGCATAGTTTCAGGATTGAACCGTAGGAATAAGCTAAATCAGGTGCAGGGGGTATAACCGGATTTAGCTATATTCTTCTTGCAATGAATACCTTATTTATGCACAGTTATTTAAAGCAGATTATGATGTATCTTTTTACCGGGGGCGGAGGGGCTTGGGTCGGTTATTGTTTTAAGGTTTATTGGTTTTGGAGTGGGGTAGGGTTATATTAAGTTATTAAGTTAGTTAATTAGTTTATAAGGGCTCTTAGTTGTTCTTCTGTTAGTACTGTATCCGGGCGAAAGTCCTGTGAGGCCATGTAGTTTACTATACTTTGGGTTAGGGCTGTTACTTCCGGGTAATGAAGTTGTTCCAATAATCCCATTGTACTGATTATCAGTCTGCCTTTTCCTGTCTTTGCTTCCAGGAGCATGCCCATTTTTCTCATTCTGGCGTAGCAGTCCAGGGCTGTTATAAGGGGAGTCAGGTTTTCAGGCAGCTTGATTGCACGGCCCTGGCACATAGGCCACCATTGCCAGTTGGTGTGAAATTCCGTAGGGAAGCTTCGAAAGACCGGGTGCTTCGGATCCATCAGGCAGCCCATAAATCCGTCCTGGCTGGCAAAGGTTCCTACGGACCAGAAGTCCGTGGTGAATTGCGGTTTGATGGAGTCGGGAAAATGCTCGCTGTCTGCCGGTGGTGACAGGAATACTTTTCTGCCTTTCTGTAAGGCGGTTATTGCTTCTTCCAGGCTTTGGGTTAGCAGCAGGTCTTCCGGACAGGTTAAGGGAGCGTCAGGATATACCCATATTGGATAGCTGTTTTCATAGGTTCCGGCTTGTATTGTCAGGGTCAGTTTCTTTGCTTCTGTTTGTGAAGTGAGTGGAAGGGTTATGCTTCCTGCTGCTGTTAGTTCTCCTTTCGGATGGGTGGACGTTTCCAGCTGTTGTTCTGCCAGCAGAATGCCGCCGTGTTTAAGGAGTACTTTACAGCTGATGGTAAAATCTTTTTTACTGTAGTTGGCTATTTTTATATCACAGGTTATCTCTTCGGTGTCACGGTAGGTATACTTTTCCATTAGGCCCAGGGGTACTACATCGTTCATAAACTGTCTGAAGCGCTCCGGCTGGGCAAAGGAATAGGGTTTGGGAGTTAGATGGGCATTCAGCATTCCTACCAGAGCAGTGCCTTGTCCGGGAAAATCCTGCAGTCCTAAGAGGGAGGTGCCGGATATATCTTTGGTTCGAAGCACCGCTTCCACTTCTTCTCTATATGCCAGCAGAGAAAGCTCTCCGGTGGCTTCTACATAGGTTTTCCATTGGCTTAATAACCCCTGGGCTTCCACTCTTGCTTTAATATACAAAAGATTCTCAGGGCTGGTAACTCCCTTGAATTCATTGCATTCGTCAAAGTCCGGCAGGACCTCGTATTGTCCCACTTCAAAGTTAAAAACCGGTTTATCATATTCTTCTCTTACCTTTTGCATTTCCTTATCAAAATTTGTTCTGGTATTTGGATACTGTTCATTTATATATCCCGTCATATTAGCAGAGGTGCCTCGGATATGCTCTTTGTAATAGTTGGAGGAGGTATAGAAATCGCTGTGCATATCCGGTCCGAGGCTTCCGTAATGTGGATTGGAGGCATTTGCGTACATTCTGGTATTGTCCAGTTCTTTTGCCATGCAGAGCAGTAAATCCATTCTCTTATGTCCCAGCGCCCCGGCCTGAAGTTCATTTCCCAGGGTCAGCATGACAAAGGAGGGGTGATTGGCATAGCTTATTAATATCCGCTGTAATTCCTCTTTGTAATAGGACCAGCTCTTTTCGTCTTCGAAGGCAGTTGACGGATTCCAATGGGAAAGCTCCGGCTGCATCAGCATTCCCATTTCATCAGCTGCAGCAAAGGCTGCCTCCGGGGGACAATGGGAGTGAAAGCGCATGCAGTTTATTCCATAGGATTGATAGACCGACAGAACCTTTGTCCACTCGTCTTTGGTCATTGGCATATGTCCATTTTCAGGAAATACGCAGCAATTGGATTCACTGCGCAGAAAGATTACTCTGCCGTTTAGCGCCAGTCTTCCATTGAGATTATGAAAGGTTCGGATTCCAAAGGAAGCGGACTTCTCAGCAAGCCTTTCGCCTGAAACGGATAAGTTATACAGATGTGAATCGAACTCATCCCAGGGAATGGCATTTTCACTGATCCCTATGTCTTTTATTTCAATCCTATGTCTTCCTGCCGGTTTGGCTATAGGGTATTTTATTGCTTCTGTAAATGCTTCTGAATTAAGTGTCAGACAGCCTTCATAGCTTTCTGATAAATTAAGCTCCACAACTACACTTGCCTTAGTAAGGCTTGGATATATCCTTATATTTGCTATAAAATTCTTATGCTCAAGGCGCAGCCGCAGATACCCCAGCAGACCATTCCAGTTGGTCTGGGTCTCATCTGTTGCGGCAGAGGAATATACAATAGCATCGTGGGGCCAGTCAGGATATGAATTATCACAGCAGATGGTACAGGTATTATCCCCTTCTGTTATATAATCTGTTATTTCAAAAATATGTGGTGTGGAGATGGTTCCGGAAGTAAAGGCAGGTACTTTTCTGCCCTTCATAGTAAGGGATAGCTGACGGCTTCTCTCCCCTTCCAGAAATTCCCTTTCTTCCGTTTTCGGAAGCTGAAAGGTCTTTGTAAAGTAAGCTGGTCCTTCGTAGGTATTCCTTCTTGTCAGCCTGGTTAAGATTCTGGTATTGCCCAACATATCCTTTTCGTTTCCAAGTCCGGCATCGGGATGCCATTGATTTGCACCTACATCTGGAAAACCTACACCGTTTCCATCCAGGGTTCCCGGCAAAATTACGCTATCTGCTTTGTGACCTGAAAGCTGCAGCTCCCATTGACCACTTAAATCAATATAGTTCATTGTTACCTCCATAATAATGTTATGTTAAGAAATATCTTGTATATTCAAATTTTACCTCGTAAATAGTATGACTCTATTTTATCATGAACTTATGAGAATAAAATGCAGTATCTACATCATTAATGGACAATATAACACAGGGCGGATACAATCATAAAAAAATAGATGGAATTCTCATTAATTTAAATATTAGCACAAAGCTGCTTACAGGCAGCTGCTGCCAGAAAGAGGAGGTATACAATTGTTTTCTATTAATAAAGAAGATTATATAGAGATGAAGGCTGCTATAACCAAGGAGGATTATTATAATCTGAAAGAATTAGAAGCTGTCTGCATGAAGGACGATATTAATTTGAAGCTGGAACTGGAGTATAAGCTTTCTCAGCTGTCTCATACCCCTGAGGAGCAAGCTTTAACAGAGAAGGATTTTCGTTCTTCCTGTATGAAGGAATATATATATTATTCACAGGGCAGACCGGTATCTTATCTTGGTATCTGTAGCTTTGGCGGAAATGTCTATGAGTTAAATGGGATGACACATCCTGACTTTCGAAATAGAGGTATCTTTCGGCGTTTATATGAACATGCATTTACAGAATGCAGACTGGCAAATAAAAAGAGCCTTCTCCTTCTTACAGACAGTAATTCTGATTTGGGGAACGGTTTCATCAAATCAGTGGGCGGGGTACTGTCTTTTTCAGAATATCGAATGGAGCTTTTAGCCAGTGAATATGCTGCAAGGGATAAAGGTTTGGATAATGGTATAAGCCAGGTTGTGCTGGTGGAAGCCCAACCTGGAGATATCAACTTATTGCATGAGTGTGATAAGGTCTTTTTTGGAGATGAAGAAAATGAGGCGGAAGCTGAATATATTTCTTCCATTGACCATAGTTATCTGATTAAGAAAGATGATATAACGATAGGAAAGATTAAAATAGATTTTTCTGAAGATGCAGGCTTTATATATGGGTTTGGTGTTCTTCCGGATTACAGAGGCTTAGGTTATGGGAAGGCGGCGATTGGGGAAGCATTGAAGGAAATCTTCTCCAGAGGGATAGAAAAGGCTGCACTGGATGTAGCTGCTGCCAATGATCGTGCGTTGTATATTTATACTGGGAATGGTTTTAGACAAATATCTGTGATGAGATATTATGAAGTTATGGTGATGTAGTTTTGTTAAAGTACTAAAAGAAATGGCAGCTACTCAGATTATCTGGTATTGCTGCCATTATTTGTTGTCTTTGTACTACTATTATAATCTTCTACTTTCTTAGTTTCATTTTAATGGATGGAAAAAACTGAAATATGCGCTCTCGTTCTCTGAACAGCATAGCTGCTATATATATCAGCATAATCCCCCAGCGAAACCAGCTCCTGTCCATTAAGAGATAGAAAATAACACATGAAAACATAAGGTGTATGAAGGGACGATAAAAATAACTGATTGGATACAGATTCTTTGCCAGCTTTTTAGCATAGATAGAATGAAGGCCAAATGAAACTATATAAGAAGCCAGCGTTGTGTATGCCGCAGCAATATAACCATATTCAGGTATAAAAATAAAATTTAGTATTAGATTAACTGCCGCTGCTATTAATGTATTGCAGGTGATATACACAGTTTTTTTATAGTAATGTTCAATATTTACATATAATGTATATATAAATATAACAAAATTTGCAAGTACTACCGGAGGAATTATAATAATGCCTTCCCAGTAAGACTTATCTGCCATCAGCTTGACGATTTCTGGAGCGGTAAGAAGCAGACCCACCATGGCATAGGTCATGAGATTTATGTAATCTTTCGCTATGATGTTAATTATTTTCTCCTGCCCTTTTTCTTTCATTTTCTGGAGAAACCAGGGAACCCAGACACCTTCCAGGGATGTAGTAATAACCGTAGCTATCATGCTAAAATTATAAATCAGGCTATATATACCAGTCTGTGAAGCATCTGCCAGAAGTGTAATCATTATTCTATCTAATTGGGACAGTAGACTCAGGGCTATTCCGTGTATTATAAGGGGTGCGGATATTATTAGACCGTATTTCAGATATTCTTTATTCCAAAGCATTCTGCTCTTATGAAACACCAAAAAAATTACCCAAAGGGCAAATATTGATGTTACTATCGCTGTTGGAATAATACGTCCCATATATTTGTCAGTCTCAAAAATTATAGTTATTGCCAATACGGACAAAATAATTGAAACCAGGTTCGGTAGTATCATCAATGCAGTTTTTAGCCTGTAATCATACTTCATCATCAAAAAATAAATATAGTCTTGAATAATAGCCGTAGCAAAACCTTGAACCATGCAGAGAATGAACAATAGCAGCTGTCCGGACATACCAAACATCAATGCAGTCAAAACTACAATCGCAGTTATGACAGATGATGTTACAATAGTGAAAAACGTAGTTACAGACATGAAATCATCGATTTCTTCCTTGTAGTCCACGTAAGCCATTCGGATACTTGTATGTAATGCAAACCCCATTATCATTGACAAAATTGCAATCCAGGAATTATAAGTAGTCACAATACCGTAATCATAAGTTGATAGTATCCTTGTAAATACAGGTACCGTTAAAAAAGCGACACCTTTGTTAAATATATTTCCAATCAAATAGTATGTGCTTGCTTTCTTATAATTCACAGTACCCATTTGTTGATCTGCACCTTTCTCTATTGCTTTTATAGCAGTTTTTACTCCGCTCCCTTTAGTCCAAGTGACCGTCCACCATCCACGATTAAATTCTGTCCCGTGATAAATATTGATTCATCCGATGCCAGGAATAATACTGCATTTGCAATATCCTCAATTGTACCTACTTTTTTCATATAATTACTGTCTTTTAACCAATCGAGTGTTATCTCGTTATAATCACCGCGTTGAATATAACCTGGTGATACGCAGTTGACATTAATATCATATTCGCCCAACTCCATAGCAAGGGATTTTGTAAAGCCTATAATTCCCGCTTTCGCGGCACTGTAATCAACGCATGATTTCGCTCCACCCACACCTATTGTAGATGATATATTGATTATTTTTCCACTATGCTGTTTGACCATCTGATTAGCTGCACTTCTGCAGCAAAGGATGCTTCCTATAAGATTTGACTGTATAACAGACTCTACTACAGATGGTTCCTGCAAATGAAGATATTTCGCTTTCTCACGTGCCCCACCACCTGCGCAATTTACCAGAATATCTATACCCTTTACTCCATTAAAGGCACTTTCAACAGATTCATTATCGGATACATCTATTAGTAAAACATCAGCTTGCCCTCCCAGAGCCTTAATTTCATCAACAACCTTCTGCATATTAGAGATATTGCGTCCGCCAACATAAACATGGGCTCCATGAGAAGCGAAAAGAATACAACAAGCCCTGCCAATTGCACCGGAGCCTCCTGTTACAACTGCAACCTTGTTTGATAGTTTTTTATTTTGTGTATAGTTGATTATATAATTCTTTTCTGCTGTGTATATTTTTTTATCTAATCCTATTAGCCTGCCAAATTTTCTGCGAAGGAGTTTATGTATTTTTTCTTTTGTTTCCATTTATCACTACCCCTTTACTATAATTTATTATCACCGCTTCAATATTTTCTTTATTCTTCGTTTTATTGGTTCCGGAAGAGAAGCCGCTAATTCATTAACCCCCCTTGTAGTACCATTTCTGTAGCTATTAACAGCTGTGCTTAACTGCTTTACATCCGTTTCCTTGTCTGAAAATACCTCTAAAATAATTGGCTGATCCGAAACGGATAGGAATATTTTGAGTGCTTTATCATACTCTTCCTTGTTTATTGCTGCCAGATATTTAAATCCTCTCGCTTCTGCCCACCCTCTTACACTGGTATTATGTTCGGCTGCAACATGCCTGTCTATATTCGGGAATGTTTTTATCTGTTTATAATATTCAGTATGGAATAAAGCGCCGCCTGCATTGTTTGTTACGAGGATGCGGATATTTTTTCCTATATATCTGTTCCATAGTGCATTCATATCATAGAAAAAACTCAAATCGCCAATAGTCAAAAAGCATAGAGATTTTGATATATACGCCTGGGCCACAAAAGAGGACATTGAACCATCAATTCCGCATGTCCCTCTGTTACAAAATACTTCTATGCTGTTATCTATTGGGAAGCAGCTTGCAATACGAACATTGCTGCTGTTAGATATATGTAGCAAACTGTATTGGGGAAGATTAGAAAGAAGTTCTTTTACAGCATATACGCTTGAATATTTAAGCTCCGCCTCATCTGTGCTGCTGATTTTATTTAAATATTGTGTCATCCAGCAATTAATGTATTGCTTTTCCGTTAATTTATCCTCAACCAATTCATCAAATATTTCAAAAAATTTCTTAGGAGAGCATTCAATAATATCAGTCATACATCGAAAGGGATCCGATATTTCACCGTCCCTTGAAACATGCCAGTGCTGAAAACTTTTACTCATAGACAAACACTTTTTTTTGATTGAAGATAGTGAATTACCATGCATGGTAATAACAATGTCCGGGCATACTTCCTTGAAATCTGCCTGCGTTTGAAGAATATTCAGGACAAATGTGTTTAAGCTGCCTGCACAATGCAAGTTAGATATATGATCTGTTGCAATTAAGCAATTGTATTTTTCACAAAAGCTCTCTATTGTTTTTATTTCTTCTTCACTGATTACACCATTTTGACCATAAATAATCAGAACCTTTTTTTCTTTTAATAACCGAGCTTTCTCTTTCCACAGACTCAACGGTTCTTCCAGGGTCAGACGGTTTATTTTAATAACCTCCGGAAGGTTTTCTTCTTCAAATCTGAAGGTTCCCTGCTCTAGAGGGTAATTATCATCTATCGGAAAATTTATATGAACCGGTCCGCTGTTTCGATGCTCTAATTCCAACAAAGCCTCATTTACTAACCTGGAACAGTACCAAAAATCTTTCTCATCACGCACAATCGGTAGATTTACTATTTTTTTGCATACATCTTTATACAGATTTAATTGCGGTATGCATTGTTCTTCCTGTTGATTTAAATAATAAGGGTGCCTGTCCGATGTTAAGATAACAAGAGGCAGCTGTTGATAAAATGCCTCATTGGCCGCTGATACATAATTCGCAGCAGCTGTCCCGGATGTACATATAATACCTACAGGTCTTTTCAGTTTTTCAATAAGACCGAGAGCAAAAAAGCCCGCGCTTCTTTCATCAACGATAGAATAGCAGTTAAAAAAATCATCTTCTTCAATGGAAAACACTACCGGAATATGTCTTGTTCCTGCCGATATCACGAAATCCCTAATATTATATTTTTTAAGCAGAGCTATTAATATTTGAGCATTTTTATGTACAGAATACATTTCTACCTCCTGCTTCTCTACGGCTTTCATTTTTATTTTGGATCGATCTTTAATACCTTCGCTAATAATTTCATGTATTGTTCCAGATCTCTTGAGTATATTGTTCCTGCTTTCCTTACGCTGCTCTTTAACTCCTCAATACGATTTAAATAATTGCTGAACTGTTTTAAGGCAACCTCAACTGTTATTCCAGCTTTCGCATCAATGTAATAGGGATACTCTAAGGTTTCATACAAGCCGTTAAACTTACGGCTATAAGCAATTGGAATTACCGCTACACCACTGGATATAGCCCCTATGGTTGAATGCATTCTCGCTCCCGTAAATAAATCCATGCCAGAAATATAACTTTTTGCTTCTGATGCCGTCTTGAACTCATCCGGTAAAATACAGTTTGGATATTGTTTTTTTATTTTTTTGCAAATCAAATAATCATCATCTACACCTTCCCCTTTTTCAATTACATGAGGTATCAGGTGTATCTGGATATTGTTTTCCGAAAGAAGCATTTCAATAAGCTTATGTATAAAATCCCGATAGGAAAAAGAAAGCTTAAAATAATTGTCATAGTTGTATCCGCCATTATAAAGTAAACCTGAGACATTAATTCCTATGTTAAACTTTCCATTGTTAAAGGTATTTTCTTTGTAAGGCAAGGCAAATGCCACATCAATAACTCTCTTTGTTTTCTTTTCAAGGCCCAGACTCTTACAGCATTCCATTGAAGCAATGTCTCTTACAAATATCGTATCTAACATATTCAAGATAAATTTCGCTATTATTTTCCCCGGGAATGTATGAAAGGGTCCAATTGTCTGTGGCGCAAATACAGTTGCTGTATGTTTCCGCTTGCAGATATAAACAGGTAATGATTCGGCAAGTAAACGGATCAATCCATAATTATCTGTATAACCATCACCTCCGCATAAATCAATTACATAGTCCAGATCATCAAATACACTGACCTTTTGTATTAAAAGCGGATTTTTTAGCACTGGCTTTAGCCGGGGATAGGTTCTGTAAGAATACGGATTCTTAGTATACCCGTCTAGCTTAGTAAATTCTTTTAGATCAATTGATTCTTTTGTTTCTGCCAGTATAACTACATACTCCACTTTTATTTTGTTATATTCAAACATTTTGTCCATCAAGGCAATATTGGAAATAGCCAAAGCAGAACAGCCAAGATTATAGTCCCTGATCAAATGAGATATTAACCCTATTTTCATTACGGCTCCTTTCCTTATTACCTTCATAATTCTTTTTTCTGATTCTTACATATGCAATACCCAGGCTAATTAACAGGCAATACATTCTTGTTAAGTCAGTTTCTTGTACTCCAAGCAGACATATGTAATAAACAAATAAAGTAACAAACAGAACTTTGGAAAATGAAAATACCTTCTCCTTATTGTTTAACACTCCAGAATTCCTCCCAAAAAACCTCAACGAACTAATATATGAAATTACCAGGGAAAGTAACCCCACAAGTCCACACTGAAAATAGATGTAAAGATAATGGACTTCTACGGATGTCTTTGTAAACCATGGATTCATTTGAAATGAAAATGTCGCACCGACTCCCTTTCCCAGGAGCATATTCTCACCAACAGCATCAATTACCCATTTATATAAATCATATCTATTCCCCATACCTATAGCAGAATTACTTGAGGTTGACTGTAAACCGAGCACATCGCCCCTTACCGTTTCAACCAGGTCATGAAACAGCTCTGTTATTCCAAGTCCGGTTAAATCCAGTATTGATATAATAATAACGATAAACAGTCCTGCCATACAGATGTATTTCATGAAATTCCTGATTCCCATTTGAAGAAGTAAAATAAGCTGTATTGCAACAAACAAACAAATTGCCAATCGCGATACTGACAAAAACATACTTATGATTGACAGTAGATATGCACTCATACACAAACGTTTTTGTTTCCTTGAGATAATAGTCTTTAATCGATAAAAAGCAAGAATCGCTGCAATACCCTGGTAGATACCAAAATTGATAGGATGTCCGAAAGTAGCTACACTGCGCAGTACTCCATAGCGAATGGAGTCCGTCCCGTTAAATATCGCCCCCTGTATAAGATAAGTCTTTGTTAAAGCTTCTATAACTCCAACCACACCCAAAACAATAGCACTTAATAAGAAATTATCGATTATCTTATAGAAGTCTTTTTCATTTTTAATGATAGAGATCACTATACAGCTAATTGCAAACTGAGCTATAAAATATGCAACACCTGTCAGTATACTGTCCGTTGCTAATGCAAATACAGCATATACAATAAGGTTTACCCAAAATGCTCCAATATAAATAAAAGGGTTTATAATTATGCACTTTCTTCTGGTCAACAGATATACCATCACAATCAGCACTACACACACATTTGAATAATTTAGAGGCCCTATATAAAAATTAGTTGGAAGAAATGGAAACAGAAATATCAAGAAAAATAATAATTTATCACCTATAGTACCAGTTTCCTTCATGTTCTCTTACCTCTGGTTTCTTCTATTCTCAATTGCTTCATAAGTGGCTTGAAGATAAGCGTATCCAAAATAATCATCCGGTTCCAGATAAGCGCCCTCTCCCCATTCGTTCCATGCATTGATAAACACGAGTTTCTCATCCAATGAGGTATTGCTGCAGACTTTATCAACTACATCCTCCAGCCAGCGCTTGTACAATTCGGGAGTAGAGCCATGAAAAATCAACCCCCGATAATTTCTTCTTGCACTGTTATCCCACATTGGCATGACAGCGGGATATACCTTTTTCACTTTATTTTCTTTTAAATCATATATTTTGTTCTCCACCAAATGCTTGTAATCAAAAATATGGCCTCCAAAATCTCTTCGTATTGGCTGCATCTCTCTTGTTATTTCTTTACAAGAGTGCTGGATCTGTTTCGGTTGAAATTCCGTTTCCGCATCAAATCCTGCAGCTGTCCAATTAATAGTTATATCTCGCTCCTGCACAGCAATTATGTACAGTTCTGTTCCCAGGAGCTCTTTTGCCTTCCCTCTCCAGGCTTCCAGTACTTTTTGAGGTTCAGGCATTAAAGACGGCCTGTACACTGAAATCACAGGTTTTCCATTTATCCTGTAATACCTGTTATCTTTAAAATCCCTTAAAACAGTATCTATAAATAATTCATAGTTTTCTTTCGTTTCTGTAATTTTTACCAGGACCCCCTCATCTGTACCATTAAATCTTTTTGTCCAGTTCTCATTTGCCCAGCAATAACAGAACTGTATATCTAAATCCTGGTTCTCCAAAAACATATTAAGGGGCCTTTCAAGCAGTCGCTCGCCATCAAACCAATAGTAATAAAAGCAAAACATAGTAATACCATAATTTTTTGCCAAATCAATCTGCCCCCTGAAGACTTCTTTTAATCTCAGGTCATAATAGCCTAATTCTCCTGGCTTTCTCGGCTGATAATGACCTATAAACTGGGGCATTGCCTGGTTGACATTGTTCCACTCAGTTGTACCTTTCCCCCACCATTGATCATTCTGATCATTAGGATGGTACTGTGTGAGATAATAGGCTGCCAAATGAATATCTGTGTGATTATCATTATGGTTAATGAAGGCTCTATAATCCTTTGATTTTATACCATGCTGTTCCAATACATATTTAGAATAGTCATGATTCAAATCTCTGTTATATGTGATATCTACACTGCCGTTTGCATCTTGAATTTCTTCTTTTCGAATAATTCGCTCATATCTTTTTTGACTAATTTTAGTCTTAAGTCTTTGTGGAATAGGAAGTCTCCAATAGATTTTTTTTACAAGATTATTCATATAGTACCTTCCTGTGTATACAACTCTATGATACGGGATGTATGCTTGCTCATGTCCTGTATTTCTATATTCTGTAATATATATTTGCTCATTCGATTTATATTTTCCGGATTATCTATAATTTCCAATACAGCACTTTTCATAGACGCAATATCCGGTGGGACTATGTCACCATTCATCTTTGGTACAATCAAATCCTTAGCCCCAACATTCTCTGTTACAATTGCAGGCATACCATAACTTAATGCTTCTAAAGCAGTAAATCCGAAGGTTTCATTCCATAAACTCGGCACAAGCAATATGTCAAATTCGCCCATTACATTTTTAAGTTCAGAATAGTCATAAACCGGATGTTTTATTAAATAGTTCGCTTCGTCCGTACATTCTGCAAAAATATGTAATTGAAAGCTGTTACTTCTAATATCAGAAAGCTCATCGAAAACTTGCTTTATAAAAAAGTAACCCTTATGTTGGGTAATAGGACCCAAATATCCGAATCTGACCGGCCTCTGACAATTCCTGAGTTGTCTAAAGTCCTTTATAGCGGAGTGTGATATGTTTAAGACCTTCACCGTGTTACTTATATTACAATATCTCTTATATATCTTACTGGTATTACTGCTATTACAGTGAATCATATTAAAACTTTCTATCATATCGGTATAATACCTGCGTAGTTCCCGGTAGGATTTACTAAGGTTCTTTTTTAGGTCATCAGAATAGAAATCCTCTGCTTCTGATCCATAATCCTCTTTGTACAATTTGTTATTATGCATCCTTCTCATGCTTTTCATAATTGGTGTGTCCTTTAAATATCGATATGCCCCAGATTGCATGAATTTTATCTTCCTGAGAGATAAAGCTGTTTTATTGCATTCAATGCAGGATTCACATCCTTTATCATCTAAACATGGGCTCCCTTGCTTTTCAAGGCTCCATTTGGGACATATCCCAAAATAGTCATGTGTAGTAAAAACCGTTTTGATATTCAGTCGAACACACACATCTAACACTTCCTTGGGAAGTCCCATTAGTGTATGCACATGAAAGATATCTACTTGATTTGCAATAAAAAATCTTTCAAAATTGTCAATCATCTTAGGCTGCATATATGCTTCAAAATCATTTATTCCATTTAAAAGTGGTACTGGTAGCGGATTAATAATCTCAAAACTTCCTATTTTTATTTTATCGTCTATAGCATACTGGGATTTATTGATTATTTTAACTTTTTCCGAATAATTCGTTATCCTGCCAGGCCATAACAAACCTACCCAATTCTTAAGCTTTGCTTCTTCAGCCATTAAATCCATACAATACTTTATCATTCCTCCTGTTCGAAAAGGCGGGAATCCTAAAGCATAATGTAATATATTCATAAACAAAGCCTCCTTATCAACCAGGTAACCTAAGCATTACTTTTTATCCTATCAATTCTTCATAAATGTTTTTCATTTGCATATTTGAAACGGAACAATCGAATTTGCGTGCCATTTCAATACAAGCAGGAAGCAAACTCTCCCTGAATTCTTTGTTGGTAAGCCTGTCTATACCTTTTGCAAACTCATTTGCTGAATATGGATTTGCTAAGAATCCTGTTATTCCATCTTTGGCATAATCTATAATACCATGCACCGATGATGCGACTAATGGTAAACCACTCGCCAACATTTCAATTCCTGCTAAACCAAGGCCTTCACGTGTTGACGATATAACTCCAATATCAGCACATTGACATATTTCCGGTATATCTTTTCGTAAACCTAATAATAGTAATTTAATCTTCTCTTCCTTTGCAATTTCTTTTAACTGCTCTGTCGTCGCCTCGTCAGTCATTGCATTCCCACATATTACAAAAACCGTATTAGGCAATTTGAGCTTACCTAGTGCTTTAATCACCACCTGATGATTTTTTCTGTTAGAAAGTTCACCTATAGACAGTATCATTAGATCGTTGATTCCTACACCTATATTTTTGCGATAGGTTTCTTTATTAACATTACAATGAATAAAACGCTCTGTATCAACGCCTACGCCATTAATATACCTTACATTTTTGCAGTGCAGCTTTTTTGCATTGCCGTAGTCCTCCTGGTTAATGGTAATTATCATATCCGTAAAATAGGACATGAGCTTTTCAACACTATGGAAAATCAACCATGATCTTTTGCTTGATCCTTTATGAAAATAAAAACCATGTGTTGTGTAAATTACTTTCGTTCCTCTTTTCCTGTTTTTTCTTACCGCAATTCTGACTATAGCACCAGCAATCGGAGTGTGACAATGAACAAGTGTATAGTCATGTACCTTTACTAGTTTATGTATCTGCTGGTAGGACTGGTAGGATTGTCTGGAAAATGGTTTGTTTGATGAAAAATTGATTTGATGGAATATTACCTTATTATCTTTAAAATACTCTTCGATACCATCTGCTCCCGGATGATTTCTATTTGCAGCGCAATGCACTTCAAATCCTTTCTCTTGCAGTATTTTTATATCATTATCCAAAAAACTTCTTACGAAACCGGCTAATGCAGTCGTTATCAATGCCTTCTTCACCACTCATCTCCTTCTTTCTTTATACGGTGAATTGTTTTCTGTATTCAGAACATATGTATTCCCAACTATACCAATCCTGAATCCTCTGATGAGCCCTTTCTCCAAGTGCAGTAATTTCCATTGGTGTCATTCCCTCTGCTTTTTCAATTAATTTCCCTAAGCTTCCTTCCTTCTTGTTCCAATACAGTGCCCCATTTTTTCCGACCTCCCGATTAAATCCCACATCTAAAAGCAGGTTTAAATCAGTACTACTTAAAGCTTCCAACAAACTTGGATTGGTTCCTCCTACTTCATGTCCATGCAAATACCCAAAAGCATTTTCACGTATCTTCATTAATAACTCTTGATCATACACTGTACCCACAAACTTGATACGAGGATCCTTGTGAAACTCCGTCTTCTTTTTTAATTCTTTCAGGAGCTTACCGTTAACATTTGTTATTAATGCAAAATCTAATTTGGACTTACTGTTCATAAACTCCCGAATCATTATTTCATAATTATTTTCAGGCACAAATCTCCCTACAACCAAATAATAGGATTTTGCTGACAATCCTTTGGATTTATACCATTCCTCCAGTTCTATGTCCTTTTTCCCCAATACACTTTTTCTGGTTTCTGCACCATATGCTATAAATACTGTATTAGGATGAAACTTCTTATAGGTTTCCTGTATGTATTTCTCAATGTTCTTACTGTCACAAACCAGCAGATCTGCATACCGAACCATCATTTGTTCCGACAGCTTCCAATACTTGCGAACAGGAGCACTCCATTTAGCCCTCATCCATTCATGACCGTCCGGATTCACAAAGACTTTTCCTCCCAGCTTATGAATCTCCTTCTGAAAATATTTGATAAACGGCCCGATTCTGCATGCCAATATATATACTATCGCATTGGAGACATTGTTTGCTTTTATATAAGAACAGCATTGCCTTAATGCAGCAACATCATAATAAATAGCTTGAGCAGGTCCAATATTAGGAACCCTTACATTGAAGCAACGAGCATTATGGTACACAAACTCACCTCGCTTAGTACTTTTACAAGCCACATGATATTTAATATCAGGATTATTTTGGTGATGTTCCGTTAACTTATCAACAAAGGTTTCATAACCGCCATAGGCACCTGGAATTCCCTTCGACCCAACAATAAAAATGTTTTTCATTCCGATATCTCCAATCAATACAACTTTATTTACCACCCAAGCCTGACAGTCTCAGTCTTAAGACTAATCCCCTCTTATGCCCCGCCTCAAACTGATCTAATATAAGAATATTCCTACAATATTTTGAAATAGTTGCTTCCTTGGTTATTACTAATAAGAATATAACAGAACTGCCAGGAACATCAGCAGGTTTATTAATATATAATCTTATAATCCCGTAAAAAATAAGGATATAGCAGTATAATGCAAATTTGCATTAACTACATATATCCAGTTTGATTCTGCCTCTTTCATAACAATCAGCTGCCTTTTCTGATGATGTTCCTTAGATATTCCTTCCTCTTATGTATGTTATAAGATTTCATGTTCTTTCCTATTCTCATACAGATAATACTTCTTAAAACAGCCTCTGACACATTATTAAGGCCCTCATTATAAGTAGGAGTATTAACATAAGTAACAAAGGAATATTAAAAGCTGCTGTTTGAAGGTTGTCCTGCATCATTGCTGTTAAATACATTTACCTCTCTCAGCTTACCCAGCCTCACAAGGGGCTATCTTCCCCTCTCTGGGATACCCGTAATAGACAGCAATACACGTTCCTAAGGATAATCCAATTTTTACCACTGGTTATATGGTAAAATCATTATACTTTCAATTTACAAATATTGTCAATAGCATATTAACAAATGTCCTCAACTTCTCCATTCTAGATATTAGCATACATTTATTCCCGATTCATCTATACATAAATAACAATCCATTAACTCTCAATGAACCCTGTATTTCCAGTTTATTTTATTTTCTGGTATTATTAAGTCAAGTGATTACTTTTTTCAGAAGAAGAAATGCAAAGTATAATTGTATCTTTAATAGAAGAATTAGAGAAGAAATAAAGAAATTAAAAAAGGAGGCATAAGCCTCCCTTTTCCTTAATGATGTTCCTCACCGCTTGTTACCTTTGTCACTAACGGAAGTATACATCCGCCAACCAGATTACCAAGAGCTATCACATTTATGTATAACAACGCTTTACCTCCCCAAACATTTGCAAAGGAAAAGTAAAACATATCTGCAATACTATGTTCATAACCTGAAAGAATAAATACCATTATCGGCATTATTAATGCCAGGTATTTTCCAACTCCGTCTTTTATATTTAGAAAGCCAAGTACAGCTATGCACATTAGTAACCCGCACATGATTGCCATAATAAAGGTGCTGAACAGGTTGTCCGCAAGTTTTCCAGCGACTACTTCACTTGCATGCTCTAAGTACTGTGACTGTTTCGTTGCTCTTAATATGTATCCGGTTCCTACTGTACCTACTGCGTTACCAAGGTAAACAATAAGCACTGTACCAAGAAATTTTAGAGGTTTGTTAAGTATCATACAGACCTTACCGGTGTACAGATCCAATCCGAAGGTGTAGATAGTAAATAAACCCAAGGAGAATAAAAATGCTCCTACTACATGATTTTCCGCCCTTAAATATATCATTCCGCCAACACTGATTGCAACACCCGCCATGACTGCGCGTATAAAGGTTTTCATTTCTGCCTCTTTCCTGTATAAACATTCTGAATTTATTCTGCCTCACTAAGCCCTGTAAAATACCCATTTGTTAAGCAGACACAATATTATAGCACAACTCTGCTATAAAAAATATACCTAATAATTAATAAAATTTATTTATAAAAACCTGTTTTAATTTGCTATTTAGGTCGATTTTTGACTGTAACTTCATACTGATACATCACCTGATACTTCAATTAATGTCAAAGGCTTAACGAGTTCAAAACTTTATCTTTCCAGCAAGTATGACAGGTAAAATACTTATTTAGTTATATAACTCCTCTAAGCATAACTGCCAACAAAGTATCAGCATAAATACAGGTATAAAATTAAGTGAACTATATGCAAAGCAGTATTGTATAACGAATAATTAATAACTGGTTATTAGGCCGTAGATAAATCTTTAAGCGTCCAGTTCACAAACACAGGCGCATAGTTGTATGGTGCCGCCCCAAGGCTTGGGGACAGTGATATGAGATTCAGACCAGTTAATAACCAGTTAATTAATATTCGTAGTACTACTTACATTCAGTTTTTATAACTGTTTCATCCGTTTCTCAATAAGCCGCTCATGTACAGCTCTTACTGCCTTTAAGGTATCCTTTTCATCAACAAGTACTGTTATTCGAAGTTCAGAGGCATAGATCATATGAGTATCTATACCGGCTTCATGCAATGCTTCAAACATATTAACAGCTATTGCGGTGTTTGACATCATTCCTGCACCTACTGCCGATACCTTGGCTATATTATCTTCCGCGATAATTTCAATGGGTGAGAAACTTTCTTTGCTGTAGCAATTAAGAACTTCAACTGTTTCGCTTAAGCGGTCTCTTGGTACGGTAAAACTGATATCCGTTGTGCTGTCACGGCTGGGAGACATAAGAACAGAATCAGCACCAATATGCTGTTCTGATAATCTCTGAAAGATATGATATATTTCTTTTGTGGTCTCCTTAATGCCTGTCAGTTGAATCCGGGCTGTATTCTTGTCTGCAGTTACCCCACTCACAAGCATTTCCTCCATGGTGGTACCCTCCAGGCTCTGGGTTGCCCTGATACCCCCATCCTCTAACTGAAACAAAGCAGTTTTCTTTCCGGTATTATCACACACTCTGGTACCTTCTAAATTTTCAAAGCTTGATTTTACCACCAGCTCAACCCCAAACCGTTTAGCCATCTCCACAGAACGGTTATGAAGAACTCCTGCGCCTAAGGATGCAAGTTCTAACATTTCTTCATAAGATATTTCTTTTAATTTAACTGCGGAAGGAACCATTCTGGGATCAGCTGTGTATACACCATCTACATCCGTGTAGATTTCACATACATCAGCTTTTAGTACGGCTGCCAGAGCAACTGCCGTGGTATCAGAGCCACCACGTCCCAAGGTGGTATAGTCTCCTGCCTCATTGATTCCCTGAAAGCCGGCGACAATTACAACCTTTCTTTCAGAAAGGGCTTCCTCCATTCTGGCTGTCTCAATTCGTTGGATTCGTGCATTTCCATAGACTTTGGAAGTATAGATTCCTGCCTGAAAGGCATGAAAAGAAATGGCCGGAACTCCCATTGATTCGAGAGCCATGGCCATTAATGCTACTGATATCTGCTCTCCTGTGGTGAGCAGCATATCGATTTCTCTTTTTGGTGCATTGGGATTTATCTCTTCTGCTTGTGTTAAAAGTACGTCGGTTTGTTTCCCCATTGCGGAGAGTACTACCACTACGTCATTGCCTTTCTTGTATTCTTCGGCACATATTCCGGCCACATGCAGCATCCGCTCTTTATCGGCTACCGATGTCCCTCCGAACTTTTTAACAATAAGCATAATATGCCTCCTTATATATTCACAAAAGGCTGTTATTGCTCCTGAAATAATTTTAGAATTGTCTCATATCCATTTTCTACCTTGTTGCCACTGGAAAAAGCAGCTTCTTCGGTATATTCCCAGGAACTGTCAAGCTTTTTGGTACTGTCATAGAGCATATAGGGAACAGGGTTTCCGGTATGAGTGCGTAAACGGATCGGTGTTGGATGATCAGGCATAATTAACATTCTGTAATCCACTCCTAATTGCTCCAGCTGTTCTTTTACAATCCCTATTACCCTCTTATCTAAATACTCTATCGCTTTTATTTTATTCACAGTACTGCCTTGATGACCCATCTCATCGGGTGCTTCTACATGAATATATACAAAATCCTGATTATTTTCTGTTAACTCCTTAACAGCAGCCATCGCTTTCCCTTCATAATTGGTATGAAGAGTGCCATCAGCACCTTCAACCTCTACTACTTTCATTTCAGCACCTACGGCAATGCCCTTTAATAAGTCTACAGCTGATATCATGGATCCTTTTTTCCCGAATTTTCTCTCAAACGAGTCTAATCTCGGTCTGGTACCAGCTCCCCAGAACCAGATAGAGTTGGCTTTGTGTAAGCCCTGCGTCGCTCTCGCAATATTTAAGGGATGATTATTTAAGATATCAAAGCTTTTTTTCATCATCTCCTTTAAAGCTTCTTCTTTGGGCAGGTAATCTCCTATTACCTTTCCCAAAATATCATGGGGAGGGGTTAAGTCTACCACCTCCCCTTTATCCCAGATGGTCAGATGTCTGTAACTGGTTCCCACATAGTATTTGTAGATGTCTGTTTCCAGGGTTTCTTTCACTGCCGCTAACAAAACAGCTGCATCTTCTGTAGAAATTTCACTGGAACTATGATCTATTATGGTTCTGTCTTCATAGGCAACCGCTTCTTCTGAAACCGTAACTATGTTGCAGCGAAGAGCCACATCTGTCAGACTCATATTTACACCGATACTTAACGCTTCAAGAGGTGAACGTCCTGTGTAATATTCTCTTGGATTATAACCAAGAACGGAAAGATTGGCAGTATCACTGCCAGGACTCATTCCCTGTGGAACTGTCTGGGATACTCCAATCTCTGAAATTTTAGCCAATTCATCCATAATCGGGGTATGAGCATAAGCAAGAGGTGTCTTACCTCCAAGTTCCTGCAAAGGCTCATCAGCCATTCCGTCTCCAAGCACAATTATATATTTCATATAAGCTCCCGTCTGTGTGCTTTA
>DJJW01000007.1:0-52049 GCA_002434335.1 Lachnoclostridium sp. UBA6558 | reverse complement strand
CAACTTAGCTCCCGTCTGTGTTCCTTAGCACACCTATAAAATCAAGATACTGAAAGATTTGATTTATTTACCTTCGTTAGCCTGTGTAATTTAATACGCCTATCAATTAGTACTTTTAAAAACAGTCAATAATTTTCTTTTAAAACATTACTCTGATACGGCTTGCCGGTTTACCCAGTCTTTGTGCCTTTTGTTCATAAGCAGCTTCACTTAAAGGTGGTGTAAGGAATGCATATTCATTCTCCCTGCCAGCAAGCTTAATCACTTCTACTGCTCCGAACTCTTCTTCTATTTTAACTTTGGTCTCTTCGTCAATATCAGTTACTCTGACAAAGAATCGATGTTCTACATCCTTCACATCGGTTAACCGAAGCTTCTTGCTGCTCCAGAAGGTCATAATATTCGTTCCAATATGTTTTGCGGCATCTACCACGTCAGCCACGACTGCACTTGCAGTGGGAAGTTTACCGGCACCGCTGCCATAAAACATTACATCTCCGATTACATTTCCTCTTACGAATATCCCGTTAAATACTCCATTTACACTGAATAAAGGATGGGAAGGTTTTATAAGCATAGGTGCTACCATTGCATAAACCTGGTCATCCACTTTTTTGCTGGTAGCCAAAAGCTTGATACTAGCCCCCATCTCATTGGCATATAGTACATCGATGTCAGAAATCTGTGATATACCTTCCGTATATATATCCTCAAAATCCACCTGCATACCAAATGCCAGAGATGATAATATAGCAATCTTACGGCAGGCATCGTAACCCTCCACATCTGCCTGGGGGTTGCGTTCTGCATATCCCATATCCTGGGCTTCCTTTAAAGCAGTCTTAAAGTCTGCATTCTCAGTGCTCATTTTAGAAAGAATATAGTTGGTAGTACCGTTTAAGATACCAGTTATTTCTTCAATTTCATCTGCGGTAAGGGATTGATTTAAAGGTCTTATAATGGGGATACCGCCGCCAACACTTGCCTCAAAGAGGAAGTTTACCTGCTGTTCCTTAGACAGTGCCAAAAGCTCTGCACCATGTTTAGCCACCAGTTCTTTATTAGAGGTACATACACTCTTACCCTTAAGTATGGCATTTCTCACAAAAGTATAAGCCGGTTCCACTCCACCCATTACTTCCACGATTATTTTAACTTCAGGATCTTCTAAAATAACATTGTAGTCATGTNNTATCATGCCCGCAGCGCTTACTGATGCTCTCTCCGTTCAGATTCAATACCTCAAGCACACCAGAACCAACTGTGCCGTAGCCCAAAACTGCTATATTTACCATGTATAACTCCTTTCTGTCATTCCTTCCCTTTTAATCCGTCAGAATTTATATAGTATGTCATTGCTCCCTATCATCCATGCACTCGGAATGTGTATGAAATCTGCAGGCACTTGGTACAATGAATTTCCAAACACACCAAGCATTTTATTCTCTGGCCAGAATCTTTGTATAGTGTATTCCCTCCAAAGCCTCTATGGCTTCAAATATAACGGTTGTATCTTCAAATTGTCCGGGAATTTCAATGCTTAAAGTCAGGGATGCAATTCCGTTAACCGGAATACTCTGGTGTATCGTAAGTATATTTACACCATTTTTTGATACGCAGTTCAGAACGCTGGACAAAATGCCCGGCTTATCATCTATCTGCAGCATAAATGTAATAGTTTTTCCTCTTGCATTTTCATGAAAGGGAAAGATATCATCTTTATATTTATAAAAGGAACTTCTGCTGATACCAACAATATCCGCTGCTTCCTGTACTGTAAAGACCTTCTCCGAATCCAGAAGCCTTTTTGCTTCTACTACTTTCAGAAGAACCTCCGGAACTGCCTTTTTTTTAACGATGAAGTATTTTCCTTCATCCATATGGATGCTCCCCCTGTGCTGAATTTATTTTTTACTTTCCACGTATTTAGAAAGTATTTCAAAAGACTGTTAGCTTTCATACATTTTTAAGGAAATGTATCTGCACTACAACCTGTATGTATAGCGAATACAACTGTCTTTCACAGAAAGATATTCTACCATGTTTCGGTGCTGTTTGCAACAGCTTTTGAATAAATAATCATTCTTAAGACAAAATATGCGTTTTCTGCTGATTCAAGCCTATTTTTTTAATCAATTTGCATAAGACACCGATGAACTGAGAAAAAAGGTCGATGCAAAAGGAGGGAGGGGACGGAAAAAGCCCTCTGGCTATCCTGTAACACACCGATAAAAGGATTATCATTGCGTATATAGTAAGTGTACAAATTTGTACACCCTTTGCAAGCATATCCGCAAGGTGCCTTTAGTCGGTGCGTAGAATAGCCGGGGGCTTCTTCCGTCAAAAATATATTGAGTTTATGTATATTAAATCTTCTGGAACTTTACTACTGCATTGCTTAGATTGTCAACCGAACGGGTACTTTCTGTTAATGTTGATTGGAATACATCAATGTCTCTGGATAACTCCGTACTGTTCTCTGCCACTGTCTGAACATTATTGGAACTTTCACTGATAATTTGGGACACACCTTCTATGGAATTCACAATATTTATCATACTGGTTTCCAGCTGGTTCGCAGTGTTTTGGAATTCCTTCATAATCCGGTCTATGGATTTGGCATCCCGGTTATATTCTTCCCCTGTTTTGACCATTTGGGTATAATCCTTCATAACATCTGATTCTACAAATTCCAGCATACGGTCTGAGTCTGCCGCCAGTTCTCTTACCGCTTCTATAACATACCCGCTGATCTTCTGAATCTGATTGGCTGTTTCACTTGACCGGGCAGCCAGATGACCGATCTCTCCGGCAACTACGGCAAAACCTTTCCCCTGTTCTCCTGCTCTGGCAGCTTCAATGGAGGCATTCAGTGCTAGGAGGTTTGTTTGGGAGGTTATATCCAGAATGGTATTGGTAAGCAGATTTATCTGCTCTACTTCTCTGGATCTTTCAATGGTAGCCTTTACTTTTTCCCCGATTTCCTCCAGTACATTTCTGGTGGTTTCCCTTGCCTCTCCGGAAGTAACCTGGAGCTTCTCTGCTCTCGTACTGATTTCATCAGCAAGATCTACACCCTCCCCGGCTTTTCCGGTCATATCTTTTAGCAAGCCATTGACATCTGCGGCCGTAACATTAACCTCTACAATATTAGCGGCAGTTTCCTCCATTCCGGCAGACATCTCCTCCATTGCCGCTGAATTATCCGCCGCACTGTCGATTACCTTCTTGATACCTTCTTCAAAGACCATAAAGTTACTATTAAGGCTGCCTGATACCATCTGTATATTCCCGATTATCTCCTGTAAAACTGCCAGGAATCCATTTATTCCCTGTGCCAGCTCTCCAATTTCATCTCTGGTGTTAATTTGTATCCGGCTGGTAAGATCTCCTCTATCTTCTTCTATTCCCCTGGTTATTGCTTCCAGCTCCTTTTTGGTTCGAAGAACAGGCTTAACCACTCCTCTTTGCATAAACAGCCAGATCAACAAAATAATGACCAGCGTAACGACAAAGCAGACAGCTGCTGTATATAACGCCGCCGTTTCGTTTGTATCCAGTCTTTCCTTCAGTACCTCTGTCTGGGCTTTATTATAATCATTGATTCCCCGGAGTTTTTCATATATGTTTATGGTAATCGGTTCCATCTCCGATAGGAACATGGCATATGCTTCCTGCCCCTGCCCCCCATCGGTTAGCTTAATTCCCTCTGCCAGTTTGCCATAGTATGCATCGTATTCTTCCAACATACTGTCTATAGCAGCTTCCTGTTCCGTCCCCTTCATACCTTCCTGCATTTGCACAATAGCTTCCCTGGCCTTACTCTGGCAGGAGTCGATTATGGTACGGTACTGCTCTCTTGTCTCTGCACTGCCAGTCAGATAATACTTGGCTGCCAAGCCGTCCATGGACAATATAAACGTATAGGCATCATTAAAGTATATCATATTCTGTACATTTTCATCGGCAATGGATTCTGCTGTTTCCTGTGCTTCTTTTAAGTGGAGCAGATTAAACGTCTGGGACAATATTGTAATAACTAACATCATTACAATGGATGCCAGCAGCTTTTGAGATATTTTTAGATTCTTCAATATACGGTTTCTTTTCAAGATTTTTTCCCCCTGTATCTTGTTTTTTCCAAATGATTTTATTGGAAAATTCGGTTATCTAATGTACTCATCCTCATCTGGATTTTCACTGGTACTAAATTCCTGTGCCTCTTTTATTTGACATTTACTGTCTAAAATACATTACTATATAACAACGGCGTTTCCGCACCTTGACATATCTTGTCTCATTTTGTATATTGGATTAATATAAAGGGTGTGAATCAGAAAATAAAGTGTATTTATTCACTTTCAATGAAGCAGCTTCTCAGCAGACCTGCGAAATGCACGAGGTAATTTATGAGATATAAAATTAATGACGTCAAACGTATTTTAAATATTAAAGAAGAAACCCTGCGTTACTTTGACAAGAAAAATATAATAAAAACCACACGGGATCAAAAGAATAATTACCGATATTTTAAAGCGGAAGATATTAATAAGATATTTGCTTACAAAATGTACCGTTCCCTCTTATTTTCTTTAAATGATTCCAATGAACTGGTCTCCGGCAAGCCTCTTCCTCTCCTGGAGAGAAAACTCAGCGAGCAGATAGAGGTTATTGAGAAAGAACAGAAATATCTTAATCAGGTCAAACTTCATATTTCAATTTTGTCTGAAAAGCTGAGAAAGTGGAACTCCTTTACAGGCGGCTTTGAAATCATCGAATCCGAGGAATGTTATTATCATCCTAATCAAACGGATACCTGTTTTATACAGGAGGCGGATGTATTTGAGAATACCTACCAGTGCCTTGATTATCTTCCTTCTATCTGGCCATGTTTTTATTATAACTATTCTGCATCTGCCCCGGAATTCAGCTTTGGGTATGGTCTGTATACAAACCATACCCCGCCTATTAACGGCCTGATGCACCTGCCTCCCGTTAAATGTCTTTATACTATGATTTCCCTGGAAGATAACCTGCTGCCCTCTATCCCTGATATATTAGAACAAGCAGATACCTATTGTTGTCAAAACAATCTTAAGCTCAAGGGTATCCTCTATGGCAGTATTCTTCATGAAATGAAGGAAAACGGGCTTAATTCTCGTCTATTCGAGCTCTATCTGCCTATTGATTAAGCAGATCAATTGATTTACCCAGGGCATTTCCGGTTGCGGCTGCACCGGCAAGTCTTCCGGAGTTATAAGCCCAGCCCTGTGCGGCGCCTTCAATGGTATGAGCATAGTGATCGGAATAAAGACCACCGGTGTCCGCTCCTGCTGCATAAAGATTGGGAATGGAGGTATAGCCGTTTTCCGGATCATTTTTTACCACTTCAAAACCGGAGTTGATGCGGATTCCACCCACTGTACAAAGATTATTAACACTTACTTTGAATGCATAGTAGGGACCCTCGCTCATCTGGTACATATGTTTTCCGTCTTTACCATAAAGGGTATCCACACCTGCCTGGGCATCTTTATTATAACGCTCCATGGTTTTTGTCAGGTTTGTGGGATCCATACCGAGTTTCCCTGCAAGTTCTTCAATTGTATCGGCTTTTACCACATATCCACCGTCTACCATTTTGCCTACTATCTCTGTCAGTTTACTCCAGCCATAGTCCATGGGAGTAATTTCCGGCATAGGACCCATGGCTATCTTGTCTCTCATACCCGCTGCTCTGGCTCCCTTTTCCTCCAGTGTCTTTAGCAGCTTCTCATTGTATAGAAAATAAGCATGATCTCCCTGAGAGATCACGGAATTGCTGGACAGTGCTCTGTCATATACGATATCTTCATTGGCAAAACGTACTCCCTGTGCATTCACCCAGGGAATTATGGGAACATATGCTACGGAGTTTGTGGCCTGGTATAATTCCATAAACTCATAGTCGCCCTCAATATTTCCATTCCCCTCTACCTTAAAGGTATGTGCAACCATTGCAGAAAGACCTCTTGCAGCAGCACCTGCATCCAGCGCCATATTGATACCGTCACCTACATTGGAGTTATAACCAGCGGCATTTACACTGACACCATTTAATGCTTCCTTCACCATTTCACTGTTTCCTACGAAACCACCGGATGCTATTATTACTGATTTGGCGTTTATACGTAATACGGATCCGTCTTTCGCNNTACACCTGTAACTTTTCCATCCTCTACAATAAGACTTTCCGCAGGGGTTTCGTAATAGACTTCTGCTTTATTATCCTCAACGATCCTTTGAAGCATTGCTCCAAGCTGTTCTGAGGTTTTGGTATAATCATCATATTTATGATATCCGTTGGTGCCTTCCTCATGGCTTTGCTGTACGGCAGTTTCCGTTTTATGAAATACCACGCCGTGGTCTTCCAGCCAATCAGCAGTTGTTAAAGATAAATCCAGAAATTGCTTCACTAACGTTGCATCTGCCAGCCAGTCCATCTCCTCCATCCACTTTTGAAAGATCAGGTTGGTATTTATGGGTTCATCCCCTAATGCTCTTGCCTTTCTGCTGTCAGCGGCAAAAAAACCTCCGCCATTTGCAGTTGTTCCTCCGGCTATGGCTGTTTTTTCAAGTACAATTACCTTTGCTCCATTTTCCGCAGAGGTTACTGCTGCGGCTACTCCTGCACCACCAGCACCGATTACCACTACATCTGCTGCAAGTTCTACGGTTTTACCTTCATTCTCCTTCACAACATCGGACTTAAGAGCCTCCATATTGCCTCCGGCTTGGCTGAGCGCCGCTTCTACCGCTTCCAGAAAAGCATCGGAAGTTACGGTAGCTCCACTTACGCCATCCACTCCAAGAGATTGGTTATTTACAACCTCACCAGTAAGGCTCTCAATTGCTTTGTCTCCAAGTCCTTCTGTTTCGGATGATTCTACCGTCTTTATGCTTTCAATACTGTTTTCAGTAACAGTAACTTCAACTTTGATAATTCCGTTTTTACCTTTCGCTTCACCGGTATAAGTGCCGGCCTTAAAGCTTAAGGACTCGGTATTTACTGTCCCCTTTCCTTCCTCTTCCTTACTTGCTTCTTCTGTTACTTTGGGATCTGTTTTCTTTTCTTCCTGACTCTTTTTATCCTGGCAGCCTGTCAGCGAAAATACCAGAATAAGAGAAAGCAGCACTGCTAAAACTTTTTTCATTATAATGACTCCTCCTTTTCTTTATGAGGACAGTCTATACCCTGTAGCAACTATAGAGTCAAGAAGTTTGTATATTTTTTAACAATATTCTTATTCATCTCTTTTTCTTTATACTTCTCTTTTTTATACTTCTCCATTTCCATACTTTATCATTTTTATTCTTTTCTTGTTCTATTCTTCATTTATCTTCTTAAAATACATTACGTACTAGTTGATTTAAACGTACTAAAGATAATTTTTATGCAATTTTAGAAAAAATGCACAAAACAGAAAAAAAGAGCTGAACGATTTATGATAATCCATCAGCTCTTCTTAAAATATAGAACACCTTATAGGAACACCTTTACCAGGCTGTCCTTTTACTTTTCTTCTAATATACTCTCTATCTTCTCCTGCTCCTTAGAAGATAATATTCCATCATGATTCAATAGAATAATCATCCTTCCATTAAGGTTCGCTACATTTTGAATATAGGTAGTATTAATACCTCTTACGATTGCTGGAGTCTCGCTGATATTCTCAGGGGGTATTTCTATGATCTCTTTCACACTATCCACTTCGAAAGCCATGAGAATTCCATTTGATTTTGTAATTATCAATCTTGTATCTTCACTGACCGGTTTGTCGGACAAGCCGAATTTTCTTCTCAGTGAAAAGACAGGGATAACATCTCCCCTTAAATTCATGATGCCTTGGATAAAACTTGGAGCATTGGGAACTGGTATTAAATCGGTAGATTTCTCAATTGTTTTAACTACCATAATATCCAAACCGAATTCTTCATTATCCAATGTAAAAACAACCTGCTTTGTCTGTAAGGCCTGCTTAAAGTTCATATAAGGTACCCCCTTTTCATCTGTATACAGACGAAAGACTTGATGTTATTCGTTCGTCTGACCTATACTGTTCCATTTTAAATATGCATTTATGAAAGGATCCAGATTGCCATCTAGAACTGTGGCGGCATTTCCGATTTCCATATTGGTGCGGTGATCTTTTACCAGTGTGTAGGGTTGCATAACATAAGATCTTATCTGGCTTCCCCATCCGATTTCTTTCATCTCACCACGAATTCCGGATTCCTTCTCTTGGTTTTCCTGCTGCTTCAGAATATAAAGCTTAGCCTTTAACATCTGCATAGCCTTGTCTTTATTCTGGAATTGTGATCTTTCATTCTGACACTGTACTACAATACCTGTAGGCAAATGTGTAATACGTATCGCGGAAGAGGTTTTATTAACATGCTGTCCTCCCGCACCACTGGAACGGTAGGTATCAATTCTTAAATCCCCTTCATCGATTTCAATTCCTGTATCTTCTTCGATATCCGGCATTACATCACAGGAAACAAAGGAAGTCTGGCGCTTTCCTGCAGCATTAAAGGGTGATATCCGCACAAGCCTGTGCACTCCTCTTTCTGATTTCAGATGACCATAGGCATTAAGTCCGTTTATCTGAAGTGTAACAGATTTAATACCTGCTTCTTCACCGTCCAGGTAGTCTAGAACCTGGGTAGAGTATCCCTTCTTATCTGCCCATTTCTGATACATTCGAAATAGCATGCTGGCCCAATCACAACTTTCTGTTCCTCCCGCACCTGCGTGGAGGGTCAGAATTGCATTGTACTTATCATATTCTCCAGAGAGCAGCGTATTAAGCCTCATCTCGTCTAAATCATCTGTAAATTTGGTAAGTGCCTCTTGTATTTCACCTACTAAAGAAGCGTCATCTTCTTCATAAGCCATCTCTAACAGGGTCTCGATATCTTCAAATTCTCTTTTCAGACTATTGTATTCTTCTACAACATCTTTAAGATTCTTAAGCTCTTTTACATATCCCTGGGCTTTATCAGCAGAGTCCCAGAAACCGGACTCCTCCATGATATGCTCAATCATATCTATTCGCTCCAGCTTGTTAGCCAGGTCAAAGTGAATCCCCCACTTCAATCAATGGCTGTCTGTAAGTGTTCAGCGTATATTTGATCTGATCTAATTCAACCATTGTATCACCTCTTTCTTGTTTAAATTCTTTTATTATCTAAGTGTATCATAAAGCCTATATTGTTGTAAGCTCTATTTAAGTCTTCCTGTCAAAGTACGTATAGCATACTATATGCTATTCAATACTTTGGCAGGTCTATAAGCTTATTTGATTAATCTAATTATTAAAAGCAAACACAGCACGCTTCTGTTTGGTCCGCATAAACCGCAGTACTCATCCGGCTCAGGCAAAGAATATGCTGATTGACGTGAATTAACGTAAAATAATACTAGCTTCTTCCGCAGCAGAACTTATATTTCTTACCACTACCGCAAGGGCAGGGATCGTTTGGCTGAACTTTCTTTGCCGCACGTCTTACAGGTCCCTGCGCAACAGATTCATCTTTGTTTGTACCGGTAACCTTGGCAACCTGCTCTCTTTCAACATTCTGCTCAATTCTGACATGCATAAGTGCCTTAACGGTATCTTCCCTGATTGCATTGGTCATTTCGTCAAACATCTCAAAGCCCATGAATTTAAATTCTACCAGAGGATCTCTCTGTCCATAAGCCTGGAGGCCAATACCCTGACGCAGCTGATCCATGTCATCGATATGATCCATCCATTTACGGTCGATTACTCTTAATAAAATAACACGCTCAACTTCACGAAGCTGTTCTTTTTCAGGGAATTCAGCTTCTTTATCTTCGTATAATTTTACTGCATCTTCCTTTAGTTTCTGAATTAAGGATGCTTTCTTCAGGCGGTCAAGTTCCTGGGCATCAAATACAATAGGCTCTAAAGGTATTATAGGAAGAAGCATATTGTTAAGCTCTTCTAAATCCCAGTTTTCCGGCAGCTGATCATCACTAATGNNTACACAGTCTTCGACTGTATCTGTAATCATCTTAAAGATAGTGTCTCTCATGCTTTCGCCATCAAGCACCTTTCTTCTTTCTTTATAGATAATTTCTCTCTGCTCATTATTAACCTGATCATATTCCAACAGATTCTTACGGATACCGTAATTGTTATTTTCTATCTTAGTCTGTGCTCTTTCAATGGCAGAGCTTAGCATTTTATGCTCAATCTGTTCTCCATCGGGAAGTCCCAGGGAATTAAACATTGTCATGAGACGTTCGGAGCCGAAGAGTCTCATTAAATCATCTTCCAGGGAAATATAGAAGCGGGACTCACCAGGATCACCCTGACGTCCTGCACGTCCTCTTAACTGGTTATCAATACGTCTGGATTCATGACGTTCTGTACCAATTATTTTAAGTCCGCCTACTTCTACCACTCCTTCGCCAAGCTTGATATCAGTACCACGACCGGCCATATTGGTTGCAATCGTTACAACACCTGCCTGTCCTGCATCGGCAACGATTTCCGCTTCCAGCTCATGGAACTTCGCATTGAGGACTTTGTGAGGTATATTCTTTTTCTTAAGCATATCGCTTAATTCTTCGGATGCTTCAATGGTTATAGTACCAACAAGTACAGGCTGACCTTTCTTGTGAGCTTCTACAATTTCATCCACTACTGCATTCAGTTTCTCTCTTTTCGTCTTATAAACTGCATCCTGTCTGTCAACACGGGCAACAGGTACATTGGTAGGAACCTCAATAACATCCATTCCATAGATATTACGGAATTCCTTCTCTTCTGTAAGAGCCGTACCGGTCATACCGCATTTCTTATTGTACTTATTGAAAAAGTTCTGGAAAGTAATAGTAGCCAGTGTCTTACTCTCTCTCTTTACCTTTACTTTTTCCTTTGCTTCTATAGCCTGATGAAGACCGTCCGAATATCTTCTTCCGGGCATAATACGCCCTGTGAACTCATCTACAATAAGAACTTCATCATCTTTTACCACATAATCTTTGTCTCTAGCCATAAGATTATGGGCTCTGAGGGCAAGGATAATGTTGTGCTGAATCTCCAGATTTTCAGGATCTGCAAGATTCTCAATCTTAAAAAAGTTCTCAACCTTTTCAACACCTTCTGCTGTAAGGTTCACTAACTTGTCTTTTTCATTTACGATAAAGTCGCCTTCTTCTTCCACATCCTCATTCATAAGGGCAGCCATCTTTGTAAGTTCACCGCTGACTTTACCTTTTGTAAGCTGTCTGGCAAGAATATCACAGGCCTCATATAATTTCGTAGATTTACCGCTCTGTCCGGAAATGATAAGAGGAGTTCTGGCTTCATCGATTAATACGGAGTCAACCTCATCGATTACTGCAAAGTTAAGTCCTCTTTGTACCAGCTGTTCCTTATAGATAACCATGTTATCTCTCAGGTAATCGAAACCTAATTCATTATTGGTTGCATATGTGATATCACAGGCATAGGCTTCTCTTCTCTGGTCATTGTCCATGCTGTTTAATATAACACCGACTTTTAAGCCCAGATACTCATGTATCTGACCCATCCACTCGGAGTCACGCTTTGCAAGGTAGTCATTTACGGTTACGATATGAACACCTTTACCTTCTAGAGCATTTAGATAAACAGGAAGCGTAGAGGTAAGTGTCTTTCCTTCACCGGTCTTCTGTTCTGAAATTCTTCCCTGATGCAGAATAACACCACCATAGAGCTGTACACGGAAATGTCTTAACCCAAGGGTTCTTACAGCCGCTTCCCTCACAACCGCATAGGCTTCGGGAAGGATATCATCCAGTGTTTCACCGTTCTTCAGTCTGTTTTTAAACTCTGCGGTCTTGTTTTTTAGTTCTGCATCGGACAATACCTTTATAGAGGGTTCCAATGCTTCAATCTTGTCAACTATGGGCGTAATAAGCTTTATTTCCCTTTGACTGTGTGTACCAAATATTTTCGTTACGAGACTCATACTATTCACTCCTGTATTTATTTCAATGGATACTAAGTCAATTCCGGTAAAAATAATTTTTTCATAAAATACATTGTATCATTTCCCCAGTTAGTAATCAACCTTTTTGTAAGAAAAGACAATAACAGGCAAAAAAGGGGCTGTAAAAACAGCCCCCCTGTAATCATTTTTCAATTTGCTTCATTCAAAATCAAGCACAATGAGAATAATTATTAACCAGCTTAATGGTCAGTTAATTCATATTCAGAGTGATAAAATTCAGGTTCAATTAAACCATAAGTATTACCTTTACGTTTATACACAACATTTACTTCATCTGTTTCGGCATTCCTATATACAAAGAAATTATGTCCTAAGAGCTCCATCTGAACACAAGCTTCTTCCGCATCCATGGGTTTAATGGCGAATTTCTTTGTACGGTATATCTTAATATTGTTCTCTTCTTCATAGGAATCATCAATAAATTCCTGATTAAGATTAATGGTTGCCTGCTTCTGTTCGATTAATTTATTCTTATATTTTCTTAACTGACGTTCAATAATCTCTTCAACCAGGTCAATGGATACATACATATCAGTGCTTGTCTGCTCTGCTCTTACCATACTACCCTTCATGGGTATTGTGACCTCAATTTTCTGCCTTTCTTTTTCCACACTCATCGTTACATGGATTTCAGTATCAGGAGTGAAATATCTTTCTAGTTTACCGATTTTCTCATATACAGCTGTCTTAAGACCCTCTGTCACTTCGATGTTTTTGCCACTTATAATGTAACGCATTCGAATCAACTCCTTTTAACTTATTTAATGCTTAAGCTTAATCTTACTTAGGCTTAACATTATTATAACACACCCCAGAATTTGTGACAAGTTATTTCCCGTTAAGAATTCTTCCTACTTGGCAACTTGTAGCTACTATATCTTAAATTGTTCGCTAATTCTCATTCATTGTACGTCATATGTGATAATTTTTTGACAGTTACATATTATACCATTTTTCAAAAGTTAATTTACATAATTTTTATATTATCATAACTTACAAAACAAATTTTCTACCTTGACATCTGCCTCATATACCACAATAGTGGTTAAAAATTGTGGATAATGTGGATAACTCCGTGTATAACTTTTTTTATGAGTAAAAATAGGCCTTTTATATTGTGGATAACTTTTGGATAAACTTGTCCAACTTTTCATCTTCCATTAATTAACTTGACTATAAGAATGGATTTTGTGCATTTTGTATATTTCAACTTTTGTCAATAAAATTCACTGCAGATTTCTTTATTCCGCAAATAAGCTGATTTTAAACAATTATCAAAAAATTCTATTAAAAGAGTATTTTGATGCTCTTTTTCAGAAATTTAATTTAATAACAAAGATTTTGCCAGTTATATTTTTATTTCCATATAAGAAAAGACAGCAGCAAATATTTTTTCTTTTGCCAAAAACTTTTTATGTAATAAAGTAAATACTCCGATTACAAAAAAAGTACCGCAGATAGTGTAACCTATCTGCGGTACTTATATTCTGTTTATTATTTTACGATTCTTTTTACTTTATAAGGTGTACGGTAATTGTAACTGGATACTTTAATTCCTGTTCTGGCTGTGCTGGCATTAACAACCTTACCGTTTCCTATGTACATTGCAACGTGATTAATTGTACCGCTGGAATTTGTATAGAAAATTAAGTCTCCAGCCTGCACATTGCTGATACTTACTTCATAACCTGCACTTGAGGCCTGATCTCTGGAGGTTCTTGGGATATTATAGCCAAAATGAGCATATACAGATTGTACAAATCCGGAACAGTCTGCGCCATTCGTTAAGCTTGTCCCGCCCCAAACATAGGGATTGCCTACAAAGTTTAATGCGTAATTTGCTATTGTGCTTCCGCTTCCTGAACCTGATGCGGAATTATTTGAGGAACCTGAGCTTGCGTTCGAAGAACCTGAATTCGAGGAACTTGAATTCTTGGAACTATTACTCTTGTTGGAGTTGGCTGCTGCATTAGCTGCCGCTTGTCTCTGTCTCTCAGCTTCTTTTTCTCTTGCTAATTGTTCAAGTCTTTCAGCTTCTGCTTTCTTAGCTGCCTCTTCTGCAGCAATTTTAGCCATCTCTTCTTCTATCGAAATAGCATATTTGAATTTTACATCCATTTTAATGAAATCTTTTGATACATAACCGGTCTCGCCTTCATCGATTTCAACTTTTGCCCACTTATCGTATTCTTTGATTACATAATAGGATTCTCCGTATGGTATCATTGTTGTTATGATGCTATCTTTCGTTGGCTTTTCCCTTACAAATAATGTTTCCGTATCAACAGTAGCATACTTATCTGCAAATTCATCCACCTGCTTCTCAGCTTCTTCACCAATTGCAAGAAATTCTGATTTGATATATCCTTTAACCTTACCGGATTTTATCTTAACCCATTCGCCCTCTGTGGTCAGGATGTCTGTAGCACATCCCCTGTAGAGCTTACCAACAATTTCACTGTCCGTATTGGGTTCCTTTCGAATATTAACATAGTCATTGGCTATGGATATTCCTAAGTTTTCGTAAGGTGATTTCACCTTTTCCACTTTACTGCTGCTTGGCTCGTCCTTTTGTTTTACCAATGTTTCAAGTAATTGTTCTGCTTCGCCTTTCTCCTCAGTGGCTGTAGCTACATAATAATTATCCAGTGCAGGCATAATACCTGCCAAACCAACATCTGATGCACTCTCCGCTGCCTGAGCTTTCACTCCCATTCCTAACGAAAAGAGCAGCGCAGCAGTACACAAGGATGCTTTAACAGCAGTACTTTTAAGCATTTTATATGTAACCTCCTTACGGTTTTCTCGAATGTGACAAATAATTAAATAGAAATTAAATATATGTTATCGCGTATTAGAATCAATATGAAATGTTACAAATTTATTAAATATCCTTAGGTAATTATATCAAAGCATACTACTGCTGTCAACGCATAATTTAACATATTTTAAGCTTTATTTGTTCATATTCGTAAAACCGTCTCAAAAGTTACAAATTGTCTATATATATTTAATTTTATAGACTATTAAGGTATTTTTCAACCCCGGTAACCGCATTCGCTCCATCTGAAGCTGCTGTTATTATCTGTCTTAACTCTTTCGTTCGAATATCACCCGCTGCAAATACTCCCGGAACATTTGTTATTCCGGATTCATCCGCTTTGATATATCCGCCCGGTGCCAGTTCAATCACATCCTTATAAACCTCTGAACTGGGATTATAACCTACTGCAATAAATATACCATCCACAGCCAATTCTTTATTATCTCCACTCTTAAGGTTCTTAACCTTTATTTTCTCAACGACTTCTCCGCCGTTTATTTCTTCTACTACACTATCCCAGATTATTTCTACATTTTCCATGGATAACAGTTTACTAATATAGGTCTTGGCTGCCCTGAATTCATCTCTTCTATGAATAACATATACTTTCTTACATAGCCTTGCTAAGAAGATTGCATCCTCCACAGCTACATCTCCGCCACCGACTACGGCTGTAACTTTATTACGGAAGAAAGCTCCGTCACAGGTAGCGCAATATGATACTCCCATGCCTGCAAGTCTTTCCTCTCCTTCTACCATCAGCTTTCTGGGATTAGCACCTGTAGCAATTATGGCTGTTTTTGAACGTATAACAGTTCCATCATCTAAGGTTATGACTTTAATATCTTCTTCTATATGGAAGTCCTTCACTTCACCGGTTACAAAAGGCAGATTCATCTTATCACAATGCTCCCTGAATCTGGTTGCCAGTTCAAAACCGCTTATTCCAGGTATTCCGGGATAATTATCAACTTCATAAGTGTTAATTATCTGGCCTCCGCTTATAGGTGCCTTTTCTACTACAACTGTATCCAGCTCTGCTCTTCCGGCGTAAAGTGCCGCAGTTAATCCCGCCGGGCCTGATCCGATAACAGCCAACTCATATATCTTATCCATGATAAATCCTCCATTCATTTCAACTTATAATACCCTGATGTAATAACGGATATACATATGTTTATTAATTGCTTACAATTTAATTGCATTTATATTGTATCACATTTTACAAAAAAGAAAAGCCCCAAATTATGAAAAGAGAGAAGCTGCATCGTATTACCTGTTGCTAACAGGAAAGTCAGGCAGCTTCTCTTTCTTTATTTAACTGCAGTCCGCTGATTGTTCCTTATCAGGAAATTTTTGAAAGCCATCTGCAACTTTTATTCTTTATGAATTAAGATGATACCTGACAGTAACTGATTTATATCAGATAATTCTTAACTTGCTTATAATACCATAAATAACTGTTGTATATCCCTCACGGGAGGCTGCCCCATCTGATCCGCTTCCTGCCAGTTCAGTAGCTATCATAATGAGAATGCAGACAATAATTCCAATTACCAGGCTGGGAGTGACAAATCGTACTTTTTCTGATTCATCCCTGTTCTCTGCAACACGTTCTTTTCTTCTAAAAATGCTTTTTATATGCTCCCATCTTCCTGAGTTATCAGCAAGTACGCGGAATACAAAGAAAGCAATAATAGTGGACACAGCTGCAAGGGGCAATAACACTGAAACTATATACATAGGGGTTATCTCAGCAGCAGCCTGCATTACCTCTTCCTGGCTTACACCGTTACCGGTTATTCCTTCGGACAGCTCTAAAAGCTTGGGGTACAAGGTAAGGCTGACCACTGAGGTTCCGTTAATAATAAAATGAACTATCATTGTTGACAGGATGGAGCCCGTTGCTTCTATAATAAGCGCAAATATCATACCCAACACAAAAGCATAGGAGAATTGGTTAAAATTCTGGTGAATCAGTCCGAATAAGAGCCCACTGATAAAAATACCTTTCAGGGGGTTGACTTTACGGTAGTTCTGAAACAATACTCCCCGGTAAACGCTTTCTTCAAATAAACACGGTACAACAGCAACCATTATCAGGCTTATTAAAAATCCATTATCACCGATAAGATTATCGATAACAACTGTTGTATCATTTCTGACAAAAAGCATGGAAATAGAATTTATCAATCCCATAAGAGGCATGATTAAGTAGGTCAGTATAACCAATAATACCACATTTCCAACGCTTATCTTATGAAATCCTATTGCTTGAGAAAGCCTCTCCTTACTCTTTATTAGATAGATCACAGAAGGTATAATCAATAGCAACTGTGATATTATCAGAGCAAAAATAATGTTATTGGTTCTATCATATACCCAGGGATTAATTATTATTCCGGCAAAAGTAATCAGTACTGTTGCCAGGAACACTCTGTTAACCGATTTTACTTGGTTCATATATTTACTCCTGCTTTTCTTCCTGCTTTTTTATTATGATATGCAGCCACTCGTCAAGATTTGCTTCTCCAAGGTTCTCTGTACTCTTCCATATTTCAAGAAGCTCCAGCCCAGAGTAACCTGTCAGGAAATCCTTCATAGCTTTTGTCTTAAAATTCTGAAAGTATCTCCCATTAAGATATCCTGTAAAATCACCGTGACCAAAAGACATATATAATATCCCGCCGGGCTTTAACGCCTTTATGACTTTCTCAAATACCCCTTTTAACTCCTCCGGGGAGATATGTATCAGTGCTGCACTGGCCCATATCCCATCAAATACTTCATCAAAATCCAGCTCGTCAAACTGCATGCAGAGTACATCCTGTCCAATATGGATAGATGCAAGCTCACAGAGTTCTTCCGCTCCGTCAATGGCTGTTACATCATATCCTCTTTCGATAAACTCCAGGCTGTCCCTTCCGGAACCGCAGCCAAGATCCAACACTGCAGCCCCTTCAGGAATGGCTGACATGAATTTTTCTCTGTTTTCTTCTGTATTGATATCTACTGTGTTCTCAAAATAAAGACTTGCATTCTTATTATAATAATCTATCGAGTCCAAAAAAGTCCTTCCTTTCAAATATAACCCCTTCGCAGGCTATCCTGCGATATTATTTTCTTATTACAGATACGCCACTGCTTCCACTTCTATGAGAACATCCTTAGGAAGTCTTGCAACTTCAACGCAGGAACGCGCAGGATAATTCTCCGTAAAATAGGAGGCGTATACTTCGTTTATCAGAGGAAAATCTTCCATGTTCTTTATAAATACTGTTGTTTTTACTACTTTCGTAAGATCTGAACCGCTGTCCTTTAGCAATGCGGAAAGACTCTTTAAAACTCTTTCTGCCTGCTTCTTTATATCTCCTTCCACAATGGTTCCGTCTTCGGGATTAATGGGAATTACACCAGAGGTATAAACCATGTTGTTAATGATAACAGCCTGTGAGTAAGGGCCGATCGCTGCAGGTGCATTTGTTGTGCTTACTATTTTCTTCATTTATATAACCTCCGTTTATTCATATTAAGAACCATTATATACTATACCGAAAGGATTTTCACTAGTTTTTTCACCATTAATTCATTTTTATGCGGACAACCAGGGAAACATGAAAGAACTTCTATCATAATTCTATTACATATGGTACAATTAGGCATATGGGCTAAACATTGCTAAATAAGTTCCAGAAGGCAAATATTAGGTTGTCTGATTGGATAGGATATTCAGAAAAGAGGTTATATATGTACAGTTTTAACAGCAGAATACGCTACAGCGAAGTCTGCAGCAATAAGGAACTGGATTTTTTCTCAATCATTAATTATTTTCAAGACTGCAGTCTCTTTCATTCAGAAGCAGTGGGACAGGGTTTTGATAGCCTGGAGCAAAGACACCGTATCTGGTTAATGAATGCCTGGCAGATTCAGGTCACTCGTTTCCCCGTATTCGGTGAAGATATAAAAGTATCCACCTGGGCATATGATTTCAATGCGATGTATGGTTACAGAAATTTTCTCATAGAAGATAATCAGGGTAAAATTTGTGCTTACGCAAATTCTATCTGGATATATATGGACACGGAAAATAACCGTCCTGTTAAGATTGACGAAGACGTTGCCAGAGCTTATAAGCCGGAGGAACCCTATCCCATGGATTATGCTCCTCGCAAAATCGCTCTTCCCGATAACCTAATGGAAGGTAATCCCTTTCCCGTTCTCAAAAGAAATCTGGACACAAATAATCACGTAAATAATGGAGAATATATCCGTATGTCAGAAGAATTTATTCCAGAGTATTTTAAACCTGCCGGTATGAGGGCAGAATATAGAAAATCAGCTGTAATGGGTGATATCATAATCCCCCTGATACATCAGAACGAAAGTACCCTGACCATCGTACTTGCCGATTCAGCCAAGAAACCATATACCATTATTGAATACACCGTATAACCATGAGGAGGTCTTATGATAAAATTAGGTGAAATACAAGAATTAGAAATGATAAAAAGCACTGATTTTGGTGTCTATCTGAAGGAACCAGGTAACACTACTGATGAACGTATCCTGCTGCCCAAAGCTCAGGTTCCAAAAACTTTAAAAACCGGTGACAAGATATCCGTATTTATTTATAAGGATTCTGATGACAGACCAATAGCAACCACCCTTACTCCCAAGCTGACCTTAAGCGGAATCGAGGTAAGTCAGCCGGCAATTAGTCATGACAAGGAGAGCGATGCTCTTAACAGCGAGATTACTGAGAACAATATTGATCAGAGCAGCATAGCTCAGAACAAAGTTACTGAGAGCAAAGTTACTCAGAGCAAAGTTGCTCTTCTGCAGGTAAAAGAAGTCACTACCATCGGAGCCTTTTTAGACTGGGGCCTGGCAAAGGATCTGCTTCTTCCCTTTAAGGAACAGACTGAAAGGGTTCACACAGGAGAACAAGTACTGGTTGCCTTATATATTGATAAGAGCAGCCGCCTATGCGCCACAATGAAAGTGTATGAGTATCTAAGACAAGATTCTCCTTATAAAAAAGGAGACAAGGTTCTTGGAACCGTATATGAGATAAGCAGTAACTTTGGTGCTTTTGTAGCTGTTGATAATCTTTACAGCGGATTGATTCCACAAAAAGAATTAAAGCGTTCTCTGAAACCAGGCGATAGTGTAGAGGCAAGGGTTACAGCTATTAAAGAAGACGGTAAACTTGATCTAAGCCTTCAGGAGGCTATTCCTGTTCAGATTGATTCCGATGCAGAAATTATATACAAGCTATTAAAAGAGGCCGGCGGTTCTTTACCCTATCACGACAAAACCGATCCAGCTATTATCTCCGAAAAATTTGGCTTAAGTAAAAATGCTTTTAAGCGTGCCATCGGAAGACTTATGAAAGAGCAGAAAATCAGAATAACCACCGATGGAATTGAAGCTCTCGAAAGATAAGATATAATAAAGATAACAAAAGTTCCAATCATCCCGTATACCGCTATAGGATAGCTATTCCAAGCAGCATAAGAGATATCGGAACTTTTATTTTTTTACCTTTTATATTTATCTAATAATAAAATTTATTATTTTCCTCCTCTTTGAAGGAAATGCATTTTTTTCTCTTTCTCTTTAAATTCTTTCTTCTTCTCTTCAGAGATGTCTTCATAGAGACTGCCAAAATGGCTGGACAGCTTGTCTTTACAGCTCTTGCAAAAACGTCCTGTTCTAATGGAAGCACCGCACATCTCACATTCCAGAGCTACCATAGAGTCCTCTGTAAATGCAAGTCTTTCCTCTCTGATCCATTTATGAATTTGCATGGTAGTTACATCATTATCTTCCGCTACTTCTTGAACTCCTGCTCTTGGATTATCATAAATATATTGTTTTACCTGATCGAATTTGTCATCAAGAGCTTTAACACAGGAGGGGCATAAAGGCGGACCTCCTATATAGTTATATAACTTACCGCAATTTTTACAATTTCTAACATCCATTGCAAACCTCCTTAGTAACCTTTTCCAATACACACTGTGACAAAGTAAACCTCATTTATACCATTCTTTTTAAGTATTCTTGCACAAGCTTCAATTGTACTGCCTGTAGTATAGATATCGTCTACTAAAAGTACTTTGTTTAGCTTATTATGAAAACTGTTTCTTTCTGTACCGGAAAAGTCAAATGCTTCCGCCAGATTAAGCATACGTTCCTTATCATTGAGATGTTTCTGGGGAAGCGTATCCTTTTTTCTTAGAAGCAGATCAGATAAGACTGGTATATCCAGTTTATCCCCTATGCTTCTGGCTAATACATCTGCCTGATTATATCCTCTTTCCGTTAACTTCTTTCTATGAATAGGGACTGGGATCAAGGCATCCGGTGAGATATCCTCAATCTCCTCCCTATATACTTTTAACAGCTCTTCGACATAAAATGCGGCATACTCTCTTCTTCCATGATTCTTAAACTCAGCCATAGATTTCTTCATTTCTTTATTATATAACCATAGAGCTATACCTCTCGTAAAATCCCGGCTTTTCTTTTCACAGTCATAACAGTATTCTTTATTGTCTTGTTCCATTGGTTTGCCGCAGCACTTACATTTCGGTTCCTCGATAAGAATAAGTTTTTTACGGCATTCTTTACAAGATAGCTCTCCCCGTACATCTACGATTTCAGAACATACTGGGCATCTGCGAGGGTAAAGGATATCCAGCAATGAGTTGAACATATAAGCTCCTTAAAACAACTTTGTTGGATATAACCCTTTATTTACAAGTTCTTTAATTGATTCCATTACAATAGGCTTATCTTCTTTGTAAGTAACACCAAACCATTTGTCATTGGTTGAAAGGACTTTTACAGACGCTTTGCCTTTCTTAATCAGGTTTCCTACTTCCTCAGGAAGTAAGTATTCTGACTTTAATTCCTGACCATTTTCTTTTAGAAACGCCACGAAACCGTCCTCCAGATCTTTTAACAAACCTGGTTGAAATGCCCACATATTCATAGATACAGGGGTACTTATCTCAAGCTCTGTCTCTACGCCATCTTCAATTGCTACTGCATTTGTTCCCTTTTTCTCAATGGCTTTGGTTTCTTTAATATCAATCAGATTACCCTCTGCATTAACCTGGCATACACCTCTTGTAACAGTACCATTTTCACTCAAGGTATTGCCAAGGATAAATCCTGCCATACAGTAATCCCCTTCATTCTCACTTGCTACCAAATAATCATGCACCTTAACAAAGGCCTCACTGCCATAATAATCATCTGCGTTAATTACTACAAAAGGTTCTTTTATAAGTCCTTTACAGCTTAATACTGCCTGTCCGGTTCCCCATGGCTTTGTTCTGCCTTCCGGTACAGAAAATCCCTCGGGTATATTTGTCAGCTCCTGAAAAGCATACTCCACCTCTACCTTTTCAGCTATTCGATTACCTATTACTTCTTTAAAATCTTTTTCGAGGTCTTTTCTGATGATAAATATAACCTTATTAAAACCTGCTTTTATAGCATCATATATGGAATAATCCATAATGATCTCGCCGCTTACTCCCACGGGTTCTAACTGCTTAATACCGCCAAATCTGCTGCCAAGACCAGCTGCCATAATAACTAATGCTGTTTTTTTCATTATCTCCTCCATTTCTGCCTTCACCCATATATACATTAAAGACTTATTTAAGCCCCTTACTTATATTATTATAATTAAATTATACCTTATACAGGATGAATACGCACTAATTTTTTTATTTTTTACTATATATTTCCTATTTTGATTATTTTAGTTGACTTTATTTTTCTTCCAGCTCATTGATGCGTCTTGCAAGACCAGAGTACCTTCTCTGCTCACTTTCGTTATCAATCATAAACTGAATGGTGTCCGAATTACCTACAATGGTAACACAATTTTTCGCCCTTGTTACGGCAGTATATAGGATATTACGGTTTAGAAGCATCCTGGGTCCGGTTAACAGCGGAAGAACAACAGCCGGGTACTCACTTCCCTGGGATTTATGGATTGTAATTGCATATGCCAGCTCTAATTCTTCCAACTGACTGTAAGGATACTCTACCAGCCTGCCTTCGTCAAATTCTACGGTCAGCTGTTCCGCAAAGTGATTAATTTCCCGAATAATTCCTGTATCTCCGTTATAGATTCCGGTGCCGCTTTCATTTGTAATACCGTACTTGCTCTTACTTTCCCAGGTCAGCTGATAATTATTCTTGATCTGCATGACCTTATCACCTTCGCGAAAGATTGTATTATGGAACTCCTTTTCTTTCTTTTCGGCTGACGGCGGATTCAAATACTGCTGCAGTACACCATTTAATTTTTCCACTCCCAGCTCACCCTTACGCATAGGCGTTAATACCTGAATATCATAAGGAGAAGCGTTTACGTACTTTGGCATCTTATCTCTTACTAAAGCAATGGTAACACCTACTACATCATTTACTTCTGCTCTTTTTAATAAAAAGAAATCCTTAGACTTATTGTTAAGCTCAATCTGCTCTCCATCGTTTATCTTATGGGCATTGACAATAATATCACTTTCTTTTGCCTGACGGAAAATCTTAGTCAGCTTAACTACATTAAATACATGGGAATTAATAATATCCTTAAGGACATTTCCAGGTCCCACAGAGGGCAGCTGGTTAACATCACCCACCAGAATCAGTCTGGTTCCCACCGTAATGGCACGCAGGAGGGAATGCATCAGGCTGATATCGACCATGGACATTTCGTCAATAATGATTACATCGGTTTCCAGGGGATTCCCTTCATTTCGTTCAAATACCAGCTTGTTCTCCATATCGCCAGACATTTTGGAGATTTCTAAAAGCCGGTGAATTGTCTTGGCTTCATAACCCGTTGTTTCTGTCATACGCTTAGCCGCTCTTCCCGTAGGTGCAGCTAATAGCAAATCCATACCTTCCGCTTCAAAGAAACGAATAATCGCATTAATGGTGGTGGTTTTACCGGTACCTGGTCCTCCCGTTACAATCAGGATACCATTTTTTGCTGCCTCCATTACAGCCGTCCGCTGCAATTCATCCAGCTCTATCTGAAATTGCTTTTCCACTGATTTTAAGCGGCGTTCAATTTCAAGAAGAGGCAATTCATATTTTATATTAAGATCACTTAGCATTTTGGCAGTGTTTAATTCCAGGTAATAAAGGCTTGCGCCATATATAAGTTTCTGCTCACCTTCTGTCTTGATAATAACCTTTCTCTCCATAGAAAGATTACTTATCTGGTCTTCAAAGCCTTTGGGTGAGAAACCGAGAAGCTCACTTACTTTTCTGTATAATATATCCTCCGGCAGATAGACATGCCCATTTGTGCTTCCCTGCAGCAGTACATATAATATGGCTGCCTTGATACGGTAATCCGACTCTGTACCGATTCCTACTCTTGCAGCAATTTCATCTGCCAGCTTAAAACCAACTCCATTAATGTCTTCTGCCAGACGGTATGGATTCTCTTTAATTACCTGATACATTCGCATTCCATATTCTTTATATATCTTAACCGCCAGAGCTGTGGTAATTCCATACTGCTGCAGGAATATCATAGCTCCTCTCATGTCTCTTTTGTCATTAAATTGAGCAGCAATCTCTCTTGCCATATGGTCACTGATGCCTTTTACCTCTGCCAATCGCTCAGGCTCTTCTTCCATTATACGAAAAGTATCTGCTTTAAACCTTCTTACTATACGTGCCGCAAGAGCACTTCCTACTCCTTTAATAGCCCCTGAACCAAGATACTTCTCCATAGAGTCCAGGTCCTCCGGCTCTTTGAATTCATAGGTTTCTACCAGAAATTGTTCTCCGTATAGCTGATGTGCAGTGTATTTACCGGTGCAATGTATAAATTCACCCTCATTGATAAAGGTAAAAGTTCCCACACAGGTTATTTCTTCCTTTTCTTTTGTAAGGGTTAATACTGTATAGCCATTTTCAGCATTGCGGAATACGATCCGATCTACATACCCTTCTAACTCTTCAGCCAATAATATTTCACCTGCCTTTAGACTGCGACTATTTTATGCTTAATTTTATTCTGACACTCCTATATACCGCATCTGCATTCATATGTGATATGTGGTACTGCTGCAACTCATGCATCCCCCATGCCTTTCTGCCATGCAGCTAGATAAAAGTGTAAAATGTTTAAATTTATAAATTACGCCTAGAAAACAACTATACCCCATTTCATAACAGAAATGCAATATAGAAATCTCTAGGCGTAATAAAAAATATATTTATCTTATTTATACATTACGTTTCATGGATTCGTACAGCATCTGGGCAATTCCCATGCCACCAGTCTCCACAACATCATCTGCATATTTTTCATATAACATATCACCAAAGTAGGAAACATATTCCCCTTGGTCTTCTTCTGACCCAGCGCTTTTCTTCATTTCCTTAAACATCTGTTCAACCAGATAGGATTCGAAGTCTTTACATACTGACATTAACTCATCATCGGTAGCATTGCTGAGATCCTGGTTCAGCGTTTCCTGCAATTTTGTAGTACTTTGCTTTGCCTGTGTCTGAGCAAGGGCTGATTCCACTGAGTAATTATTACCAATACCTATACTCATTTGTAGCCTCCTTATCTGCGAAGACTATTCGCTTGCTGAAGCATTTCATCTGCTGCATTGATGGCCTTGGAGTTCATCTCATAAGCTCTTTGGGCTACAATAAGATCTACCATTTCATTTGCTGCCTGTACATTGGAGTTCTCCAAATATCCTCTTTTTACAGTGCTCCTTTTTACCGTTGCATCCTGACCTTCAACTCTGGCTGTTCCGGAAGCTGCTGTTTCTAACATTATACTGTTGGAAGTCTTCTCAAGGCCTGCCGGATTATTAAACTGAGCTAGTCCTATTTGCTTACCTGTTGTTACCAGATTACCTGATGCATCCGGATACAGGAAGTTTCCATATTCATCAACCTCAAGTAAAGAAGCATCTATGGTACTGTCAAATACCAGGGGTTGTCCTGCCATATCAAGTACGGGATACCCTTCTGTCGTTGCAAGGGTTATACCATCACTTCCTACCGACAGACCAAATGTACCGCTTCTGGTGTATCCAATGCCACCATCGGCTGTCTGTACCATAAAGAAACCATTACCCTGTATAGCAAAGTCATAATCTCCTTCTGTCTGCTTTAAAGATCCCTGGGTATATTGGGAGACGATAGCGGAATTTTTAACTCCCAGACCTGTCTGTGCTCCCACAGGCTTTGCTTCGCCTGTACTGTCTGTTGATTTATTCTGTATTGTCTGATATAACAATGATTTAAACTGAGCAGTTTCCTTCTTAAATCCGGTTGTATTAATATTTGCCAGATTATTTGAAATCGTATCAACATTTGTCTGCTGAGATATCATACCGGAAGCTGCTGTCCACAGTGAACGCATCATAGAAGTTTATCCTTTCTCGTATTATACCTTACCTACGGAGCTCACAGCCTGCTCAAGAGAACCGTCAATGGTCTGTATAACTTTTTGATTAGCTTCATAGGCTCTTGTTATGGCAATCATATTTGACATTTCTCTTACAACGTTAACATTAGACTGCTCTGTATATCCCTGCTGAATGGTTGCAGTACTGTCTAACTGTGTTGCGCCGTCAAGTGCCAGATAAAAGCTGTCTCCCTGTTTCTTCAGATAATTATAATCTGTAAAATCCGTAAGCTTTATCTTATCAATAAATACACCATCTGCATAAATATTTCCGCTCTCATCAGCTCTTACTTCTGCAGCGTCGGAAGGTATCGTAATTTCTCCACCTTCTCCCATCAGTGTATTTCCACTTACATCCATGAGCTTACCATCCTGATTCACTGTAAAAGAACCATCTCTTGTATATTTAACCGTTTGATTTCCTGCACTGTCAGTGGTGGTTACATTAAAGAAACCGGAGCCTTGGATAGCAAAATCATAGGTGTTGCCGGTGCTTCGCAGGGAGCCCTGATTATAATCCGTATATACCTCACCGATTCTAACACCCAGACTCATTGACCCAATTTGTCTATTAGAATAATTTTCTGAAACATCTTTGATTTTGTAAGTTAAAAGATTTTTAAATGATTGGTTTGTGACACCATCTTTCTTATAGCCCACAGTAGAAGCATTCGCCAGGTTGTTTGTTATGACATCAAGCCGCTTCTGTTCATTTACCATACCGGTCCAGGATGTAAATAATCCCTTTACCATTCTAACCCCTTTCTGCAATATTCAGGCTGTTTCTATAAAAGCCGAATAAAGCACTAATCAGTAGTTGAAGTTCTATTTGTATAATCCGCAAGTCACCTTGGGCTATAACAGTAATTTCTAGTTTAATGTAATCCGCATAATACCTCAATCCGGCATTATTCCTATACACGGCATATCGATGTATATATTATCGGACATTTACTTCAAATACTTAATCCCTGGAGCCACTTAAATATTCAATATATTTTCCGGTACCAATAGCAACAGCTGTCATGGGGTCTTCTGCTGTCATAGTATTAATACCTGTCTTATTCTCAATTAATTCTTCCAGTCCATATAAAAGGCATCCGCCTCCGGTAAGTACAATTCCTCTGTCTGCAATATCTGCTGCAAGTTCCGGGGGAGTCTTCTCCAGCACACTGTGTACTGCTTCAACTATCTGTGATGTAGTTTCCTTTAAAGCTTCTTCTGTTTCATCAGAGGATACAGTAATTGTCTTTGGAAGACCTGTAACCAGATTACGTCCTCTGACATCCATAGTAACAACCTCTGGTCTCTTAAAGGCTGAACCAATTTTGATCTTAATCTCTTCTGCAGTTCTCTCACCGATTAGAAGATTATGTTTTTTACGCATATATCGAACAATTGCTTCATCAAAATCATCACCGGCAATCTTAATAGAAGTACTTACAACTGTACCTCCTAATGAAATAACTGCAATATCTGTAGTTCCCCCTCCGATATCTACTATCATATTACCGCAAGGTCTGTATATCTCAATTCCAGCTCCAATAGCTGCTGCAATGGGTTCTTCTATTATCTTGACATCTCTGGCGCCTGCCTGATAGGTTGCATCTTCAACCGCCTTCTTCTCCACCTCTGTTACACCACTTGGTACACATACACTGATTATGGGTTTACGGAAACGATGTTTGCCGACAGCTTTCTGTATAAAATATTTTAACATTTTCTCTGTTACTGTATAATCAGAAATAACGCCCTGTCTTAAGGGACGTACTGCTACGATATTACCAGGAGTTCTTCCAAGCATTAATCTTGCTTCTTCACCTATTGCTCTAATCTTATTTGTATCTCTGTCAAAGGCAACTACAGAGGGCTCTTTCAGCACAACCCCTTTTCCCTTTAAATAAACCAGTACACTTGCTGTTCCTAAATCAATCCCTATGTCACTACCTAACATATCTAATCTCCTTTCAGATTCTCAAGGTTATTCTTTTGCTGCTGTCAGATATCAGACCGCCGCCGCTTCTGATTATATCCTTGCACTGTCAATTTACTTTGTTATTAACGAAAAATGCTTGGATTCATTTTATGATAAGCACGATTAAAACTGCTGAATTATTCTTTATTACTTTTTATTATTGCCGACTTTTCAGGAAGCTATCAAAATACTGATATGCACTTAACATTTCGATTTTTTCCATAAACCTGTCAATTAAACACACTCTTTTTTATTATATACATATTTATAGTTTTTTTCAAAGGAAATTTTAGAAATATTGGAATATTAATATTTTCTTAAAGAAATATGCTATTTTACCTGATTTGAAAGCTCACACTGTAACAGATAACTGCAAAGATACCTTAAGGAAACAGCTATCTATATCCCTTAGGCAGTAAGTAATAAATTAAGTTTTTCTTGGTGCTATGGATGATAAAAGTGTTTTAAGACAATCAGGATAAAGCGAGAATCAGTGTTAACAGAACGTAGGATTAAAGTGGATAATATTGAACAACTTACGACAAAAGCAGAAGAAAACGATGTCAATTCACAACTTCAACTTATTAACCGTTACTCCAGAGAAGCACTTATAGGTAAACGAGGCTATTATAAAAAGGCGTTTGAGTGGTACATGAAAGCAGCTCTGCATTGACATTTACAGGCGCAATATGAGATTTGGTTTCGATATGGCAATGGCATGGTGTACCAGTCAGCAGAAGGCTTTCAACCGATTGGCATGAAAAAGCCGCACTGCAGGGTAATGCCGATGCTCAATATGAGCTCGCTTGTTACTATGTAGACGGTCATGGTGTTAAATAAAATATTAAAACCGCCATACTTCTACTTACAGAGACAGCAAATCAGGGGCAAAGGTACGCTCAGTATGATTTGGGATTTTTGTATGATCAAGGAATAGGTCTTACGCAAGCGATTGCATTTTAAGCAATGTTGCTGCAAGACTCCCATTGTTTTTCCACACACCGGATTCAAACACATTCCAACTTCTGTGCTATAATCGTATATAAATCATTCGCTTTTACACACAAAATCGGCAGCATGTCTATCATGCAGTGCATTACAGGAAAGCCCAATGGGTTTCTTACAGCTTTACATTATTCTGCAACAGCCCCTAACTATAGGTCGTTCTATAAATAATACTAATTATAATTATCATCTATCTTATTTAAAATATTCCTGTCCTAATAAATCTGCTGCAAGAAGTGCATCGTAGAGCTGATCAGCCGTTACATCTCCTGCCATATTATGTATGGTCTCACCTGGTATACAGGCTTTTTCAGCTGCTATCCTTACTCTGGTCACATCTGATACTCCTAGCTCCTTCAAAGTAACCGGCAATCCAACCTTATGACAGAAGTCCATTACTTCCTTGATTTCCTCTAAGGGTGCACTTTCTAGCAGAAGCTGAGTTATTGTTCCATATGCCACTACAGAGCCATGCATTGTTTCTTCGCATTCAGGAAGGGCTGTAAAGCCGTTGTATACAGAATGAGCTGTTGCCAATCCACCGTTATCAGCTCCTACACCACTTAAGTAGGTATTTGCTTCAATTATTGCTTCCAGGGCAGGTGTTACCAAATGATTCTCACAAGCTAGCTTTGCCTGGTATCCGTTTTTTAAAAGAGTTTTATAACATAATTCGCACAAAGCCATTGCTGAGAGGGCAATTCCTCCATTCTCAAGGCTGGGGGAATCTGTTCTGACACATGCTCTTGCTTCAAAATAAGTTCCTAAGGCATCTCCCATTCCAGCAATCAGGAATTTGACCGGTGCATTGGCTATAATCTCACTATCCACAATAACAGCTTCCGGATTCTTAGGATAGAAAAGATAACTGTCAAAAGCTCCATCATCCTGATAGATTACTGATAATCCGGTGCATGGCGCATCTGTGGCTACTACTGTGGGTACGATTACAACCGGAAGTTTTTCATAATGAGCAGTAGCTTTGGCAGTATCAATTGCCGATCCACCGCCAATGCCAACTACTACCTGGATCTGTTTATCCTGAACAATCTCTCTCATCCTGTTAATTTCACCTACAGAACTTATACCTTTGAAGATTTCAAAATGTAGTTTACAATTGCTTCCTTCAAAACTTTTCTTTATCTTATCAGAGCAGTTCTTATAACCGCTGTTACTGCAGACAAATAGATAGGAGGTTCCTAACTCCTTTGTTTCCTGATAGAAATGCAACAGTGCTCCTTTTCCCTGTAAGTATTTTAAAGGTGCTCTTAATAATTTTAATACAGCCATGATGTCCCTTCCTTTTCCTGTGTTCATACATACTTAATTTTAGTCTGGTATATTTTTATACTTTGTTATTATCTTGACAATCTAATCATAGCACCTATATAATAAAGTAACAATTACCCACACCCCCTATTCTTCTAGGGCAAATACCCTAGGAGTTGTAACGTAGTATGCTCTAATGCTGAGCTGCCAGAATGATACAATGAATTTAAATATGCCTTATAGGCATTCTTCCTAAATCACATCTTATAAGTAGGAATGCAAAATTTTCCTCTACGACTAATTGGAGTTATTATGACTGAAATTAATTCTTTAACACAAGAAGATTATAAAAGACTGCTTTCTTTTTCCGAAGGCTTAAATCCCTGCGATAGGAATTTCCGTAAGACGGCTATGGATAATCTGCTTCATTACTTTCCTTTTGATGGTGCTGCCTTTCCTCTGGTAGATGGCAAAGGCTACTATAGACATCTTATCTATGTGAATTTTACACCTATTTCGATTGAATCCTACGAACGTGACTGTTATAAAAATGATTTCTTTGCCCCGGCTAATTTAAAGGAAGCGGAACAGAAATCTGTTTATACCATTGAAGATTTTACTTCCTATATTGAATATGAAACCTCCTCTTTGTACAGTCAGTGTTTATACTTTAATGGATTTTATTATGAGGCTCTGGTTCTGCTAAGAGACGACAAGAGTAACCCCTTAGGTGCCGTTGCCGTATATCATGGAAAAAATTCCTCCGGATTTACTCCTAGAGAGCAGCTCCTTCTCGCAGAGATAGGGATTATCATGGAAAAAGCTACACGATTACATCTGAATTATCTCTCCATGCAAAATAACCTTGGCTTCTTTAACAGGCTGTTTGCTCGTCACCCTATTGGAATGATATTATGTGACGGTAACTTTTCTATACAGGAGATTAACCAGGAGGCCCTCCATATCCTGGATCTGATTGACCTGCCTGCCAATAAAGATGGGGCTGTTTTACTCTTAAACGATTACATCCTCCCCGTTTACCAAGAAGGTTCCACTCACAGATTCTGTCTGCGTCTGGCTGAGGGAGTTGAAGTGTTTCTGGAAAATATTATTGCAAAAGAACATATAACAGACAGTTTTGTAACTCGTTATGCGATTTTTCTAAATCTATCTGCCGGTAATAGCAGAACTTCCTGGGTTGCCTATCTCAAAGAAAGAGAACTTACAAAGCGAGAGTGCGAAGTAACGGGATTGTTATGTCAAGGTTATAAAATCAAAGAAATAGCGGATATACTAAAAATAAGCTTAAATACAGTTAAACGCCATAAAGAAAGTATATATACCAAGATGAAAGTAAATAGTTCCAGCCAATTAATACTATTATATCAAGAAGTAAAGAATTCCCAAAGCAAGTAATTAAGTTCTACTAAACCTTACAATAGTGTCTCATTATGAACATTAGACACAATTCTTTCAATTGCAGTCAACAACGATTTCAACGACGGAGTTTCAATGTGAAATAATGTTTATAGAATCAGGGTATAATGATAAAAGAATTACAGAGAAATCAATTTCAGCTATAACACAGTTAACGTCAGAAGGAGCAGTATACATTAACATCCTTGTATACTGCTCCAGTCAATTACCATTATTATTATGCAAATTAGGAATTTCCGAAACTTCTGTATCAGGCTGGTATTTCTGTGTTATTTGTAACCATGCATAATTTTAAGTTGCACAGATAAGCACTGATGTTTTTATATATGCTATATTGAATGCCAATATTGGAACTTTCAGAACGATATCCGCTTAATCCACCAATCCATTGAGTGCTTCCACCAAATAATCGAGCTGAGCATCAAGGCTCAGTACATCATCAAAATAGAACAAACCTTGGTATTCACCTGGGATTTCCAAGACATGTCCCTCCGCCACAGCCGGGATACTCTTCCAGATATCAGATTGTGCATATTCCGATTCAGTCCCTTCCTGACGGCACCAAATAATATAATCACCAAAATATTCGTGGGCAACTTCGTAGCTAATGGTTCCTCTTCCGTTGCCCGAGGTCTCGATCAATTCTTTCAGCTTATCCGGATATTGCTGTTCAAGGTATGTATATAAGAGTGTCCCTCCCCTTGACCCGGTTTCATAAGAGAGCCCGGCCCACTCGCCGGATGAACCCCAGTCCTCCAAAATACTGAAGGTCTTACCTTTAAACGCCTCGGTATTAAATATTTCTTTCGCATTCTTTAGCTTTGTTTCAAATTCTGTAATCGTTTTTTCTGCTGCCTCGAGGGTTCCGGTCGCTTCGCCAATGATTCGCGTACGCTCAGGAGATTTGTTACTCTCCTCAATAACAAGCACAGGGGCTACTTGGCTAAAGGTTTCATAATCCTCTTTACTGTATGTAATAATCAAATCCGGCTCCAGTGCCATGACCTCTTCCTGTTCCCAATTTTCAATCTTTGTTGCCGCCATCATCTGATCATAAAAAGGCATTGTTTTTTGCATCCAGCCATAATAGCCGACTATATTGAGACCAGTTGCCAGCGCATCTCCGATATACCAGTTAACAACAACCCGCTGTGGATTGACAGGAATTTCAATGTCGCCCATTACGGTACTAACTGTGCGGGTGCCACTTTCTTCAGGAGGCTCTGTCGTTGTCTCAGTCTCCGCCATTGCATCAGACTCCGCTGTTACTTCAGGCTCTGCTGGTACTTCTGACCCTACTGGTGCTTCTGACCCTACTGGTGCTTCGGGCTTACTACTTGTGCAAGCTGAAAGCGTAAGCACTATGGCAAGAGACAAAATAAGCGGCATTATCTTTTTCATAATTATCCTCATGTTAATTCTCCTTGACAGGTATATTATATTGATTAGGCGCGCGCTGCCGTTTAAGTTAGACTCTTCTAACTCAATTGCTATTTTACGGTGTGGACGGTTGACTGTCAAGAACAAGATAAGAGGGAAGTGTTAACTGACTCTTTAGACAATAAGTTGAAAAAGGTATGTATAATAAGCATCTCAGTGCTTAAAACACTCATATGTTATAATAATTTCGGATTATACGTATCACATTTTGGATTAGTTCCGGATTGTAAAATACTAAGATTTGAAGTATACTATTTCATCAGATTAGTTTTAAAGGAGAGAATAAATGCAGTACACGAACGAATATGCTCTGGGCTGGGGTTCAATGGCAGAGCACCTTGGGTTTAGAACGAGCCAAAACGGAGTATATTCCCATTATGATATCCCGGATATTTGGGATAACGGATGGATTACCCAGGTGACTCCGGTAGAGGGGCTGCATGTCGCCAGCGCCTGGTTCACCGCCAAAGAACAGATTGAGTATACCATGCATATGGAAAAGCCCTGCTTGTGGGTCTTTTGCATTGACAATGGCAGCCTCAGCTTCACACGACAGGGAGTACCCTCCAGGCAACTTTCCCCGTTTACACAGCTGATTATCAGCAATGGCAAGCCGCTTCGCCTCAACATTGCACCGGGTGAACCTGTCTGCTTTACCAGTCTGCTAATCTTTGATTCCTGGATTGAGACCTTTCTCCAGGCAAATGGTATAACCTATCCTATCCGGGTTTCAGATGCCCGGCAGTGGCTGCCCCAGCATGTGGATACGCCTATTGTAATGCTTGTGATGGAGCAGCTTCGCTGGGGAGTGCGTGGAAACAGGCTTCCACCGCCTGCTTATTTATGGAAAACAGGGGAACTCCTATGCCTGTTTGCACACGCGCTCTCCCAGGAGCGCCGTAAAAAACCTCGTCGTCACTATGTCACCTGGGAAAATGAGCAGAAGCTCCATCGGGTACGTGAACTGATTGACAAAGACCCACTGAATACACCAAGTACGGAGACACTTTGTCAGCTTGCCGAAATGGGCGAAAGCAAATTGAGAATCGCCTTCAAAGGTCTGTATGGCAAACCTCTCTATGCCTATATTCGTGAAGCCGTTATGAAGCGGGCAATGCAGCTGCTAGCCTATGACGAACTGAGTATTAAAAATATTGCAACACTCTGCGGTTATGAAAACCCTGCAAAGTTCACAGCAGCGTTTAAAGCTGTCCACGAAATCACACCCAGTGCATTTCGAAAGGGGTTTGGACTGTAACGCTATATCATAGGATTTTCTTTTGCTAAAAGCTTACTGTGTACATATCTGCTTGGCCCCTGTTTTATATTTATGGCAATAAAAAAAACCCAAGTCTCTATAAATAAAGACTTGGGGTTAATATTTATTTTAATTACTGAACGATAGTAGCAACTTTACCAGAACCTACAGTACGTCCACCTTCACGGATAGCGAAGCCTAAACCTTGCTCCATAGCGATAGGATGGATTAACTCGATGCTCATTTCGATATTGTCGCCAGGCATACACATTTCAACACCGTCAGGAAGGTTGCAAACACCAGTTACGTCAGTTGTTCTGAAGTAGAACTGAGGTCTGTAGTTGTTGAAGAAAGGAGTATGACGTCCACCTTCATCTTTTGTTAAAACGTAAACCTGAGCTGTGAATTTCTTGTGGCATTTGATTGAGCCGGGTTTGCAAAGAACCTGTCCTCTTTCGATTTCAGTTCTCTGAACACCACGAAGAAGTGCTCCGATGTTATCTCCAGCCTGAGCCTCATCAAGAAGCTTTCTGAACATTTCGATACCAGTAACAACAACTTTACGTGTCTCTTCTTTGATACCAACGATTTCAACTTCTTCAGATACGTGAAGAACACCACGCTCAACACGGCCTGTAGCAACTGTACCACGTCCTGTGATGGAGAAAACGTCCTCGATAGGCATTAAGAAAGGCTTATCTGTCTCTCTCTGAGGATCGGGAATCCAGCTATCAACAGCATCAAATAACTCAAGGATCTTATCTCCCCAAGGGCAAGAAGGATCTTCAAGAGCTTTTAAAGCAGAACCCTGGATGATAGGTGTATCATCGCCGGGGAATTCATACTCTGTTAACAGATCTCTGATTTCCATCTCTACTAATTCAAGTAACTCAGGATCATCAACCATATCACATTTGTTCATGAATACAACGATGTAAGGAACACCTACCTGACGGGATAACAGGATGTGCTCTTTAGTCTGAGCCATAACACCGTCAGTAGCAGCAACAACAAGGATAGCACCGTCCATCTGAGCAGCACCAGTGATCATGTTCTTTACATAATCGGCATGTCCAGGGCAGTCAACGTGAGCGTAATGTCTAGCTTTTGACTCATACTCAACGTGCGCTGTAGAGATTGTGATACCTCTTTCTCTTTCTTCGGGAGCTTTATCGATCTGATCGAAAGCTACAGCCTGACCAGTACCTAATCTCTCATGAAGAGTTTTAGTGATAGCTGCTGTTAAAGTAGTTTTACCATGGTCAACGTGTCCGATGGTACCGATATTACAATGGGGTTTGTTTCTTTCAAATTTAGCTTTAGCCATTTTTGTAACGTCCTCCTTTAAATAAATGCATCTTTGTGCACATACTTTTTTTATCGCCTGCAGAAAAGACTCAAAGTCATTATCTGCGGGCATTTGATTTTGAGCTCATAGCTTTATTATATTTCAGTTTAGAAATATTTTCAAGCATAATTAATGATTCCACGTATATTTGTGGATTAGTTCTTTCCTTTTGCTGCAAGAACCTTTTCCTGAACGTTCTTAGGAACGGGCTCATAGTTGGAGAAGAACATGGAGTAAGCACCACGACCCTGAGTTCTGGAACGAAGGGAGGTGGAGTAACCAAACATTTCTGAGAGGGGAACGAATCCTCTGATAAGCTTTGTACCGTTGATATCTTCAGAACCTTCGATACGTCCACGACGTGAACTGATATCACCGATAACATCACCCATATATTCATCGGGAACTGTTACTTCAACTCTCATGATAGGCTCTAATAAAACAGCGCCTGCTTTGTGCATCGCATCTTTAAACGCCATAGATCCGGCAATCTTAAATGCCATTTCGTTGGAGTCTACTTCATGGTAGGAACCGTCATAAACGGTAGCCTTAATACCAAGAACAGGATATCCGCCAAGGATACCAGCTTTGGAAGCTTCTTCTATACCAGCACCAACTGCAGGGATGTATTCTTTAGGAATAGCACCACCAACAACGGTAGATACGAATTCGAAAGTCTTTTCTGAATTAGCATCCATAGGCTCGAAACGAACCTTACAGTGACCGTACTGTCCACGTCCACCGGACTGCTTTGCATATTTAGAGTCAACTTCAACAGATTTTGTAAAGGTTTCTTTGTAAGCAACCTGAGGTGCGCCTACATTAGCCTCTACCTTAAATTCACGAAGAAGTCTGTCTACGATAATTTCAAGATGGAGCTCACCCATACCGGCAATGATTGTCTGACCGGTTTCTTCATTGGTGTAAGTTCTGAAGGTAGGATCCTCTTCTGCTAATTTTGCTAAAGATTCACCCATCTTATCCTGTCCTGCTTTAGTCTTAGGCTCGATAGAAACCTCGATAACAGGTTCAGGGAATTCCATGGATTCAAGGATAACAGGGAATTTCTCGTCACAAATAGTGTCACCGGTTGTGGTGCCCTTTAAACCAACTGCTGCAGCGATATCTCCTGAATATACTTTCTCCAGGTCTTCTCTCTTGTTAGCATGCATCTGAAGAATACGTCCAACACGCTCTTTCCTGTTCTTTGTAGAGTTAAGTACATAAGAACCGGAATTTAATGTACCGGAGTATACACGGAAGAATGCAAGCTTACCTACGAAAGGATCGGCCATGATCTTGAATGCGAGAGCTGAGAAAGGCTCTTCATCAGAAGATTTTCTGTGAACTTCGTTACCGTCTTCATCCACACCTTTGATATCAGCGACATCAGTAGGAGCGGGTAAGTACTCGATAACAGCATCCAGTAACTTCTGAACACCTTTATTTCTGTATGCGGAACCGCATGTTACAGGAATAATGGTAGTTGCGATAGTAGCTTTTCTTAAAGCTGCTTTTAATTCAACTGTTGAAGGCTCTTCACCTTCTAAGAATTTCTCAAGCAGTTCGTCATCGGTCTCACAAATAGACTCAATCATAGCTGCTCTGTATAATTCTGCCTGCTCTAATAAATCAGCAGGTATTTCGGAGATACTGATGTCATCTCCCTTATCATCATTGTAGAAATAAGCTTTCATTTCAAACAAGTCAATGATGCCTTTGAACTCATCCTCTTTACCGATAGGTATCTGGATTGCAACAGGATTCTTGCCAAGTCTTGATTTAATCATGCTTATTACATTGTAGAAATCAGCACCGGAAATGTCCATCTTATTAACGAAAGCCATTCTTGGTACCTGATATTTATCAGCCTGACGCCATACTGTTTCAGACTGAGGTTCAACACCGCCCTTAGCACAAAAAACACCAACGGCACTATCAAGAACACGTAAGGAACGCTCTACTTCTACAGTAAAGTCAACGTGTCCCGGCGTATCAATGATATTGATACGGTGAGGTAATGCGCCAGCTAATTTCTGGTGCTCAAATTCCTGAGTCCAGTGACATGTGGTAGCGGCTGAAGTAATTGTGATACCTCTTTCCTGCTCCTGTTCCATCCAGTCCATGGTAGCAGTTCCTTCGTGAGTATCACCAATTTTATAATTAACACCGGTATAGTATAAGATACGCTCAGTAAGAGTGGTCTTTCCGGCATCAATATGAGCCATGATACCGATGTTTCTGGTTCTGTCTAACGGGTATTCTCTTCCAGCCAAGGAAATTCCTCCTTATCTTAAAGTCACATGTGATTTATAATCACAGAACATAATTTATTTACAGCAAACTATAATAGTTTGCTGCATTTTATACTGTATGGGTTCTGGCATAAGCCATAACCCACTTCAGAAGATTACCAACGATAATGTGCAAATGCCTTATTAGCGTCTGCCATTTTATGCATATCTTCTTTCTTCTTAACAGCAGAACCGGTATTGCCAGCAGCGTCTAAAATCTCGTTCGCTAACTTCTCTTCCATGGTCTTCTCTCCTCTTTTACGTGAGTAGAGTGTTAACCAACGAAGTGCTAATGCCTGTCTTCTGTCGGGTCTAACTTCGATTGGTACCTGATAGGTAGCACCGCCGATACGTCTTGCTTTTACTTCAAGAACCGGCATGATGTTATTCATAGCTTCTTCGAATACTTCGATAGCTTCTTTTCCAGCTTTCTCTGCTATTCTTTCGAAAGCTCCGTACACAATCTTCTGTGCAGTTCCTCTCTTACCATCTAACATAATGTTATTGATAAGCTTAGTTACAATCTTGCTGTTGTAAATAGGATCTGCTAATACATCTCTTTTCTGTATATGTCCTTTACGTGGCACGTTTCTTCCCTCCTTAATAATCCTTATTGCCCGTGTATTTATTATTCTTTCACGGACCAGTAAAACAGTTATCACTGTTTCACATAAATAAGTTCACTTAAATCATCGGTACTCACATTCCCTGCTACATACGGGGCAGCATAGGTTAACCCTATACTCTTTAACTGTGTTCGCGCTCAGTTTAACTTATCTTTCAAATCTATACCACTGATGAAACGTTCTTCCTCTTGGGTGATAAAACGCGGCTCCCTTATTTTATCCTAATCTGAAATAAAAATTAATCCGGCACTTAATGATTAGCGGAAAACTTAATTATTTTGCTGGCTTAGGTCTCTTTGCTCCATATTTGGATCGAGCCTGTCTTCTCTTAGCAACACCTGCTGTATCAAGTGTACCTCTGACGATATGGTAACGGGTACCAGGTAAATCCTTAACCCTTCCACCTCTGATCAGAACAACACTATGCTCCTGAAGGTTGTGGCCTTCACCGGGGATATAGCTTGTTACTTCGATTCCGTTAGAAAGACGAACTCTGGCAATTTTTCTAAGAGCTGAGTTAGGCTTCTTAGGAGTAGCTGTTCTAACCGCGGTGCAAACACCTCTCTTCTGGGGTGAGGACACATCAGTAGACTTCTTGTTTAAGGAGTTAAATCCTTTTTGAAGAGCAGGAGAAGTAGATTTCTTCTCAACCGTCTTTCTACCTTTTCTAACTAATTGATTAAATGTAGGCATTAATTTTCACCTCCTGATTTTTGTATGAATACCTTGGGCCGCTTTGCATTCTTGCTTAAAATAAACATAAACATTGACGCAATATAAAATCGCGCTTAATGATTATACTTTAAATTCGAGGACTTGTCAAGAGTTTAAATATGATTTTAGGCTTTGCAGTAACTCAGGTATGTTTTTCCAGCATTAATAGCTCTTATATTAATGATTCCATAATTGACCACTCAAAACTTCTTATGTTCATGCGCCACTGTATGACTGTGTAATTTCGGGATATTATTTTTATTTTCTGCTGTCAAAAACAGCTGTTAAAATGTTCATGGGAAAGAGTCTTTCTTTGTATAACACTACAGCTGCACCTGATACAGCCGCCACTCCGAGGATAAAGTAGATGATATGCAGGGGATGTACGCTTCCCATGATAAGCACCTGCACCACAATCCAGATTACCAGCGCGCCTCCGAATACCCCGCTTACATAACCCTGGTATTTTGAATGAAGTCTAACTGCCAAACCTGCCAGTACGTTTCCAAGACCTATTACGGCAAATAAAATAAGACTTGGGTAAAAATAATTGGTAAATGGCGAGCCTTTCAGCAGGTCATTGGATATCCCCATTGGATTATCCGGATAAATCATACCCATGATTCCTCCGAATACAGCTCCTATTCCTATAAAGTAATGCAGCACTGCTAAATACACAAATACTTTTTTCATACACTTATCCTCTCCTGTTTCCTATTAGTGGTAAATCCTCAAAAAGCCGTCTGAACAGATACGGGCTTATATCATCATAGCAAAATTTGTATTTGTGCGCAATATTCAATGGGATTTTTTACAATTCCTTACCTGACCGGGCAGGCTCCGGTTTCACAGTCTTCCTCCAGAAGCTCGCTTTCTTCTGTATTTTCTAATACCTTTAATAAGGAATAGTCTATTGGTCTGCTTAAGCTGACACGTCTTTCATAGTCTTCTTTAGTGGTGGACTCATAGGGAAGAAGCGGATAGGTCTCTTCCATCAGCGGTAGAAAAGTAATTCCTACAACGCTGTCAAAGTTAGCAGAAAGCCACTCAGCAACCTCCTCCCATTCTTCTTCTCTTACATGAACCGTAATACTGGTATTATGATCCGTCCAAGCTTCCATGGTAAGTTTATAAAGGTTAAGCTGCTCAATAGCACCAACCTGATACTTCGTCTTTCCTTCTGGTGATTTCATAGGAAATTCAATAACTTTAACCGTACAGTTCTCATCCGTCTGACCCACTTCATTATAGACCGGATAGCACCCTAGAAGTTCGATCATCTTATATAATGGATCTGTTATTGAAATACGGACCCTCCTGATATAATAAGGTGCATGGGCATAATGCACACCGGAACTTACCCCTGGCAGATTAGACAGAGTTCCTTCCGGTTTGATGGTTGTCATCAATTGAGGTTTTTCTATTCCAAGTTCCGCGCAATAGCACTCTCCTTCTTCATGAACCGCTTTCTTTAAAGTTTCCAGCAGTTTTCTTAATTCAGTGTAATCCATACCGGTTCGATTCATCATATCCATCATTCCCGTTAAGGAGACCCCTACAATACGATCTTCCTGCATTACCTTATTCCACTCCGGAAGTTCGACATCAACCAAGGTCATTCGTAAAGTAACTCTGGCAGACAGCCTGATTACTGCTAACAGCCCTTCCATATCCAAGGTATTATCTTTCTTTACAAAAGCTAATAAATTATTGGTGGATAAATTGCAGCACTGCTTGGAACGCAGAAGAATTTCACCACAGGGATTACAGCCCCGAAAGGTTTCCTTCCGGCGGATTGCTTCCCGGTTATTTAGAAAGCCCGGTTCACCATTAATACGAATAGAAGTAAGCATCTCCTTTATTTCCTCTTTACTGGGAATACGGTTATAAAGAACTGAATTATTGCTCATTTTTCGGTGAGAAATCTTTGTATCCTCTATCCACTGTCCGTCTATTACTTTGTATAGATTTCTTTTCGCCTCAATAACCTCTGTATCATCCTCTTCACAGATTACCATCATCGCACTTCTTCTCACTCCGCCGGATACCACATTCTCACTGATAATAGTGGCAATATCCAGAAGGTCGATTGTTCTAAACCTACCACCTGATTCTGCCATTACTTTATTGATTTTCTCAAACATTCTCATTAAGGATTTATGTCCCGAAGCTCTTCCGCCAAAACGCTTAAGTCGTTCGCCTTCCGGCCTTACATAGCTGTAATCAATGATTATGTTATGAATATCCTTATATTCTTTACGGCTGATAAGCTCAAAGTAAATTTCCAATCCCTTACACCAGCCTTCTTTACTGTCACCAATAAATAAGACTGCAGTGTTCGCCTCAATTGAAAGGAGAGTATTCTCCCGCTCTTCTTTCGTCAGCTGGTTATGAAGCTCTTCTTCATATCTACCAAGCAATTGGACCTTTCTTACCTCTGGCATAGAATCCGCTGCTTTCTTCTCAATCCGAACACCAACTCCACAACCTAACATCAGCAGGTAAAATACATCCGTAAAATCTTTTAGTTGATCTATGGTAGTAAAACAGCAATTATAGTTGGAGAGGGGGTACTCCTTTACAATTTCTGTACCTCCCATATAAAGAGTCCTGCCTGAAGGGAAGGTTCTTAAGGAAAAAAGATGATCAAAAAAGCTTTCTGCCTCTTTTCTCTCTTTTGTGACATCTACCTGGATACCATGCTTTACTTTATATTCTATACCCAGCATAATATTATACTGTACTGTGCGATATACGGTCTCAAACCAGTTTTCTCTACGGCCTTTCTCATCCACATATCTGGCATAAGTTCGCAAGTAAACGAACTCACCGATACCTGTCATTGGATTACCCTTCTTACGGTATTCAGACAAAAACTCTTCTGTTAACAAATCTTCTATTTGTATTTCTTTCATATTTCCCATTACCTGCTTTCCAGATCGGTAGTTTACAATTATATCAATGCAACTACCTCATAAATGTTTAGTTTTTCCAAAGGGTGTATTTTTATGTAGGTACTATATATAGTATACAAATTATATATCTATACAATATATATGTCAATGCTACTAAAAGATAAATATTCTCACTCAGGCTTTCGCCCGTTTTTCTAACTATTAACTTATCTTACAGCCTCTAGAGGCTAAATATTTGATTCATGGTAAATAGATAAAACTCAGAAAATTACTAATCTATATTATATAATTTCTATGCCATAAGTATTAAAACAGCGCAAAAGCTTTGTAAAATGCTTCTGCGCTGTTTTCTGTATTTCCCCTATATTTATTTATGCCTGTTATTTTTAGGTATTAATATTTTAAAGATTTAATGATATTCCATATAATCTCTTCCTTTTCCTTAAAATATTCCTCAGGAACGCGAACGATTGCCACATAGAAATTACTGGGGCTATCTTTAGAGTATAATGCATGCAGATAGACTTTTCCATCTGTAGTGTACTGTGTTATATCCGCAATTTTTATTTTATCATTAAGCAGTTCACTGGTACTGATGTCCTCTGCCTGGTTTTCTGCCATATAATAAGGGCTGACAACATTATATATACCTATAGAAACCTCACTGTCTTCTTGAGGATAAATGTCTACTCCGCCTCTTTCAGGACTAGCTTCCCTTACTTCTTCTGCTTCCTCTTCATTACTTGTAGTATCCCAGACTTTTATCTCCTTAACGGTCCATTCTTTAGGATACTCTACGGTAAAACTCACATCATTTTTATCATAGTGGTAGGTTTCATAGACAATCTTATCTTTGCTGCATGCCGTGAAAAGCACTAAGATAACTATTATTGGAACCAGTTTCTTTAACATAGATATCTCCCATCCTATTTTGTATATAACTGTAATATATAAATGACTGCCCTTTCTGTCAGCTATCCTGATTATGGTAATTATAGCATTCTTCCTAAATATTTGAAATTACGTTTTTCTATTATTTCCCTTACATTTTTCTGACTGATGGATTGCACTGCTTTGAATGATTGCTTCCTATCAAAACCTGATTATTAAACAACAAGAAGAAGTTCTTAATATGAAAATAGATCGAGACTCAAAAATCCCCCCAGCTATTTTACCAGCTTCCTATCAACTCTTGACACAGAGCACAGCAAAAAGCCTCCAAAGAATCACTCTTTGGAGGCTTTCGCTGTATATTATTACATCGTATTAATTATTTATCGGAATCATCCTCAAAGTCAGCATCATCAAAATCTTCATCGGATAAATCCTCGTCTTCAAATTCATCCAGCTCAATGCTGTCCAAATCATCATCCATGGCATCCTCTGAATAATTGAAGCTCTGATAATCATCATCCTCAAAATCTTCGGAAAGGATTAACTCTTCTTCCATATCACTGTCAAGCTTAACAGAACGGTATCTCTTCATACCAGTACCGGCAGGAATTAACTTACCGATAATAACGTTCTCTTTTAATCCGATAAGTGGATCAATCTTTCCGTTTATAGCGGCTTCTGTTAAAANNACTGGAAGGATGCTGCTGAAAGGAAGGAGTTTGTTGCTAAGGATGCCTTAGTAATACCAAGCATTACTTGTTTTCCGTCTGCAATGGTGAGTCCCTTCTCTTCTAATATCTCATTTGCATCATCAAATTCCAGAATATCAATCAGTTTACCAGGTAAGAATTCAGAATCTCCGCTGTTCTCAATACGAATTTTCTTAAGCATCTGACGTACAATGACCTCGATATGCTTATCGTTGATCTCAACACCCTGTAAACGGTAAACACGCTGTACTTCCTGAATCATATAATCCTGTACGGCACGAACACCTTTAATCTTTAAGATATCATGAGGATTAACACTACCCTCTGTCAGTTCATCTCCGGCCTCTAATACATCTCCGTCAAGAACTTTGATACGTGAACCATAAGGAATCAGATAAGTCTTAGCTTCTCCGGTCTCATTGTTTGTTACAATGACTTCACGTTTCTTCTTGGTATCCTTTATAGTAACAATACCGCCAAACTCTGCAATAATTGCAAGTCCCTTGGGCTTTCTTGCTTCGAATAATTCTTCTACACGGGGAAGACCCTGTGTAATATCATCACCGGCAACACCACCGGTATGGAAAGTACGCATGGTAAGCTGTGTTCCGGGCTCTCCAATGGACTGGGCAGCAATAATACCAACTGCTTCACCTACCTGAACCGCTTCACCGGTGGCCATGTTAGCACCGTAGCATTTAGCACATACACCGATGTGTGATTTACAGGTTAAAATAGTACGAATCTTTAATTTGGCATTAAAGCCCTGTTCGTCAATCTTCTTCGTTGCAACGATTCTGGCAGCACGTTTCGGTGTAATCATATGATTTGCCTTAACGATCACCTCACCGCTATCATCTGTAAGGGTTTCACAGGAATATCTGCCGGTAATTCTCTCTTCCAGGCTTTCGATTAATTCGCTGCCATCTGCAAATGCTTTAATCCACATACCAGGTATTTCTTTGCCTTCACAGCAATCAACTTCACGGATGATAAGATCCTGGGATACGTCTACCAGACGACGGGTTAAGTAACCGGAATCGGCTGTACGAAGAGCAGTATCGGAGAGACCTTTTCTCGCACCATGTGCTGACATGAAGTACTCGAGAACGTCGAGACCTTCACGGAAGTTGGATTTAATAGGGAGCTCCAGAGTACGACCGGAGGTATCCGCCATAAGTCCACGCATACCGGCAAGCTGTTTGATCTGCTTATCGGAACCACGGGCACCGGAGTCTGCCATCATGTAAATGTTGTTGTATTTATCAAGTCCTGTAAGAAGTGCCTCTGTAATATCATCATCGGCTACCTTCCAGGTGTCAATAACTGCTTTGTGTCTTTCATCCTCTGTCATAAGACCACGGCGGAAATTCTTAGAGATTTCTTCAACTCTTGATTCTGCCTCTGCGATAATGGTTTTCTTCTGAGGAGGAACGGTCATGTCGGAAATGGATACGGTCATAGCTGCTCTTGTAGAGTATTTATAACCTAAGGATTTAATAGCATCCAGAGTTTCCGCTGTCTTAGTGGCTCCATGAGTATTGATACATTTTTCAAGAATCTTCTTAAGTTGTTTCTTACCAACATGGAAATCCACTTCAGGAATCAGGAAGTTATCAGGGTTCGTTCTGTCAACAAATCCCAGATCCTGGCTGATGATTTCATTAAAGATAAAGCGTCCCAGAGTGGATTCAACTGTCTTTGTGATAGTCTCACCGCTGTTGTTTACACCCGTACGTCTTACCTTGATCTTTGCATGAAGGGTAATTGCAGCATTCTCATAAGCAAGGATTGCTTCGTTTACACTCTTAAAGAAATGTCCTTCACCTAAATCACCGGGCTTTTGTAAAGTCAGGTAATAGATACCAAGTACCATATCCTGTGAAGGAACGGCAACGGGACCGCCGTCGGAAGGCTTTAAGAGGTTGTTAGGGGAGAGCAGAAGGAATCTGCACTCTGCCTGAGCTTCTACGGAAAGAGGTAAATGTACAGCCATCTGGTCACCGTCGAAGTCGGCGTTAAAGGCGGTACAAACCAGAGGATGAAGCTTAATAGCCTTACCTTCTACCAATACCGGCTCAAATGCCTGGATACCAAGCCTGTGGAGTGTCGGAGCACGGTTAAGCATTACCGGATGTTCCCTGATAACCTCTTCTAATACGTCCCAAACCTCTGACTGAAGTCTTTCCACCATTTTTTTGGCGGATTTTATATTATGCGCGGTTCCTTTGGCAACCAGCTCTTTCATAACGAAAGGTTTGAATAACTCAATTGCCATTTCCTTCGGAAGACCACACTGATAAATCTTTAATTCCGGTCCTACTACGATAACGGAACGTCCGGAGTAGTCAACACGTTTACCAAGTAAGTTCTGACGGAAACGTCCCTGTTTACCCTTTAACATATCGGATAAGGATTTTAAAGCACGGTTTCCGGGTCCTGTAACGGGTCTTCCTCTTCTTCCGTTATCAATTAAAGCATCAACCGCTTCCTGAAGCATTCTCTTCTCATTTCTTACAATGATATCAGGTGCGCCAAGCTCTAAAAGTCTCTTTAAACGGTTATTACGGTTAATGATTCTTCTGTATAAATCGTTCATATCAGAGGTAGCGAAACGTCCACCATCCAGCTGAACCATAGGTCTTAAATCCGGGGGAATTACAGGTACTACGGAAAGAATCATCCACTCTGGTCTGTTTCCTGACTCACGGAAAGCTTCTACTACTTCCAGTCTCTTGATTACTCTGGCTCTCTTCTGTCCGGTAAAATCCTTTAAGCCTTTCTTTAAGTCTTTGGATTCTGCTTCCAGATCGATTGCCATTAACAGTTCCTGGATTGCTTCCGCACCCATTCCAACACGGAATCTGTTTCCGTATTTCTCATAGGCTTCTCTGTATTCCTTTTCATTAAGAACCTGTTTATACTGCAGATCACTGCTTCCTTTATCAAGTACGATATAGGAGGCAAAGTAGAGCACTTTTTCCAGTGTTCTGGGTGATAAGTCCAGAATTAATCCCATACGGCTGGGGATACCTTTAAAGTACCATATATGAGATACAGGGGCAGCGAGCTCAATATGCCCCATTCTTTCCCTGCGGACAGATGCCTTGGTTACTTCAACACCACATCTGTCGCACACAACGCCTTTATAGCGAATCTTTTTATATTTTCCGCAATGACACTCCCAATCCTTGCTGGGTCCGAAAATTTTCTCACAGAACAACCCGTCTTTTTCAGGCTTTAAAGTTCTGTAGTTAATGGTCTCCGGTTTTTTTACCTCGCCTCTGGACCACTCTCTGATTTTTTCAGGAGAAGCAAGGCCAATCTTTATAGCATCATAGGTTATTTCCGGACTACTTTGGTTATTTACCACTTCTGGCATCATCTGGCACTCCCTTTCATAGTAACGGACCTTTTAATCAGTCCTTTTCTTACAGTAGACTAGTCTTCGAATTCTTCTTCCTCAATATCGCTGATTTCTACCGTCTCCTCATCAAAAGGATCAAAGAAACTTTCTTCTTCCTCAGGTGTGGTCTCACGGTATCCTGCATCCGTATAATCCTCATCATAACGGAAGTTGTTGTCTCCCTCGATAAGAGGTGTCAAGTCACCTTCACCATAGTCGATATTTTCAGTCATCTTAATTTCCTGACCGTTTTCATCCAACACGATAACATCCAGTGCTAAAGACTGAAGCTCTTTTAAGAGTACCTTGAAGGATTCCGGAATTCCGGGATCGGAGATATTCTCTCCCTTAATTATTGCTTCATAGGTCTTAACACGACCGGTAACATCATCGGATTTCACTGTAAGGATTTCCTGAAGAGTATAAGCAGCGCCATATGCCTCCAGCGCCCAAACCTCCATTTCACCGAATCTCTGTCCACCGAACTGAGCTTTACCACCAAGTGGCTGCTGTGTTACTAAAGAGTAAGGACCTGTAGAACGAGCATGGATCTTATCATCTACCAGATGGTGGAGTTTTAAGTAGTGCATGAAGCCCACTGTAACGGCTCCGTCAAAGAACTCTCCGGTTCTACCGTCACGGAGTCTTACTTTACCGTCTCTGTTAATGGGTACACCCTTCCATTGCTCTCTGTAAGCTTTGTTATTTTCCAGATAATCCATAACCTCAGGGTCAAGGACATCATTGTATTTATCTTGGAATTCTTCCCAATCGGTATTTACATAATCGTTGGCAAGCTCAAGAGTATCCATAATATCATACTCGTTTGCACCATCAAATACTGGTGTTGCTACCTTAAAACCGAGAACCTTGGAGGCAAGGCTTAAGTGAATCTCAAGCACCTGACCGATGTTCATACGGGAAGGCACACCCAGAGGATTAAGCACGATATCAAGAGGTCTTCCGTTGGGAAGGAATGGCATATCTTCTGCCGGTAATACGCGGGAAACAACACCCTTATTACCATGACGTCCGGCCATCTTATCTCCAACCTGAATCTTTCTCTTCTGTGCAATATATACTCTAACGGTCTGATTTACTCCAGGAGAGAGTTCATCACCGTTTTCTCTTGTAAATACTTTGGCATCTACAATAATACCATACTCACCGTGAGGAACACGCAAAGAGGTATCTCTGACTTCTCTTGCTTTCTCACCGAAAATAGCACGAAGGAGTCTTTCTTCTGCTGTAAGCTCAGTCTCTCCCTTAGGAGTTACCTTACCTACCAGAATATCTCCGGCACGTACTTCTGCACCGATACGGATAATTCCGCGCTCATCCAGATCTTTTAACGCATCATCACCAACACCTGGTACGTCTCTTGTGATTTCTTCGGGTCCTAATTTGGTATCTCTGGATTCTGCTTCATATTCTTCAATATGAACGGAGGTATATACATCCTCCTGTACCAGTCTTTCACTTAAAAGAACCGCATCTTCGTAATTGTATCCTTCCCAGGTCATAAAGCCGATAAGCGGATTCTTACCTAAAGCTAATTCACCTTGTGAAGTGGAAGGACCGTCTGCAATAACCTGGCCGGCCTCTACCTTATCACCCTTAACAACGATAGGTCTCTGGTTGATACAGGTTCCCTGGTTACTTCTTGCAAATTTTAATAATTTATATGCTTTCTTCGTACCATCATCATTTTTGATAATGATTTCTTTGGAGGTGGATTTCTCAACCACGCCTGCCTTTTCAGAAACCACACATACACCGGAGTCAACGGCTGCTTTTAACTCAATACCGGTTCCTACTACAGGAGACTCGGTAATTAATAAAGGCACGGCCTGACGCTGCATGTTAGATCCCATGAGGGCACGATTGGCATCATCGTTCTCAAGGAAAGGAATCATGGCTGTAGCAACGGAGAATACCATCTTAGGAGATACGTCCATTAAATCAATTCTTGACTTAGGGAACTCAAGGGTATCTTCTCTAAAACGACCGGATACATTTACATTTGTAAAATATCCGTTTTCATCCAGAGACTCATTTGCCTGTGCTACGACATACTTATCCTCTTCATCCGCGGTCATATAGACAACTTCATCGATAACTCTGGGATTCTTAGGATCTGTTTTATCTACCTTACGATAAGGTGCTTCAATAAATCCATACTCATTAATTCTGGCATAGGATGCTAAGGAGTTAATAAGACCGATGTTAGGACCTTCGGGTGTCTCTACGGGACACATTCTTCCATAGTGGGAGTAATGTACGTCACGAACCTCGAATCCGGCACGATCACGGGACAGACCACCAGGTCCTAAGGCTGAGAGACGTCTTTTATGGGTTAATTCACCAAGAGGATTGTGCTGATCCATAAACTGTGACAGCTGGGAACTACCAAAGAACTCCTTCACTGCTGCAGTTACAGGTTTGATATTGATTAAGGACTGAGGGCTTACACCTTCTAAATCCTGTGTAGTCATTCTTTCTCTTACTACACGTTCCATTCTGGAAAGACCGATACGGTACTGGTTCTGAAGCAATTCGCCTACCGCACGGATTCTTCTGTTTCCTAAATGGTCAATATCATCAGAGCCTCCCACTTCATATTCAAGATGAATATTGTAGTTAATGGAAGCAATGATATCGTCCTTGGTTATATGTTTAGGAATCAATTCATTAATATTTCTCTTAATCGCTAATTTGATTTCTTCAATATCTTTAAATTCATCTAAGATACTCTTTAATACAGGGTAATAAACTTCTTCGGTTACCCCTAGTTCTTTTTTATCTACATCCAGGTAATAGTTCAAATCTACCATCTGGTTTGTAAGTACTTTAACATTTCTTTCTTCCGCTTGTACCATTATGGAACGTACTGCCGCATTCTGAATCTCCACTGCCAGCTCTTCGTTAATTGTGGTACCAGCTTCCGCTAAGATCTCACCTGTTTCCCTGTTTACAACATCTTCAGCCAGAATAGCACCGATTACCCTGTTCTTTAAGGAAAGTTTCTTGTTGAACTTGAATCTGCCCACCTTCGCAAGGTCATATCTTCTGGGATCAAAAAACATGCTGTTAATTAAAGACTCCGCACTTTCTACAGAAAGGGGCTCGCCGGGACGCAGCTTTTTGTACAGCTCAAGTAAACCATCCTGATAATTGTCAGAAGGGTCTTTTGTAATACTGGCAAGAATTTTAGGCTCTTCACCGAAAAGTTCCTGAATCTCAATATTGCTGCCGATTCCGAGGGCACGGATCAGTACAGTAATGGGAACTTTTCTGTTACGGTCTACACGAACGTAAAATACATCGTTGGAATCTGTTTCATACTCCAACCAAGCTCCTCTGTTGGGGATAACAGTGGAGGAGAAAAGTTTCTTACCAATTTTGTCATGTCCAATTGCATAATAAATTCCGGGGGAACGTACCAACTGGCTAACGATAACTCTTTCTGCTCCGTTTATTACGAAGGTTCCGGTTTCCGTCATTAAAGGCAAGTCACCCATAAAAATATCGTGTTCATTGATTTCATCGTTCTCTTTGTTGTGAAGTCTGACTTTCACCTTTAAAGGTGCAGCATAGGTAGCATCTCTTTCCTTGCACTCTTCAATTGAATATTTGACATCATCTTCGCACAGCGCAAAATCAACGAATTCTAAGCTCAAATGCCCACTGTAATCTTCTATTGGAGAAATATCTTCAAAAACTTCCTTCAGTCCTTCATCTAAAAACCACTGATAGGAATTCTTTTGAACTTCAATAAGATTTGGCATTTCCAAAACTTCTTTTTGCCTAGAATAGCTCATTCTTACGCCGTTACCAACTTTGATTGGACGTATCCTGTTTTTATCCATTGACGTTTTCACCCCTTGAGTTTTATTTTTATTTCCAGAAAGATTCTAGAATAATTTGTTTAAACCACTTTTCTTTTACACTTTTATGTGCTATAATAGATATTGTAGGCATATCTTCGCACAATAGTGCATCTTTCATACTATCACAAGTTTGTCAAGATGTCAATATGTTTTTGTCCTTTTTTTCTATTCCCATGCAAAAAAGTTCCCTATCTTAAGTTTATTCCCCAATTTGATAAGTCTATACCAGGGACCCCTGTAATTTTTTGTGTCCTGCATTTAAGTATTTTAAAATACATATTAGATTCATATTACTAAGTTTGAGATTGGAAATTAAAGTTCTAGGTTTGAAGTTTGAAACTTTAGATTTTAAGTTCTAGGTTAGGGCTCTTAGTTTAAAGTTCGTAATTAAAGCACTAAGTTTTAAGTTCTGTTCTAAGTTAATAGCTCTAAGTTTTAGGTTTGTAGTTCTAAGTTAAGAGCACCAAGTTTAAAATTCTAGGTTTGAAGCTCTAAG
>DJJW01000034.1:3492-9709 GCA_002434335.1 Lachnoclostridium sp. UBA6558 | reverse complement strand
GAAATGACTGTCGTTATTCCCATTATTGAGGCAGTAACGGGTAAAACCCTTATAACAGGAGATTATCTAACAGGTGATGAACGAGCTTTTAAGGTGGTATCAGGGGTAGTAAGCCTGGTAACCTTAGGATATGGAGCGTATGGAGCGATAGTTTCCAAAGGCGGGGGAGCGGCTTTCGCCAAGATGTTTGCTGCAGATATCCTGGCGGAAGCGGTGTCAGGGTCAACCGTAATCGTTTGTGATAAGGCAGGAGTGCCTTCTGCGGTGACGGTCGCTCTAGCGATAGTGTTAGGATCTACTACGGGAGTGATTGCGGATAAAGCATTGCTTAAGAATGGAATTAAGATTGATGATAATGTAAGATACAAAAAGTATTGGGATGATGTTGCTAATGGGAAGTATGATATACCTTACGGCATGACATCTGAGGAATATGTTCAGTATTTGAAAGGTTTAGATAAGGTTGATAAAGCTATTAAAGGGTCAGATGATGTAATTAAGGGTGGCAGTAATTCTTTAAAATTTTCTGAAATGACAGAAGAAGAAATTAAAAGAATTGCGGAAGATTACAGAACAAAGGCTCCTATTGAGATTCCTTCAAATGCTAAATTTAAAGCGCAGACAAAATCAGCAGGATATGATCAAATTACATATAAATGGAATGATGGAACATATAAGTATGAAGTACGATGGCATACAAGGACACCTGGAGCTCCAGCAGACCAAGTAAATACATGGGTGATTCAAAAGACAGTACCAGGAAGCGGAGGAACAAAGCCAGCAACATATATACTTTCTGGAGATAGGTGGATACCAAGATATGAATGGCAAGCAGCTATTGATGCTAGACAAGCTGGTACTGCAACACCAGAACAAATTGAAATATTGGATAAGGGACATTGGAAGGAGTAAAAAATATGATAGATGATAAGTATTATAAAGGATTTGAAGGAGAAGTAGATGTTGATATATATTATCTAAATGATAAAAATGAACGCATTGGGTACAAATTATGGGATGGATATTTTGAAAATATTTTATCAGGAGCATATCATGAAAATTTTAAAGTTGATGGAATGCTTAATAGTTACAGTTCACATGAGGGATGGTATGATGAGGTACCATGGAAAGTTGAAAATATAATTACAGCGATTGAAGAAATGAATCAATATGATGAAAAAAATATAGAGCAGGAGTTGAGAAATATGTTTCCAAAGTTACAAGAAATTACAAAAAAGTTAATAATACTTTTTGAAGACTGTATAAGTAATGGGAAAGATATTTATATTGATTATAATAATTAATATTTATTATGGTTATACTTTAATTATGGTTATACTTTAGGACTTCCAACTACCTAAATCCTTGTCTCTTAATTCATTATCATGGCTCTCACGAAGTGATGTTATCCATGATATGAATTAAGAGACTTTAGCAAAAAAATTGCCATGGGTATACAATCGGATTTTTAGGTGCAGTTCCAATACGCTCATATAAACGTACTTTTTGTAGCAAAAAAATTTGTTGCGAAAGGTGCGTTTTATTATGCGAATTAAGAAAGTAGATTCAAAATCAATTATTCTCCGAGAGGAGACCGAAGTAAAATTCAAAACAGCGGGAAATACCCGAGAAGTCCAGTTTTCTGCAGGAGTTAACAGAAGGTGTCCGATACAGAATATCTCTAAGGACAGATATCTTGATAGAGAAACTGGAGAAATCAAAGAGAGAAAGAAAACAGAAAATCGTTACCAATCTCCCAAAAGTGTCAGAAAGAGTATCAACAAGCTGATGGATTTGATTCGGTGTAATGCAACAGAGACAAGCTATTGTAAGTGGTTAACCCTGACTTATGCTGATGCAATGACAGATGGTAAAAAAGTTTATGAAGATGGAAAAATGTTTCTTAGGAGATTGCAACGATATCTGAATCATAAGACCGATTTATCAGATGGTCAAAAAGCTTTCAAACGCATCACAGTAGCAGAGCCACAGGGAGAGAAGCATGATAATTCATGGCATCTGCATATCCTGTTGATATTTGAAGATGTAGCCCCGTTTATAATAAATGACATAATAACAGAGTTATGGGGACATGGTATGACGGATACACATAAAGTTTATGATGCAGATGGTCTTGCCTTGTATTTCAAAGTTTATCTTAGTGACGTTGAATATACTGAGGGTGATGAAAATTATGATGTAGTAGAAAAAGATGTGAATGGAGAGTCCAAGCAGTTCATTAAAGGTGGAAGACTTAAGTATTATCCGACAGGAATGCCACTATTCTCAGCCAGTAGAGGCATGAGCCGACCAATGGTAGAGAAAATAAGCCATAAAGAAGCAATGGAACGTGTCAGTGATTTTACATTGGTGTACCAAGAAACATTTTTGATTGGTGATGAGTGTAAAGTAGGAAATATCATTGATAAAAGATATTATAAGAAGAAATGAAAAAGCAGGAGCGGCAGATATTTATAAGTAATAGTATCTGCTGTTTTGATTTGTACTGAATGTACTGAGTTGATTTGATTTTTGTTAAATTGATTTAACATTGTTTGATTTTGCTTTCATAAAATCTTTCGTCGACTTCATTTATGATGAAATTGATATGATGCCATCTGAATTCGTTTTCATTTGTTCTGAAAGGTACATAAGATTTATCGTAGTTTTAAGGTGAATTACTGCCGTAGGGGTATCTATTTATTGGAAGATGATACATCTTGAAATAGGAACTTTTGATATGATGTTTCTATGTGTAGTCACAATATGTGTCAAATAAAAGTGGCATATTTGGGAACAAAATTTCTCTTTCTTCTCTTTTTTCTGAAATTAACTGATTTAGCTGTGAATTTTGGCAGTTAGGTGTCGGCAGTCATTCCTTTCGTAAGGCATTTGCAACTAATGTTTATGTGAACAATCATTATAATATCGAACTGGTCAGGACTCTGCTCCAGCATTCCAGTGTGCTTGTGACACAGAGGTATATCGGAATCGGTTCTAAGGAATTAGAAGATGCCATTCAGAAAAATATCTGCCTTGGGTAGAGAAATGAAATTATTAAAGGTAATAAGGATAATCCGCATGGTACTTGGCATTTCGCCAGTATGGTGCGGATTTATCTATGTGGATTGGTAAGATAACTCAAAAATGTTCGTAGTTTTTAGAAAAAGTGCTTGACAGAGGGGTATTGGTCTTTAGAATACCTGAAACTATTTCTCCTACTATGTTCTTTGGCTGAGAATGAAGAAATTTGATTTTCTCTTGTGATTTTTCTGTATGAGATGGTGGCAGTTTTGGCGGTCTTGCAAAAAGTGTGATTTGTATAATAGGGGTAGGTAGTGAAATACCTGTCCGTCCGAAAGAATTAACTTGAAATGCGACGGCATAGAGAGTTAACATCACACACACTTTGAAAGCAGTTCGTAAGTCTTTTGAAGTCTCTGCAGTTCTTGTAGTAGCAGACATTCTCCATGAAAAGGAAGCGGAGCAGTTTCAGCTCTTTGTGCCTTCCCAGAGATGGATAGACTTAGCCACCCTTGTCCACCCAGTTGCAATAGCATAATTCTGGGATAGAGACTTATCAGTTGAGGTTGTCAGCGTTTCGACCGACGTAGAGAGAATGGAGAGTTTTATTATGATTAAAGAAAAGCATTTATATGTGGGTATTGATTTACATAAGGAGACTCACACAGCGGTCATTTTGGACTGTTTTAATAACAAACTGGGCCAGATTACATTCGCCAATACACCAGCAGAATTCCCGAAACTGGTAAGAAAAGTGAAGAAGTACTGTATTGACGGAAAAGAACCAGTCTATGGACTTGAGAATGCCTATGGGTATGGTCGTGCACTTGCGGTATGGCTGATAGATAAGAAATATATCGTGAAAGACGTGAATACTTCCATCTCCAACCGACAGGCAAAGCACCGAGGTGCCATGTATAAAAAGAGTGACAGTGATGATGCACAGGCGATAGCCCTTGCAACCATTACCATGCTTGATACACTTCCAGATGCCTGTCCGAATGATGCGTACTGGTCACTTGGTCAGTTAGTAAATCGCAGGGATAATATCATGCGTCACAGGATTCGATTAACAAATCAGCTTCATGAACAGTTGTGTATCGCCTATCCGAGTTATAAAGTGTTTTTTTCGGATATCAGCAGACCAACAGCCCTACATTTCTGGTCGAAGTATCCATCACAGAAGTATTTAAAGGACAAAGGGGTAGAAGACCTTCGTGAGGAATTAGTTCCCGTTAGTCATAACCGATGTTCCACTAAGACCTGTGAAAAGATACTAGATACCATCAAAAATGACAAAGTCAAGGATAATGAACATCAAGATGCCAGAGATGTGGTAACCAAAGGGATTGTCAGCGATTTGCAGCATTATGAAAAGCAGTTACAGGAAGTGGATATGGAGTTAGGAAAGTTGTATCATTCCATCGGTTGTACGTTAACCACGATTCCAGGGATTAATATCACATCAGCAGTGAAGATGCTTGCGGAGATTGGTGATATCAACCGTTTTTCCAATGCATCGAAACTGGTACAGTTTGCAGGTATTGCACCAATCAATTTGTCATCGGCAGGAAAAGGTATGGATAAAGCATCCAAACAGGGAAATCGAAGATTACAGGCTACCATATACTTTTTAGCGGTACAGATGATACAGGTATCGTCTAAGGGAACACCAAGAAATCCAGTATTCCGAGCATATTATGAAAGAAGATTAGCAGAAGGGAAAAATGGTCAGCAGGTCTTAATCTGTATATCCAGACGATTTGTAAATATCATCTATGGAATGTTAAAAAGCGGTACTGAATATCGGATGCGAGAAGTAAAAGAAAGCAATAAGGATTCTGATAAAATGTAAGTAGGAAAAATATAGAAGATGTGATAAAATTTTATGCAGATATCATACTGCTTGGGAAAGTGCGACTTTTTCAAAGGAGTAGGCAATCAGCTTAGATAATTATAAGGATACAGAGTCCAAGTCAAGGGTGGCTCTGGATCTAAATTTAAGTTTTCAGAGATGACAGATGATGAGATTGCTAAAATAGCGAATGAATATAGGAGCAAATCTCCAATAGATATACCAGAAAATGCAACTTATAAAGCAAAATCCATGAATGATGGCTATGAACAAATAACTTATAAATGGAATGATGGTAAATATAAATATGAAATAAGGTGGCATACAAGAACATCTGGGGCTCCTGTTGATCAAGGTAATACATGGGTTATAGAAAGAAAAATACCAGGTAATGGAGGAACTAAACCTTCAACTGAAATCTTAATAGGTGATGATGAATGGGTACCTGCTTATAAATGGTATGAAGCAATAAAAGCAAGAAAAGCAGGTACTGTGACTCAGGAGCAAATCGAATTATTGGATAAAGGACATTGGAAGGAGTAGACCATGATTAACGAAAAATATTACGATGGATTTGAAGGAGAAGTGGAAGTACTATTTTATTATTATGATAATAAGGGGAATCAAAATGGTTTCAGAATTTGGCAAGGATATTTTGAGACTCTTTTATCTGGATGTTTTTTAGCTGAACCGCTTAATACAGGTCTACTTAAAAGCTATATAACTCAAGAAGGTTTTTATGAGGAAAAGCCTTGGAATGTATTGGATAATAAGACTGTTATTAATGAACTTAGTCAATTTAGTACGAGTAATTTGGAAATTGAATCGCTAGATATGATTAGGGAAGTAGAAGAATTGAAAAATGATTTAGTTGAAGTTGTAAATGAAGCGATAAAAAATCAATATCAGGTTTTGGTTGATTATGACTGAAGCTTAATTGCTATGTATGAACTAGAGAAAACATATCGTATAATGTGAATAAGTGGATAAAAACAGTTAGTAGACAAAGTCTACTGGCTGTTTTTAAAAAATCATAGTAATAAATTTAATTATGGCTATACTTTAGGACTTCCAACTACCTAAATCCCAGTCTCTTAATTCAATATCATGGCTCTCACGAAGTGAGCACATCCATGATATGAATTAAGAGACTTTAGCAAAAAAAATTGCCTTGGGTATACAATCGGATTTTTAGGTGTAGTTCCAATATTCTCATATAAACGTACTTTTTGTAGCAAAAAAAATTTGTAGCGAAAGGTGCGTTTTATTATGCGAATTAAAAAATATATTCAAAATCAATTATTCTCCACGAGGAGACCGAAGTAAAATTCAAAACAG
>DJJW01000034.1:3066-3421 GCA_002434335.1 Lachnoclostridium sp. UBA6558 | reverse complement strand
GAAATCAAAGAGAGAAAGAAATCTGAGAACCGTTACCAATCTCCCAAAAGTGTCAGAAAGAGTATCAACAAACTGATGGATTTGATACGGTGTAATGCATCAGAGACAAGCTATTGTAAGTGGATTACTCTGACCTATGCTGATGCAATGACAGACCATGAAAAAGTCTATGAAGATGGAAAAATGTTTCTTAGGAGATTGCAACGATTTCTGAATCATAAGACCGATTTAACAGATGGTCAAAAGAAGTTTAAACGTATTACAGTAGCAGAGCCACAGGGTGAGAAGCATGACAATTCATGGCATCTGCATATCCTGTTGATATTTGAAGACATAGCCCCGTTTATATTAAATG
>DJJW01000034.1:2556-2826 GCA_002434335.1 Lachnoclostridium sp. UBA6558 | reverse complement strand
TAAAAGATATTATAAGAAGAATTGAAAAAGCAGAAGCAGTAGATATTTGAAGGCAATATATGTGCAGTTCTGACTTGTATTGAATTGAGCTGAATTGAACGATATTGATTTGACCTTTACTGAGTTGATTTGAGTTTTTCTAAAGTAAATCTCTCTATGGGGTATGAAGAATGTAGCTTATATAGTGTAATATAAATATCGTTTTAATGTACACTAAATCGTTTCAAGTTCTACTGATTCGCTTTTATGTAAAGAATTGATTTCATCAAT
>DJJW01000034.1:0-2537 GCA_002434335.1 Lachnoclostridium sp. UBA6558 | reverse complement strand
GCATCCCTTCGGTGTTTGGAACAGCCTTATCTTGATATTGGTAATGGGAGACACTGGAGAAGTTCGGTGGTGTCTCAGTTGAATGCCATGGTACGGGCAGAAGGGGTTGTATGGTTGATTGATAAAAAGTATATCGTGAAAGACGTGAATACTTCTATCTCTAACCGACAGGCAAAGCACCGAGGTGCAATGTACCGAAAGAGTGATAGTGATGATGCACAGGCAATAGCATTAGCAATTATCAACATGCTTGATACACTTCCTGATGCGTGCCCGAATGATGCGTATTGGTCACTTGGTCAGTTAGTAAATCGCAGGGACAATATCATGCGTCACAGGATCAGACTAACCAATCAGCTCCATGAACAGTTGTGTATCGCCTATCCGAGTTATAAGGTGTTTTTTACGGATATTAGCAGACCAACAGCTCTGCATTTCTGGTCAAAGTATCCATCACAGAAGTATCTAAAGGGCAAAGGGGTAGAAGACTTAAGAGAGGAATTAGTTCCTGTGAGTCACAACCGATGTTCCACCAAAACCTGTGAAAAGATAATAGATACCATCAGAAATGATAAAGTCATGGACAATGAACATCAAGATGCCAGAGATGTGGTAACAAAAGGGATTGTCAGTGATTTGCAGCATTATGAAAAGCAGTTACAGGAAGTGGATACGGAGTTAGAAAAGCTGTATCATTCCATCGGCTGTACCTTGACCACGATTCCAGGGATAAACATCACAACAGCAGTAAAGATGCTTGCAGAGATTGGTGATATTAACCGCTTTTCCAATGCATCGAAACTAGCACAGTTTGCAGGTATCGCACCGCTGAAACTGTCATCGGCAGGAAAAGGAACGGATAAGGCATCCAAACAGGGCAACCGAAGATTACAGGCAACCATTTATTTCTTAGCAGTTCAGATGATACAGGTATCTTCCAAGGGAACAGCTAGAAATCCTGTATTTCGTGCGTATTATGAAAGAAGACTAACAAAAGGGATGAATGGTCAGAAGGTCCTAATCTGCATATCCAGACGATTGGTAAATATCATCTATGGCATGCTAAAGAGCGGTACAGAATATCGAATGCCAGAGATAAAAGATAGCTATACGGAATCAGCTAAAAACAAGTAGGAAAAATATAGAATATATGATAAAATTTTTAAGCAGATGTAAGACTGCACGGGGTAGTCAATCGGCTTAGATAATTATAAGGATAAAGAGTCCAAGTCAAGGGTGGCAGTGAAACTATTACATACTCTGGAGAAGAATGGTGTAGGTACTTTAGAGAAACTTATGATGCGGATAATGTAATATGGGAAAACGCTACACCTTCACAATTAGCTAGAAGTTGGCAAGGAACGGGTAAATATATAGGAGTTGATGATTATGTAGATATGACTGTTCAGAAAGGAACTGTATTATACAGAGGTGAACCTAATGGAACAGAGTACTTTACAACTTTAGATGCAATTGAACAATCAGGGCGAGATGCGACAAATGTATTTGAAGGTTTACAAGTAGAAAAGAATCCTATACACGGATATAGAGGAGAGATGCAAGGATATGTTTTTAATGAAGATATTGCAAGCGCATATGGAATAACTAATGCAAATCCTCAATTTGGTAAAGGTGGATTGCCACAATATTTTGTACCAGATGTAGATGATTACATTCAAAAAGGAATCTTGGAAAAAGTTGATAGTATTAAATTAAGAAAGTAGGGGGGATGATTTATGATAGACATTAAAAGTGGTAAAATTCAAACGCAGGAAGGACTTATCACTGAGCCTAATTTTAGATTTGATGAGTTTAAAACTACTCGATTTTATAATGGACAGGATGGGGTTAAGATAATTTATTTGGAAGAGAAACAAACAATTGATAACATGAAATTTATTGTTAGTTTGTTTTTCAAAAATCATAAAATTTATATGTTATCGTTAATTTGTTGTGAATTTGAATTTTCAGATTCAGAAGAACCTAAAAGAAAACTATTACATGACAAAATTTTAAGTGATATCGGAATAAATCAAAGAGAAGAATATAAGTGGGGAAAGATTTCATCGGATTATGATGCTAGAAGTAATATAAGTAGTATCAATATAGTATATATATAATTATGGTTATACTTTAGGAATTCCAACTACCTAAATCCCAGTCTCTTAATTCATTATCATGGCTCTCACAAAGTGACGTAGTCCATGATATGAATTAAGAGACCCTAGAAAAAAATTGCCTTGGGATACAATCGGATTATCAAGTATAGCTCCAATAGGCTCATATAAACGTACTTTTTAGCAAAAAAATTTGTTGCGAAAGGTGCGTTTTATTATGCGAATTAAAAAAGTGAATTCATAATCAATTTTTCTCCAAGAGGAGACCGAAGTAAAATTCAAAATAGCGGGAAACAGTCTCACCGATTATCAGAAAGTAGATGATTTTGCTGATTTATTTGCAAAAGAATATGAAAATCTGGTAAATAATAATAAAATAGACTAAGTAAAGTAACTTTGCAGGAGTATCTGGACAGCCTG
>DJJW01000022.1:93210-96539 GCA_002434335.1 Lachnoclostridium sp. UBA6558 | reverse complement strand
TTCAAAAACATTGTACTAGTTAAAATACATCGAAATTACAACGAAAAAAATATCATCTGTCATATTGTATGTATGTAATATGTATAACCAAAATAAATTTAAAGTTTGTTTTGATAATATAAATACGTGAATTGTAAGTGACATACGTATGAAAAGGAAATGAGGTGATAGTTTGTTATGTCGGATTTTGTAATAGAATATGATGCGCTGGAGTCTGTCATAGGATACTCCAAAGACCTGGAAAGACAAGCGCATGACTATGCGGAGGAGCTAGAGCATAATATTGTAACGGCAATAGATAATGTTACAGGTGCTTCATCAGGAAATTTAACAAATGCAAGAGATTTGGTAAGTGAGAAAATTAAAATGTTAAAACGAAAGTCAGATAATTTTAATCACTTGGCAAATCAAATTTCAAATTTACTTGAAATGGCCATTCAGATGGACCAGGAAGTTGCAGATATAATTGCAATGCAAAACAGATATAAATTGGTCCATAATGAATCCGGTCGTCTTGAGAATTGGATAGACAAAATAATAAAGTTATTGGTTAGCGTTGGTGATAACAAATTAGTAATGAAATTGATTGCAGACAGATTAAAAGATCTTTTGCCCGGTTCAAGATTCACGAAAGATTTTATTATAGAATGGTATAAGGAAGCATTGACAGAATACGTATACTATGAAAAGTCAGACTGGATGTCAGAATATGGAAAAGAAGTAAGAATATTTCCTGACTTGAAAAACGACCCGGATAATGATAATGTTAATATAAAAAATGTAATAAAAAATTGGTATAAAGATCCAGATTCCAAACAAAACAGCAAAACAGAAGATAAAGAAGATAGAAATTTATTGCCCTATGAACAGGACTTAAAAAAATTATTGACTGCAAGGAATTTACCACAGGCATACAGATACCTGCTAAAATACCTATGGGATAGATATCCAGGGCTTTATTCCGAACAAATGAAACAAAGGGCGATAATTGGTGGGATGGATCCGGAATGGGCAGAGATATACGGAGATTTCGCAACAATGCCGCTACTGGAAGGGTTTGCCGTAGTAACAGTTAAAGGGATACAAGCAATAAAAAATTTAAAAACCGGCGAAATAATATACAGTGAAAGTGTAGTAGCCGGTAGTGGTGTTGGGAATCTTACGAATAAGGCTAGTGGTGGGGGGAAGGTTATTCGTGAGGGGGCGGGTAAGCTAAAACCATCATTAACTGATGGCAGTAAACCTATTGGAAAGTATTCTCCACCTAATTCACCTGGACTAATTAGACAAAATGAAACTGCAGATTTGCTTGCTTCTAAAGGTTACAAGGTTGAAATGTTAGAGGAAGTTCCGGGTGGAAATGGATATGGAATTAAACCTAATTCAAATCCTGATTTCTTAATTGAAGATAAAGTTTTTGATTGTTATGCTCCTAAAGTAGATACAAATACTAAAGGAATTGTAAAGGAGATATATAATAAGACTAAGAAGCAAACTCCAAATATTGTAGTAAATTTGGATGATTATGCTGGAAACATACCTGAATTAACAGATTCTTTACTAGGAAAAATAGATGGAGATTTAAAATATCTGCAAGAATTATATTTTGTTAAAGATGGTGAAATTAATCATATATTTGGGAGGTAAGAATGGAATTTGAGTTATTTTTTAATACAGATTTAAATTATAATAATTTTAAAGATATAATAGTAACGACATTTGCAGAAATTGCGAAAAAGGTTGATATTAGGAATGATGAGGATGGATATTATTTGAGTCATGATTATTTTAGCATAACAATCTTTAAAGAAACATTTGGTTTAGATATGATAGAAGAAGACTACAATTTAAAAGTTACTTCAAGTATTAGTATAGATTTATTTGCAAAAGCAGTAGAAGAGGGGATGCGTTTATTGTTAAAGGTAATAGGGTCTTTGTTAAAGAAAATTGAAGGAGATAGTATCTTTCTGGGAGATTCGTCTACAATTATTTTTAAAAAAGTAGATAATGTAATTTACACTTATAACCATCCAGAACAGTATTATTTTAAAATATCATTTGATGACTTAGGCGAGGGAGTTGATGTTAAATATATAGAATGAGATGATTATATAGTTTTACATAATCATCAATCTACTATCGGAGTCGTTCATAACCCCGTAAATCTTTTGCATGAATGGGCATTCCCTGCAAGTGTGACTCCGATTACGACCCCAATGCCGAATATCCGACCCCTATGATAAATCCTCTCAGTTCGCATTGCGGGCTGATGTAAGCCGAGTCGGGGAAGTTTTTGACCCCGGCTCTTTATCCTGCATCATTTTCGACCCCATGGTTCATCCCTGCTTTTGTAGGAAAATAGGGCAAGAATTTTTCAGTTCAGGAATTTATAAATGGTTGCGATTGCGCGACTTGAGGGATATAAAAAACTGGCCTATATGCGACATTTTTCTGAAAAAGCAACCAGAAGACGAACAGGAGGCAATAGCAATTCAAACAGTTATTAGGTGCAAAGGGAAAATCCTATGTTTTTCAATTTTGCCCAACGAGGTGTTTTTTTGCCTGAATGGCATTATATGTTCTACCATCGGTTTTAAAGGTCACACAGGGGCAATTATTTGCGACACCGGGCAAACCTAAAGTGGTCTATTGATTCTGTTCCACCAGAAAATTAGCCAGATCATCTACCCTATGGTTCATGGTGAACCATGAATTTACATCAAACAGGTTCTATGGTAAAATGGTGCTGCCGGGGGTTACAGGGGGGAATACTCTTTCTGTAGCTCCCTTTTCTGTTCTTTTTTCTGACGTTCCATCTCTCAAAAATAAATCCAGAAATGACTTGCAATCCATTCCATACAGAGTTAACATCAACAACCAATAAAAGAAATAACTTGTCCATCCTCCCATTGGTTTGTTGTAGATTGGCTGTCGCCCCCTTGCGGACTCGCAAAAAGTTAACGCTGTCATCTGAGGTTGCCAGTACAGGAACTGATCGGTTGGAAACAAGATCTGGAGGGAGAGAATTGCAGAAAAGGGAAAACTTGCTTTATGTGGGGATTGACCTGCATAAGGAAAGTCATACCGCAGTGATGGTGAACTGCTGGAATGAAAAGTTAGAGGTAGTTGTCATTGAAAACAAGCCCAGTGAATTTAAAAAGTTGGCAGAAAAGGTAAACAGAAAGTCCAATCATCTTGGGCTTGAACCCATTTATGGATTGGAGAATGCATACGGCTACAGCAGAAGTTTAGCTGTCTGGCTGATTGAAAAAGGTTACATAGTAAAAGACATTGATCCAGCTCTGGCATATGACCAGAGAAAAAGTGCA